>CATKWX010000005.1 GCA_949840345.1 uncultured Eubacteriales bacterium
GCATACAGTGCCCATTCGATCCAGTCTTCTTCACGCTCCGTGTTTTCACAAACCACACGAAGCTTTCGATCGAGGGCACCGACACGTTTTTCAACCGGCAGGACGTCGCCGGTTTCTGGATCGTATCCCATAATTATAACAATTATTTATAGTACCATTACCTTCTCCTACTATTCCACCCATACCTTTTGCATATGTACCATTTACTACTACATCTCCTATATTATATGTATTACTTATATTAAATCTAGTAGCTCTGCCAAAACAGCCTCCAGTAATACCATCTCCTGTTATATTTCCTATATTATATATATTAGAAATTTTTCTATTACCACTATTTGCTGAAATATCTCCCGCTATTCCTCCAATACTCTGATTTATTCCATATACATCTCCCAAATTATAACAATTCCCCAGTTCTATTAGGCTTCCACCACCTACAATACCACCAACATAACTTTCTCCCTCTATCCTACCACTATTATAACATTTATTTATGACAGTATCGCCACTATTTCCTACTATTCCTCCAACATGTGATTCTTCACCTTTAATATTTCCTGTATTATGACAATTATTTATCGTTCCCATATTAATAAATCCACTAATTCCTCCAATAGTATTTTTGCCAATTATACAACCTTCTTCAATTCCTATATTTTCTATTATTGCATTGTCACAAATCCCAAATAAACCTTGATATACATCCATATTATTTATATATACTCCTTTTATTGTGTGATTCTCTCCATTATATGAGCCTTTAAATCTTAAATTATAATCTTTCCCAATAGATATCCATTGTTCTGCATCTTCTGCAAATGTTATTTCTCCAGTTTCTTTATTTATTGTATATTTTCCATAATTCATTTGTATATCTGCCGTTTGTATTACTGTTACTCCTTCAAAGCTGTTTCCTGCGTTTACTTCGTCTCTGAATTCCTTTAAGGTTTCTAAATCTGGGATTATATATTTTTTTAATCCCTCTATCTTGGTCGATATCTGTTTCATATTTCCTAAATTATCTATTATAGTATATCTATATATTCCGTTTCCTATTAGTTCATTGCCAGTATCTGCTACAGTTGAATTTTCTGATAAAATGTTTCCCATTTTATCTAATATTTTTACTATTGAATTTGTTCTATAGGTTACTTCTATTTTTATTTTTTCTTCTGTTTGGTCGTAGTAGGCGTTACCTTTTATTGGCTCTATTTGGTTTGAGTTTGTTATTTTTAATATGGTGCGGTTTAGGTTTGCAATGTCGTTTATTTGCGGGCGGGCATTGCTTGCCCCTACGGTATTTGGGTATTCCTCTGTTGGCGGAGCGACGAGGGCGTCGTTCCCTACGGTGTTTGCAATATATTGATTATATGTTTCTATCATTGTTTTGTATGAGGTTTCGCTGTTTGCATTTACTCCAATTGTGTTTGCAATGAAACCATATTGGTTGTTTTCTCCTTGCATATTATTTA
The DNA here is from genome assembly GCA_949840345.1 of uncultured Eubacteriales bacterium. Lineage (GTDB taxonomy): Bacteria > Bacillota > Clostridia > TANB77 > CAG-508 > CAKPQL01. The sequence continues at coordinate 1,476 of CATKWX010000005.1, forward strand.
TTTTTGTATTTACTGCACTTGCATTGGCAAGAGGAGTATATTCTACCCAAATTCCGGCTAGACTAAAGTCTCTTGTTTCTGTTTTGTATGTGAATATTTCTGGTATTGTGTAGGTTCCGGCTACAGTGCATCCTTGTTTTATGTATAGAATTTCTCCTTGGTTATTGTAGGCAAAACGAGGAATGTATGTATATATTGTTGGATTATTGTTTGGCACATTTGGAACGACGAGGGCGTCGTTCCCTACAACGTTTTCCATTAATTGGTCGTTTGTTATTCCTTGTGCTAATTCAGATTTATAGTATCCATCGTTTAGCATTATGTAGGCAGGTTGTCCGATTTGCATAATTGTACCAATTTGTATCTTCAAAGGTAGTTATCTCCCAATTTGTGCCGTTCCATTTTATTGGTATCATTCCCGCAGATATGTTTGGGATTATTTCGTTTGGCTCTAATATAGCATTTGTTATATCAAAGGTTTGATCGCCTATTTCAGTTGTATAGGTTTCTCTTGCTTGTTCTATTATTGTTTGTGGTATTTGTTTTTTAGTGTTTAGTATTAATGCTATTATTGCTACAATTATTAATATTAATGCTGTTAATAGAATTATTTTTTTCTTTCGCATTGGGGTTTCCTCCTTCAAAATTAGAAAAATTTTGTATTCTTCACTATTAATTATTCACTCTTCACTATTCATTACCGGGTCGATGTGGGCATCGACCCCTACAGTATCTGTGTATGCCTTCGAAGCACGGAACGGCGAGGGCGCCGTTCCCTACAGTGTTTGCAATGTGTTTTGTTTATTTGCGGGCGGACACAAGACCCGCCCCTACAACGTTTGCAATATGTTATGCATAAAAAAACACGTAAACATATGCGTATTAAAAATACACATAGAATTTACGTGTTTTATCTATGTTTTTATTTGATTTTTCGGTTACTAGGCTACATAATGTGTGTGTGTGTGTGTACAGTATCAAGGGTTCTAGCGTTTTGCATAATTTTGGTTCTCCTTTTTTCTTGTTAGGGCACAGTGGTGTGGCAAGCCACAGGCATTCCCGTAAACGGTGCCCCTACATTGCACGGACAAGCAATACTCGCCCCTACGTTATAAATATATACTATTGAATTATATTTGTAAATATGTTTAGTGAAAATTCCATATAAAAATACACCTATAAATGTTAAATCTTTATCTAACATTTTAGGTGTATTTTTTGTGTTCTATTTTCTATTTATATATTATGCAGCATCGTCTTCATCTTCTGGTGTTGTAGAAGCTGGAGCTTGAGTTTTTAATGCATTAATTTGATTTTCAAATTCTTCTACTTCATCTTTTAATCCTAGAGAAGTTCCAATTTCTTTTATTGTACTCATGTTTTTATCTATGTAGTTTAATGCATTTATTGCTAATTTTTGTTCATCACTTTCTGTTAAGCTTTTTATTGCAGTAGAGTTGCTTGATGATAACTTATCAATATTTACTGATTCATACTTAGCTTCTGATTCTACATTTAATGTAGCTTTTATTGTGTTTGGTACTTCTAAATATAATTTCATTTTTGCCATTTCTTTTGAATCACTTGATTCAGTATCCATTGTTATTTCTAATTTTAAACCTTGTATATCTGTAGAAAGTGTTGTTGTATATGCATTATCACCTTTTTTAGTTTGTGATATGTTCATTAGTGTCATTTCTCTTCCACTTGCTTTTACTTTTAATGTCATATTTGTTGTATCTCCATCTTCCATTGAGTCTAATATTATTGCATCACTACCCATTGATAATGATATTCTAACAGTTTTATCTTTGTGTTCATATACAGTTATTTTAACTTTTTCTCCAGTTAATTCATCTGTTTTTTCTAATGAAGGTAACATGTATTCTATCATAGATTTTATTTGTGATTTACTTATTTTTGTATCTTCTCCGGCTAACTCTGTTATTTTGTTTGCTTTTTCAACTATTAATTCTATTGTATCATCATCATCTTTTAATGATTCTAATATTTTTGTTGCTAAATTTACTAAATCTTTATCTGATATTTCTACAGAATATCCTGTTGCATTAATTTCTTTTCCAGATACTGTAATTTTCTCTTTTTCACTTTTGTAGTTTTCCTCTGGTATTGCATCTTTTAATACTTTTGAATATCTGTCTTTTATTCTTGTTAATTCATCATTGCTAATCTCTAATATCTCTACAATTTCATTTACATCAATATTATCCATTGAATAACTAGCACTTCCTGTAGTAGGCATATCCATTCCTGCATCTTCTAGAAGCTCTTCGATTTCATCCATTGTTAATGTTAAATATTTGTCATACATTTCAGCAAATTTTATTCCAATAGTATCTTTATCTGTAATAACTTCAAATGTACCTAAATCTTTTCCATCATATTTTACATTCATTGATGAATATGCATTTATGTTTTTAGGGTCTGTCTTTGAATCGAAGCTTATTTCCATTTTGTTTAATACTTTTGCAATTTCGTTATATTCAGATAATGTACTTCCGAATTCAATATTCATAGACATTTTTCCTTTTGCTGAAGCACTTTCAGTTTGTGCTTTTTTTAAATTAGCTAACATTTGTTCATAGTTCATATCTCCACTAGCTGTTTTACCTAAATATTCATAAAAGGCTTCTTTTGGTGTTCCTTTTTTCTTGAATATTCCGTCAAATATATCTGTTGTGAAGTATAGTATTGCTAAAACTGCTGCAACTATTACTAGAACAGATACTACTGCAATAATAATTTTTGTTGATTTTTTCATTTTTTTCCTCCTTAAATTTATTTGTGTAAATATTATAAGAACCCTCCGGTGCTTCGCACCACCTCCCTTAGGTAAGGGAGGCAAGTTATTTATAAATGTTCTTGTCTCCCTTTTTCAAGGGAGATGTCACCATTTGTGACAGAGGGTTTTATACATAATTTTACACGATATATATATAATTAATATATATAACAATTTTGAAATCTTATGCTCTTGGATTTTTAATTGCTGCTTGTGCTGCTGCAAGTCTTGCGATTGGAACTCTAAATGGTGAGCAAGATACATAAGTTAATCCTACTTTATGGCAGAATTCAACAGATGCAGGATCTCCACCGTGTTCTCCACATATTCCAAGTTTTATATCTGGTCTTGTTTGTCTTCCTAATTTTGCTGCCATTTCAACTAATTTTCCAACACCAGTTTGGTCTAATTTAGCAAATGGATCTGATTCGTAAATTTTCTTGTCATAGTAATCTCCTAAGAATTTACCAGCGTCATCACGGCTAAATCCAAATGTCATTTGTGTTAAGTCGTTTGTACCAAATGAGAAGAATTCAGCTTCTTTAGCTATTTCGTCTGCTGTTAGAGCAGCTCTTGGTATTTCTATCATTGTACCAACATGGTATTGTAAGTTAGCATTGTTTTCTGCAATAACAGCATCAGCTGTTTTGCAAACTACATCTTTTACATATTTTAATTCTTTTATTTCTCCAACTAATGGTATCATTATTTCAGGAACTATGTTTAGTCCTTCTTTGTTTACGTTTATTGCAGCTTCTATAACAGCTCTTGTTTGCATTTCTGCAATTTCAGGATATGTTACAGCTAAACGGCATCCACGATGTCCCATCATTGGGTTAAATTCGTGTAATCCTTCTACAATATTTTTTAATTCTTCAAATGATAATCCCATTTCTTTTGCTAATGCTTCTATATCAGCATCTTCGTGTGGAACGAATTCATGTAGAGGTGGATCTAAGAATCTGATTGTTACTGGGTAACCTTTCATTTCTCTGTATAGTCCTTCGAAATCTCCTCTTTGCATTGGTAATATTTTTGCTAATGCTTTTGCTCTTTGCTCAGGTGTTTTTGAAACTATCATTTCTCTAATAGCTGCTATTCTATCTGGTGCAAAGAACATATGCTCTGTTCTACATAATCCAATACCTTCTGCTCCGAAATCATATGCATGTTTTGCATCTGTTGGAGTATCAGCATTAGTTCTAACTTTTAATTGTCTGTATTTATCAGCCCATCCCATTAATGTTGCGAAGTTTCCAGAAACTGTTGCGTCAACTGTTTCTACTCTTTCTCCGTAAACATTACCTGTTGAACCATCAAGTGATATAAATTCGCCTTCTTTAACTTTTCTTCCGTCTGGGAATGTGAAATATCCTTCTTCTTCATTTACTACTATATCTCCACATCCAGCAACACAACAAGTACCCATACCACGAGCAACAACGGCAGCGTGTGATGTCATACCTCCTCTTACTGTTAAAACACCATTACATACAACCATTCCTTCAATGTCTTCTGGTGATGTTTCAAGTCTTACTAATACTAAATCTTTTTCTCCTGCTTTGTGTAGTTCAACAGCTCTATCTGCTGTAAATACAACTTTACCTGTAGCAGCACCTGGAGATGCAGCTAAACCTTTTGCAACTACTTTTGCAGCTTTTAGTGCAGCAGCATCAAAATTTGGATGTAATAATTGATCTAATTGTTTTGGCTCAACTCTTAAAACTGCTTCTTTTTCATCTATCATTCCTTCAGAAACTAAATCTACAGCTATTTTTAATGCTGCATTAGCTGTTCTTTTTCCGTTTCTTGTTTGAAGGATGTATAATTTTCCACTTTCAATTGTGAACTCTAAGTCTTGCATATCCTTGAAGTATTTCTCTAATTTGTTTGAATATGTTACGAAATCTTCATATGCTTGTGCATTTGTATCTTTTAATGTGTCTATTGGTTGTGGTGTTCTTATTCCTGCAACAACGTCTTCACCTTGTGCATTCATTAAGTATTCACCAAATAATTTGTTTTCTCCTGTAGCTGGGTTTCTTGTGAATGCAACACCTGTACCACAATCTTCTCCCATATTTCCGAAAACCATTTGTTGTACGTTTACAGCTGTTCCCCAATCTCCTGGTATATCATTTAATCTTCTATATGTTATAGCTCTTGGGTTATTCCAGCTTCTGAATACGGCTTTAATAGCTTCATTTAATTGAACTTTTGAATCTTGTGGGAATTCAACACCTTTTTGTGCTTTGTATATTCCTTTAAATGTTTCTACTAATTCTTTTAAATCTGCTGCAGTTAATTCTGTATCTAGTTTAACTCCTCTTTTTGCCTTCATTTCATCTATAGCATTTTCAAACAATGGCTTTGGTATTTCCATAACAACATCACTAAACATTTGAATAAATCTTCTGTAGCTGTCGTATGCAAATCTTTCATTTTTTGCAGCTATTGTTTGTAATACTTTGTCATTTAATCCTAAGTTTAATACTGTGTCCATCATACCTGGCATAGAAACTCTAGCTCCTGAACGAACAGATACTAATAAAGGATTTGTTTCATCTCCTAATTTTTTTCCTGTGATTTCTTCTAGTTTTACTAATGCAGAATTAATTTGTTCTTGAATTTCATCAGAAATTTTTTCTCCATCAGTGTAGTATTGTGTACAAGCTTCTGTTGTAACTGTGAATCCTTGTGGAATTGGTAATCCTAAACTTGTCATTTCTGCTAGGTTAGCTCCTTTTCCTCCAAGTAATTCCTTCATTTTTGCATTACCTTCGCTAAAAAGGTATACATACTTTTGACTCATAAAAAAACCTCCTTAAGTTTTATATATTTTATTTGAAAACTTTTTCAAAATGCTTTTCTATTATATCACAAAATCGTAAAAAGCAAATAGTTTATGGCAAATTTTTTATTTTTTTTGATATTTTTCAATTTTAAAATTCAAAGAAGCAGTAATTTTTACTGCTTCCTTGATTAAAATTTGAACAAAATTATGTCTTTCGAGTTATTCGTCATCAATAACAATTTTGGTCAATTGTACAGCCTCAAGCTGACTTACTTCATGGTCAACTGCTCCGCCGTCTTCAATCAAAATTTGCTTAATAGTAATGTTTGTTGTTTCGGATAAATCAATAAGATTTTTCTTGTCATCTGCATTATCCAAAGAAACTTTTGGCCTACTTGGAAAAGTTCTGTTGTTTCCTATTACTGTCGCACGCTCTCCATTGGTAAGTATAACCTTAGTTCCCGGAGCATAAATTAAAATGTTGTCCATAAACAACTTGTATGCTTTATGACTAAAGTTACCATTTGCAACACCATAATCGATAACAGCCAAAACATTTTCCATAGGATTTGGCAAATTGTCTCTTATAACTTCCTCTAGCGTAGTATCATATGTATAACACAATGCAATGACTTTTGCAGCTTTTGCCTCAGGGGTCTCAACTTCAAACTTATTTATATTGCTGTTGTGAAGTCCGCTAAGCAATACTATTTTGCATACTTCTTCAGAAATAGTGTCTTTTAGAGCAGCAAAAGCATAAAGAGAATGTAGCAAGGGATTATACGGCTGATTGAAAAACTGTGGATGCAAATTAAGCTTTCTAAGTAAGTCACTGTGTACTCTAAGCTTAATAACTTCATCTTTTTTGTTTTCAAAGCTCTTTCCGTAATCGTGGAATAGAGCCGCCATACCGATGCTTGTAAGATCAATTTGTGCAGATTTAGCAACCGTGCCATTATACACATTTGCAAGCGCAATAGCAATCTTTGCTACTCGGTAAAGATGTCTTTCTTTTTTGTCTTCAGCAGCGAAATCTTTAAGGTCATAGCATAAATTCTCAGATGTCTTAACTGTATTTATGATTTGACTCATACAATGTTTGATTTCGCCTAATTCATGTTTCCAGTCCTCTGGTGCCTTACCATACATTGTGTGAATAACATCAACAGTCCTTTTCTCAAAATGGCCACTTATGCTTGAAATATTGTTTATGTCATTATCGTATTGTCCTTCGATATCTGTTTCATCATGTTGTTCAGCTTTGCTGGCATTTACAGAAACGTCGAGGTTTTTGAACCTCTTGTGAAGACGCTCTACTTGGAGTTCCGTTAAAACAGTTCCTTTTTTCAAAAGAACCTTCCCCTCATAGATAATATCGCCTATCAGTTCGTCACCTTTTTGCAAGTCTCTTACCAAAATCCGTTCAGACATAATATCTCCTCCTTTTAATTTTTTAAATATTCGAAAAATGTCTCGAACACTTTATATAAGGTTTATATACCTATTATTTTACCATATTTTTTTATTAAATTCAACTTGTGTCTCATATATATTTCATAAGTATATAAAGTAAATTTTTACATTTTATTCTAAATAAATTTCTAAAAAATAATATGGAAAATTTTTAAATTTTTCTTGATATTTTTTTTAATTCATTGTATACTATGTAAGTATTTAATTCATATAATATTTTTATAGGGGTATAGTGTTAATGGTAGCACATCGGTCTCCAAAACCGCCTGTGAGGGTTCGAATCCTTCTACCCCTGCCAAACTTGCCTTTGGCAAGAGTTAAGAACGAAGAGTGAATAGTGAATAGTATCTAATGCTAAATCGAAGAAGAACTTTTTGAGGCAAGTTTGTACTCTTCACTTTTCACTCTTAACTCTTAACTTTTCATTTTATCTCCTTATTTTCCTTGTTTAGTATAAATTCATATATTTTTATAATAAATAAAAACTCCCACATTTTATATAAATGTGAGAGTCTATGCGATTAGTTTGTTTTATTCTTCAGTTTTATTCTGTTCTGGGAATGTAAGATATTTATTTGTAACTTCTCCCTTGCTATTACGCATTTCATGCACAATTATCTCAACAGAATCTCCTTCTTTAAGGTTGTTGAAATGTATTTCTCCGATATTGGCATTGGAACTGCTACCTTTCCATTCCAAATCAGCACGGTTCTTCCAGGTGTATAGCTTAATTCAGAAACTACAGCTACATCTGTTGTTGAAATTTCCTCATGGTTTGAATCAATAAGCTCTATAAATATTGCTGAAGAAGTACCCAAAAATACCAAATAACAAACTACAAACACTATTATTAAAAGTGTTAATATAGCGTCTCCGATCCGCATTACTCATTCCTCCAAATAATTTTTTCCGGTTGTCTCGAGCCCTCCTGTAAAACACGAGAATGTATTAACCGAAGTTGGTTTTATTTTAACATAAATTGGTTAAAAATGCAATTTTTTTCTAGTTGCTAACCCAAGCTACTACTACAATTTTATTTCTTTTATATTTTCCAATTAAAAATAGTTTTAATATAATTATTTATATGATATAATATCAGAAAAGAGGTAATTATGGATGATTTAACTATCTATAATATTAAAAACTTAGTTAAAAATAATAAGATTGAATGGACAGAACACTCTTCTTTACGAATGTTTGAAAGAATAATTTTAAAATCTGACATAAAAAATGCCATATTAAATGGAGAAATTATAGAACATTACCCTACAGATTATCCATATCCTAGTTGTTTAATTTCAGGTATATCTAATAATACCTCTTTACATATTGTTTGTAGTATAGGTAAAGGTTATTTGTACATAATTACTGTATACTACCCCAATGAAATTAAATGGATTTCTGAAACAAAAAGGAGGAAATAACAATGGAATGCATTGTGTGTAAAGGATTAACAGAAAAAAAGAACGTAAATTATATATTAGATTTAAATAATACAATTATTATTATTAAAGATGTGCCAGCTAATGTATGTACAAAATGTGGAGAAAGATATTTTGATGATGATGTTATGGAAAATTTAGAGAAAATTGTTAATAATTTAAGAACCATTACAACAGAAATGTCTGTTGTTAGCTATAAAGAAAATGTTGCTTAATCTATATTTGCAATAAGTTTATTTGTAGGGACACGTCGCAACATGCCATATATATTATTTGCATCCTAGTGCACGCCATCGGCATGCCCCTACTAAATTTCAAATTTTCATAATGTATAAAAGCCAAAACGGCAGTCATACGACCACCGCTTTGTGAAACATGTTAGATTTGTGTGTTTTAAGCTTTTTTCTTTAATTTGAGTTTCAGATTAAATATTGCCGAATTTATCTTACGCTTAATATGTTCTATTGTCTCTTTCTCATAGTCCATAGGCATATACATTTTAAATATGTAATATGTCGCCATTGCCACAAATAGTCCAATAATTGCTGAAACAATTTGCAGTGCTAATTCCACTCGAACTTTATCCTTCTGATTACATTTAGAAATCACATTAAAGTCTTTGTCAAAGCGGACTATCATTTTTTTGTCTGTCAGCATAACCTCTATTAGCCCATCTTTGTTAGAACTTTTTCTATCCGGTTCTAATAAGATTTCAGGTGACTTTTGTATTTCCAATATTTGACTTTCCATTTCTGCAAAGTCTTTTTCCGTCGGTATCACAGCAAAAATAGTTACCGCATACAGAAGCCCATATACTATTGCACCAATTACCAAAGATACAAGCAATTTTAACCACAAACAGTCGAACTTCAACCAATTAATTAACCGTTTCATGTTCATTCCTCCAAATAATTTTTTTCCGGTTGTCTCGGGTCCTCCTGTAAAACACGAGAATGTATTAACCGAAGTTGGTTTTATTTTAACATAAATTGGTTAAAAATGCAATTTTTTCGCGTTACATACTATGCCACCTTCTACTATTCATTGTTCATTAAATTCTGCTAATGTCATTCCTTTGGGGTTAGGGCTTAATTTGGTAATCGCTTTGGAACACGGACGAGCAATGCTCGCCCCTACAGCGTTTGAAATATATTTTTTCTATATTTAGTATTTCTTTTCTTATTTTATTTCAAAGGATGTGTTTTTTATGTTTAATCGTTTTATTTCTGTACGTTTTTATTTTTTCATAATTTTTGCTTTTTGTATTTTTTGCATATTATTTACTACTTTTTCTAATACTTCAAATTTATCTTTTTCAAATAATGTAGGATATGAATTTATGTGGCCTCTTCCACGGAATAAATAATATAACTTCATATTTTGGTTTTAGGAAACGCCCAGTTGCTGGTGGATCTATTTATCATTCTGGGTTAGATATTGCTGCAAATGAACGGTACTCCTATCCTTGCAACTATTTCTGGTTGTGTAACTTATGCTCGGATTTAATGGCTCTCGGCGGATATACTGTTATTATACAAAATGATAATTTTTCTTCTATGTATTGCCACGTTTCACCTACCTTTTTGGTGTATGTTGGTCAATATGTTACTGCTCGGAGAAGTTGTTGCTACAGTTGGTCCTAAAAATGTATATGGGGTTTATAAAAATCCTTATAAAGACTCTTTGGGCAATCCTACAAACGGTGCTACAACTGGTCCTCACTTACATTTCACATTAAAAAAAGACGGCAAAGCCGTCAATCCTTTAGAATATACTAGTTACATATCATCATCGTCATCTTCATAGTCGTCGCAATCGCAATCATTACAGTCGTCACAGTCACAGTCGTCCTCACAATCTCCATGGCAACATGAACAATCGTGTTCTTCATTCCAATCTAATTCTATTGTATTATTACATTCTGGGCATACTACTTCATTTTTTGTTTCGTCTAAATCTACAGGAAACTCATTATTGCAATATGGGCAAACTATTTCAAAATCTCCATCCTCTTCTTCATATATGTCTTTTTCGATTGTTGATAGTCTTCTATCTAATTCAGATTGATTTTGTACTAATTTGTTGACTCTTTTTTCAGCAGTTTCCTGAATTTTTTCTATTTCTTCTAAAAATGCTTCTAATAAGCTAAATACTTGCTCTTTTGCAATTTCTAAATCCTCAGAATCTTTAATTTTGCTTTCTAATTCTGAAATAATTTTCTTGCATTTTTTTGTTATATCTGCCATTTAAAATTCCTCCTATTTATTTAGGGCGCAATCATGCGCCCCTACATATTCATTATTAAATTTAAAAAAGAATTAGTATATTGCTAGGCAAATCGAGTCAAAAAAGCGGAGGTGTACATTTAGTACATTGAGCATTTTTTGATTCGATTTAACGAAGCAAGATGCTGATTATTTTTTAAATTCTTTCCATGTATTCACCTGTACGTGTATCTATTCTAATAACATCTCCTGTATTTACGAATAGTGGAACATTTATAGAATATCCTGTTTCTAATTCTGCAGGTTTTGTTGCTCCTGTAGATGTATTTCCACTAAATCCTGGTTCTGTATATTTTACTTCTAATTCTACAAATATTGGTGGTTCTACTGCGAATACATTTCCTTTAAAAGATAACATTTTAACATTCATATTTTCTTTTAAGTATTTTAATGTATCTCCTAAGTCTGATTTATTAAGTGGTGTTTGTTCATATGTTTCATTATCCATAAAATAATATAAGTCTCCATCTGCATATAAGTATTGCATTTCTTTCTTTTCTATTTCTGCTCCTTGTAATTTTTCTGATGGATTAAATGTTTTTTCTAATACTGATCCATTTATTACATTTTTTAATTTTGTTCTAACAAATGCTGCTCCTTTACCTGGTTTTACGTGTTGAAATTCAACTACTTTATATACTGAACCTTCTAGTTCAAATGTTGTTCCGTTTCTGACATCTCCTGCCATGTATACTTCTGCCATAAAAATTCCTCCATTTATTTTATTTTATCTTTTATACGGACGAATAATAATCGCCTCATATCATACGCTATATTTTACTATATATTACCATAAATTGCAAGTACATTAGTTAATTTTATGAGATTTGCAATAACACAGTGGCGTCAACGGAACGACGTTGGTCTGTTCCCTACATTAAAATTTGCCTATAGCAAATTTTATATTATTCACTATTCACTGGGCGCAATCATGCGCCCCTACAGCGTTTGCAATATATGAATTTACGAACAATAATTGCATAATATTGCTTTTAATCCTATACTTAAATCAATTTGTCCGAATTTTGTATTTTTGGTCTAGATTTATTAGTTCTTCTAATATATTTCTTAATTCTGTTTCTTTAAAATATTCTGCTTGTTTTTTATATTTTGTTGTTAAAAACATTTGATTTGGCTTTAAATTCATAGCTTCTGCTAGATTTCTATTATATTTTTCTGATAATTTTGCTATATATAGTTTTTTAAAATGATTATATAAGGTTATTAATATTTTTTGAATTGGTTCTTTGTTATATACTAATCCATCAAGAACCTCCATAGCTTTTTTTATATCCTTTTTTCCTAAGTTATCTGTTAAATCAAATATTATCGCATCTATTTGCTTTGTTGCTAAACTTTCTATTGCAGTTTTTTCTACTGTTCCTCCCTCTCCTGCATATTCTATTAGTTTTCTTATTTCGTTTATTAAGTCTTGCATATTTGTTCCACAATTTTCTATTAATAGTTGCAAATTTTGTTCTGTTATGTTTACTTTATATGCATTACAAATTGCTTTTAGTCTTTTTGATATTTGTGCTGGTTTTAAAACTTCAAAGTTACAAACAATTCCATTTTTTTCTATTGCTTCTAATAGTTTGTTTTTTTCTACTATTTCTTCAATAAATACTAATACCACTGTTTCTTTTATTTCTTCTGAATTTTCGTTTATATAGTTTGCAAGATTTGCTTCAAATGAATTGTCTTTTGAACTTGCAGTTTTTTTAGACTTTTTAAATAAATTAGTATTTCTTGCAATTATTAATTTTTTTTCATATCCAAACGATGGCGTTTCTATATCTGATATTATGTTTTGAATATTAGTTTCGTCTAGCATTATGTAGTTTATTCCTTTTACTAATTCCCCAAAATTTGTTTTTATTTTTTTTAAGGATGTTTCTAAAAGAAATGTTTCTTCTCCATATAGCAAGTATAAATTATGTAATTGTTTGTTTTTTAAATCTGCTTCTAATTCTTCTATTTTCATTGATTTTTCCTCGCACATTTTATCTATTCTATGTTTATATTATCATATATTTTCAAAAACACAATATATTTTTAAATATTTTTATAAATTGCATAAAAAATGGTATGTGCAGCCTACACATACCAAATATTATATGACAAGTTTTAACCTAGTCAAACTTATAAGTTATTTATAGTATACTATAATATTTATTATATGTCAAATCTAATATTTTCTATACAAAATATTTATATTTAATTATACAATTACAATTTCTCACTGTATTTTGCTGAATGTGCATGGCAAATTGCTATTGCCATACTATCTGTTATATCGTCTAGTTTTGGTAATGTATCTACTTTTAATATTGCTTTTACCATTCTTTGAACTTGCATTTTGTCTGCTCTGCCATATCCTACTACAGCTTGTTTTACTTGAAGAGGTGTATATTCGAATGTTGGCACACCTTTTTTATATCCTACAGTTAGTACTATTCCTCTAGCTTGAGCAACATTTATTCCTGTTTTTATATTCTGATTAAAAAACAATTCCTCTACAGACATTGCTTCTGGTTTATATTGGTCTATGATTATTGATAAATCATCATAGATTTTTGCTAATCTATATGGAAATGATTCCCCTGCCTTTGTTGTTATAGCTCCACTATCTATTAGTTTGAATTTATTTCCTTCATAATCTATTATGCTATACCCTGTTATTGCAAAACCCGGGTCTATTCCTAATATTCGCATTTTATTCTCCTCTATTATTATATTTCTCTTCTACTGGTTCACTACATTTTACATCTATTTTCCCACCTAATATGTCCTGACTATATTGAGACATATCACTAATACTCCTTTGAAAAGTTTTATGTTTATCTATGTTACCTGCCTCACAATCTATATCACGATATGTGTTCCTTGGTAAATTTCTTCTAATGTTTTTTATTATTTTACTAAAAAAACCCTCTTCTTGTGTAACCATTAATGATTTATTTCTTTTAGGTGAATCTAATATTTTAGTTTCTTCTTTTTCTAAATTTGCTAATATTAAATCCTCACCTTCAACTATATAATATATCTCTTTACCTTTTTCTTCACAAACAACCAATCTCTCTTGAGTATTTACTACATACCCATCATCATCTTCTTTTGGAACCAATGTATCGATAATCCTAATATTCGCATTGGGATACATATCTTTTGCCTTTTTTCTGATTCTCTCATAATACATTATTTCATCTAGGGTAGGTTCTGTTTTTTCTTTGTAAAACTGATGAAAGTCTACTACTTGCCCATCCCTTTTGTACGCATATATTATTTTATTTTCTGCCTTTATTTCGAGTACTGAATATTGATTAATATTTTCAATATCTTCTCCTATATATGTTAAACATAATAAATTCTGAATTGGATTAGGATTTTTAGGATTTATCATTTTTGCAATTCTATTAAAAAATTTTACATTTATATTATAGCGATTTCTATTTGTTAGTACTTCATATCCCTTTATTCTTATTCCAGTTAATTCTCCTTTTTCATAGTCTAGTTGAACTTCTTCAAGAATTTTTTGAAAATATTTTGAATCTATTTTATCATATTTTTCTTTAAAATCTTCCATTCCTGGAAAATCTAATTTATTTCTAGAAATGTAATCATATGGTTCTAAATCATCAGTAATAGATATATCTTTTTTATTTTCTAATCTTTCAAGTTCTTTTTTAAAATATTTTTCATAAATTATTCCAACTAATTTTGCATCTTTTCTTCTTAATTCTTCCTCAGTTTTCTCTATAGTATCTTCAAAGTATTCTATTTGTGTCATTGTATCTACATTTGAATTATTTCCTTTTAAAGATTGCATATATCTTATGATATTTATTATAGCATTATAATATTCATTTTCATCTAGCTCTCTACGTGCATTTTTATCATCTTTCATATTTAATAAACGTATTATCGCTTCTGCATTTACTATTGTATCTCCTAAAGAATATATTTCATCTGTTAATGATAGAAAAGATAATGCTTCTGACTTTTTCATTCCTAGCTGGTCTATAACATTTCTAGATATGTTTCCTCTAGCCATTTTCATAACTTTCTCTTCACCACGTGCTAATTCTATCATTTTAATATATCTAGTTAATTCTTTATATGAATATATTGGATTTCCAGTTTTTTCAGTTATCCAATTTGTTAATCCTTCATTTAGTCCTCTACCTAACTCTTTACCATTTTCATAACATTCTAAAATTCCAGTTCCAGCTTTTATTTTATTTCTCCTACAAAACATTTTGCTTTTTGATAATATTGCATGAAGCGCCTCATGCATAATAGTAGCCTTTAAATTTGGTCTTTTTTCTATATCATCTATACTTAATATTGTGTCATTTTCTTTGTTTGTACATATTGTAATTGATAAATCCTCTCCATCCATGTACCCACTTCTTATTAAGCTGAACTCATTTGTATATACTCTCTCTAAATTTAATTCAAGATTTTCTCTTGCAAAGTTTTTTCCAAATACTCTTTTAAATAAAGGACAGTTATCTAAATCGTTTAAAACAAATTTAATTAAATATTCTTTTACTGCTTTGTTTTCAACCTTACTCAATATCTATCACTTCCTAGTAAATAATGCTAGTATTTCTTGTTTCATAATTATATTTAAAATATTTTATTAATTCTTCATTTGAAACTTCTTTTATTTTATCAGCTTGTAATTCATAATATATATATTCTATACCATTTTTTACTTGTTTTATAGTTTTTATATATTTTTTATCATCATAATCTATTTCACTTACAAAAGTCACTTTGTTTTCTTTCTCTATTTTTTCCTTTAATTCATTGGTTATCATACTTATCCCCCATCTTAAAATGCATATCTATATATTCATTGTAATTCTTAGCACTTCTGCCACACTCCAAGCTTGTGCTAGGGCTCCTTTGGGTAATTGTGGCGTTTTTGAATCGTATATTTCTGCTATAGAGCCTATTATTCCTTCATTATATAAATCACTTTTAAAAGTTTTGTATGTGGTTTCTGCAAATTTATCTAATTCTTTCTGCAATTTTTCTTTTTCTGCTTTCGTTTTTGCTTTGCTTATCATATTTTTATATGAATCAAAATATAAACCTAATAACCATACCCAAGTTATTCCCTGATGATAACTTGTATCCCTTTTATATGAGTCTCCTGAATATTCCTCAACATATCCATCTTCGTCTTTTGCTAAGGTTTTTATACCATATTTGTTAAGTAATTTTTTTGTAACTGTATTCATAATTTCTTTTGCTATATTAGATGTTACATCTATTATTGGATATGTTAGGCTTAATGCAAATAGCTGATTTGGTCTTATTTTACTATCTCCTAGAACATCGTATAAGCATTTTTTCTTTGGATTGTAAAACTTTTCATTAAAGGCTGTTTTTGTAGCTCTTGCCATCTTTGCATATTTTTTTGCATTATCTGGTTCTTCAAATTTTTTGCTTAAATCTTCTAATATTTTTAATGCGTTATACCACATAGCATTTATCTCAACTGCTTTACCATTTCTCGGCGTTACTGCATAATCTCCATATTTAGCATCCATCCAAGTATTTTGTGTTTTTTCTGTTCCAGATACTAATAAATTATCTTTGTCTACATATATATTATTATTGTCTACGTCAATTCCTGATTGATAACATTCTATTATTTGAACTAGGGTCTTATATAAGTTATCTTTTATAAATTCATAATCTCCAGTATAATTTATGTATTTATTTATTTGTTCGAATAATAATAATGAACTATCTACACTATTATATAATGGTCTATTATCAAATCCTGAGTATCCATTTGGAACTAGTCCATATTTAATATTTTTTACAAAAGTCATTAATACTTCTTTTGCTATATCAAATCTTTTTGTTACTAATAATAAACCTTCAAGAGAAATTAATGCATCTCTTCCCCAGTCTAAAAACCAAGGATATCCTGCAATTACTGTATGTAGTATAAACGATGGTCTAAACACAACAAAATTATCTGTTGCAATTATTAAGTCTTTTATGAATTTATTTTTTTCAACCTTTTTCGGAACGGCGGGGGCGCCGTTCCCTACATTATATATTAAATTTGTATTTGAGATTATTTTATCTAACCTTTTTATTTCGTTATTTATTACAGTTTTAGCATCTATTTCATCAATATTTTCTTCTAATGAACATACTATGCTTATATTTTTTTCTTCATTTGGCTTAATTTCTATAGTATATACTCCTGTAACAGCATGGTTTTCGGTAGATTCAAATCCCCTTTTTTCTTCTTCTATGTAGTACATATCTTTAAATGTATCATTAAAGTGCTCATTATATTCTCCATCTGAGCATTTAATATAAATTGGATGTTCAGAAATTCTATCTACTATTACTTTAACTTTAGTATTATTTACATTTTGTCTAATATTAAAACTATGATTTGAATTTACACAATGGAAGTCTCTAAAGTTAACAATTGGAGCCAAATTTAGTTTAGCTTCTTCTTTGCCATTATGTATTTTGTATAAAATACATACCGTATTTTCTCTGTATTTCATACAGATTGTTTTTTCTATTTTTATTCCATTTACATTGAACGTGAATTTTGGCACATATTGCTTTTCAAAATCAACTAAGTATTTATACCCATCTGATATATAATTACTACACATATTTGTGTATAGATTATAATTTTTATTGTTAATTGTTATACTTTCGTCTATTTTAGATAATATTAAGTGCCTTCTTGCTGGAGGAGTAAGTGGCGCTACTAATAACCCATGATATTTTCTTGTGTTTGCACCACATATAGTTGATGATGCATATCCACCTAATCCATTTGTTATTATCCATTCTTTATTTATTAATTCGTTTAATTCTTTATTTTTTATCATATGTGTTTTCCTCCATCAAAATATGCAATGTGTTTTGTTATTATTTATTGTTTATTTGGTCTTCGTATTTTTTTCTAATTACCTCTTCGTGTCTTATTGAATCAATTCTTTCTCTATATTTATCTTGGAATTTACTTGTTTTTTTAGCTCTTTTCCCAACATTGTTTTTTGAATTGATTTTTTCTAAAATAGTATCTATAAACTTATTTCTTCCTTTATTTTCTGACATACTATTTTTTCTTATTTTTCTTTCTAATTTCTTTTTATATTTTAATCTTGAGTTTAATAATGTATATTGTGTTTCTGTTTGTTTGTTTTTAAATTTTAGGTCATTACATATGAATTCCATTATTGTTTTGGCTATCTCTTCTGTATTATGCCTTATATATCCATTTTCAATTTTAGCTATATCTTTTTTAATTACTTTTACACCAATTTCTTTCAATTTGTTAGTATCTACATCTACAACATCTGAGCCTTCTTTATTGTATTTTCTAACATATTCTGGTACTATTTCTCCAGAGTTTCCAATACAATAATCTATTATGTTCTCTCTTGTATGTTCTGTTATTGCAGCTATGTGGTCAGATACTGAATAATTATCTGTTTGCCCAGGTTCTGTCATAACATTACTTATATAAAATCTAATTGCTTTACTGTCTTTTATTGCTTTTGCAACACCTTTTATAAGTAAGTTTGGAATTACATTTGTATACAAGTTTCCTGGTCCTATAATTATTGCATCTGCATCTAATATTGCTTCTAATACTCCATGAGCTGGTCTACAATTTGATGGTGTTAGGTATATTCTTTCTATTTTTGTTATTTTTTCATATACAGTTTCTGATATCTTATCTTTTTCTTTTACTACTGTACCATCTTTTAATTCTGCACATATTTGCATTTCATCTAATGTTACTGGTAAAACTTTTCCTACCATTCTTAATACTTTACTTGTTTTTTCTATACTGTTTGTGAAATCGCCATATATATTTTGCATTGCAGATAAATATATATCTCCAAATGATAAGTTCGCTAGTTTTCCACTTTCAAACGTATAATTTAATAGTGCATTCATGTGTTCTTCATGGTTTGATAATGATATCATACTTGTTTTAATATCTTCTATAGGCTTTAAATCTAATTCCCTTCTTGAAGTTGTTGCAATTTCTCCATAATCTGATACTGTAACTACTGCAGTAATATTGTTTGTGTATTTTTTTAGTCCCCTTAATACTGTATTTAATCCGCTTCCCCCACCTATTACAACTACTTTAGGACCTTTCTCATAAACATTTTTATTGAATATTAAAGAGTTTATATTTATATCATTATTTCTTTGATTAGCTTCAATTACTAATTCTAATGTTCTTTTTTGTATGAAAACTAATCCTAATACTACTAATATAAATCCAATTACAAAAGGAATAACAATTTCAATTATTTGACCTATTGATGATATTTCTGTTGTTGTTAATACTTTAGAAAATCCAAAACAAGCTAGTGCAATACCAACTATTATCATAAACATCCATCTTTTAATTCTTGTACTTCCTTTAAACCATTTAAAAAAACCCTTCATTTTTTATTCACATTCCTTCCTAAAAAATTATACATTAATTGGGCACAGCGGTGTCATAACCTGTACTAAGTATTCCCGCAAGCGGTGCCCCTACAATGTGCGGAACGACGTTGGTCTGTTCCCTACATACCTATGATTTCAATTTCTGGCTCTATATTAATATTAAACTTTTCATATACTACTTTTTGAACATATTTTATTAATTCTAGTACATCTTTTGCTGTTGCATTTCCTGTATTTACTACAAATCCTGCATGTTTTTTAGAAACACTAGCTCCACCTATTGTAAATCCTTTAAGTCCTGCTTCATCTATTAGTTTTGCTACTATTATTCCTTCTTTTCGCTTAAATGTGCTGCCTGCACTAGGCATATCTAGTGGTTGTTTTTCTTTTCGAGACTTCATATTTTCATGCATTTTTTGTTCTATTTCTATTAAATTTCCTTTTGTTAACTGTATTTCTGTATTTAATATAATGTATTTATTTTTTGCAAATATACTTTTTCTATATTCAAATTCATGTTCTGCATTATTTATTGTTTTAATGTTTCCATCTAAGTCTATATATGTTGTATTTATAACAATGTCCTTCATTTCACTACTATAAGCACCCGCATTCATTCTTACCGCACCGCCAATAGTGCCTGGGATTCCAGCTGCAAATTCTAAACCTGAGAAACCTTTCTTTCCCATTTCTATTGCAAGTTTTGGAAGTGGTACCCCTGCTCCTATTGTTATGTATATTTTATCTTCTTGCTCTTTAGCTTCTATACTCTGTATATTTGGTTTTAAAACAATTCCTCTTATTCCGTTATCTTTTACTAATAAGTTGCTTCCATTTCCTATTATTGATAATGGTATATTATTTTCTTTTACAAATTGTAAAATATATTTTATATCTTCTATTGTTTCAAGTTTTAAATATATATCTGCATTTCCCCCGAATTTTAAAGGAGGTGTGTTTTTTCATTAGCTCATTTTTAAATATTTGATTTGGTTTTAAGACCTTTACCAATTCACTATATATTTTTTCTGTTTCCAATATGTTTTCTTCCTTTCCAAAATCGAAGATTTTGTATTGTTCATTATTGGGTCTAGTATGCCTTCGGAGTAGGGAACGGCGAGGGTGCCGTTCCCTACAATCCATTATTTCATATTTATTATCATATCATTTTTATTTTATTTTTACAAGTATTATTCTGTTCTTAATGCATTTACTGGATCCTTTTTTGCTGCCATTTTTGCTGGTATGAAACCTCCTATTAATATTAAAACTACGCTTATTATAATTAATGTTAAGGCGTGCATTGGATTCATTTGTGCAACATTATCTAAATCTGTTAAACTTTTTAATACTTTATTTATTGGTATTAATAAAGATGCAGCTATTCCAATACCTATTAATCCTGAGCATATACCTATTATAAAAGTTTCTGCATTAAATACTCTTGTTATATCTTTCTTCCTAGCTCCTATTGCTCTTAATATTCCTATTTCTTTTGTTCTTTCGAGTACAGATATATATGTTATTATTGCGATCATTATTGAAGATACAACTAATGATATTGCAGAAAATGCTACAAGAACTATTGTAACTGCGTCCATTATACCACCAGATAATGTGGTAATTGCTTCTGCATAATCTGTATATAAAATTTTATCATCATTATCCTTTCCTTCATTGTATTTATCTAAATATGATAAAATTTCTGCCTTTGTATTGAAGTTTTTAGGATAAACTTGTATTAATGCCGGGGTTTTATCATCTCCTAAATAACTTAATATATTTTCTTTTGTTTTAATTCCCTCTTCTGTTGTTAAATCAAACTTTTCTCCTGTTAATACATTATAGTCGTTTTCTTGTTGTGATTTTACTACTGCTGAATTGCTGTTTTTTTCTATTAGATATGTCATTAATTCTTCTTTATATGTAAATCCGTTTCCACTATATTCAGCAAATTTATTTCCTTCTTTTCCTCTTATAATTCCACTTACTTTTAATGTTATGCAGTTTTCATTATTATATAATTCATCATAATTTGTATTCATTACAAAAAAGTTACCCATATTTTTATATAGTTCATCGTTTAAAACTACTTTAAATTCTTTTCCAACTATTTCTTCAAAACTTATTGTATCATCTACTGTATATCCTAGCATTTCAAACTGTGTACTAGATAATCTATTTTTTGTATCTATTAATAATAATAAATCTTCTTTATTTTCTGGCATTTTTCCATATATTAATTCAAAGTTATCTTCTATTATTGTATCTGTTCTGTTGCTATCAATTTGCTCTGGTAATGGGAAAAACATGCTTTCTGTATTTAATAATTTTGTTGTTCCATTTACTTTTGATAGTACATTTAATTTTGTTGCTCTCATATAGCTTATTCCACCAATCCAGTCCGGATTAATATTATCTATGTATTCTTTATATTCACCAGTTATATCATTTACATGTATCATATCTTGCATTGTTTTTTGTGGATATATTATTTGTTCGTCTGGATATGACTCTCCATCACTTTCATTTCCCATCATATTCATCATATCTTCTTCGCTAACATTCATTGCTTGTTCTGATATTACTATTGGCATTTGGCATAATGTGTCTTTTTCAAATTTATCTATTTGTATATCGAATCCATTTGATAATGATAGTATAAGCGCAATTCCAATTATACCAATGCTAGATGCAAACGCAGTAAGTAAAGTTCTTCCTTTTTTTGTTATTATATTTGAAAGTGATAATTTAAGTGCTGATAAAAAGTTCATTGATGTCTTTTTTAATTTATAATCATTCTTTTTTTCTTCTGTTTTAGATATTTGGTTAGAATCGCTTATTAAATTTCCATCTTTAAACTCAACTATTCTTGTAGAATAATTTTTTGCAAGTTCTGGGTTGTGTGTTACCATTATAACTAATTTATCTTTAGCAATTTCTTTTATTAATTCCATTATTTGTACACTTGTCTCTGAATCTAATGCACCTGTAGGTTCATCTGCAAGTATTACATCTGGGTTATTCACTAATGCTCTTGCAATTGCTACCCTTTGCATTTGTCCACCAGATAATTGATTTGGCTTTTTATGCGCGTGGTCCTTTAGTCCTACTTTTTCTAATACTTCTAATGCTCTCTTTTTCTTTTCCCTTGAAGAAACTCCACTTAATGTCATACACATTTCAACATTTGCAAGTACACTAATGTGGTTAATTAAATTGTAGCTTTGGAATATAAATCCTATACAATTGTTTCTATAAGCATCCCAATCTTTGCTTTTAAATTGTTTTGTAGACTTTCCATTTATTATTAAATCTCCATTATCGTATCTATCTAATCCACCAATTATGTTTAAAAGTGTAGTTTTTCCACTACCACTTGGTCCTAATATTGATACGAATTCATTTTCTCTAAATTCTAGATTGACTCCTTTTAGAGCATGTTGTATAAAATCTCCTGTTTTATAGCTTTTTGTTACGTTTTCTAGTTTTAACATGCGTTTCATCCTTTCTTTTATTTGGTATTTGTTTGGGTATTCCTCTGAAGCACGGGCAGACACAAGGCCTGCCCCTACAACGTTTGCAATATGTTTTATTGTTATTTATTTGTTTTTCTTGGGTATTCCTTTAAAGCACGGAACGACGTTGGTCTGTTCCCTACAGTTTGCAATATGTTTATATACGAAAATATAAATTTATTCCTGTACGACTCTTGCGAAGCTAATTCGTCTTGTGTATTTGTTTGCTTCTATTACCTGTATTTTTATTTTTTGTCCTATTTTTAATATCTCTTTTGTATGCTCCCCTATTAAAGTTTTATTTTCTTCGTCGTATATATAATAGTCTTTACCTAGATTTTCGAATCTTATCATTCCTTCTATAGTATTATCTAATTCTACAAATATTCCAAATTGTGTAATGCTTGATATTACGCCAGTATAAATTTCACCTATTTTATCTTGCATATATTCTGCTTTTTTAATATCTTCTGCTTCCCTTTCTGCTGTTGTTGCTATTTTTTCTCTTTCACTAGAAGATTTTGCATATTTTACTGCTTGTACTAAATATTTCTCTCTTATCTTTTCATCTACATTGTAATTACTGCTTAAATATTTAGATATTACTCTATGAATAAATAAATCTGGGTATCTTCTTATTGGTGATGTAAAATGACAATAGTATTTACTTGCAATTCCAAAGTGTCCATCATTTTCGCTTTCGTATCTTGCAAGTTTCAAAGTTCTTAATATTAAATTTGATACTACTCTTTCTTCTTCTGTTCCTTTAATTTCATCTAGTACTTTTGCAACTGCTTTTGGAGTTACAGTATCTTTGCTTGTCCTTATTTTGTACCCTAAATTGTGTAAAAATTTGTTTAATTCTTTTACTTTATCTATATCTGGTATTTCATGCACTCTATATATGAATGGCGCATGTAAATTATAAAATTTTTCTGCAATTTGCTCATTTGCAGTTAGCATAAACTGCTCTATTATTTCATTTGCAATTGTTACATCATATTTCTTTACATCTATTGCTATTCCTTCATCATTTAGCGTAATTTTACTTTCTGGCAAATTTAAATCTAAATATCCTGCTTCAATTCTTCTTTGTTTTAAAATTTTTGCTAACTCTTCCATTGTTTCAAATTTGTTAATATATTGCTTATATTCTTTTAGAACTTCTTTATCTGATTTTTCTAATATTTTAGTTACATTTGTATAGGACATCCTTCTTGTAACATTTATTACACCTTTACAAACTTTAGATGAAAGCACCTTACCCTTGCTATTTATTTCCATTATTATAGATAAAGTAAATCTATCTACTCCCTGATTTAAACTGCATATTCCATTAGATAATTTTGTAGGTAGCATTGGTATAACTCTATCAAACATATATACACTAGTACCTCTATCTATTGCTTCTCTGTTTAAAAAACTTCCTTCTTTAACATAGTTGCTAACATCAGCAATATGCACACCTAATACAAAATTACCATTATCCTTTTTTTCAATACTAATTGCATCATCTAAATCCTTGGCATCTTCTCCATCAATTGTAAAAATCTCATCATTTCTAAAGTCTACTCTATTTTTTATATCATCTTCATCTATTGTGTCTTTTATATTTTTTAATTCTTCATCTATTTGTTTTGGAAATTCATATGGTAAATCATACTCTTTTATTACACTCATCATATCTACGCCGGCTTTGTCTCTATTTCCTATGATTTCCCTTATTATTCCTTCTGCATTTTTTCCTTTTGTTGGATATTTAGTTATTTCAACTACTACCTTTTGATTGTTTTTCGCTTTTCCATAGTGCTTTTTTGAAATAAATATATCTGTGTTTATTTTTCTATCGTCTGGTACAACAAATCCAAAGCTTTTATTCTTCTGAAATGTGCCTATTACTTCCTTCTTATCTCTCTTTATAACTTTTATAATTCTTCCTTCTGTACTTTTGTCTGTTGCTCTTCTATTAAAAATTTCTATAGAAACTGTATCACCATTTAAGCTTCCATTTATATGCTTTGGAGCAATAAATATTTCGTCTTCTCTATTTTCTATTGCTACAAATCCAAAGCCTTTTTCATTTGCTCTAAATTTTCCTATTATTTGATTTTTTTTCTTCATTGCTCACCTCCATACGTTTATAATTGTTTTTGGAACAAAAAAGGGCACAGTGGTGTCATAACCTAGCGGGTATTCCCACAAACGGTGCCCCTACAGTATAAAATATGTTTTGTGTTACCTATACGCCGTTTATTTTTTTAATAATAAAAATACAAAAGGGCAGTGTAAATACTCTGCCCCCTTATTATTTACAAAATTATTACATTGCATACACTATAGATAAAACAACTGTAAGAATTATAAAAACAACTCCTAATATAATTGTTCCTCTTTTCATTCTTCCCTCTTTTGTTCTACCTTTGTTTTTCTCATAAAAGCTATTTGAACTTCCTCCAACAATTGCTCCTGATGCTCCTGAATCTTCTTTTGATTGCTTCATTGCTAATATGATTAAAACTATACACACAGCTACATAAATTGCTATTAATATATTTTTTACTATTTCCATTCCTAATTCCTCCTAAATACCTTTTTGCTTTTGTAATCTTCTTTAGCTTACTTACAAAGCGCGTCCCTTGAATCATTATTCACTATTCATTATTAAATATTCACTATTGCCATATAGCAAGTTTTGGTGACCCCTACGGGAATCGAACCCATCACTCAGCCTTGAGAGGGCTGCGTCTTAACCGCTTGACCAAGGGGCCAAAAATCACTATATATTTATATCATTTATTTTGATTTATGTCAATGATTTTAATGTATTATGATTCCCAAAATTTTAAAATTTTTTTCAGTTTTGAAAACAAACGGGCACAGTGGTGTCAACGGAACGACGCCCATCTGTTCCCTACAGGGTATTCCCACAAACGGTGCCCCTACAATTTGTGCAATATTTAAAGCGAAAGGAGATTTCCTTTGCTCTCTATTTTATCGTCATTTCTAATATTGCATCTAATCTTTCTTTTTGGTTTGTTAAAAATAAATATCCTATTAGTCCTTCAAATGCTGTTGCGTACATATAATCCTTTAGTTCAGCATTTTTAGGCAAATGATGATTCTGAGTATTTCTTGTTCTTCTTACTATATCTTTTTCTTCTTCTGTTAGTTTATCTTGTATTTTGTTTAAAATCTCTGCTTGAGCCTTTGCTTTTACATATTTAATAGACTCTATATGTAATTTATTTGGCTTTAATTTTGTTGTATTTATTAAATATGTTCTTATATGCATTTCGTATACAGCATCTCCTATATATGCCCACACAAGTGGAGACATTGTATTTACTTCTAATTCTGATTTTGTTCCCTTTATTATATCTTCTATTTCCAATTTATCCTCCTTAAATTTGTTCTCAAATAGGAAAGTTATACTTTCCTATTTGAGAAAACTTTATTGTACAGAAATTTTCTAACGAAAATTTCGCACGCGAACAAATTAACGGAAAGCCAAAGAAAAAAGTTAAAATTATGCTAATTTTAAGGCTTTCCGATTTGTTCTAGTGTTATTTTTCCTATTTTTCCGCTTCTAAAATCGTCTAAAACTATATTTGCAACTTTTTCTAAATCTATTCTACCTCCTGCAATTTTAGCCCCTCTTTTTTCTCCTATAGTATCCATTAATCTTAAAATAGTATCTCTTTCTTCTTCTCCGCTTTCCTCTATGAAGTTTGGTATTTTGTATCTTTCTAATAATTCTTTTTTATAATTCTTGTATAAATACCTTAACAATTGATAAGCAATTTCTGTTTTTTCTAAAAGCTCATCCTTTATGCTTCCAGTATATGCTAAATTTAAGCCGACCTCCTCACTTTGAAACTTTGGCCATAATACACCTGGTGTGTCTAAAAGTTCAATGTTATTTGCAATTCTTATCCATTGCTTTTGTTTTGTTACTCCCGGCTTATTTCCTACTATTGCAGATGTTTTTTTAGATATTCTATTTATGAATGAAGATTTACCTACATTTGGAATTCCAAGTATCATAACTCTTATATTTTTGCCAATTCTTCCTTTTTCGGTTGCAACTTTTAAATCTACTTCCATTACTTTATTTATTTCTCTTAAAACTTGGTCAATTCCTTTGCCTGAATTGGAATCTACAAGTATTGTTGGTATTCCATTATTTTTATAGTAATTTAGCCATTTACTGTTTTGCTCATTATCTGACAAATCGCTCTTATTTAATAGAATTATTCTTTTTTTCTTTTTTGTTATTTGTGATATGTCTGGATTTCTGCTAGATACAGGTATTCGTGCATCTAATAATTCTATTACTACATCTATTAATTTCAAATCTTCTGTTATTTGTCTTTTAGTTTTTGCCATATGCCCGTGGGTACCAATTTATGTTGGTTTTGCTTATGTTTTCGTTATTCATTATTTTCACCTATTATCTTTATTTATTGTAGTATTTATTATATTTCTAATTTCAAATATTCTTTTTCCCAAAAATTCTGGATGATCTTTTATCCATTTTTTATTTAATGGAGATGGATGTGGCAATACAATTGTTAACTTATCATTCCAAAAGTTATTTTTGAAAATTAAATCTTCATAATTTTCATTTGGAAAGATTATTTTGGCTGCCTTTGCCCCTATTATGATATATATTTCATTATTAAGTATTTTTAGTTCTTTTTCTATCCATTTATTAAAACAGCATTTGGGTGGTTGCCTATCATTTCCATTTTTATCTTTCCCAGGATAACAGTGGGCAAGTGCACCAATAAAAAAGTTATCTGTATCATAAAAATCTTCATCATTAATTTTGTACCATTCATATTTTAATGTTTTACCACTCATATCAGTAAAAGGTTTTCCACTATTGTGAACATTTTTAGAAGGAGCTTGACTTATTTGAACTATTTTAGAATTCTGTTTACCCCAAAATATAGGATATGGTTCAAATCCAAACTTCTCCTTGCAGTATTTACAATTTTGTATTTCTTGCTTTAATTCATTGAACATATAATTATTCTCTCTCCTACTAGCATTTTTAGTTTGCAAATTTCATTATATTTATACTATCATATATTTATATAAATTAAAAGCATTAAAATGCAAAAATATATTAAGTTACAATTAATTTTTTTGTACAGAAAAACTCCTAACACAAATCAATGTGTTAGGAGCTAAAAGGATTAATTGTTAAAAATATTTAGTCTTCTGTCTCTGTTTCAATATTTTTCTTAGGATTAGAGTCTTCGACTATTTCTGTACTTTGGTCCCAATTGTCGATTAAAATATCGTACAATGGAGAGTTCTGATCAATAGTAATCGTTCCCCCGTTTTCCAAAGACTTTTTCATAGCTTCAATTCCAATCATAAAGTTATAAAAATTTGTTCTGTCTGGTGAAGCCCCATATGCTTCTGCAAGAATTTTATAATACTCACTTTCGCCTTCAGCTTCACTTTCCGCTGCAACGACTTGTGCATTTGATATAAGTTCTCTTACATAGGCATCAGTTTGACTTCTAATGTTTTTAGCATCTTTTTCACCATTTGCACGATATTTAGCAGCAATTGCTTTACGCTCTGAAATCATACGCTCATATACCGCATTTTTATTTGCTTCTGGTAAATCCAAAACCTTTATTTCATTTGCAGTAATAGCAATTCCGTACTGCTCCATCGAAATCTTTTTCAGAATCGCCTCTCCAAGTGAACCATCCTTGCCGCTGATTACCTTATCTTGGTCAATTGAACTTATGACGTTTTTCATAGAATTATACACTACAACGTCAATTCTTCCTTGTGCAACACTCTCTGAAGAAAGTGTTTGGTAATACTTTTTTGGATCAGTAATTTTCCAAGTTACGTAACAGTTTGCACTCATAGTCTTCTTATCAGCAGTAATTACCTCTGAAGAAGGTAAATCGTACAACCGCTCACCAACATAGATGGATTTTGTAGACTGGATAAAGGGAATTTTAAAATAAATTCCCGGTTCTGTTTTGATGTCTACAACTTCTCCAAACTGGATAATCAAAATATTTTGGTTTTTGACATTATAGCCAAAAAAGCTTGTGCCTGCAGAAATTGCTATCAAAAGAACTATTGCAAGAATGACTCTTACTGTAATACCTTTCATTTTAAGTTACCTCCATTATTTATTGTTGATTGTTTTTTTCTGTAGTAATCTCTGATGCCTCATTTGATTTGTCATTAACGTAAATAACTTTGGTATCCTTACCAATTATGATTTCCATATTAGGTAGAATATCTTGAATTGCTTCATAGTACATACGTCGTCTTACAGTTTCTGGATTGTTACTGTATTCTGTATAGAGAGCTTGAAAGCGTGCAACTTCTTCTTTTGCAGCATTTATTCTCTCTGTTTTAGCAGCAGTTGCTTCTTGCTCAATCTGTTCGGCATTGGCCTCAGCAGCTGGTATTTGCGTATTTTTATACGCATTTGCTTCATTTAAGTAAGTATCTGCATTTGATTTAGCATCACTTACATCCATAAAAGCGTTGGCTACGTTATTGGTTGGTGCTTCAACATCTTGAATTGTAACATTCACAGCAACTAGTCCTGTTTTGTGCTTATCCAGTTCTTGTACAATGTCATCGAAAATATTCATCTCGATCTCTGCTTTGCCTGTTGTCATAACAGAATCAACATCGTACATACCCACCGTGTTTCTAATAGACGCTTGTGCTATATTACAAAATACTGCTTTAGGGTCATCACATCCATAGCAATACTCTATAGCATCTGTGATTCTATATTCTATATAGAAATCAATCTTAATGAAGTTAAAATCTGATGTGATCATC
This sequence comes from uncultured Eubacteriales bacterium, assembly GCA_949840345.1. GTDB lineage: Bacteria > Bacillota > Clostridia > TANB77 > CAG-508 > CAKPQL01. The sequence goes on from CATKWX010000005.1 coordinate 31,103, forward strand.
ATACTTTCTCCATTAATACTCTCATTAGATTCTTCAACATATCCAATAGGCATGCCTTGTGTAGTTGCATCATAGATATGTTTTTGGCTTAAGAACGGAATCTTAAAGTGAATGCCTGGTCCGTCAATTGTAGTATTAACTCCAAACGTACTTGTAAAGCCGATTTCCTGTTCGTTGGTAAAGTAGATACTGCCGAACAGTAGAGAAATTATCACTACTCCTAAAAGCACTAAATAAATAGTTCTCTGTACTTTCCGAAGAAGATTTTTCGCCTTTTCGTAATTCTGTTTGATTTCTGCAATTTTTTTATCTTTATCAAATGCAAAACCATAGACTCTTGTCTCTTTACTTTCTGCCGCTTTGTCTTCTGCCTCTTTTATGGCTTTTTCTACTTTCAGATTTAATTTTCTCCGAACGCAAGAAAAGCCAGCCGTTGCGATTACGAAAATCGCCAGAAAAATTTTGATAATAGTCATAATTATCGTTTCCTTTCATAAAAAAATATTGTTGATACGGACAAAAAAATAATAATTAACCTCCTTTTTATTATTTGTTAAGCTAAAAGCTTACTGTAATATTATACCATAAAAGTAATTTATTGTCTATATTTTATGTTGATATGATGCTTTGATACTCTCCTTAAAAAAATAAGGACTCTTGTCCTTATTAAAATTTATAATTATTGATACCAATATCAAATTATTATTTGTCAGTTCTTAAGTCTTTAACCATTTTTATATGTTCTATACCAGCTTCTATAAACACTTCAGATACTTTTTGATAGCCACATTTTTCATAAAAACCTGAAACCTGGTATTTAGCATCCATTATGATTTTTTTATTTTTATAATAATCTTCAATATACTTTAACGTTTTTCTTCCCAAGCCTAAATTCCTGTAATCTTTTAAAAAACAAAATCTTTGAATTTTTATAGTTTCATTATTTATTTTTAGACATCTTAATGTTCCTATATTAATAGAATTATACACTATCAAAAAATGGTCACAATTCGTACAAATTTCATCATACTTATCAACTTCAATTTCTTTAGGAACATTTTTCTCTTTTGTGAATACTGTATCTCTTATATTTAGTGCTTCTTCAAGCATACATTCATTATTTATTTTCTTTATTTCTAAAATTTCTGTATACTCTTCAGTTTCTTTATTTACAATTTGTTTTGCTTCATCTATGTATTTATAATTTAAACTATTACTTTGGGATATTGCAGATTTTTTAGTTTCTTTCTCATATAAATCTTTCGCTCCTTTTGCAACTCCTCCACCACGTTTTGCTACATTTAAATTTTCTTTTAAACCTTGCGGACGTTCTTCTCTTGCTATATCCCTTGTTGCTATTTCTCCAATATTTGTAAGTGCTACTTCTATATCTGTCATATTATCTCTTAAAGATTCTTTCCTAATACCTTTAAGTTTTTTATATTCACTAGCTTTCATTCCTGACCAGCCTTTGTATATTTCATTTGTTAAAAGTGCATATTCATAGTTTTCAGTAATACCATTTTCTTTCCATGTATCAGTCAATTTCTTTCTGTTTAAAATACCATTCAGTCTTTCTGAAATCCATTTATCACTATATCCTCTATTTCTGTAATAATCTATTGCACGATTAACAGCAATTTCAGGATCAAATACTTCATCCACTCTTTCTTTTCCAAGCGATGCTAACCACATCTTAAATGGTTCCGCTTTTGGAGATGGAACTGATTCTATAAGTCTAAAAATTCCTTTTGTATCTAAGGTATCGGTTTCTCTCATTTTTCCGTCTGGTGCTAACATTTTCAACTGCACGATATTTTCGTGCAGTTCACTTCCCTCAGATTTCAACTTTCTTTTTAAATCACTCCAATAATTTCTTGGAATGTTACTATCAGTCAATGCGCTTATAACATCTACAACACTAAAAAAATATTCTTCTTTTTCACTATCCCATATGCTTCTAATTTCTTTGTTTTCAAATAAATTTGATATTGTTTCTAGTTTATTACTATCCATAAATACCGCCTTCCTATTTTAGCATAATTGACAAATTATTTTTAAATTATATCATAAATGTTGTATTTTACAAACCCAAATTTACAAATTATTCCTATTTTAACATAAGGGCGCAAGCATGCGCCCCTACAGCGTGTGATATGTTAATCAAAAAGACGATTTTTTATATGATAAAAAGATAAGGACTCTTGTCCTTATTAAAATTTATAATTATTCCTATCTGCTCTTTCATCGAATTCTCTATCAAATTGTTCATTTTTATAAAACCAGTCTGTTTTTTTATCTTTTGTACTTCCCTTTCTGTTTTTGTTTATAGCAATATCAACTACAGTTGCTAATGCTATTATTACAGCTATAAATGATATGAATACATTAAAAGCTTGCATTGTACCTAATTGTTCTCCATTTTGTACTTGAATAAATGCATTTACTATGTCTTTTCCGAAGTACCAACCATAAGATACCATATACAATATTGCTCCAATTAGTTGTCTTCTAACTATTAAAACTATACACAATAATGCAACAAAAAGCATTATTATTTCTGCTGTTAGATCTGGCACTGCAAATCCTATATCTATATTTAGTGAAGTTGTTACTGCTACTACTACTCTAAATATCCAAAATAGTCCTGCAAACATTGTTATTAAATAACTTATTAATGACATAATTTCTCCTCCATTTTTTATTGAGTATTTCTTCGAAGTTCGGACGACCAATGGTCGCCCCTACAAATCGACATATTTTCTGCTTTGTTTTTTATTTTATATATTGTTTTACTTCGCTTATTATTTTTTCTTTTGCTTGGTCTAATGGCATTTGTATATTGAAACCCGCAGCTTTTACGTGTCCACCGCCACCAAACATTAAAGAAATATCTGCTACATTTACATATTCGGTTGAACGAAGTGATACTTTGTATCCATTGTCATTTTCTCTTAAATATATTGATACTTCTACTCCTTCTATATCTCTTCCTAATTCAACAATTCCTTCATGGTCTCCTGTTTGTGTATGTATTTGCTCTTCATCTTTTTTCGTAGTATATGTAAAAGAAATTTTTCCATTTTCGAAAAATTCTAATCTGTCTATTGCAACTTTTCTTAGCTCAAATGCCTCTTTGGTTATAACTTGGAATACTTTTCTATATACTTCTGATATATTTACACCTTTATTTAATAAGCTTGCTGCAAATTCAAAGGTTTCAGCTGTTACTCCTTGATATTTAAATCCACCTGTATCTGTAATTATTCCAGCAACCAAGCAAGTTCCTATGTCTTTGCCTATTTCTATTCCTATATACTCTAAAGCAGTAACTAATATTTGTGCACAAGCTGGAGCTACTGGATTTACAAAGTTTAAATCTGCAAACATTGTATTTACACTATGGTGGTCTATATTTATGCTTTTATTTGCTTGATCAAAATAATTCGCATATCCATTTAATCTTTTTACGTCAGAGCAATCTAGCACTATTGCTAAATCATAACTGTCTTGTTTTCCCTCTTTTTTTATTTCTTTAGCCCCTGGTAAAAAAGCAAAGTTTTTTGGATATTCAGGTATTACTAAATCTACAGTTTTACCTATTTGCTTTAACCCATTATACATTGCTAAACTGCTACCCACAGCATCACCATCTGGCATTTCGTGAGTTAATATTACTATGTCTTTTGCATTTTGTATTTCTTCTTTTATACTATCTAGTGTCATTTTAAATCTTCCTTTCCAAAATTTGCTGAAAGCAAATTTTGTATTATTCATTATTCACTATTCATTATTCACTGGGCGCAATCATGCGCCCCTACTAACCATTCGCACCTACAATAATTTGCACCTAAAATAATTTGAGCATAATGGTGTCTTCGGAACGGCGAGGGCGCCGTTCCCTACAACGTTTGCAATAATTTTTTATTCTTTTGGTTTTAAATCTTTTGCAATGGTTTCTATAATTGAATCTATTTTTGCTCCATATTCTAAAGATTCGTCTAATTCAAATACTAACTCTGGTGTTACTCTTAAATTAATTCTATTTGCGATTTGACTTCTTATATAACCTGACGCTTGTTTTAATCCTACTAGTGTTTCTTTTTTATTTTTAGAATTTAATATACTTACATAAACTCTAGCATATCTTAAGTCTGGTGTAGTTTTTACTTTTGTAACACTAACCATACCTGTTATTTTACTGTTTTCTAGTTCAAAACTCACTATGCTACTAATTTCCTTTTTTAATTCCTCGTCAATTCTATTCATTCTATTGCTATTTTTTTGCAATTTATCTTCCTCCTCGGTCTCCTACATTAGGAAATTTTTTTCTGTTATTAGAACTGTTTGCTTTTTTTAAACTGCTTAATAATCTTCTTTCATATTCTGCTCTATCAAAATTATTCTTCAAATTTTCTTTCATTTCTTCTCTTTTTTTATCACTCATATAAAACACCTCTATTCTATATATAACTTCTTTTAAGTGTCTTTATACATTTTTTGTACTACTAATTAACTTTCTCTTTAAATTTTGAAAAGAATTAGTATATTGCTAGGCATTTAAAGTGAGAAATACCGGAAGCGTACGTGTTGTACGCTGAGGATTTTCTCAATTTAAATAACGACGCAAGATGCTGATTATTTTCAAAATTTTTATCTTTTTACTTCTTCCATAACATAAACTTCCAACACGTCGCCTTCTTTTATGTCATTAAAGTCTTCTAGTTGTATACCACACTCATATCCTAATGCAACTTCTTTTGCATCATCTTTAAATCTCTTTAAAGATACAAGTTTTCCTTCATATACTACTATATTTTCTCTTAGAAGTCTTACTCCTGCATTTCTTGCAACTTTTCCATTAGTTACATAGCATCCTGCAATCGTTCCAACATTTGAAACTTTAAATACCTGTCTTATTTCTGCATTTCCTATAACTACTTCTTTAAATACTGGATCTAGCATACCTTTCATAGCAGCTTCTACATCTTCTATAGCATTGTATATTACAGAATATGTTTTTATTTCTACTTCCTCTTTTTCTGCAATTTCTTTTGCCATTGCGTCTGGTCTTACATTAAAAGCAATTATTATAGCTTTTGATACTTTCGCAAGTGTTACATCTGATTCTGTAACAGCTCCAACATTTGAGTGAATTACTTTTACTTGTACTTCTTCGTTAGATAATTTTTCTAATGATTGTTTTACAGCCTCTACTGAACCTTGAACATCTGCTTTTACTATTAAGTTTAATTGTTTTAGGTGTCCTTTTTCTATTTGGCTAAATAAATCGTCTAAAGTTACTCTAGAAGTAGCATTTAATGCTTTATCTCTTTCTTGACGTTTTCTTCTTTCCATTAAATGTTTTGCAGTTTTTTCATCTTTTACTTCATAGAAAGTTTCTCCTGCAACTGGCACTTCAGGTAAACCTATTACTTCTACTGGAGTTGATGGTCCTGCTTTTTTTACAGATTGACCTTTATCGTTTGTCATTGCTCTTATTCTTCCTATGACAGAACCTACAAGAATTGTATCTCCTATGTCTAGGCATCCACGTTGTACTAACATTGTTGCAATTGGTCCTCTTGACTTATCAAGTTTTGCTTCTATTACTGCACCTTTGGCTTGTTTATTTGGATTTACTTTTAATTCCTTCATATCTGCAACTAATAATACCATTTCTAGTAGATTATCTATATTCATTCTCTTCTTTGCAGAAATTGGAACAAATATTGTATCTCCGCCCCATTCTTCTGGAACTAACCCATATTCTGTTAATTCTTGTTTTACTTTTTCAGGATTTGCTCCCTCTAAATCTATTTTATTAATAGCTACTACTATTGGGATTCCAGCAGCTTTTGCGTGATTAATTGCTTCTATTGTTTGAGGCATAACTCCGTCATTTGCTGCAACTACTAATATTGCTATATCTGTTATTTGCGCACCTCTTGCTCTCATACTTGTAAATGCCTCATGTCCTGGAGTATCTAAGAAGGTTATTTCTCTTCCATTTACTTCTACTTTATATGCACCTATATGTTGCGTAATTCCTCCAGCTTCTCCTTCTATTACATTTGTTGATCTAACAGCATCTAGAAGTGATGTTTTACCATGGTCTACGTGACCCATAACAACAACTACTGGAGCTCTTGAAATTAAGTCTTCTGCTTTATCTTCTGTATCATCGAAAAGAATATCTTCTTCTGTTATTATCTCCTTTTTATGTGCTGTTATTCCATATTCTCCAGCAATTAAAAATGCTGTATCAAAATCTACTGAATTATTAATTGTTGCAAGTGTTCCATAGCCTAATAGTTTTTTTATAATTTCACTACTTGTTTTCTTTAGTTCAGCAGCTAAATCTTTTACTGTTATAGTTTCTGGTATTGTTATATCTGTTAATTGGAAGATTTTTTGTTTTACTCTTTCTTCTTGAGGTTGATTTTTCTTTTTGTTTCTCTTTCCTCTTTCTGTAGTTAAATCATAGTAATCTAACATAGAACCTTCGTTAAACATATGTGACAATTTGTTTACTTGTTTTAATCCTTTTAATTTTCCCTCATCATAATCATTATCACTTCTTCTAGATTTTGAAGGCTTTTTATTTGCTTTGTTCTCCTCATATCTACTACTTTTTTGTTTATCTATAGCTTTATTTGCATACTCTCTAACATTTTCTTTTTCTACAATATCTGAAGCCATTATATCTTTAATATTTTTTTCAATTCTTCTTTCATCTAATGGTCTGTTCTCCCTATTAAATGGACGGTTTCCATCTCTGTTAAATGGGCGACTACTATTATCTCTATTAAATGGTCTATTTCCATCTCTATTAAATGGGCGACTACCGTTATCTCTATTAAATGGTCTATTTCCATCTCTATTAAATGGACGACCACCATTATCTCTATTAAATGGTCTATTTCCATCTCTATTAAATGGGCGACTACCGTTATCTCTATTAAATGGTCTATTCCCATCTCTATTAAATGGGCGACTACTATTATCTCTATTTATTTGATTATCTGTATTACTAATTTCTGTTTTTGTTTCCTCTTTTTGATGCGTAATATCTGTCTCTACATTGTTCTTTTGCTCTTCGTTCGGACGAGTAATGCTCTCTTCCATGGCAATTTCTCTTGCGCTAGTACTACTTTCTTCTGCCACTTTTTTAGGTTCCTTTTTTATTCCAAATAATTCACTTACTGTAAGTGGTTTATTTGGTTTGTTTCTGTAAACTATATTAAAATCTTTTTTTCTCTCATTTTCCACAAAACCAATATCTGCTTTCTTTTCTTCTTTCTTTTCAGTTTGCTTTTCATGCATAGTAGTTGCATCTGTGTTTATTACTTCTCTTCTAATTATAACTGGAACATCTGGTTTAGATTTCTCTTCTTTAGGGCGAGTGTTAGTTGCCCCTACATTTTTTGTCATTTTATTTGAAAAGCACTCTTCTATTCTCTTGGCTTCGTTTTCTTCTACTCCGCTTAAATGAGTTTTTACATCTATTCCTAATTCCTTTGCCTTATCTAACACTTCTTTACTATTTAAGTTTAGCTTTTTTGCAATTTCATGTATTTTGATTTTACCCAATAGTGTCACCTCCATAAATTTTCTTTACTATCTCTTTAGCAATATTTTCGTTTTTTATTCCAATAACTCCTCTATTGCTTTTTCCTATTGATTTACTTAAATTTTCTATTTCTCCAAAAATATGTATTGGAATATTGTTTTTATCACATATAAATTTCATATTCTTAATAGTTTTTTCGGAACAATCTTTAGCTACTATAACTAACTTTGCTTTTTTCTTTTCCACAGTTTCAATTGTTATATCTGTACCAGATACTATATCTCCCGCTTTTGCACATATTCCTAGCAATCCATATATTTTATTTGTCACAAATTACACCTCTTAATTTATCATAAATATCATTATCTATTTTTGTTTCTAATACACGTTCTAATCTTTTTGTTTTAATAACCTTTTCTAAACATTCTATACTATCACATATGTATGCGCCTCGTCCTTCTAGTTTTCCTATTTTGTCTATAAATATATTTCCATCTTTGTTTTTTACAATTCGAATTAAATCTTTTTTATCCTTTTTTTGATTACAGCCCATACAACTTCTCTGTGGAATTTTTTTCAAGGTCTTCACATCCTTTTTAGTATTATTCTTCATTAGATACTGTATCTTCTGCTTCTTCTGCAGTTTCTATATCTTCTTGTGCACTTGCTAGTAATTCTTTAAATTGTGTTTCGCTTTTTATATCTATTTTCCAATTTGTTAATCTTGCTGCAAGTCTTGCATTTTGGCCGGATTTTCCTATTGCTAATGATAATTGGTCATCTGGAACTATTACTTGTGCAAATTTTTCTTCATCGTTTATATCTACTGCTAAAACTTGTGCTGGCAATAATGCTGCAGATATATAAATCGATGGGTCTTCATTCCACTCTATTACATCTATTTTTTCGCCATTTAGTTCATTTATAATATTTTGAATTCTTATTCCCTTTTGTCCTACACAGGAACCAACTGGGTCTATGTCTGGATTCGTTGAATATACTGCAACTTTGCTTCTACTTCCTGCATCTCTTGATACGCTCTTTATTTCGATTAGACCTTCATATATTTCTGGTATTTCAAATTCGAATAATTTTCTTACAAAGTCTGGGTTACTTCTTGATATCATAACTTGTGGAGCACCTTTTACTCCTTTTTCAACATCTACAACATATGCCCTTATTTTGTCGTTTACTCTATAGGTTTCTGTTGGTATTTTTTCTTTAGGTAGCATTATTCCTTCTAGCTTTCCTAAATCTAAAACAACAACTGCTCCATCTGCTTTTTGTATTATTCCTGTAACGATTTCTCCCTTTCTATCGTTGTATTCAGAATAAATTATATCTCTTTCTGCTTCTCTAATTTTTTGTAGCATAACTTGTTTTGCTGTTTGAGCTGCTATTCTTCCAAAATCTTTTGGCATTATTTCTATTTCAACAGTATCTCCTAATTCATATTTTTTGCTCTTTTTTCTAGCTTGCTCTAAACTAATTTGTGTGTTGCAATCTTCTACTGCTTCAACAATTTCTTTTAGAGCATAGATATGTATTATTCCAGTAACACTATCTATTGTAACTTTTACATTTTCTAATGAATCGAAATTTTTCTTATATGCAGTTACTAAAGATGTTTCTAGTGATTCTAATAGATATTCTTTCTTTATTTTTTTCTCCTTTTCTAATTCTTCAATTGCTGTTATTAATTCTTGACCATTCATTGTTTTCATTCTTTTCTTCCTCCTTCAAAATTTGTTTTACCGGGCGATTAAAATCGCCCATACAATTCATTATTAATTAACGCGGGCACAGTGGTGTCACGTATAGCGGGTATTCCCACAAACGGTGCCCCTACATCAAAATTTGCAAAGCAAATTTTGTATTATTCACTATTCATTATTCACTCGGCTCCCGCTTAGCTCCAATCGTATACTGTTTTTATTTGTGCAATATTTTTTCTATCAATAGACATTACATCTTCTAGCTTTATATCTATTTTTTCATCATCAAAATCTACCAATTCACCTATATACTGCTTTTGCTTTTCTATTGGTTTAAACAACTTTATTTCTATAGTTTTTCCTATGTTTGCTTTTAAATGTTCATCTTTTCTTAAAATTCTTTCAATTCCAGGTGAAGACACTTCTAAAAAATATTGTTCTTTTATTAAATCTTTTTCATCTAGTATTCCATTAATTTCATTGCTTACTTTCTCGCAGTCGTTTAAATCAATTCCAGTTTCTTTATCTATATATATTCTTAAAAAATGATCTTTTCCGACTTTAACATATTCAACATCATACAAGTTGTAACCTAAAGAATTAATTTTGCTCGTAAGCAAATCAGTTACTTTTTGTTCTATATTTGCCAATATTTAACCTCCTATTTAAAAAACTTAAGAGTGGGAAACTGCTCCCACTCTTCTAGTACTTTTTTATGCTTGTTAATTATATACTTATTTTACACTAAATGCAAGCATTTAATGCAATTTTTTAAAAAAAATTTAAGAGACTACGTTTATTACAAACATAGTCTCTTTTTTCGGTTAATCGATTATTTCACTCAACTTGCGCCTATCTTCGTAGTATCTGATGATGCCATTATACAAATCCTCATCGATGTAAAGATTGTATGAAGCTTCTTTTGCCCGAGCAGCACGTTTTAAGTAGGTCAAAGCATCCTCTTTCCTCTCGAATCCATAAAGCACGTCAGCATTCATGCTTATAACTTCATCAGAAACGTATTCGCCGTACTCATTTATGTGGTAAAACCGCAAAACGAGCTTATCAAGTGAAAGTTCCTCCCAAAGCAAACCGATAAAGTTATCGTATGAGTCTATCAACCGCATACCATAGACGGATTTGCTGTCTTTTTTCTTTGCCATAAAACATTCCTTCTTTCAAAAAATTTATACTTATATTATACCAAATTTGTATATATTATGTCAAATTGTGGTTATATTTGCAAATTTTATATATTTTAATTTTTATAATATGAAACATCTATATTATTTATTCTACTTGTGTTTGTTTCTATTTTTATATATAAACTATCCCATTCATCTACATTTAGTTCTTTTGGTGTGTTTGATGCTATGTCTGTTACTTCTCGCCAGTCTGTGTTGTCGTTTGATATGTATGTTTTGTAATCTGTGCCAGTTGTATTTAGTTTTAATTTTACTTTGTTGGTACCTTTGTTTGATATGTTTATTGATGCTGTTGTTATCGTTTTTGTATCTACGTCATATGTGCTAAGCACGTTTAGATTTTGGTCATATTTGTACAATGTATATTTAGGTGCAATAAATCCTCTTGTGTACCAATAGTTATCACTATGAACTGAAGTGCTTGAACCAATTGTATATGCATCGTCTCTGGCTATTAATGTAGAAATGTGATCTCCCCTTGAATAATTATTTGTCGTAGTACGAGTATATTTAGTTCCATAAGATGTATATGTAGTACCATTACCACTTGCACCTGACCAATAATAATAACTTGATGACGTAGATAAAGAAGAACCTGGATTGCTTTTTGAAAATGTATTAGAAAAAGTGTAACCACCACTTACTCCAGGCGATCCGCTAGTAGTTCTAGTATTGCTTGAAATAGTAACTTTATCTCCTGAAGAAGACTTCTCCATTTTTCGATAATAATAATAACCATCATAATTACCTACCGGTTTATTATATTTAGAAGATGTTGCAGGTTCTTCTTTCCATACATATTTTATTTCCGAATTAGCTTTATATCTATTCCATAAATATAGTTGTTCATCATCTTCTGTACGTGTCTCTGCTCCTATTGCTGTTATTGCTTTGTTTATATCTGTTATTGCTCTCCAATAATATATAGAAGGATATTTTGCAATTAGTTGATCTCCTAAAGCATTTTCTGCAGCGGACGTTGTTTCTTGTGTTTTTGTATAGGTGTTAGTATTATCCATATTATCTATTCCATTTATATATGCTACTTTTAATAGGCTATGTACGGTAGGTGTTATACTTAATTTTTGTTTGATTTCTTTGTTATCTACTATTGTAAAATAATATGTTCCTTTTGCTAATGCTATATCTCCTGTATCTGTGTATATTATACCGTTTTCTTGTATTAATGTCATTGGGGTTCCGTTATCATCTAATATTTCTCTTATTCCGTTCGCCGTGTATGTTACTTGTATTTCTATTTTACTATTTTCTGCATTTTGCTTTATATTTGCTTTTATTGGTTCAACTTTGTTTGTGTTTACTATTTGTAGGATAATACGATTAGCATTTGTTATATCATTTATTTGAGGATAATTATTATCTACTACAAGTTTGGATAATTTATCTATATATCTTCTCACATATCCAAATTGAAAAGGTTTACGTGCCACTGTATTCTTTATAAATCCATATATGCTTTCTTCGCTATTCATTTGAGATATTTTGCTTTCATAACCTTCATCTGCATCTTTTCCAACCCATATTCCGCTTAAATAATAATTTGGTTTTGTTTCGTCATCTACTATATATGAAAATATTCTTGGTACTATCCAGTATTCGCTAGGTATTATTTCTTCTTTTAGGTATCCTATTTCTTCATTATCGCCTTCTGCAAATCGTGGTATCCATATTAGTATTGTAGGATTATTGTTTGGTACATTCGGAACGACGAGGGCGTCGTTCCCTACAGCATTTTCTGCAAGTTCTTTTCCGCTCATATCCCTAATTAATTCGCTTTGGTAATATCCGTCATTTAGCATTATGTAGGCTGGCTTTCCTTTGGAATAATCGTACCAGTCTTTATCGTTTGCTGTAGTTATTATCCAATTTGTTCCATTCCATTTTACTGGTATCATTCCAGCTGATAATTGTGGCGGATTGGGTTCGTTAGATATTAATTCATTTTCTGAATTTTCAGCTAAGTTTGTTTTATTTTTGTTGTTTAGTTTTATTATGTCTTCTGCAAATGCTATTAATAACACTAGTATTATTATTGCTATAAATGCTATTATTTGTTTTATTAGTTTAGTTTGTTTTTTCTTTTGCATTATTATCTCTCCTTTGGTTTTATAAAGTATGCCTTCGAAGCACGGAACGGCGAGGGCGCCGTTTCCTACAGTGTTAAGCATAAATCAAGTTTGGAAAAGAATTAGTATATGGCTCCGGCATTTTAAATAAGAAATACCGGAATCGTACTGGTGTATGATGAGGATTTTCTTATTTAAAAAACGTAAGCAATATGTTGATTCTTTTTCAAACTTTTCCATACGACAAAAAACACGTAAATTCTATGCGTATTAAAAATACACATAGAATTTACGTGTTTTATCTATGTTTTTATTTGATTTTTCGGTTACTAGGCTACATAATGTGTGTGTGTGTGTGTACAGTATCAAGGGTTCTAGCGTTTTGCATAATTGGGTTATCTCCTTTGGTTTGTTTATATTATATACTATATATCAATATATTTTAAATGTAAATAGATTTAGTGAAAAATTAATAGTGAATAGTTAAGAGTTAAAAGTACAAACTCACTATTAATTTATACTCTTATACATTCTCCTATCACTTTTCATTGTTCACTTTTAACTCTTCACTCTCGCAAAGCGAGTTTGATATATACTAATATGTTTTATTTGTAAATATGTTTTTTTATTTTATTTCTTATTCTCTTCTGGCATTTTTATTCCTTTTGCAACTATATCAATTGCTTCTACGTTCATTGTTGTTAAACGTTCTATTTCTCTTTTACATTTTAGCTTAAAATCGTGTAATTCTTGTAATATATTATATCCATATACTATTACTACTTCTACATATATACACATTCCTTCTGGATAATTATCTATTCTTATTTTATTAGTTTGGTGTATTGCTGAAGTTTTGGTTGCTAAATATTCTATTATTTGCCTAAATACTGTATCTGATATTTTAAAGTTTCCTAAATAGCTAAATGTAGGTCTTATTATTGATTTTTCTGATATATATGGTTTTGAGTTTTTTCCCTTTGATTTAAATATTTGTAATGGATCTAAAAGATATCCTGAAAAATCTTTTTTTATTTCAAAGGTTGGTACTGGTATTACGTGTTTTCCTTCTGTTACTCTAATCCTTCTTGCTGTTTGCATTTCTTCTTCTGTTGCAACATCTGTTATATATATTGTTTCTGATATTTTAGGTAATCCTAAATTTTCTTGTATTTTTTGTACCATTCCGTCTGAAGTTCCTAATATTAATATATTATCTGCTTTTAGCTTTCTTAAGGTCTTTTTTATTTCAAACTGTTCTTCTGGTCTTGAAAACAACGCTTTTTTTACTGTTTCTATCTTTGTTGGTGCCTTTTTAGCTGAACTTCCTGCAACTACTTCATTGTCTTTTATAAGTAATCCATCGTCTATTATAAAATTTACTCCCTTTTCGCTTGCAACCATTTGTGCTCTATAGCTTTTACCTGTTCCAGACGGACCAACAAAAGCATATACCTTCATTTTAGGGTCTAATATTATTATTCTTGGATCTAATAACATATTTTATCCTTTCTGCAATTTTTTATATTATTCAATGACGGAACGGCGAGGGCGCCGTTCCCTACAGCGTTTGCAATATATTAACGATAAGGGCGCTTTTCATGCGCCCCTACATTTAACAATTTTCAAAAGAATTAGTATATTACAAGGCAAAATATGTTTAAAATACCGGAAGCGTACGTGTGTACTCTCAAGGATTTTTAAACATATTTTAACGAAGTAAGATACTGATTATTTTGAAAATTACACGACTTCGTTTATTTTAACATCCCTAACATGATCAATCTTTTCCCATCTTGTATCTGGTTTTATTAATGATTTTAGGTTTATTATTATCCATGAACCCATAAATATTGGGTAACATAGTAATCCTTTTATCATAGGTCTAATTGGCCTTTTATCTAATGCCAATATTAAAACTGCTGTTACAATTGGCATTAGGAAGGTTGCTCCTAAATATCTTGCATAGTTCCAAAGTAATGCTGCCGTAGTCATTCCACTCGCTAAATAAATTATTAAGTTTACTATTAATAAAAGCATTGTTAAAAGCATCATTGGAATTCCTAAAATATATAAGAATCCATCAAAATTCATTAATGTTTTATTTGTTTTTATTCCTCTTGCTAAATCCTTTGTATATAGTTTCATACATTGTAAATGTCCAACTGTCCATCTTGTTCTTTGTTTCCAAGATTGGCTAAATGCAACTGGTTGTTCATCATATACTATTGCATCTGTTGCCCAACCTAATTTTCTTCCTTTTGCTATATTTATTAAAGAGTATTCTATATCTTCTGTAAGTGTTTTTGTATTCCATCCGCCTTCTTGTTTTATTATATCAAATCTAACCATAAATCCTGTACCATTTAATAATGGTGATAATCCTAAATTATATCTAGCTAAATGATAAAATCTATGCATTGTCCAATAGAATATTGCATATCCTGCTGTAATCCAACTATCTGTGGGATTTTTTATATCTCTATAACCTTGAACAACATCTTCACCTTGACAAAGTTTTTTATTCATATTTTTTGTAAAGTTTTCATCAACAATATTGTCTGCATCAAAAATGCACATTGCATCGTAATCTGCGTTTTCTTCTATTTTTTGTGCTAAAAACCATTGCAAAGCATATCCTTTTGTTTTCTTTTCTTCATCAAATCTTTCTAGTACTATTGCTCCAGCGTCTCTAGCAATTTGTGCTGTTTTGTCTGTACAGTTATCTGCAATTACATATACATCTAACAATTCTTTAGGATAATTTTGTTTCATTAAACTATCTACTAAGTTTTTTATAACACCTTCTTCATTGTGTGCTGGTATTATTGCCATAAATTTGTGTTCTTTATTTATTAATAATGGTTTTTCTTTTAACTTTATGAGTGAGCATACGCTTACCATTATTTGATATACCCAAAATATTGTTATAATCCAAACCAATGCTTGTTGAAGCATATATAGATATTCCATTAATTTTACCCCTCTTTTATTTTTTATTTATCATTTCGTACATATTATATTATACTCTTATATTTGGCAAAATTCAACATTTTTTTCGTTTTTATATTGATTTTTTGTGAACAAACGGAACGACGTTGGTCTATTCCCTACAGTGTTTGCAATATGTTGATTACGATCAATTAAATATATTTAATTGCATAATAATCTAGCATTATATCAACGAAAATTTTATTTTTCCTATGCAAGAACAAACGGGTCGTCGAGGACGCCGGCCCCTACAGTTTGCAATATGTTTATCATAATCAATTATAATAAAAAGTATTATCACATTAACAAAATTAGCTTAATTTTCCTCAATATCTTTTTTTGTTAAGTTTATTCTGCCCTGTGAATCTATTTCATATACCTTTACAGTTACTTCGTCTCCAACATTTAACACATCTTCTACTTTTTCTACTCTTTCTTTTGATATTTTTGAAATGTGTAATAGTCCTTCTTTTCCTCCACCAACATCTACGAAAGCTCCAAATGGCATAATCTTTGTTACTTTACCTGTATATATTCCGTCTACTTCTATTTCTCTTGTTATTTCTTCTACTATTTTTAATGCTTTGCTTGCTCCTTCTGCATCTGATGAATAAATACATACTTTTCCGTCTTCTTCAATATCCATTTTTACGCCAGTTTCAGCAATTATTTTGTTTATTACTTTTCCACCTGTTCCTATAACATCTCTAATTTTTTCTGGATTTATATTAATTGTTACAATTTTTGGTGCATATTTTGATATTTCTTCTCTTGGCTTATCTATTTGTTTTAACATTATTTCGTCTAATATATATTGTCTTGCTTTTTTAGTTCTTGCGAAGGCTTCTTCTATAACATTATATGATAGCCCATCCACTTTTATATCTACTTGTATTGCTGTAATTCCATTTTTTGTTCCACCAACTTTGAAATCCATATCTCCAAAGAAATCTTCTAATCCTTGAATATCTGTTAGCATAACATATTTTGAATCGTCTTCTGGGTCTGTTACTAATCCTGTTGAAATTCCTGCTACAGGATTTTTTATTGGAACACCGGCATCCATTAAAGCTAATGTACTACCACATATACTTGCTTGTGAAGTTGATCCGTTTGAACTTAATACTTCAGAAACAACTCTTATTGTATATGGGAATTCATCTTGTGAAGGTATTACTGGAACTAATGCTCTTTCAGCTAAAGCACCATGTCCAACTTCTCTTCTTCCTGGACCTCTAGATGGTTTTGCTTCTCCTACACTGTATCCTGGGAAGTTATAGTGGTGTATATATTTTTTTGATGTTTCTTCATCTAATCCATCTAATATTTGTTCTTCGCTAGACATACCTAGTGTTGCAATTGATAGCACTTGAGTTTGTCCTCTAGTAAATAACGCACTACCATGTGCTCTTGGTAATAATCCTACTTCGCAAGATAATGGTCTTATTTCATCTATTGCCCTTCCATCTGGTCTTTTGTGCTCTTTATATATCATTTCTCTTACACATTTTTTCTCTAATTTGTATACACTATCTGCTATGTCTTGTTTCTTTTCTACTGCAGCTTCTTCTCCATATTTTTCTGTAAAATATGAAGTTATATCTTCTGTTATTTTATCCATAGCAGCATCTCTATCTTCTTTATCAACAGCTTGTACATCTACATACATTCTATCTTTAAAGTTTGCTTCGATTTCATTATATACTTCTTCATTTACTGCAAATGATTTATATTCAAATTTTGGTTTTCCTATTTCTGCTTTTATGTTTGATATAAATTCACATATTTTTTTAATCTCTACATGTGCTGTTTTTATTGCTTCTAGCATTGTTTCATCTGGTATTTCGTCTGCTCCTGCCTCTATCATAGCAATTTTTTCCATTGTTCCTGCTACAGTTAGAGTTAATCTGCTTTTTTCTCTTTGGTCTAATGTAGGATTTATAACTATTTTATCGTCTACATATCCTACAGCTACAGACCCTGTTGGTCCACCAAAAGGTATATCTGATATTGAAAGTGCAGCAGATGACCCTATCATTGCACATATTTCTGGCGAATTGTCTGGTTCTACAGATAATACTAATGCATCAACACATACATCATTCCTAAAGTCTTTAGGGAATAATGGACGTATTGGTCTATCTATTACTCTTGATACTAAAATTGCTTTATCCGTAGGTTTTCCTTCTCTTTTAGTAAAGCTTCCTGGTATTTTACCAACAGCATATAATCTTTCTTGGTAATCAACTGATAATGGGAAAAAATCTATTCCCTCTCTTGGTTCTTTTGATGCAGTAACATTAACTAAAACTTCAGTTTCCCCATATTTTACAAGTACACTTCCGTTAGCTAATCCTGCCATTTTTCCAGTTTCAATAGTTAAAGTTCTTCCTGCTAATTCCATTGAATAAGTTTTAAACATAAATAATTCCTCCTAAATAAATATTTATTTAAATTTGAAAATACAATTTAGATAGAATCACTTACGAAAAAATTCATTATAGTATTCCCTCGAAGAACGGGCGGACTTAGAGGCCCGCCCCTACAGTTTGCAATATGTTTTTCGTAGGGGCGAGCATTGCTCGTCCGTATAATAAATTTTTTCGTAAGTAATCTCATCTAAATTTTAGTATTTCCAAATTGTTAACAGTAAAATTCATAACAAAGGGCGCAATAATGCGCCCCCTACATATTTTATTTTCTTAAGTTTAATTTTTCAACTACTTCTCTATATTTGTTTAAATCTTTTTTAGCTAAGTAGTTTAATAAGTTTCTTCTTTTTCCAACCATTTGTAATAATCCACGTCTAGAGTGATTATCCTTTTTGTGAACTTTTAAGTGTTCTGTTAGTTCATTAATTCTTTCTGTTAGTAAAGCTATTTGAACTTCTGAAGAACCTGTGTCGTTTTCTTCTCTTTTGAATTGGTTGATAACTTCTTGTTTTCTTTCTTTTGTCATTTTTTATTCCTCCTATTTTAATTTAATATGCCTTAAACTGAACATAAGTAGGTTTTTTTCTTTATGCTAAGTATAAGGTAACGTTCGACTTAATTATTTTACTATATATTTTTTAATATTGCAATACTTTTTATTCAAAAAGTTTACGGAAATCAAAGAAAGCCAATTTTTTTATTTAATATTGCTATGGTATTCTGTTGGAATTAGGGCTACATCAAAATTTATGAAGCAAATTCTGTATTATTCACTATTCACTTTTAACTCTTCACTTGGCACCCGCTCCGTATATAATCTTCCGTCTGGTATATATTAACTTATATATTGCTTATAAATTTTTATTAATGTTTTTTATATTGACATCCCTAGAGTTTTGGATTAAACTTTCTTATATACCATTATTTTACAAATATGTTTTATTAAATATATTTATTTACGGAGGATGAAATATGTTAAATTTTGCCATTTGTGATGATAACCCAAACATATTAAGCAAAATTTCTAAAATGATAGAAGCTGTATTTATAAATAATAATTTAGATGGAAAAGTTTGCTTTACTACAACTAATCCGAGCGATCTTTTAACATTTTCTAAGAAAAGTAATATAGATGTCTATATCTTAGATATAGATTTAAAGTCTTGTATTAATGGATTAGATTTAGCTTCTCAAATTAGATCAAATAATAAGAATGCATATTTAGTTTTTACTACTGCTCATTTAGAATATATTATGCTAGCATATAAATATAAAACTTTTGATTATCTTGCAAAACCCATTACTATTGAAAGATTAGAAGAAACAATACTTCGTTTATTTGAAGATGCTAAATGTAGCTCAAATATATATGTTAATATTGGCAATTCTTCTAATATGCTAAATGAAAATGATATATATTGTATAAAAAAGCAAGGTATGAAATTAATTTATTGTACTAAAGAAAAGTCTTACGAGGCGTATAGCTCTTTTAGCAAGATTGAAGATTGTCTACCAGAAAACTTCGTTAGATGCCATAAATCTTATATAGCAAATGTTAATAAAATTTCTAATATAAATTCTAATAATAATACTATTCAATTTGATAACTCAACAACTTGTTTAATTGGTCCAAAATATAAATTAAATTTAATGGAGGTTTTAAATAATGGAAATAATACAAACAATTTGGAATGCACTAACAACTGAAAATGCAATGCTAATAACTATACTTTCTATACCTTTAACTTTTATAGAAATTTCTGTAACTATATTATTATCTACGGCTATTATAAATATAACCCCTTCACGTAAACAGAAACTAATAGCGATACTAATATTATCTTTAACTGGAATAATTACTAATTTATTTATTCCTAGTCCCTTCAATACATTTATTAATATTTTAGTGTTCATTGCAACGTTTATGTTAATTTTAAAAATTAACTTTTTAAAAGCATTAGTTGCAGAAATAATTCCATATATTTTTACATTCATAATTTTGTATATTCTAACTAATGTATATAATATCTTAACAAAATTATCAATAACTCAATTAAGTTATATACCAATGTGTAAAATGGTAACTTCTTTACTAACTTCTAGTTTAATTTACCTATTTTATATAATCTGTAAAAAATTCGATTTTAATATAACACTTTTAGATAAAATGAAGTTTTCAAATAATCTAATCTTGATAATTAACTTTTTAATAGGTATTATTTCAATATCTATTAATTTATACACATATACTACATATTCAAAAGTACTTCCTAACAGTATACTACTATTTAGTATACTATCATTAATAATATACTTTGCAGTAAGTTTATTTAGTTTATCTAGAACCACAAAATTAGAAGAAACATCTCGAGATTTAGAGGGTGAAAAATTAGTAAATAAAAGTTTAACAATTCTACATGATAATATTAGAGCCTTTAAACACGATTTTGGTAATATTGTTCAAGCAATTGGTGGATATGTTACAACTAACGATTTAGATGGACTTAAAAAATATTATACTCAACTTTTTGATGATTGCCAAAGAGTTAATAACTTAACTACCCTAAGTCCAGAAGTTATAAATAATCCTGCAATATATAGTTTACTTGCTTCTAAATATCATAAAGCAGATGAACTTGGTATAAAAATAGATTTAAAAGTATTTGTAGATTTAAACACATTAAAAATAAAAGTATATGAACTTACAAGAATTTTAGGAATACTTTTAGATAATGCAATAGAAGCAACACTAGAATGTGATAATAAATTTATAGACTTAGAAATAATAAAAGATGAAGCACATCGTAGAAATGCAATAATTATAAAAAATACATATTTAGATAAAGATGTTAATATTGATAGAATATTTGAAAAATCTTATTCTACAAAACCTAATAATACTGGACTTGGTTTATGGGAAGTTAGACAAATTTTAAAGAAAAATAATAATTTAGATTTATTTACAACAAAAAATGATAAGTTCTTTATTCAACAATTTGAAATATATTTTAAGCCAATAAAATAGCGATAAAAATAGCACATACTTGATGTGCTATTTTCTTTATGTATATTAAAAATTAATCTTTTTTAATTAAGCTTGCTGGCATTTTTGGTTGATGTAAAATATTCCAAAAGAAACAAGCACTATTTGTAGATGCAGCATATTTTTCTGCTATTCTAGCTAAAAATTTTAACATTTAAAATCCCCCTCTTTTGTTTTTTTCTATAATAAAACATGCTCACCGGTAAAGCATTTTATATTATCTAAATTTCTTGTAATCCGTTTTTTAAATATTCTTCATACCCATATTTATTTTTTGTTAATATGTATGCAAATCTTGTTATTGCTAAACTTTCTATTAATACTCCAAATATTAACATATTTGATATAACTGAATTCTGAATAAATAAGCTTATTGCTAATGTAATACTCATTGTTATATGAGACAAAATTTGTTTTTTCTTTCTGTCATTTTTACTTATTATTGGAACATTTTCTGTATCTGCTGGAGCATATAATTTTATCATACACATGCTAAATATCCATACTGCTAGTACTAATATTGCTTTTATAAAAAATTGCCCAAAAATTATGTGTTGACTTAAAATAACATTTCCGCAATAAAACAAAGTTGTTCCTACAATGCAACCTATATGTGTTTTTAAATGAAATCCACCTGCAAAGGTTCTATATGGCATTATTACTAAAAATGATATTATAGATAGTTTTAGTATTCCTAAGGCATATGCAATTAAAAGCATTATAAATATTTTTGGAACTTCTCCAACTACTAATTGTAACCCATAATTTATAACCTCTGCTCTTTCATCTGTTATTTCTGGCATATTTTTTCTAATCTTTACTGTTAAGTAATTGCAAAATTTTTCTATCATAAAGAGCACCTCACATCACTGTGTTTATTTTATACCGCTTGTCCGCAATTTTTATTTTTTCTATATAAAAACAAAAAAAACATATATGAAAAATAGTTTTTTATATTTTCATATATGTTTTTTTATGCTTTATAAATTTTATATTTGTTATGCCGTTGGTAAATGATTTTCGTTATCTATATTCTCTATTGGTGTTGGTTCATCTACTGGGCTTGGCTCAGGACTTGGGCTAGGGCTCGGTGTTGGTTTTTGTACCACATTTGGTGTTTCTAAGTCTAAGTTTGGTGTTGGAGTTGCATTTAAATCTATCATTCCTGGATTATCATTATTGTTTGGATTGTCTATTTCTATTCCATTTTCTCTCAAATACGTTTTTAAGTCTATAGTTCTACCTTCAAATTGTATATAATATGTTTTCTCTCCTCCTGCAACTTCTGAATATATTTTATCAAATACACAAGGCACTATTAATTTACCAATTGAATTGATTATTCCATATTTTCCATTTTGGCATACTACTATACCTGATATATCCTCTATTAATAATATATTATATGTTCTTTCTGAATTTGAAGTTGTGTAAACATATCCGGAAGCTATCCCAGTAAAAGTTTGAAATCATATTTCCTGTTATATCAAACATTCCCCATTTATTATCTTTTTTTACTGGTATACAATTATCATATAATAATCGTGGGTTTTTTATGTCGTCTGAAGGGAATAATACAGGGTTTATACCTATTTCGTCATATTCTACATATAGTCTTCCCAATATCTTTCCATTTCTTAGCACACCTTTTTTGTTTGAAGCATTTACTGCATAATATAAACCATTTGCATTATCTAATAGCTCTATTTTGCTATAATTAATTCCTATTTTTACAACTCCGTCTTTAGTTATAATTCCATATCTATCATTTGCTTTTACTAAAAATTCTTGAGTATTTTCTATGAATTCCATTTCATCATATTTGGTTCCTATCTTTGTTGTTACTCCGTCTAATGCAGTTACACCATATTTGTTACCACTTTTTACTACTAGCATATCGTATAAAATTGCTTTTTTATTATTAAAGTTATCACTAATTGAATCTACGTTGGTATATGCTCCCTCTTCTGCTTTATCGTTATATACTTTATATAACCCTGGAAGAGTATTTATTATTATTTGATTCGTTTTTTGATTATACATAAGTTTTAAGTTACATCCTGTTTCTAAACCAGAGCTAATTACATACAATTTATTATTGTTTCTTTTTATTGGTTCTGACATTGTAAATTCTGAATATTGATTTGTTACATCTTTAGGTGTTTTATATAAGCTATATTGCTTTAATTCATATGTAACAACCTCATCGTTACAGTCTAAATAACATTTTGTGTTATCTTCTGTATATTGTTGGTCTCCACCATATGCACCTCTATAATATTTATATCCAATTAAATTTGATATATCTTCTAATGAAACATATATATTGTTATTGTCAAATATAAAGGTTTCTTCTTTAAATGGTTTTGTCTCTCCATCTACTATTAAAGTTAGTGGTGTAGTTTTCATACTACTAAATAAAACCATACATATTAAAACAATTATTAATAGTATAAAGCTTATTATTAATGCTATTAATACATATTTTTTTACCTTTGAATTTTCTGGTTCTTGTTTTTGTCCTAAACTACTTATTTGCATAAATAATCACATTCCTTTCTTATGTGCAACCCTATTCTTTTGTGTATCCATACTTTTTATAAAATTCATTCCTGAAATTTAATAAATTGTCTCTCTCTATTTCTATTTTAACCTTTTCCATTAAATTAGTCAAGAATCTTAAATTATGTATAGATAAAAGTCGTGCGCCTAATATTTCATTTACTTTTATTAAGTGTCTTATATAGGCTCTTGTGTAATTTTTACAAGTATAACAATCGCATTCATCGTCTAGTGGATTCCAGTCTTTTTCATATGTAGCATTTCTCACTACTAGTTTTCCTTTTGAAGTTAGCGCTGTTCCGTTTCTTGCAATTCTTGTTGGTAATACACAGTCGCACATATCAATTCCCGCTAAAACCGCTTCTATCAAATAGTCTGGAGTTCCAACTCCCATTAAATATCTTGGTTTATTCTTTGGCATTAATGGCGTAGTATAATTTAATATTCTTAAAAATTCCTCTTTTGGCTCTCCTACACTAATTCCTCCAATTGCATATCCTGGTAACTCTAAGTCTATTAAATCTTGTGCACTCTTAGCTCTTAAATCTTCATAAAAACCACCTTGTATAATTCCAAATAGTGCTTGCTTATCTACTGTAGTATGTGCATCTTTACACCTTTTAGCCCACCTTGTAGTTCTTTCCATTGACTGTTTTGTATATTCATAAGTTGAAGGATATGCACAACATTCGTCAAATGCCATTATTATATCTGCTCCCAAATTTTCTTCTATTTTCATTACTGATTCAGGAGAAAAGAAATGCTTACTTCCGTCTAAATGTGATTTAAATTCTACTCCTTCTTCATGTATGGTTCGTAAATCTCCTAAGCTAAAAACTTGAAATCCACCACTATCCGTTAAAATTGGTCTATCCCAGTTCATAAATTTATGGAGCCCACCAGCTTCTTTTACTAATTCACTTCCTGGTCTCAAATATAAATGATATGTATTCGATAGAATAATTTGGGCTTTTACAACTTCCTTTAATTCTTCTGGCGTTAAAGATTTTACAGTTGCTTGTGTTCCAACTGGCATAAATACTGGCGTTTGTATATCTCCATGAGGAGTATGTATTACTCCCCTTCTTGCTCCTGTTTGAGCACATTCATGTAATAATTCATATGTTACTGCATGCTTCATTTTTTTCTCCTTTAATATATTATCATTGCGTCTCCAAAGCTGAAAAATTTGTATTTATCTTCTACTGCTTTATTATATGCTTTCATTATATACTCTCTACCTGCTAGCGCAGATACTAACATAAGCAAAGTAGATTCTGGTAAGTGAAAATTTGTAATTAATGCATCTATGCATTTAAATTTATATCCCGGATATATAAATATAGATGTATCTTCTTCTATCTTTTTTACATAACCAGATTCATCTGCTATGCTCTCTAGCACTCTACATGATGTAGTTCCTACTGCAATTACTCTGTTTCCATTCTTTCTTGCTGTATTTATCTTTTCTACATCCTCTTGTTTTATATAAAAATGTTCACTGTGCATTTTGTGTTCTTCTATATTTTCTACTTTAACTGGTCTAAATGTTCCTATTCCCACATGTAAAGTTACATTTGCAATAACTATACCCTTTTTTCTTATTTTATCTAATAATTCTTCTGTAAAATGCAACCCTGCCGTTGGAGCAGCACTAGAACCTAAGTCTCTTGCATAAACTGTTTGGTACTTGTCCTTTTCTTCTAATGTTTCTTTTATGTATGGTGGTAGTGGCATAAGTCCTATTTTATCTAATATTTCATTGAATATTCCATTATATTTGAACTTTACTTTTCTATTTCCGCCTTCTAACATTTCTAATACTTCAGCCTGTAATATTCCATCTCCAAATGTTACTATAGTACCAGGCAATAACTTTCTTCCTGGTCTTACCATAACTTCCCATATATCGTTTTCTATTTGTTTTAATAGTAAAAATTCTACTTTAGCTCCTGTTGATTTTTCTCCGTATAATCTTGCAGGAATTACTTTTGTATCATTTATTACTAAGCAGTCACCTGGATTTAAGTAGTCTATTACATCTTTAAAGACTTTATTTTCAATTGTTTGCTTTTTTCTATCTAATACCATAAGTCTTGCTTCATCTCTTTTATCATAAGGATGTTGTGCAATTAATTCTTCTGGCAAATCATAATTAAAATCTGATAATTTCATTTTTTGCTCCTTTTTTTATTTTAGAAATAAATAGATATATTTAGGCGGAACGACTTTGGGCGTCGTTCCCTACATCAAAATTTGCAAAGCAAATTTTGTATTATTCACTATTCACTCTTCATTATTCACTATTCATTAATGCTATTCGGGTATGCCTTTGGGGTTGCGGGTCGTCGAGGACGCCGACCCCCACAATATTTGCTTAGTTTTTGGAGTGGCAGATTTTTTTAAAATTATATTTAATTGCATAATAACATATTTTATGTATGTCAAAAACATTTACAATAAATTTATTGCTTTATTTCTGAAATTGCCTTTGATATTGTTTTAAATATTGCCACTATATCTTCTATAATATTACTTGGCTCATGTACAAATTCTACTTCCTCAGCATTTGCAAATTCACTTTTATGTGACGGCTTTAAAGTATATACAATTTCATCTAATCCAATATACTTATTATTATCACTATCCCAGATACTACAAGTCATATATGCTTTGTACCAATTTTTTAAGCCTACTAATGCCTGATGCTCATATCCATATTTTTCATTATCGTGTAGTGCTGGAATAACATACCCGTATTCTATTAAATTTCTCTCCAATGAATGTAAAAACTCATGTAAAAAAACTTCTTCTGGGAATATATTTGCATATGCGCTATATTTGTATGTATAACTTTTACTACTATCATTAGGTAATCTTATATTTGAAAATCCTATTCCATAGTAGTCCATACCACCTAGTCCTATCCAGTCATATACTGGAATTTCTTTTGTCATATCTCCTAATCTTACTGCAATAAATATGTGGTCATAATCTTCTTTTTCTACATATGGTGCTATCAAATCTTTAACATCTATCGGATCAACATAATATCCATGATCACTATCATAAGATACTGATGTAATTGGCTCATCTATTTCTATAACTTTATAATCTATTGACATTTTTCCGTCAGATAAAGAAGAACAAGCATTTTTTAACCTGGACATATTATCCTTCATAGTTCTAATATCTTCATTACTCATAGAAAACTTTAATTCTTGTGTTTTTCCATTTTGCTCAAAATCTATATCTACGTTTTTCATAATAAAACATACCATATTCCAATTTGTATCTTCTTTAGCTACTCCTTTTTCTAATTTAAAATCTGAGAACCACGCTGTACCCTTACAATTATCAGTATTTCCCCCTAGTCTAAATCCAATATCAACAGTATCATTATTTCGTGAATTAAATATAAATTCTATTTCTTGCCAATCTTGAGTTCCAGTTACACTTTTAGATGCATATACCGTATTATATAAACATATTTGTGCACCAGAGCTAGATAATTCCTTTTCGGTAACTACGTCTTCTGTTTTTACCATACATGTAACTCTATATGAAGTATTTTTTTCAACATTAACTGTTTTATAAAACATTGCATCATTATATTCTTTAGATTCCAGTTTATAACTATATGTATTTGAATACTTTACTTTACCATCTCTTGTAAATTTAGTAGTATTTAAATTTTCTTCAGCTTTATAAAAATCATTATAATAATGTGTTTTATATACCCTATGTAAAGCGACTAATGCAACTATTACAAGTATTATAAATATTAAAGAACCTATTTTTGATAAAATTCCAGACTTTTTACTCATTTAATTTATCTCCTCAAAATTCGAAGAATTTTGTATTCTTCATTATTTATTATTCATTGGGCGCAATCATACGCCCCTACAGCGTTTGCAATTGGTTTATTGTCTCATTGCGGGCGGGCACAAGACCAGCCCCTACAAATAATTATTCACTATTAATTTGGAAATCGCTTCGTAGAACGGGTCGTCGAGGACGCCGACCCCTACATCAAAATTCGAAGAATTTTGTACCCTTCATTATTCACTATTCACCGTAAGGTCGACCAAAGGTCGTCCTTACTAATATTGTCTTCCCCAAACAACCATTGTATCTGCCTTTTTTCCACAACACACACAAGTGTCTCCTAAATGTTCTTGATTAAATGGTATACATCTTGAATGTGCTCCTGTTAGTTCTTTTATTTTATCTTCACATTCAACATTACCACACCACATTGTTTTTACATATCCTTGATTTTCGTTTATGTTTTTTACAAATTCATCTAAATTTGTTGCTATTGTTGTCTTTTTTTCTAATCTTTCTTTACATGTGTTATACATATTTTCTTGTATCTGTTCTAATAGTTTTTCTATATTTTGTTCTATTTCTTCTATTTTTACTTCTTGTTTTTCTAATGTATCACGTCTAACTAATGTTGCAACTCCATTTTCAATATCTCTTGGACCAATTTCTATTCTTACTGGTATTCCTCTCATTTCCCAGTCATTAAATTTGTATCCAGGAGAACAATTATCTCTTAAATCTATATGTGCTCTATACTTTTCATTAATTTTATTATAAATTTCAGTTGCTTTTTCAGAAACTCCCTCTTTATGCTGTGCTATTGGAACAACAACTACTTGTATTGGAGCAACCTTAGGTGGTAATTTTAATCCTCTATTATCTCCATGCGCCATTATAACTGCACCTATTAGCCTTGTGCTTATTCCCCATGAGGTTTGATATGCATATTCTTCTTTTCCTTCTCTATTTTGGAATTTTATTTCAAATGGTTTTGTAAAGTTTTGTCCAAAATAATGCGATGTTCCAGCTTGAAGTGCTCTTCCATCGTGCATTAATGTTTCTACTGTATATGTTGCAACCGCACCTGAAAATTGCTCTTTATGTGTTTTTCTTCCTTGTAAAACTGGAATTGCAAGCAATTCTTCTATTACCTCTTTATATGTATCTAACATTTTTAACGTTAGGTTTTTAGCTTCTTCTTCTGTTTCATGTACAGTATGACCTTCTTGCCATAAGAATTCTCTTGAACGTAAAAATGGTCTTGTTTCTTTTTCCCATCTTAATACATTACACCATTGATTTGCTACTATTGGTAAATCTCTCCAAGAATTTACCCACTTTGAAAACATTGTTGAAAACATTGTTTCTGAAGTTGGTCTTATACAAAGCTTTTCTTCTAGTTCTTCTTGTCCTCCAATTGTTACCCAAGCTACCTCTGGAGCAAATCCTTCAACATGGTCTTTTTCTTTATTTAATAAACTTTCTGGTATTAATACTGGTAAGTATATATTTTTTACACCAATTTTTTTAAATTTTGCATCTGTGTATTTTTGTATGTTTTCCCATATTTCATACCCATATGGTTTTATTGCAATACACCCTTTTGTATCTGTGTAGTCTGCTAAATCTGCCTTTAATACTATATCTGTATACCATTTAGCAAAATCCTCTTCTATATTTGTTATATCTTTAACAAAATTATTATCTTTATTACTCATATTTATTTCCATTCCTTTCTATACATTACTATGATAATTTAACCCTCCGGCACTATCGTGCCACCTCCCTTAAGTAAGGGAGGCAAGGTGCTAGATATTATCTTGGCTCCCTTATTCAAGGGAGCTGTCATCGGAGATGACTGAGGGTTCTTCTGCATTCTCAATAATAGGCTCATTTTGTTCTACAAATTCATCTAATACTATTTGCTCGTTTTCATCTATTTTGTATCTCGGAAGCTTCGGTAGTTCGTCTAATGAAGTTAATCCAAACATTTTTAAGAATTGGTTTGTTGTCCTATATCCCATTGGTTTTCCCGGAAGTTCTAATTTTCCGGGCTTCTTCAATAAGTCCAAATTCTAACAACTTATATATTGTTCCATCTACATTTACTCCCCTTACCGCTTCTATTTGTGCTCTTGTTATTTTAGGGTTATATGCAATTATTGATAAAGTTTCCATTGCAGCATTAGATATTGTTGGTTTTGCTCTATTGTCAAACAGTGGATATATGTATTCATAATATTCTTTTTTTGTAGTTAATTGATAACAATTATTTATTTTAATTATTTCTATTCCCCTATTTTGACTTACATATTCGTCTTGTAAAGTATGTATAATTTTATCTAAATCGTCTGCACTAATTTCTAAAACAGACATTATTTCTTCTTGCTTTATTTCTCTACCTGCAGCAAATAACATTGCTTCTATTATAGATTTTAACTTTTCTATTTCCATCTAAATCCTCTTTCTTACATATATAATATTATATTATTACATTTATTTTTATAGGTGTCAATTATTTTGAATCTAACTCTGATTCATCTTTTTTATATATTATTTCTTTTAATAGTCTAGTTTCAGTTAAACACCTTTCAAATTTTAATCCTTGTGCAAGTAGTCTTTTCATTCTTTCTGGCTCTACTTTTTCAAATCTTCTCTCTTTCTTTTTAAACAAATATATATTAGATTTTTGCTTTTGCCTTGCAAAAACACATATAGAATATTGTCTATCTGGTAATGGCTGTTTATTTATGTCTTCGTCTCTATATAAATTAATTACATATACACTAGATTCACCCACACACATAGATAATGTCCTTTTTACATATCTTAATAATTCAATATATCCATCTGATTCTTTTAGTCCTTCTAAAAACATCTCATTATTTAATATGTAGTCTGTTGCATCTATTTTGTTTTTTCCTTTAATCTGACTTATTAGTAATTTTATATCATCATCTTTATAATTTTTCCCAATCTTTTTATACCCAATTTTTTCATCAATTTCTTCTATTTCTTCATTAGAAATCTCTGTTAACAAATAATCTCTTCGTCCAAACTCTGTGGTTCTATTTCCTACATGTATATTACTCAAATCTTGTTGTAAATCCAATTTTATTAGCCTTCCATCTTTCAATTTTGCAATATTATACATATGTGCTCCAATTCCTTCTTCGTCTGTAATTAACTCTAAACTAATGTCAAATTTCTTTGCCAATAATAGAAGGCTCTTAGCTATTGAAGTACATATTGATAATTTTTCTCCTATTAAAAGATTTTCGTCTTCTAATCTTTGATTTGCTAATCTATATATCTTTTCCTTAGTTTTTCTATCTCCAAAATAATATTTAACATCAAATTGTTTTCTTTTGCCTAAATAAATGTATAAACACCTTAAAATTCCTAATTCACTTAGTCCTTCTGGCATTTGTTCTCTTACTTCTTCTTCCATATTTTTAATTCTCATATCTGTCACCTATTCTACTATTTCTGCTACTAAATCATATTCTTGCTTATCTATTATCTTACATTTTACAAACATTCCTATTTCCAATTTTTTACTATTATTTACATATACAATTCCATCCATATCTGGTACATCAAATTCAGTTCTACCAACATAATATTTGCCATCAAAGGTTATATCTTCAATTAGTACTTCTAATTCTTTATCTATATATTTTTGTAAATTTTCATTTGAATTTTTTTGTTGTAACTCCATTATTTTGTTATATCTACTTTTTTTAGTATTATGATGAATTTGTTCTTTTAATCTACTTGCTGGTGTTCCATCTTCTTTTGAATACATAAATGTACCAAGTTTATCAAACTTTGTATCCTTTACAAATTCATATAATTTTTCAAAATCTTCTTTAGTTTCTCCTGGGAAACCTACTATTAAAGAAGTTCTCAATACTACATTTGGTATTTCTTGTCTTATATGTTTTACTAATTTTTTAATTGATGCTCCATCGCTTTTTCTATTCATCCTTTTTAATACAGTATCTGATATATGCTGAATTGGTATATCAAAATATTTACAAATTTTTGGATTTACTTTTACTAATTGAATTAAGTCTTCTGTTATAGTTTCTGGATATGCATATAAAAATCTAATCCATTTAAATTCCTTTATTTGACTTAGTTTTTCTAATAGTTCGGTAAGCTTAGGTTCCCCATAAATATCTATTCCATATTTTGTTGTATCTTGTGCAATTACTATTATTTCTTTATACCCTTTTTTAGCTAGCATTTTTGCTTCTTCTAATACATCCTCCATCTTTCTACTTATGTATGGACCTCTAATATATGGTATTGCACAATACGTGCATCTATTGCTACAACCTTCTGCAATTTTTAAATATGCTGTTGTGTTACCAGTTGTTACTACCCTATCCATATAGTCTAAACAGGTTGCTTGTTCTTTAGTTCTTTTGTTAATTAGTTCCTCTATTTTTTTCCAGATATTTTCGTATTCATCTATAGCTATAAATAAATCAACTTCTGGTAAAGCTTTTTCTAATTCTTTTTTGTACCTTTGTACTAAGCAGCCTATAACTATTAAAAGCTTACATTTACCTGTTTTTTTGTACTCACTCATTTCTAATATAGTATTTATTCCTTCAACTTTAGCTGATTCTATAAATCCACAGGTATTAATTAATATAACTTCAGCTTCTTTTGGATTATTTACTATTTCATAATTATTGTTCTTGAACAGACCTATTACCATTTCTGTATCTATTAAATTTTTAGAGCATCCTAGTGACACAAATCCAATTTTCATAAAAAATTTCTCCTACTTCTCTTTAATTTAGGTATTTATTATATCGTATTTTGTCGTATTTGAAAAGGGTTTACATTGATTTTTGTATTATTTTGCATATAAATAAAAAATGATATATGTTTTAAAATCATATATCATTTCTCGTTTAGCTTATTTTCTTTTTATACTCTTCAATTATCTTTTTATTTTGTTTAAATACAACTGAATAAATTAAATAGTTTTCCCATAGTATTAATTCATCTTTGGATTTATCTTCTAAATTACTATAGTCTTTTAAATAATTTTTAAGTCCTTCTAAATTTTCATTAAGCTGTTTAGCCTTTTTATTACGTATGTATGGGCTTTTTTTATTCATAAAGTAATATGTACATATATAAACAATTATTGCGAATGGAGATACTGTACTTAATAAAAATACAATAATTTCGGTTATTAATAAATACTCTTCTTCTAAAACTGTAGATAAAAACATTGGAATTATACGAATTAATATAAGAATTAGTATAATTATAAGAATTCCTTTTATTATAGTTTGCTTTATTGATTTTCTCTCTTCTAATAATCCCTTTTCTTTGCAGTCTTGTATTATATTCTTTTCATACTCTGACATACTAATTCTTTTTAAATTACTATTTTTTATACAATTATATATGTAAGTTTCGTTTTTATCTAGTTTCTCTATGTTTTCACTTACTATTTCAACTTTATCATTTAGTTTTATAATTCCTTTTAATTCTAAACTCATTAATGTCGCAATAATTGTACTTTCATCAATTTTAAAATCATCAATATAGCTTAATACACCTATAGAATACTCTTCTATTATATCCCTATAATAGTTTTCATATTTTTTTAAATCTGATTTATCTAATTTATGCTTATAAAATTTTGATACGGCAATTCTTATGCCTAAATATAGTACTACCCACCAAAATTCTGCAAATATTGCTACTAAAAATGATAAAAATATTTTAACAAATTGCTCTAATACTACATTTTCTTCTTCAAATTCTATTATCATTCTTTCATCAGTCATGCCAATTATTGCAATTACAGTTATAAATACCATTAATATTATAAACATTACATCTATAATTTTAATTATCTTTCTTTTTCTATTCATTGACCTCTCCATTTAATATTATATTGTACATTATAACATTAAATATATAGGGTTTCAATAATAGAATATATTTTTTACCATCCTGTTCTAGGAAGTTTTAGTGGTTCTGGTGTTTCTATGATTTCTGGCACTTCTGGAACAACTGGCTTTTCTGGTATTTCTGGTTCTTCTGGTTTTGGTATCTTTTCGTTTGTTATTACTACATTTTTTTCTTCGTTTAATTCTAAAGTTATTTCTATTAATTCACTATTAATCTCATAACCTTCTATAGTTTCTATTTCTTGAATATAATACGTTCCCGGAATTATATTGTTTATTTCGATAATTCCTAATTCATCTGTTTGCAGATTTTCAAATATTATGTTTTTATTGGAATCTAGTATATTAAATTTTACTCCTGGTAAAATGTTGCCTTCTAAATCTTGTTTTTCTAGAATTAACTTTGTTTTATTTTTTGGATATTGAATTAATTCCTTTGTTCCTTCTTGTTTTGTTATTCCTGCTGTTAATACATAGCTTTGTACTCCTGAAATTTCAGGCTCTCCTAAATACATTGGATATGAATTTACATTTGCTTGTACTTTTATTGTAAATTCTCCTTCATTTGTTAATTTTTCTAAAGGAATTAATACTTTAAATTCTTTACAATTTTTAAATTTTTCTAATTTGTTATTTTTTAAATCTGTTATAATTGTATCCTCTGGTACAAGTCCATCTAATGTTACGCTAAATTTTGAAATTGTAGTTTGTGAATTTAATTTAATTTTTGTAGATAAATATTTATTATCAATTTCATCTATCTGCCAATCTTCTTTACTTAAATTTATAACTGTATTTGTTGGAACTTTACCAGAATTTTTTGCTGACTCTAAAATTTTATACATTCCTTCAATAACTTTTTTTCCTTCTTCATTTTTATAAACAATTTTATCTTCGTGCTCGTTCCAGTCTTCTAGAACATAAAACACTGCTAATTTTGTTGCAGCATATGCCTCATAGTTATTTAGTCCTTCTATTATTTTAAATGGATATCCATTTTGAATAACTCTCCATACTGCTAATCTTTTACTTGGAATATTATTTTCATTAATATATTCTTCTGTAATTTTTACATTATATTTCCTCTCATCTGTAATTCCTTTATGTGCATAATCTACACAGTACGCAGGATATTCCTTGCCATTTTTAGCATATACAGTATGGTATATTGTTAAATCTTGACCCCAATATTCTACTCCTATATAATCCATCTTTTCTGTTGGATATAGTAACACACTTTCTCCTGTATCAACTGCAAAAACAGATGTCGAAATTGCAAATACTTGCAATATAATTAATAATACAATTGTTAGTTTATTTATTTTTACTTTCATTTTTATCTTACCTTTCGTTTCAATTATTTATTTGTTTTTTAATATATATCCATTTGAAAAAGAATTGTTATTTGGCTAGGCGTTCGAAAAAGAAATACCGGAAGCGTACTGGTTGTACGCTGAGGATTTTCTTTTGATGAACAACAACGCCAAATGGCAATTATCTTTCAAATCTCTATGCCTTGAATGCAACGCCTACACTCCGGCCTATTCTCCACACATGTAATTAATGTTATTCTGTTATCCTCTGTATTTTTCAGATATGTCCAATCTGTTTCATCTATTACTAAATTTTTTGTAACTTTGTATTTCTTAATTTCTTCATCTTTTTGGTATATTATTATATCCCCTATATCTAAACTTTTTATATTTTTAAAATAACTTTCAACTCCTATACCTCTATTATGTGCAGCCAGTCCTATATTGCCATCCATTGTACTAGTTCCGAGCAAAATGCCCTACATATTTTGCAATTACTTTTGCACTTGTTCCTTCTGATATATCTGCTGAAAGATTAATTTTAGGAATTTTTATTTTCCAAATATTTATTTTATCTTTTATAGCTTCAATATTTTTTTCTACCTCTTGTGTATCAACTATATTTTCTTCTGTGACTTGTGTTTCGATTACTTTTTCTTGTGTGTTATTTGCATTACCAGTATTTTTCTTTTCAATACTCGCCCAAATTACACTTATAACTACATATATTAATACTGTTATTGTAAGTGTAATTATTAATACATTTCTTTTAGTATAATTAATCACACTTTTGCCTCCTAGTAAAAATTATAGTTTAGCTAGCTGCATTAATTTATACTGTTAAATTAACATGAATTACAGTTGTGCAAAAAACAAGCACAAGAATAAAATATAGAACACTGTAAAAAGAAAAATATAAATTTCATACAGCTTCTAAACTATTTTTTTGATAAAATTTTTTTGGAAATCTTAAGACTTTAGAATAAATTTTTAAGAATAAATTTATCTTTGAATTAATTCTTTTTCATTCTACAATACTTTACAAAATTTGTAAAGAACTTTCGCTCGACAAATTACCGCAAAATAAGACATATTGGCATTTTGGTTGTGCGTCTTTTAAGAAATATATGCTCTATTTTTCAATATAGGTTTCCTTTTTGAAAATATTGTGATATAATTTTGAGTAGAATAAACGGGCAGAGTAGTGTCGACGGAACGGCGAGGGCGCCGCTCCCTACAACATTTGCCGCGTTTAAGGAGTGGCAGATTTTTTTAAAATTATATTTAATTGCATAATAAACTAGCAATATATCAATAAAAATCTTCGATATTTGAAGGAGGAAGCAAAATTGAAGTTATCATCTGATAATGAAACTTTGGCTGAAAATAAAGCTTTAATTTTATATATTTTAGATAAGATAAACAAACCAATATCTAATGATGCACTTTTACAGTTGGTATTAAGTATTGACAATATGAATTATTTTTACTTTCAACAGTTTTTATTGGATTTATTAGAAAATAAATATATTGTTAATTATGATAACGAATATAATGAAAATGTTTATGAAATAACTAATGAAGGAAGGGAAACTTTAGCTTTAGTTAAAGATATAATCCCTGGAATTACTAAATTTAGAGTAGATAATGAATTTAAAGAAAACCTAGAACAAATAGAAGATTCCTTATCTATTACAGCAGATTTTATTCCACATTCTGAAACAGATTATAGTGTTAAATGTAAAATTGTTGAAAATAATAGAACCTTATTTGAAATTACTACTTTTGCTGGTTCTAGAGAACAAGCAAAAAAAATAGCTGATAATTGGAAAGAAAATGCAACACAAATTTATCCAGATTTATTAGATACATTAACAAGAAACTATGAAAATTAATCACAGTATTTGCAATATATTTATCATAGAGGCATGCCGATGGCGTGCCTTTTATGTATTAAAAAATATTTTATTTTTTGTAACGAATATAAATTACACTCGTCTATATATATGAAAGGGGGAAAAATGGAAGAAATTTATGAAAAGTATTCAAAGCTAATATACAATTACTTATTTTCATTAACT
Organism: uncultured Eubacteriales bacterium; assembly: GCA_949840345.1. GTDB lineage: Bacteria > Bacillota > Clostridia > TANB77 > CAG-508 > CAKPQL01. The sequence goes on from CATKWX010000005.1 coordinate 67,881, forward strand.
AACAATATAGAACTATCCCAAGAATTGATGCAAGAAACATTTTATAGTGCAATTAAAAACATAAAAAAATTTAAAGGCAACTCTTCTGTAAAAACTTGGCTTTTTAGAATTGCTCAAAATAAATGGAAAGACTACTTAAAATCTGCAAAAAGAAAAAAAGAACTTCAATTAGAAGATAATTTAGAAAATATGATTATGGAGCCGTCTTTAGAAAGTAATTTGCTTGAAAAAGATGAAATAATTTGTTTATACAAGTTTATACATAAACTAGATGAAAATACAAAAGAAGTTATATATTTAAAGCTTAAATCTGATTTTAGTTTTAAAGAAATTGGAGATATTTTTAACAAATCTGAAGAATGGGCACGAGTAACCTTTTATAGAGGAAAACAAAAATTAAAGGAGGATATTGAAAATGAAGGATTTTGAAAAAGATAAAAATTTAAAAAAGCAAGTTCAATTAGGAATTGAAGATAGTATTGAGCTAAATCATTTAAAGAAAGTCAACAAGAAAATGAATTTACTACGTTATACTATATTTTTTATACTATTTATTATTGCTATCGTTTTATTGATTCTATTTGTTAGATATAACAAGGTAAACAATATTCTAAATAAAGCATATGATACGATTAAAACAGTGAGTAAATCTAATAATTATCAATTAATCGTAAAAGAGAGCATTTGTACTTATGTTACTAATAAAACTGTACAAGCTGAAAGCAAAATCTTTTACAAAGATGGAAGATTAAAAAAAGAATGGACAGTTACAGACAATGATATTTATAATGAAATTCCATATTCTACAACTAGTTATTATACAGATAATGTTTCTTCTAGGATAACAGTTTTTCATAACTTAAAAACAGTAGAAGAAAGTAATAGTATTTATGATAGTCTTGTTAAACAATTAGACAAAAACCATTTTATAATTAACTCTGCTATTTACTTTTATGACGAATTAAAAGGATTTTATAATATTTCTCTAAAATTGGGACTAAATGTAAGAACAGATTACTTTAATAATGAAGAGTGTTATGTAATAAGAGATGAAGATGAAAACGAAGGATATTTTGAAACTTGGATTTCAAAAGAAAGTTATCTTGTGATTAGAGAAATATCGTCATCTGATATTCAATATGATGAAAGAACATACAGTTTAGTTTTTGACCAAGTAACTGATGAAGATGTGGATTCTTCTAACCTTGCAGAAATTTATAGTGATTATGAAATAAAATTAGGTGGTCAAAATTGATTAACGCATTAATAGTAGATGATAATTTAAGATATGTAAAATACATTTTAAACTTAATTACATCTAATTTTAAAAACATTCATATTAGTCATATTGCTACTGACGGAGAAGAAGCACTAAACGAAATTTCATCTAACCATTTGGATTTAATCTTTTTAGACTTAAAAATGCCTACACTTAGTGGAGATGAAGTAATAAAAAGAACCAATAAACTAAACTGTATTACAAGACCAAAATTTATAATAATTTCTGGCGACATGCCATCTTTAAAAGAATTAGGAAATTGCGATAATATTAAAAGTATTATTAACAAGTTAGAATCACCTGAATCTATATGTAAAAAAATAGAATATGTAATCAATGAAATAAATTATAACGTTCAAAAAGTAAAATCGCCACATGGGTCATCGAGGACGCCGACCCCTACAACGTTTGCAATATGTTTTTCGTAAGGGCGACCATTGGTCGTCCGAAATATCTGTTATTTCAAGAAAAAAATCTAACTTCCCTAATACATAAAAAATGGATTATTAAAAAATAATCCATTTTTTATGTATTGATTTTAAAATGTTATTCTTTCTTCTATCCATTTTTCTAAATCGTCTATTTTTACCCTTACTTGCTCCATTGTGTCTCTATCTCTTATTGTTACACTGTTGTCATTTTCTGTTTCGAAATCTATTGTTATACAGTATGGCGTTCCTATTTCATCTTCTCTTCTATAACGTTTTCCTATACTTCCTGCTTCATCGTAATCGCACATAAATTTCTTCGATAATTTTTCATATACACTATCTGCTTTTTCACTTAGTTTTTTAGATAATGGAAGTATTGCTACTTTATATGGTGCAAGTGCAGGATGTAAGTGTAACACTGTTCTTGTATCTCCTTCTGCTATAACTTGTTCTTCATAAGCATTGCAAACCATTGCTAGGAATATTCTATCAACACCAACAGCTGGCTCTACACAATATGGTACATATTTTTCGTTTGTTTCTGGGTCTAAATATGTTAGATCTTGTTTAGAAGCTTCCATATGTCTTGATAAATCATAGTCTGTTCTATCTGCTATTCCCCATAATTCTCCCCATCCAAATGGGAATAAAAATTCTATATCTGTTGTTCCTTTGCTATAGAAAGATAACTCCTCTTTTGAGTGTTCTCTTAATCTTAAATTTTCTTCTTTAATTCCTAAATTTACTAACCAATTTTTACAGAATTTCTTCCAATATTCATACCATTCTAAATCTGTTCCAGGCTTACAGAAAAATTCTAATTCCATTTGTTCAAATTCTCTAGTTCTAAATATAAAGTTTCCTGGTGTTATTTCATTTCTAAAAGAACGTCCCATTTGGCCAATTCCCATTGGCATTTTTCTTCTAGTTGTTCTTAAAACATTTTTAAAATCTACAAACATTCCTTGTGCTGTTTCTGGTCTTAAATATACTTCGGATTTTGCATCTTCTGTAACTCCCATAAATGTTTTAAACATTAAATTGAATTTTCTTATCTCAGTAAATTCTTGTTTTCCACAATTTGGACAAACAATGTTATTTTCTTTTATGAAATCTACTAATTGCTCATTTGTCCAACCATCTAATCCTGATATATCTTTTCCTTGTTTAAAGCCCCATTCTTCTATTAATTTATCTGCTCTATGTCTAGTTTTGCAAGCTTTACAGTCTATTAATGGATCTGAAAATCCGCCAACATGACCTGTTGTAACCCAAACCTCTGGATTCATAATAATAGCTGCATCAATACCTACGTTATATCTATTTTCTGTTATAAATTTTTTCCACCATGCATCTTTAATATTTTTCTTAAGTTCTGCTCCTAATGGTCCGTAATCCCAAGAATTTGCAAGTCCTCCGTATATTTCTGAGCCCGGATATACAAATCCTCTATTTTTACATAAAGAAACTATTTTATCCATTGTTATATCTTCCATTTTGTATCCCTCCAATGTTCTTTATTATCTCAAAAAAGTATTTAAAAGTCAATAAATTTTTTACTATATAATTAATAAAGAGCCCGAAACTTTCGAGCCCTTTAACCATTACTTTTTGTCACTTTTAATTGTGTCTTTACGTACAAAAACGTACCTTCCATTCTTTTCAACCCATCCAAAGTCTGTATCTACTTTTTTTTCAGTTTTATATGGATTAGGTCCCGGAGTATAGTTACACACCGTCCTCCGGCAAGTTCTGCCTGCTCTTGTATATATACATCTTTTGCATTGCATAGGCAAATTGCTACGCTCCATACTAAGCACCTCCTAAAGTTATTAATGGTTTATAACGTATACATTTAGATTATATCATAATAATAAATTAATTCCTAGTATTTAACATTAAAAACCTGTAATATATTTCTAAAATATTTCAGAATTATTACAAACTTATTTCCTTTTTATTACATTTGTATGTGTTATGTAACCAATTTGCGTTTACACTATGCTTTTTGTGTAAAAGTTGTGGAAACTGTGGATAACTTTGTTAATAAGTTCCATTTGTGCATTTGACGTTTCATAGTTATCAACATTTTTCTTTAGTTACTACTTTATGAAAACTATTTATTTATTATTATTTTTATTTATGTGCACTGTATGTATGTTCGCAAAATTAGTATATTTTGCTTACTCTTATCTATATTTTAAATGGATTGGCTATTAAGCAATATATTATTAGCACAATTTGCGTAATTACTATTGTTGGAAATCCTATTGTGAACCTAAGTTTTTTTGTTTTATGCCTAAATTTATACATTCCTATTATTGAACCAATTCCTCCACCAAGTAATACTATAGAAAGTAATGTTACTTCTTTTATTCTCCATTCATTTCTTTTTGCTCTTTTTTTATCAATGTACATAGCAACAAATCCTGTTAAATTTATTAGCAGTATGTATCCTATTATAATTAATATAATTTTATAATTCATGTTCTTTCCTTTCTCAAAAATCGAAAATTTTTGTATTACTTATTAACACGGGCACAGTGGTGTGGCGAGATACAGGTATTCCCACAAACGGTGCCCCTACAAGCAATTATTCATTCGAGCTCCCTACAACATTTATATATAAATTTTATAAATAATACTAAATATATCATTGCAATTGTAAATCCACTCAGTACATCTGTAAAATAATGCACTCCTAAATATATTCTACTAATTCCTATTAAAATTATCAATAAACTAAGCAATGTTGTATATATAACCTTTTGTCTTTTGCTTTTTTTACTTTTTAATATTAAATATATAATAAATCCATAAAATGCAAATCCAATCATTGCGTGCGCACTTGGAAAACTATATCCCTTCTCTATAACTAATGCAAAAGCATCTGGTCTTGGCCTTCTTACTATTATTTTAATAATTCTATTTAGTATAAAAGAAATTATTAAGTTTAATGTTATGTATTTAGGCAATTTTTTATTTTTAAAAATTAATAAAGAAATAATTGATATTGCAATTAATGCCCCAGCTGAAGCAAAAAAGCTTATTCCTATCATTATTGATGTGGTAGTTGGGGTAATTGTTTTAAATAATAATCCATATATATTTGCATCTATTTGTTCAAATATGTTCATATTGATCTCCTTTCACAATATATATTTTACTATTATGTATAGCAAAAATCAATATTAGTATTTTTCATTAGTATGCAAAGATACAAATATATATTTGATAATGGTTGTTTTGTGTGATATAATATTTACGTAAAATTTGAAAGGATGTAGATTTATGAGCATTAATTTAGAAGATTTTTTTGAGTTTGGAGTAAAAGAACCAATTAATAGATTAGCATATACACAAGAAGATATAGATTATAAAATTAAAGTAATAGAAAAAATGCAAGAATTAGGAATGAAAATAACTATTGATAAAATTGGAAATATTTGCGGAAGTATTTCTATTAGAAACAACCCTAAAAGAACACTTGCAATAGGTTCACATACAGATTCTGTATACAATGGCGGGCAATATGACGGACCTGTTGGTGTTATTGTAGGATTACAAACCGCAGAAGAATTGTTAAATAGTAAAAATTGTAATGGAACATTAAAAGTAGCTATTTATGCTTGTGAAGAATCAAGCAGATTTGGTAATGCATGTTTAGGAAGCAAGTTTTTAAAAGGCTCAATTACTGAAAAAGATTTTGATTCTATTGTAGATAGAAAAGAATTAGAAAGAGGAAAAACTATCACTTTAAGGCAAGCAGTTTCTGATTATATATCATATTTTAAAGAACATGTAAAAGATATAGAAGAACTAGATAAAATTTTTGATGAGGTTGACTATTCTTTAGAAGCTCACATTGAACAATATGAATTATTAAAAAAAGAATACAAGAAAAATAAACAAGAACTTATTGGTATTGTTAACTCTGTAGGTTCAGCAGTAAGGGTTAAGTACGATGTACAAGGAAAAGCCGACCATACAGGCTCTACTCCTATGAAGAAAAGACAAAATGCAGTTGATGCAACAGCATTTATTGGCAAAAAAGTAAGAAAGCTTGGCAAATTCTATGAAAAGATTGGATTTGGCAGAGCAAGTCAAGTCGAAATTAGTACACCCGGACATAATGGAAGTTTTAATCAGATACCAAATTTTGCTCAAGGAATGATTGATTTTCGTCTTCTTGGAGAAAACACCTCTGATAAAGTATTAAAAGATTTTCAAGATATACAAGAAAAAGTAGAAAAGAAAACTAAAACAAAAATTACAACAACTGTTGTTTCTAAAGGTAATCCTGTTATAACAAGTAAAACTTTGAATACAAAAATTGCAAATGCTTGCAGTAAAGAAGATATAAGTTTTATAGAAATGCCTTCTTATGCAGGTCAAGATACAGGTTATATTCCAGCAAAAGAAAAAACAATGATATTTATTCCATCTACTGGAGGAAGCCATAATCCACAAGAAAGTACAAAAAAGAAATTTATTGAAACTGCCACAAAAGTTTTTGTAAGTCTTTCAAAAGAACTTTTAGCAGAAAAATTTAAAGATAAACAAGCATATTCTGGAAAAATACAAAACAACTTACCTAAACCTAAATCAAATGAAAAAGATTCAGATAAAGTAAAATAATATTTTTATAGGGTGCATTTATAAAAATGCACCCTTTTTTATCCTATACTATTAAATTATATATTCCATTTGTAATCATACAAAGTATAATTCCGCATACTGTTGGAATTACAAATGCGTATGCCATCCATTTTACGCTTCCCGCTTCCTTCTTTATTGTTAATAATGTAGTACTACAAGGGAAATGCAATAAGCAAAATAGCATTACATTTATAGCAGTAATTATGGTCCATCCATTTTGAATTAGAATATTTCCAATACTTGATAAGTCTTCTAAATCTACCATAACTCCTGTAGACATATAACACATTAAAATAATTGGTAAAACTATCTCATTTGCAGGTAGGGCTAAAATAAACGCTGCTAGTATTACACCATCTATTCCCATTAAGTTTGCAAATGGATCTAAAAAGTTTGATATGTGTGTTAATATGCTTAAATTTCCAATTTGCACATTGGCACATATCCATATTATAACTCCTGCAGGTATTGCTATTATAACTGCTCTACCTAGTACAAATAAAGTTCTATCAAATATTGACCTTACTATTACCTTCCCTATTTGAGGTTTTCTATATGGAGGTAGTTCTAAAACATATGATGAAGGCATTCCTTTTAATAATGTTTTTGAAAGTATTTTAGATACAAGTAATGTTATTACTATCCCTAGTATTATAATTCCAACTACTGCAAGTGTTGCCATAATACTGTTCCAAGGTGCAATAAATAGTCCACCTATAAAAATACTTGCAATTGTTATTAGAAATGGGAACCTTCCATTGCAAGGGACAAATGCATTTGTTAGCATTGCAATTAATCTTTCTCTTGGCGAATCTATTATTCTACAACCTACAACTCCTGCTGCATTACAGCCAAATCCCATACACATAGTTAATGCCTGTTTTCCTGTTGTGCACGCTTTTTTAAAATAATTATCTAAGTTAAATGATATTCTTGGCAGATATCCTAAATCTTCTAGTAATGTGAATAATGGGAAGAATATTGCCATTGGTGGTAGCATAACTGCAACAACCCACGTAAGTGTTTTATATATTCCATCAACAAGTATTCCAATAACCCAACTTGGAGTATTTATGACATTTAACAACTCTACTATTTTTACTTCTAAATTTGCAAATAAATCTGATAATAATTGTGACGGATAATTTGCACCTGTAATTGTTATCCAGAGTATTCCAATTAAAAATGCTATCATTATTGGTATTCCGAACACCTTAGAGGTAAGTATTTTATCTATTCTTCTATCTCTTTTATTATAGTTTTCATTTTCAAAATGTACTACATCTGTACATATGTTTTCCGCACTAAATAGTATTGATGAAACAATATTATCTTTTATGTCTGAGTTCTTTATATTTTTTTCTTCTAATTGTTTATCTACTTGTTTTAATTTCTCTTTTATTGATTTTGTTAATATTTTTAATTTTAGGTGCTTTTCTATTGAAGTTAATATCTGCTCATTTCTATCTAATAATTTTTGTGAAATCCACCTAGAATTTTTAAACTTGTTTTTCTTTAATATTTTCTTTACTTCTGGCTCTATTGTGTTTATTGCTCCTTCTATTGCATTAGAATATTTAATTTTTCTATATGATATTTTTTTTGAACATACCTCTTCTACTTTTTCTAATAATTTTTTTAGTGTTTTTTTCTTTCTAGCGACAGTACCTACAACTGGCACTTGTAGATGTTTTTCTAATGCATCTAAATCTATAGTTATACCTTTTTTCTTTGCTTCATCTAAAAGATTTACGCATACAACAACCTTTGTAGTTATTTCTAATATTTGATAAACTAAATTTAAGTTTCTTTCTAAACAAGTTGCATCAACAACTACTATTGTACAATCTGGATTTTCAAAACATATATAATCTCTTGCAATCTCTTCTTCTTCTGAATTTGACATTAATGAATATGTACCTGGAATATCTACTAATAGAAATTGTTTATCTCCTAATTTACACACACCACTTGCATTAGCAACAGTTTTTCCGTGGCCAATTTCCTGTGTGTTGTTTCATTCCGAGTTAGAGCATTAAATATAGTGCTTTTGCCTACATTAGGGTTTCCTGCTATTGCAACAGTGTAATTACATTTTTGTTTTGTTTTTTCGTAATCTTCGTTTAATAATCTCTTTCCTGTAGAACTACCTGTTAGTCCCAAATAAAACACCTCCATTGTGAATTCTATTTATAATATATGGAGTATGTTTTTTATTTGTTACAATTATTATATTTTTAACCGTAAAGGAAACATATATATTATATGAAAATATTTCAGCAAAATTGTTGACTTTTATATGAATTTGTATTAGAATATTATAGTATTTTATGGAAATATGTGCTTTATATAAACTTCTCCCCGGTAGTTTTATATAAAAGATAACATATTTTAATATTTTATTTTATGAATGGAGGGTATTTATTACCATGAATAATACTACATATAGTGCAAAAAAAAGTGATATACAAAGAAAATGGTATATAATCGATGCAGCAAACAAACCATTAGGTAGAGTTGCTACAGAAGCTGCAAGATTACTTAGAGGAAAACATAAACCAACATTTACACCTAATATAGATACTGGTGATCATGTAATTATATTAAATTGTAAAGATGTTGTTTTAACAGGAAAAAAATTAGATCAAAAAATATACAGACATCATTCAGGATACATTGGTGGTATGAAAGAAACTACTGCTAGAGTAATGATGGATAATAGTCCTGAAAAAGCTATGATGCTTGCAATAAAAGGTATGCTACCACATAACTCTTTAGGTAAACAAATGCTTACAAAATTAAGAGTTTATGCTGGAAGTGAGCATGAAAATCAAGCACAAAAACCAGAAGTTTGGGAATTTTAATTATAAGAGAGGAGAGATATAAATGCCAAGAACAGCAAAAAAATCAGCTGAAAATATAACATTCTTCGGAACAGGTAGAAGAAAAAAATCAATAGCTAGAGTTAGATTAGTTAATGGTACTGGAAAAATTACTGTTAACGGAAAAGATTTAGACGAATATTTTGGTGTAGAAACATTAAAAGTTATTGTAAAACAACCTTTAGTTGCTTCTAGCACATTAGATAAATATGACGTTATTTGTAAAGTAATTGGTGGTGGAATTAGCGGTCAAGCAGGTGCTATAAGACACGGTATTTCTAGAGCATTACTTGAAGCTAATGGAGAATATAGACCAATATTAAAAGCAAGCGGATTCTTAACAAGAGACGCAAGAATGAAAGAAAGAAAGAAATACGGTCTTAAAAAAGCAAGAAAAGCTCCACAATTCAGCAAAAGATAGAAATTTCAAGCCTCGAATGGTATACTTTCGAGGCTTTTGTTTTAATTACTTAATTGATTTATTTCTGATTGTAACCTTTCAATCTTTTCCTGTCTATCTCTTATTCTTGCTTGTTTTTCGTTTTCTCTTCTTTCTAACTCTATTCTTCTTCTTTTTATCATCTCCGGAGAATAGTGTACTGATCGTCCAATTGTTGGATTAAATTGTTTACTATTATCTTTATTAACAGATCCTACATAATTTCCACACGGTCTATTTGGATTTTCTTCTAATCCCATTGGTATATATTCGTATTCTACTCTCTTTTTGTCTAATAATTTTATCATTAAAACCTCTTGATATTTAGGGTCTTTATATAGCCTATCCATATCTATTTCCACCTTAATATCTGTAAAATCAAATTTACTTCCTGACTGATTTCCTAATTCGTCTATAAAACAGGCATCATCTTCATTATACCAAGCAACCTTAGCAGAATATAGTAATATGCCATCAAATTTATTAGGTTTTAAATCTATAACTAATTTAGTTGTATCGTAAAATTCCTTTGCTGTAGCCTCACTATCATAATATTCCACTATAAGTGATTTTCCCTCATTATCTTCGAAAAATTTTATTGAATGTTGGCTTTCATTTTGGCTTATTGGTTCTTGGGTTTCTTCTTTTAACTTTGGTTTAAAAAACCTATCTAATAATCCCATAAATATCACCTCTAATATAAATTATATCACTTTGAGACAAGCTTGTCAAAATCTCAAGTGTTAATATATGTAGGTTAGTCAATATTTAATGCTATTTTTATGCAATAAAAATGCAACTCTTATTAAGAGTTGCACTAAAAGGATTTGCTATTCTGCTAATGTCCAATCGTTTGGATTTGTAAAATCAGGTCCCAAAACGATTTCATATTTGTCATCTATTACCAACGTAATATGGTGCTCGTTTGCGTGTATCAACAATGGTGGCTGCTTGTTTTTGCACATCCATGTTGTGTCTCCGCGCTTTGTTGGCCTCACCATTTTGATATTCCTACCTTTCCATTTATTCAAAGGGCTGTCTCCGCCAAGCTTAGCGTTATGGTAAGTAGTCCATTTGTCGTCGGCAAATTCCGTAGGCAGTGTTATGGTCTTTCCTTTATGTTTTCCATCAATAAAGTCTAATGGACTGGCTACAACCAGTTTCGCTTTGCCGCCAATTAAGGTCTTAATTTTTACCAAGACCGTAGGTTCGTTAGTATAACTAACATCCCCAGACGCAGTCGGTTCGGTGCGAATAATCTCACAGTTGATTAATCCCTCCAAATTTTTTAAGGTCTCCCGATTTACGTTTTCCATTCTATCTACTCCTTTTCTTAAAGTTTTGGATTTATGCTTAATTATTATATCATAAATTGTGTTAATTTGCAATTTTACATTATCGCTTTATTACATTGTTATCTAACTCCTCTAAGTTTTCACAAATTAAATTATCGCAATATTTACTTGCTCTTTCCATTTCCGATTTATTTGTTATTGTCCATCCTAATACTAAATTATTTTTTCTATATCTCTCTACTTTTTTATTTGGTAGTCCGTCTATTCCATAAGATAGAAAATCTGGCTTTGTAATAAAATTTAACATCATATTTTTTAGAAATACTTTTTTTATTATATTCATTTTCTCATTTTTAAAGTTTGAAGCTAATTGTCCTCTAATTATTTTTGGATTATGCTTCTTTATCCAATATATTGAAAATGGATTGAAACTTTTTACTGCATATTGTCCTTTATATTGTTTTAATATTTTTATCATTTCTTCTTCTAAAGTTCCACATTTTGCATCTGTTTTTAACTCAATAATTATTGGTACTTTCCCATTCACAAGATTTAATACATCTTCAAGTAATGGTATATAACAATTTGTATTTTGTAGTTTTAATTTTTTTATTTCGTTATAAGTTGTTTCTTTTACTTTTTTATTGACTCCTGTCATTCTTTCTAGGTTATCGTCATGGAATACTATAACTGATTTATCTTTTAGTATATGCACATCTAGTTCGATTATATATGAATTATCTATTGCCTTTGCAAAAGCTTTTAAAGAATTCTCTGGTATTTCTTTCTTTATATTGTGCATACCTCTGTGTGCAATTAAATTTTGTTTTAAAAAATCTGTATTTTTATTCATTCTTCCTCCCAGATACATATAAAGGCACGTATTCGTGCCTTTATAATTTATTATATTCAAATACTTAACGGTTATTACTTTAACTCTTTAGAATCTATAATATTTCCTTCTATATCTTTTAAAATTATTTTATCATCTTCTATTATTAAATAACTGTTTTTTGTGTTATTTTTAGGAAATGTAACAGAACCTGCATTAACACAAATCACTCCATCTTTTTCTTTTATGAATCCTGTGTGAAAGTGACCATATACTAGTACATCTATTTTTTCTTTAGGCAAGTTATCTATATTATTTTTATGACCATGTGTAAATAAAAACCTCTTTCCATTTATATCCATTTCAGCAAATTTTTGCAATTCGAATTCAGATATCATTTCATCAACTTCTGCATCACAGTTTCCTTTTATAGCGATGATGTTTTCTTTCAAATTATTTAGAATTTTACATACTTCACTTGGATTATATTCTTCCGGTAATGGATTTCTTGGTCCATGATAGTATAAATCTCCTAATAATATTAATTTATTTGGATTTTCTCTTTTGTATACTTCATCTACTTTTTTTGCATAATATAATGACCCATGTATATCTGATACTACTAATAACTTCATTTTTTAATCTCCCCTTAAACTATAATGTAAACGCATATGGCAATAACTCTTGTAATGTGTATTTTTTTATTTCGTTTTTTTCCTCATCATAACTATATATTTCAAAATCCGGTTTGCAAAATTCACTCATAAATTGTCTGCAATATCCACAAGGTAAAGTTTCCTTGAAATACTTTTCATCTCTCATTTTTGCCACTACAAAAATTGCTTTAAATTCTCTTTCTCCTTCTGAAATTGCCTTTGCAAAAGCAACTCTCTCTGAGCATATTCCTTGTATTCCTTGATTTTCTATATTGCAACCTGTGTATACTTTTCCGCTATTTGCAATTAATGCTGCCCCTACCATAAAATCTGAATATGGACTATGAGCATTATTTGCAGCTTCTTTTGCTAAATTAAACATTTCTTCTATGTTCATTTGCAACACTCCTTTTGAATATTAGTATATAACAATACTCATATATTTTCAAGATATTTTTATTGACTTATTTTGGTTATACATATAAAATTAGGATAATTGGAGGTTTAAGTTATGAATTGGAAAGATGAAGTTATTAATAATATTGAATGGAATGGTGAAATTAGCAATATTGAAAAAAAACAAAAAATTGGAGATAAAATATGTAAAAGAGTAAAGAACGGTGAAGTTATAGGTTTTGGTTCTGGCTCTACTTCTTTTGTTGCAACTAAAGCTATTGCAAAACGTATTAAGGAAGAAAACTTAAATATCACTGCAATTCCTACATCTCATGAAATAAATATGCTTTGTACATCTCTTGGAATTCCTACCGCTTCTTTAAATCAAAAAAAGCCAGATTGGTGCTTTGATGGTGCAGATGAAGTTGATCCTCACGGATGGCTAATTAAAGGCAGAGGTGCTGCAATGTTTAAAGAAAAACTTATTATGAAATCTTGTAAAGAAAGATATATTTTAGTTGATGATAGCAAATTTGTAAATAATTTGTGTGACAAGTTCCCTATTCCTGTAGAGTGTCACCCTGAAAGTTTATGCTATGTAAAAAATGAACTATTAAACCTTGGTGCTAAATCTTGCATACTTAGATTAGCTAAAGGAAAAGATGGTCCTGTTATTACTGAAAACGGAAACTTTATAATAGATGCTGTTTTTGAAAACATAGACGAAAACTTTGAACAAAAATTAAGCAATATTGTTGGAGTACTAGAAACAGGGTTATTTATAGGATATAACGTAATTGTAGAGAAATAGAGAAATGTCAATAGGGACGGAGAATTTTGGCAATTTAATAAATTGCCAAAATTCTCCGTCCCTATTGACAAAATTCTCCGTCCCTATTGACATTTCTTACTTTACCATATCTACTAAATTGCTTTTGTCTAATCCTTCTAAATTATAGTAACTAGATGGGATTTCTCCTATTATTACTGTTTCTACTAGCAATACTTGATTTGTTATTTTTGATTCTATTGTGTTAAATGGTGTTAGTATTTTTACTTCACACTGTAACTCTAAATATATTCTGTGCATTGTTTGATTTATTCCTGTAGATACAAATTCTGTTTTTATATCTGTTTTTATATTTCCTACTGGAATTACTTTTATTTTTATTTCTGGTCCTATTCCTGCTAAAAATTTACTACCCAAAAAGCTACCTGCTGGAAGTCCAATTTGCTCTGTTTGCAATTTATCTAATTCACTTTGTATTGCTACTGCTATATCTGATGCAATCTCATTTATTATAACTACATCTGATTTTATTACACTAATATTTCCATTATCGTCTTTTACAAGCTCAACAATATTTCCATAATTTTTTTGTTTTAATATTTTGCTAGACTCTATATTCGTTATATTTGTAGCAATTGCTTGAACCTTCTCTATACAGCTTGCTTCAAATATTGGATTCATTGATTTTAATATAACTGTTAGTGTTACAACTGCAATAAACAGTACTAATATTATCTTCATTATCTTTTTGTTTTTTTCGTTGTTTTCATTAAATTTAGGAAGTCTAATTTTTCTACGAGAATATATAGTATCCATAATACTTTATGCCGTTTTCCTATTACAATATCTTGGTATAAATAATTGTTGTCCTGGCATTATTTTATTTGGATCCTCTATTTCATTTACTTTTGCAATTTCTTCTATTGTGCTATCAAATTTCTTTGCAATTTCCCATAAAGTGTCTTTTGGTTTTACAAAATATATTACCATACTATACCCATTACATTCCTTTTTATCTTCTACTTCTATATTATCTATAACATTTATCTTTTCATTTTTTGAAATCATTAATCCGAATTGTAGTTCTATTTTTGCCTCTACTGCTCCATCGTTTAGCACAACGAAATTATTTTCTTTTACTTCTACATTTGTATCAAGTGTTGTAAATTCATTTATATTATCATTATTTATAGAATAATTAAATGGAACTTTCATAATTTTAGAAGCTAACCCACTAGAAGTTGTTGCTTCAAATAGGAACTCTAGCTCTATTTCGCCTTCAAATGTAACTTGCTTGTTTCCGATATTCTCTTTTTGTATGCTTGGTCTTACACATACATCATATATTTGATTATTTTGAATCTCTGGAACAGAAAGCTGTTCTTGTATATTACATATTTCATTAATACTTCCTGTATTTACTAGTGCAGTTATATTTCTTTTACCAAACTGAACATTACTTGTAGGACTATATAAATCTTGTATAACATTTATTCTTTTTGGTTCATACACATAACAATTAATTTCAACTTCTATTTCAGCATTTATAGAATGTTCTTCAACACTATTTGGTCTTAACACTACATTTTTTAATTTGCATTTTGTATTACATATATTTGTATCACTTACATTTGGCATATCTACAAATCCCATAACCGGTATAACACTTGTTACTGTTCTTATTCTATTATCTTCTGTTAAATACATAATTTTTAGTTGTAAATCTGCTTTTGCCAAGATTTTATTATAACTTGTTTTTACATCCTTATTAATTATGCTTATGTCTGATTTTAATATCTCTGCTAAATTATCTACATTATCAATTGAAATTGTGTCTTTTGCAAATGCTCTAGTACTACCACTTCCAATTAAAGAATTTATTTCTAATGAGTTATTTAAAACTTGAACTCCTTCTATGGAATTTACATCATTTATAATTTCAATGTTATCATTTGAATATATTTTTACATTTAAGTCTAGAAATGCTCTTACATTTAATTTCCTACTATTTATTACTTTACATTCTATATTTTTAATGCTTAACATTTCGTCTAAATCCATTCCGCTTCTACACTCGTCAAAATCTATAGATTTAGTAAAATCAACTGATGTATTTAAGCTTCTAACAGAACCTGTTTCATCATCTGCAAGATAAATTATATCAACATTTACAGCTCCATCTAATTTTACTTTTCCGTCTCCAATTTCTTTTTTATATATACATACATTTCCATTTACACTTATTGTGTTTAGGATATCTGGCTTAATATCGTTTACTATTACATCTCCTTCCACCTCTAAAATATCACTTTTTTGTCCAACTAATTGATTTATACAGATACTTTCTTTATTAGCATCTAGTTGCATAAAAACCTCCATTCTGACAATTTTAATATTGTCCTATAATCTTGTTTAAAGTTATCTATACTATATATATTTAGTTGTACAAAAAAAATTCCTATTTTCATAGGAATTTCTAAATTTTTAACTTTTTACTGGTGCTGGAGGAATTAATGGGCTATATCCTGCTCCATCAAATACTTGAACCTCTACAGCTCTTGTTAATATATCAGTGTAACTATATGTAACACTTCTGTTTTGTTCTTCATATCTTACAACAAAAATGTTTGGATATGTTTTTTCTATTGTAGCTTGCTCTTCAAAAGGTTTATTTCTTCCTAAAGAACCCTTTATTATTATCTTTTGTCCGATTTTTTCTCCGATGTCTGTTTTTAAATTTGAGATGTCATTTTTAAAAATCATACAATCACCTTTCTCTAATAGACGAGCAATGCTCGCCCCTACGTTAAGATGGCTTGATTATATCAATTTTGTAGGCAAATGTCAAAAGCAGTGGGTTTAAGTCGTTTTATGTATTCTTACAGTAGCAACGTTTTTGCTCTTTTGTTACAATTATATTACAATTGTATTACAGCAAGATTACATTTGTAATATCAATAAAGGAGTATTTGCCACACTTGGCTCCCTTATCCAAGGGAGCTGTCTGCATTAGCAGACTGAGGGTTCTTTTTGTTATGTTCTAAAATCCCCCGGCACTACGTGCCACCCCCTTTAAGTAAAGGGGGCAAGGTTCTTCATAGCACTCTCTTAAGCAGGGAGGCAAGATTCACCAAAACCTATATTATATCAAGCAATCTTGCGATTTTTCCTATGTAATAAAAAATACAATAAAAAATAAAATGACGAATGCAAATGAAGAAGTTTTAGAAATTCTTATGCAGATTTTATGGAAAGAGTTCGCGCTTGACGCGGAAGGGTGCCATAAAATCAAATTAGAATTTCTTGAATTTCGTAATGTAGCCGAGGAGTTTTATTTTTTTATTGTATTTTTATGTTTTATTTGGTTTAATCTAATATTTTCCAAGAACCAATGTGCTCTGGTTCTAATTCAAATGACATTATTTCTTTTGTTATTGGATGTGGAAATTCTAATTTATATGCCCATAATGAAATTTGTTTTCCTCTTCCTCTTGTTCCATATTTTTGGTCTCCACATATACTATGGTTTCTACTTGCTAATTGTAATCTTATTTGATGATGTCTTCCTGTATCTAGTTTTATTTTTAAAACAGATAGATCTATTTCCTCATTATATTTTACTACTTCATATTCTAATCTTGCAAATTTTGAATTTTTAGTTCCTTCTTTTACTACTTTGCTTGTATTTGTTCTTTCGTTTTTTAAAAGATAATCTTCTAGTACTCCTGATTTTTCTTCAAATTTTCCATCAGCAATTACTAAATAGCATTTATTAAATTCTTTATTTCTTATGCTCTCGCTTAATCTTCCTGCAGCCTTTGATGTTTTTGCAAATACCATTATTCCCCCAACTGGTCTATCTAGCCTATGTACTAAACCTAAATACACATTTCCAGGTTTATTATATTTCTCTTTTAGGTATTCTTTTATTATGGTAAGCATATCTATATCGCCAGTTTTATCTCCTTGAGACGGAATATTTACAGGCTTTTCTACTACTATTATATGATTATCTTCATATATTACATTTAAATTATTCATTTATGTTCTCCGCTTTAAAATTATTTTTCTTTTTTGACAATAAAGTGTTGATATATCTACCAACATACTGTATAATAAATTATCCTTTTTATGAGGAAATCTCAAAGAAAGGAGGCAAGCTTAATGTTCTTCAAAATACTACTTAAAGTCTTAGCTATTGTAGTTGATATAATTATTATAATAATGGAAATTATAGAAAATTTGAACAAATAGCAAGCACCCCGTGACTGGAACTCACGGGGTTTTTAATGTTCTTCAATTTTTATTCTTGCTTAAACTATATTTATTATAGCTTATATTTTAATATATGTCAATATATGTTTTTTATTCAAATACTTTCCCAACGCCCGTAAATTCCGCATGGTAGAACTAATTCAGAATTATTCATAGGCAACCCAATTTCACCTGAGGTTATTTTTCCTTTATAATTATTATTCATATTTAGCCTTAATATATTGCTTAAAACTGTTGAAGATATTCCTGTTGTATATGAATTTATTAGGAAAAATAGAGGTTTATCGCTTAATACCTTCATACATAGTTCCACTAAATTATTAATGCTATCTTCAAATTGCCAAACTTCTCCTTTTGACCCTCTTCCATAAGATGGTGGATCCATTATAATAGCATCATAGGTATTTCCTCTTCTTATCTCTCTTTCAACAAATTTTACTACATCGTCTATAATATAACGTATTGGTCTATCTTGCAAATTAGAAGCTACAACATTTTCTTTTGCCCATGCAACCATACCTTTTGAGCTATCAACATGACAAACAGAAGCACCAGCATATAAACACGCAACAGATGCTCCTCCAGTATATGCAAAAAGATTTAATACCTTGATATCTCTTTTTGCATTTTTTATCTTTTCTATCATCCAATCCCAATTTACTGCTTGCTCTGGAAATAAGCCAGTATGTTTAAAGCCCATTAACTTTATATTAAAAGTTAATTCTTTATATTTTATTTTCCACGCATCTGGAAGCTTGGTTTTATAATTCCAACTTCCACCACCTGTTTTACTTCTATTATATACTGCATTTGCTTCTTTCCATTTTGACTCATATGTTTTTTTATTCCATATAATTTGTGGGTCTGGTCTAACTAAAACATATTTGCCCCATTTTTCAAGTTTTTCGCCATTTGACATATCTAGTATTTCATAATCTTTCCAATTATTTGCTATATTCATTTGCTCCTCCAATGTATTACATTTTTATTTCATTTAGAAGTAATAATAATATTTTTTATTCCGTTCTCCAAGGCGTTTAAGATACTACTTAATTAAATTTTGTGACACACTCTGCTTGCATTAAAGACAAAACGACTCAGGGTCGAACTCGTAAAAAATATTATTATTACTTCTAATTAGTTTTTAAAATTATTTATATATCCCACAACTTCATCTATACAATATTTTGGCGTTGATGCTCCCGCCATTATTCCTATTTTTTCAAAATTATTTTCCAATACTTCCTTTAAAGCCAAATCTGCGTTACTTTGTATCAATATAGCATTTTCACAATTTTTAGCTGATATGTCATATAATCTTTTTGTATTTGCACTATTTTTTCCACCTATTACTATCATTAAATCTACCTTTTTCGATAACTCTTCTGTTTCAGCTTGTCTCATTTCGGTAGCATTACATATTGTGTTCTTTACTTCTATTTTGCAGTTTACCCTTGACTTTATATTTTCAACTATTTTATTAAATTTTTCTACACTAAATGTAGTTTGTGCTATTATACCAATTTTGGTTAAATTAGATTCTTTAAAATTTTTTATTGCAGATTCTACATCTTCTATACTTTCTATTATAGTGGAATTTTTTCCACAAAAGCCTTTTGTCCCTATTGTTTCTGGATGTTTTCTCTCTGCTATAAGCATTATGTAGTAACCATCATTTGAGAAAGCTTTCGCAAATTCGTGTACCTTTGCAACTTTAGGACAAGTTAAATCTATTAACTTTAAATTCTTTTCTTTTGCAATATCATATATGTTAGGCTCCACGCCATGTGCTCTTATTATAACATTAGAATTATTTGGTATATCAGAAATGTCTTCTACTGTTATAACACCCTTTTTTGTAATATCTTCTACTATTTTTTCATTGTGGACTAATTCTCCTAGACAATATAAATCTTTCGTATTTTTATTTATTTCTTCATAGGTTTTATCTACAGCGTTTCTTACTCCAAAACAGAATCCTGCTGTTTTTCCGATTATTAGCTCCATATGTTTCTCCTTCTGCGGACGACCAATGGTCGCCCCTACGTTATTATTCATTTCTCACTTTTACGGGCACAGTGGTGTCATAACCTGTACTAAGTATTCCCACAAACGGTGCCCCTACATTGCACATAATACTGCAAAAAATTTATATACTAAATACAAATTAACTGCACATAATATAAAGGTTGTCCCTATTGCTCCTGTTAAAAATTTATGTCTTCTAAATATTCCTCTTTTTACGTTCTTGTCTATCTCTAAAATGTCCCTATCACTATTGTACTTCACATTAAAATACTCTTCTTTTGTAATATCCATAAATATACCTCCAAAAATATATTGTTATGTTTTTTAAAATTAAGGAATTAGATTGTGTCATCGGAACGACTTTGGAAGTCGTTCCCTACAGTGTATTTTCTTTAAACGTACTATCCCCTACATATATATATTCATGGATTTGCATATTTATTCCTATATATTATCACAATCGTAGACAAAATTTCAACTAAAATCATTGTTTATTGTCTAAATCTAATATTACTTTTGCTATTTTTTCATTTATTCCCTTTATACTTGTTAATTCTTCTATGCTTGCTTTTTTTATGTTTTCCATACTTCCAAATTTCTTCAATAATTCTTGTCTTTTCTTTTCCCCTATTCCTTTTATATCATCTAGTTCAGATTTTAACATCTCTTTATCTCTTAATTTTCTATGATATTCAATTGCTGTATTATGAACTTCATCTTGGAAGACTGTTATAAAATTTAATAAATCTTTACTTATTTTTATTTCTTTTCTATCTTTATCTATTAATGCTCTAGTTTGATGTTTATCGTTTTTTACCATCCCAAATACTGGTAAATTCAAATTGTATTGTTCTAATACTTCTAAAATTGCACGTATTTGTGTAATTCCTCCATCTGCAAGTATTAAATCTGGTAACTTTCCAAATCCACTGCTTTCTCCATCTAGAGAGTGTTTTATTCTTCTTTCTATTACTTCTTTTGTGCATTTAGGATCATCTTGTCCAAAAACTGTTTTTATTTTAAATCTTCTAGATAAATTCTTTTTTATATTTCCATCTATTGCTACACACATCCCAGCAACTATATTCGTTCCTGAAATATTAGATATATCAAAACACTCTATCTTTCTTGGCAATTTATCTAAGTTTAATACTTCTTTTAATTCCACTAATATATTTTCTTTTTCTTTAGACTTATTTTCTAAAGTTATTTTTGCATTATTTTCTGCCATTTCTACAAAACGCAATTTTTCTCCCTTTTGTGGAAATTTAAGTTCTACTTTTCTATTTGCTTTTTTACTTAACCACTCTTCTAAAACAACCGCATCTTCTATTTCTTCTTTTAGCATTATTTTATGTGGCAAATCTTGTTTTTCGAAATAATATTGTTTTATAAAACTAGATAATATTTCTGTATCTTCTACTTCTTCTAAATTGTCAAAAAAGTAGTGTTCTCTTCCTATCATTTTACTTCCTCTTACAAAGAAGATTTCTATACATACTTTTATGTTATTTCTTGCCATACCTATTACATCAATTGTGTTTTCGTTAATGTTTGAAACCTTTTGTTTTGCAGAAATACGTTCTATTGCAAGCTTTTTATCTCTTAATATAGCTGCCTTTTCATATTCCATTTTGGAAGCATAAATTTCTATTTCTTCGTCTATTGATTTTATTATCTTATCGGTTTTTCCTTCTAGTAACATTATAATCTGATTAATTTGCTCTCTATATTCTTCTTTTGAAACATATCCCATACATGGTGCTAAACATTTTTTTATATGATAATTTAGACAAGCTCTCTTATTGGATTTAAAATTTCTGCATTGTCTTATTTGAAATTTTTGTTTAATGAAATCTACCATTTCTTTTGCACTTCCAGGGTTTGCATATGGTCCAAAGTATTTGGAACCATCGTTTAATACTGTTCTTGTTATAAATACACTTGGGTAATCCGATTTTATATCTATTTTTATATATGGATATGTTTTATCATCTTTTAATAAGACATTGAATCTAGGCTTGTTTTTCTTAATTAAATTGCACTCTAAAATTAAAGCTTCTGCTTCGTTATCTGTAACAATATACTCAAAATGGTCAATTAACGATACCATTTTCTTTATTCTTTCTGTTTTATTTGTTTTCCTAAAATATTGTCTTACTCTATTTTTTAGAGATACTGCTTTTCCAACATAAATAATAGTATCATCTTTATCTCTCATTATATAAACGCCGAGGTTTGCCCGGCAATTTTTTTAATTCTTCATTTATATTAAACATAATTTTTACCTTTATTTTAATTTTTGTTAGGGGCACAGTAGTATCAATCGGAACGACGTTGGTCTGTTCCCTACAATTTCCAATGTTTTTTATAGGCAATTATAATAATATTTTTTACGAGTTCGACCCTGAGTCGTTTTGTCTTTAATCCAAGCAGAGTGTGTCACAAAATTTAGTTAAGTAGTATCTTAAACGCCTTGGAGAACGGAATAAAAAATATTATTATAATTGCCGGATAAAGATTACATTTTCTCTATCGTTGTGCCTTCTTTAGAATCTTTTACTATATAGCCCTTTTCTTTTATTAAGTCTCTTAATCTATCTGACTCTGCCCAGTCCTTGTTATCTCTAGCTTTCTTTCTCATATCTACTAGTTCTAATATATCACTTGGAATATCTTGTGTTTTTTCTTCTTTCTTATCAATATTTAATCCTAATACTTTATCAAAATCTAGTAAAACATCTGCTAATTGTTTTGATTTTTTTGCGTTTTTAGCCACTTCCCATACGATACTCATTGCAACAGGCATATTTAAATCGTCGTTTATAGCACTTAAAAATCTTTCTTTATAATTTTGAATTTCCTCTTGTGACATAGAATCTTCACCCTCTGTGTGCTTTACATATGCATCTTTTAGTCTTGTTAATGATTTATCTGCAACATCTATTCCTTCCCAAGTAAAGTTTAATTTATTTCTATAATGTGATGTAAAGCAAAATATTTTATATGCAAGTGGAGAATATCCTCTTTTTACTATATCTTCAATAAGATATACATTATTTAAACTTTTTGACATTTTTCCACCATTTATTAATAAAAATTCGCCATGCATCCAGTATCTTGCTGGAATTTTTCCTGTGCACCCCTTACTTTGTGCAATTTCGTTTTCATGGTGTGTTGGTATTAAATCTACTCCTCCTGTATGTATATCAAATTGCTCTCCTAGATATTTTCTACCCATAGTTGAGCACTCTATATGCCATCCTGGATAACTTAATCCCCAAGGGCTTTCCCATTTCATTAAATGATTTTCTGGAGCCTTTATCCATAATGCAAAATCGTATGGATTCCTTTTTTCCTCATCTATATCTACTCTTGCTCCTGCCTTTTGGTCATCCAAATTTATTCCTGAAAGTATGCCATATTTATCTAGTTTAGATACATCAAAATATATAGCAGTGCTTGTTTCATAAGCATAACCGTTTTTTACTAATTCTTCTACATACTCTATCATTTCTTTAATATTATCTGTAGCTTTGCATATAATTTCTGGTAAATCTATATTTAGTCTTTCTAAATCTTTCATAAATAAATTTGTATAATGCTCTGCAATTTCTAAAGGTGTTTTTCCTTCTTCTTTTGCAGACTTTATCATTTTATCTTCCCCTTCATCTGCATCTGAAACTAAATGACCAACATCTGTTATATTCATAACATGTTTTAATTTATATCCATTATACTTTAAAGTTCTTCTTAATGTATCCATAAATATATTTGTTCTCATATTTCCTATTGTTGCATCTTTATATACTGTTGGTCCACAAGAATACATTGTTATCTCCTCTTTATTTAATGGTATAAATTCTTGTTTTTCTTTTGTTAATGTATTATAAAATTTAATTTGCATACATTCCTCCTAAAACTTAAATATTTCTTTGAAATTTAAGGCGTAATTCGTTATTGTAAGACATTTAATGCATGCCTATACATCGATTACGCCTATATTATTTATGTTAATTTTGTTTTATTTTCACTATGGTGTTGCAGGTGTTGGTACTACTGGTGACGGTGTAACCGCCGGTGGTGTTGGACTTGGTGTTGGCGTCGGAGTTGGTGTTGGACTTGGTGTCGGAGTTGGGCTTTCACTAGGTAGTGGTGATGGACTTGGTTCTGGTGATGGCGATGGACTTGGTTCTGGTGATGGACTTGGTTCTACAATTGGCTCTGTATGAACATCACAAGTTTCCTCTGGTAACATATATTTTGCATCTGCTGCTTTTTCCCAAGCTCTATCTGTATCACTGTTTGGTCTTGTAATAAATACTCTTTCTATTGCATCTGGACAATAATCTGTTGCTATTTTGTATTTTTCTGTTTCTCCCTCTATCAAACATACCTTCTCTTTAACGTGACAGTCACAACTTTTTGATGGTACAGTTCCTTTTACGAATTCTTCAGAATATGCTCTATTTCCTCTTGGATCCTCTCTACATAAATCTGTAGCAAGTAATCCTGAGTCTCTACAAACTGTTGCTGATGTGATGTTACCTGGCTTTTGGAAATTCTTTGCTTCTAATCCTTGGTGTGCTTTTTTCATAACACGTCCCCATATATATCCTGAAACATTAGCATTACGAGGTACTTCTAACATATCATCATATCCATACCAAGTAGCAGCAGAATAATATGGTGTAAATCCGCAAAACCATCTTTCCCAGTTATCTGTTGTTCCTGTCTTACCACAAGTATCCATATTTGGTATTTTTACGCCTAAGGAAGCTGCTGTTCCTGAATTTACAGGTCCTCTTAATATACTTTTTACTATATATGCATTCTCTTCAGACATTACTCTTCTATGTTCTTGTTTTTCTTCTGCATTTAATATTATTTGACCATTAGCATCTTCTACTTTTGTATAAAGAATTGGTGTTACATATACTCCGTCATTTGCAATTGTAGAATATGCTGCAGCCATTTCATAGGTTGTTGCACCTTGTGTTAATCCACCTAATGCTGATGCTGGATTTTCATCTCTTTCATCTACTGTTGTTATTCCTAATTTCTTTAAAAACTCTATAGCATTTTTAGGTCCTAATTTATTTATCATTTTTACTTCAGGAATATTTCTTGATACTCTAACAATTTCTCTAACTGGCATAAGTCCATTATATCCACCTGTATCATTTCTTGGTGTATATCCACCAGATAATGGAGTATCGTCTACTACCGTTGCTGCAGTAATTAACCCTGCTTCTAAACTTGGTGCTATAACTGCTAGTGGTTTTATTGAGGAACCCGGTTGATGCGGTGTTTGTGTTGACCTATTTAGTCCTCTTGGTGTTTTTTCTCCAAAGCCTCCAACTGTTGCAACAACATGCCCTGTTCCATTTTCTACTATCGTCATTGCAGATTGAGTTTTATAGTACTCATCTGTATCATTTCCATCTGCATCTTTTATTTTTTTATTTGACCTATATATGAATTCAGTTTTAGCATATTCCTCTTCTAATGCCGTTTGGATTGATGTAACTTGTGTTGAATATATTGTTAATCCACTACTATACACAATATTTTCTACTTCTTTACGATTTAGCTCTGGATATTTTTCTTGGTAATCTTTTATAACTTGCTCTATTACAGCATCTACATGATATGAATAATTATTTTCGCTAATAGTTCCTTTTGTGAATACTAATCCATTATTTACTTTTTCTACAGCTACACGATATTCTTCTTCTGTTATCTTTTTTAAATCTGCCATTTTTTCTATAACAGTTAATGTTCTAGATTTTATTCTTTCCCTCATTTCATCACTATCTTCAAAAGGTTTATATAGATTCGGTGAATGGTTTATTCCAGCAATAAAGGCTGATTCTGCTAGATCTAGTTCAGCAGCAGTTTTATTAAAGTATAATTTTGCTGCCAATTGCACACCATATACATCTTCTCCAACGAATATTCTATTTAAGTATAATTCTAATATTTCATCTTTTGCTTGTGATTTTGTTTTTTCTTTTCGTAATTCTTTTTCTAAGTTTAATGCTCTTGCAATTTCTTTTATTTTTCTTGATGCATCTCTTTCATCTTCTTTAGTTACATTCTTTATTAATTGTTGTGTTATTGTACTACCACCAAAAGATGAATTTCCAAATATATATTTGAAGGTTGCAGCTGCAGTTCTCTTAAAATCTACACCATCATGATCATAAAATCTTTCATCTTCTATAGAAATAAATGCTAGTGGCAAGTATTTACTCATTTGGTCTAATGTTATACTTTCTCTTTTTTCGTTTGCATTTAATGTAGCTATTACATTACCTTCTGAATCTTTAACTACACTATTCTCATTGCTTGTTCTTAATGCTTCTAGGGAAACCGTATATTTTTTAAACATTCCAAATAATATTCCTGCTCCTATTGCAGCAACTATTAAAAGTAATACGAATATTCCAATTAATGAACATATAACAATTTTCTTTTTATTATATTTTCTTTTAGTATTTTTTGTGTTTGCTTCTTTTCCTGCTTTATTAGGTTTAATACCTTTTCTAGTTCTATTTGCACTAGTTCCTTTATTTGTACTAACTTTTCTATTTGTATTTGCTCTTCTTGTCATATTAGTTTTTTTATTTGCACTAGTTCTTCTCGTATTTCTTCTGTTATTTTCTTGCATTTGTATTTCCTCCTTACTTAAGGCTATAACGATTTTATTATATTACATATATAATAAAAAATAAAGTAATTTTGCAAAATTTATATTATATTTATATAATCTTCTAAAATATCATATATGTTTGTTACTAATTTTGCTCCTTGTTTTATTAATTCGTTTGTTCCTATTGAATTAGGGCTAGTTACATTTCCGTGGAATTGAATATACATTTCTACCTTGTTCTAATGCAAAATCCGCTGTTATTAATGAACCACTATTTTTACTTGCCTCTACTACTAAAACTCCAAAAGATAATCCACTTATTATTCTATTCCTTGCCGGAAAATTCATAGGTTCTGGTCTTGTTCCAACAGCATATTCTGAAATGATTAGTCCTCCGATTATTAATAATATCATTATATAATTTTGCGTTTTCAGCTGGATATACTATATCTAATCCATTTCCAACTACTGCAATAGTAGTTCTATTTGCGTTTAAAGCTCCCATGTGAGAACAAGTATCTATTCCTTTTGCTAGTCCACTTACAATATTAATATTTTTCTTTGCTAACATATATGCAAAAGTTTTTGCAATTTTTTTGCCATATTCACTTGCACTCCTCGCTCCAATTATTGCAAAACTAGTTTTTTGTAGTACATTCGTATTTCCCTTTGCATATAAAACAATTGGTGCGTCATAAATATTTTTTAAAATATTAGGATATCTCTTATCATTAATTGAAATAATGTTTATGTTATTTTTATAATTATATTCCAAATATTTATCTAAATTATCCTTATTTTTAGGATTAAATAGTATTTCTACTTTTGTTTTATCTTTTAGTACTTTTAGAGCTTGCTCTTTATCTATATTCCATAAGTTTTCTATACCATATTCTTTTATTAAATTTAGTTTCTCTATTAGAGTTATCCCTTCTAATTTTGATAACCATATCCAATATTTGTTTTTATCCATAGGAAGTCCTCTTTCCTAAGGCCCTAAAATAATTTCTTTTCCCCCACCAAATAATTATTACGGGCACAGTGGTGTCATAACCTAACGGGTATTCCCACAAACGGTGCCCCTACAAATAATTCTTCACTATTCACTATTCATTATTCACTCGGCACTTGCTTCGCAGATAATCTCCCGTTTGACGCTTTTACGATATTACTCATAAGCATTGCTACTGTCATTGGTCCAACTCCACCTGGCACTGGTGTTATGTATGATGCCTTTTCTTTAGCGCTTTCAAAATCCACATCTCCACATATTGTTCCATCTTGTAGTCTATTAATTCCTACATCTATTACAACTGAACCTTCCTTTATCATATCTCCTGTTAGGAATTTTTCTTTTCCCACTGCTGCAACAATTATATCTGCATTTTTTGTAATATCTAATAAATTTTTAGTTTTAGAATGACATATTGTAACTGTTGCATTTTTGTTTAATAAACATTGTAGCATAGGTTTCCCAACAATATTGCTTCTTCCTATTACTACTGCATTTTTTCCTTCTATTTCTATATTATATTCTTCTAATAGTTTCATAACTCCTGATGGTGTACACGCTATAAAACAGTCTTGTCCTAGACAAAGTTTTCCTACATTTACAGGATTAAAGCCATCTACATCCTTACTAGGTGCAATTGTCCTAAAAGCTTCATCTATATCTAAATGCTTAGGAATTGGGCTTTGTAATAATATACCATGAATATCTTCTCTTTCATTTAAAGTATTTATTAAATCTAATAATTCTTTCATTTGAATGTTTGAATCTAATATATATTCTTCACAGTCTATACCAACTTCTTCGCATGCTTTACTTTTGTTTTTGATATATATTTTTGATGCACTATTATCTCCTACCATAATTACAGCAAATTTAAGTATTTTCCCATTTTTCTTTAATTCTGTAACCTCTTCTTTTAGGTTATTTCTTATCTTTTGTGCTACTTCTTTTCCATTTATTATTGTTGCCATCTTGTTTTACCTCCTCAAAATTCGAAGAATTTTGTACTCTTCATTATTACGGGCACAGTGGTGTCATAACCTAACGGGTATTCCCACAAACGGTGCCCCTACAAATAATTATTCATTGTTTTCTGTGCGGGTCGCATACCATGCGACCCCTACAGAGTTTGCAATATGTTTATTTGTATATTTGTTTTTGCAATATATTTTTTGTATTTTGTTTTTCCGTAAATGTTGTTTTGTTTATTTTATATTATAATATATTTTTTTTCAACATAATTACAAATTATTTATCATTTTTTTATTTTTGTATTTACATATTATTTTAAATAATATAAAATATGCATATGATATTTAATATATAAATTTAAAATTAGGTGAAAAAATGTATACTTTTCTATCAAAAAATGAGTTAGAAACAAAGAAATTTGCAAAAATTTTAGCTGGCAATCTAAAAAAAGGAGATATTATAATTTTATCTCGGAGATTTAGGTTCTGGGAAAACAAAGTTTACTGAAGGCATTCTATCTTATTTTGGTCTTGAAAATGAAATATCTAGTCCAACTTTTACTATTGTAAATGAATACAATGGAGAAGTTCCTATATACCATTTTGACGTCTATAGACTTTCAGACGTAGAAGAATTCTTTGCTATTGGTGGTGAAGAATATTTACAAAATGGCATATGCATAATTGAATGGGGAGAATTAATTGAAACAATTTTACCAAAAGATTATCTAAAGATTTCTTTTACTAAAGATAACACTAACGATAGCATACGTATTCTTAATTTTGACACTTTTGGGGATAGGTTTGAACGGTTACATTACAGATTCACTAAACATTTTTAAGGAGGATTCAGATTGAAAATATTAAGTATAGACACATCTTCTAACCTATGCTCTGTTTCATTACTAGAGGATAATCAAACTATTGAAGAACTATTAATAGACGATAATAAAACTCATTCTCAAAATTTAATGCCATTAATTCAGGAATTATTTGTAAAATCAAATATAGGATTACCTACAATAGATTTAATTGCTTGCAATAAAGGACCTCGGTTCATTTACTGGAATTAGAATAGGAATTGCTACTGCAAAGGCAATCGCAGAAGTAGCTAATATTCCAGTTATTGGAATTAGCTCTTTAGACTGTTTGGCTTATAACGTTCCAGATGCAACTGGTGTAATTTGTGCTTTAATAGATGCAAATAATAATCAAGTATATTGTGGGATTTTTGATAAAAACTATAATTTAATTAGCGAATATATGGCTGATGATATCTCTAATATAGCATCTGTTCTTGATAATTATAGTGATATTACTTTTGTTGGAACAGGCTCTGTTAATTATAAAAATATTTTAAGTAATATTAATTCAAATATAAAATTTTCTACAAATAATAATCAACATTCTGCAAATATTGGAAAATGTGCTTTTGAAAAATACAAAAATGGATATACTGAAAATGCAGATACAATTTTACCTATGTATTTAAGGAAATCGCAGGCAGAAAGGATGAAGGAGCAAAATGGATAATTTAAAAATTAGTAATATGACTATTTCTGATTTTGAAAATATATCCCCTACACTAACTTCAGATTTTGACGACTTTTGGTCTTGTAAAACCTTGTATTCAGAACTTAATAATCCTCATTCACATTATATTGTAGCAAAAATACATACAGAAATTGTAGGCTTTGCAGGAATTTGGAAGTCAGTTGATGATGTACATATAACAGATATTGTTGTAAAAAAAGATTTTAGAAAAAGAGGTATAGGAAGTTTATTATTACAAAAACTTATATCAATATCAAAAGAACTTAAGTTTAAAGAGTTGACATTAGAAGTAAATTCTTCTAATGAAGTAGCAAGAAAGTTATATTTAAAATTTGGTTTTAAAGAACTTGGTATTAGGAAAAAATATTATAATAATACAGATGATGCAATTATTATGACATTGTATATGTAACATAAGGGCGTAGTGGTGTCAGCGGAACGACGAGGGCGTCGTTCCCTACAGTTTGCAATATGTTTTTTGTAGGGGCGACCATTGGTCGTCCGAAATATGAAATATATCAACAAAAAATAATTTATATAAATCTGGTTTTGCCAGAAGGAGGTACTAATGAAAAAGAATGAATTATCATACAAGGATTTAAAAAACGTATGTAATCCAAATGTGTTTTCTTTTGAAAGCACTGCTGATTTAGATACAATCGGACTTGTTTATGGGCAAGATAGAGGTATCAAGGCTTTAGAATTTGGTTTAAATGTTTCTGTAAAAGGTTATAATTTATACCTAGAAGGCCCTGCTGGTGTCGGTAAAACAATGTATACAAAAAATTATCTAGATGTTATTGCCAAAAAGCAAAAAAAGCCATTTGATTGGTGTTATATATATAATTTTGAAAATTCAAATGAGCCTATAGCAGTGTCACTTCCAGCAGGTCAAGGTAAAGTTTTTAAAGAAGATATGGAAGCTTTTATAAAGGATATAAAAGTTGATATAAAAAGAACTTTTGATAATGATGATTTTGAAAAGGAAAAGAAATTAATAAAACAAGAATTTGAAGATAAAAGAAATACCTTATTAGATAACTTAAACAAAAAAACTATGACTCAAGGATTTTCTGTAAAGGCTACTCAAAGCGGGGTATATATGATGCCTGTTATGGATGGAAGAACAATTGAGGAACAGGAATTTGAAAAGTTAGATGAAAGCATTAAACAACAATTTGAAGAAAAATCTGCAGCTGTACAAGAGCAAGTTTTCGAAGTACTTAATGAAATAAAATTAATAGAAAAAGAATCCGATAGAAAAATAGAAGAATGGCAATCTAATGTTGCTCTTCTTACTATCAATGTGCATATTAGCTCTTTAAAATCAAAATATAAAAAATATAAGAAAATAACTACATTTTTAGATAATATAAAATCAGATATTTTAAGAAATATTCCTTTATTTTTAGTTGATGAAAATGCTAATCAAAAAAATCAAAATGCTAGACCACAACCTGAAACAACAGTAAAACCTTGGCTTAACTATAGAGTTAATCTATTTATTGATAATAGCCATTTAGAAGGCGCGCCTGTTATAATGGATTCTAATTATAGCTATCATAATATGTTTGGAAAGCTTGAATATGAAAATCAATATGGTATGTTAAAAACAGATTATACTATGTTAAAACCAGGTCTTCTTCATAAAGCAAATGGTGGTTATATAATGTTACAAGCAAAAGATTTAGTATCTAACTCAATGTGTTATGAGGCATTAAAAAAAGCATTAACTATTAAAGAATTAATTATAGAAAATACTATAGACCAACGTTCTTCTATGGTTATGGTTTCTTTAAAACCAGAACCAATTCCATTAGATGTAAAAGTTTTAGTTGTAGGTAGTTCTAATATTTATCACACATTATTAGCAGTTGATCCAGACTTTAAAAAACTATTTAAAGTAAAAGTTGAATTTGAAGAGGATGCACCAAGAAATAATGACAATATAACAAGACTTGCTAAATTTGTTCATAGCTACTGCTCTAAAGAAGAAATTTTAGAATTAGATCCTGAAGCTATGGCAAAAGTTGTAGAATTTACTTCTCGTCTTGCAGGTGACCAAGAAAAACTTTCAACGAAATTTAATGAAATTGGAGAAATAGTTGGAGAAGCTGCTACTTGGGCAAAACTTGCAAAAAAGAAGATAGTTACAAAGGATTTCATTCAAAAGGCCCTTGATGAAAGAATTGAAAGAGTAAAAAAATATGACACAAAATATTTAGAAATGATAAAAGATAATACTTTATTAATAAATACAGATGGATTCCAAGTTGGTGAAATTAATGGACTTACTGTTATGACTGTTGGAGATTATTCTTTCGGAAAGCCAGCAAAGATCACAGTTAACACATATATGGGAAAAAGTGAAATTATAAACATCGAACGTGAAGTTGAAATGTCTGGCTCTACACATTCAAAAGGTGTACTTATATTATCTGGATATATTGGGGAACAATTTGCTCAAGAAATGCCATTATCACTTACAGCAAGTATTTGTTTTGAACAGTTATATGGAGGTGTTGACGGAGATAGTGCATCTAGTACTGAAGCGTATGCATTACTTTCAAGCTTATCTGGAATTCCAATAAATCAGTCTATTGCAGTAACTGGCTCTGTAAATCAAAAAGGAATGATTCAACCTATAGGTGGTGTAAACGAAAAAATCGAAGGTTTCTTCCAAATATGTAAAATGAGAGGTTTAAATGGACATCATGGTGTAATTATTCCTATTCAAAATGTTAAAAATCTTAACCTTTCAGACGAAGTAATAGAAGCAGTTAAAAAAGGTGATTTCCATATTTATGCTGTAAATACAATTGACGAGGGAATTGAAATTTTAACTGGAGTTCCAGCAGGTAAAAAAGACAAAAATGGTCTATTCCCTGCAGGTACAATTAATTATTTAGCTTATGAGAAATTAAAAAAATACGCAAAAAATGCAAGAGAAAATAAATAATAAACATAATAACATAGCGTTTTTAATATCGATATAAAAAGGAGATGCTAATTTCTGTAGCATCTCTTTTTGCAAAAGTTTATATTTTATGCTATAATTATGTTAATACTGTTTATCCTCTTTTTGACTTGAGGCAACACAGTAAATTACTTATAAAGGAGGCTCGTACAAATGAGTATTTGTACAGGAAACATTGCAAAAGCAATACCGCAGGAAGAAGGAACGCCAATCAACTGGAACAAGACTGTTAGTGATCCTTCCACTTGCAAAGGTTTCGCTCTTTCTCCTCATCCTGAATTAAATCAGGATATGCCTGAACACCTCGATGACCTTGCTGTTTTGTATGGTCGCCATTTTGGTGATTAGCTTTTGCGTAAGACCCCAGATTTTTAAATTTGGGGTCTATCTTTTTAATTAAAATCTTCTTCTACATCTATTGCAACCACAAGAATTACAACTATTAGTGCTATTTGCATTATTATTTATAGCTAATGTATCTAAGCTAGATAATGTACAATCGTTTGAATCATTATCATTAAGTAAATTATTTATAAATCTAACAATTAAAGCTGTTATTAATGCTAAAATTGTATACACAATAGTTGCAATTAAAAATGTAGCATTAAATACAGCAAATGTAACAATTAAATATATAGCAAATGCAACTGCTGCAACTGCAATTGGGCATTTAAGTATTTTTTCTAATACAGCTGCTAAAATTATAGTTGCAATTGGTAGGGCAAAAAAAATTAATAAAGTATTCATATGTTATCACATTCCTTTCCGAAGTTTATGTATCTTACTTTATTATATGAATATTTTATTTAAAAGGTGTCAATGAGCAAAGGTGGCTACGCCACTTGGAACGACGTTGGTCTAGTTCCCTACAATGTTTGCAATACATATTACAAAAGGGCACACCGCGGTGTGCCCCTACAATTAACTATTCATTATTCACTATTCACTATTCACTCGGCTCCCGCTTCGTAGATAATCTAACGCTGCCCCTACTAATAATATACTTCTACTAAATATAGTCCGTGGGCTGGTAGTGTTTTTCCAGCTTTTGTTCTGTCTTTTGCATCTATTATATCTTTTATATCTTTTGGTGCAATTTTTCCGTAGTCCTACATCCACTAACGTTCCTGAAATTATTCTTACCATATTATATAAAAATCCGCTTCCTGTAAGTTCTATTTTTATTCTTTCTCCATCTTCTATTACTTCTGCTGTATAAATTTGCCTAACGCTACTTTTACTACTAGTTCCACTAGATTTAAAAGCTTTAAAATCGTGAGTTCCAATAAAGAATTTAGAAGCTTGCTTCATTTTTTCTACATCTAGTTTTATTGGCATATGATATTCTAATCCTCTATAAATTGCACTTCCATTTAAAGAATTATTTATAACGTATCTATATTTTTTTCCTTTGCAATTATATCTACAATGAAAATCTTCTTCTACTTCTTTAGCTTCCTTTATTACTATGCTTTTCTTTAATTGTGAATTTATTGCTAAACACAGTTTTTCTATTGGTATATTACTATTTGTTTTAAAATTAGCAGTTTGTGCAATAGCATGAACTCCTGCATCTGTTCTACCAGACGCATAAAGCTCTACCCTTTCTCCAGTTATTCTTTCTATTGCATTTTCTATTTCTCCTTGTATATTAGGCTTATTAGGTTGCTTTTGCCATCCATTAAAACCCTTTCCATCATATTCTATTATTAATTTTATATTTCGCATTTAATTACTCCTATTTTAAATTTTCTTACTAATTATACCATACTTTTTAGTATGTGCAAAGAGGAGTGCAAGTGCACCCCTCTTTAATTTGTTCCAATATTTTGTCTCACATTTTCAAATAATTGCCGGTGTGTTCTCCCTTGCAGTTGAACTCTCCCTGTACTACAACATCTGCATCGCAGTTACCGTCGCACAGTAAATTTCCGTAAACTACAACTTCGTGTCCATTTGAGCTCATATTGCCATAGCACCTAAGGTCTCCATAAACCGTTGTTTCACATATGTTTGCGTTTCTTTCACAAGTAAAGTTTCCTCTCACCTTTACGTCTGTTGCGTTCATGTAACCTTTGCAAATAAGATTACCTTTCACGCCGATGTTGTGAACATTAATGTCTCCGATGCTGAGTAAAGTAGTCTCAACTTTAAATTCTCTTTTCTCTTCAGACTGTTTTAAGCTATCAACAATAATGCTCCCCTCAGCATCGATGCATACATTATTAGCCGTAACTCCACTTTCTGCAAAGTGTTTGAGAACCTCGCTTACATTCCGACTCATACTAGAACTCCTCCTAAAAAATATTTTTGACAAAATGTGCCAACAGATATATTATACCATATTTATGTTAATTTGTAAAACAAAAATCGGGCGATTAAAATCGCCCCTACTGTACTATTTATTTTTACTTTTAAATAACTTTATTTTATGTTGTTTTTTCTCTGCTACAAATCTATCTGTTACTACATTTTTTATTAGTATTTTCTTTAATGCTTCTTCTTTTACGTCTGCAATTAATGTTCCATCTTTTGCTATTGATATTTTTCCAGTTTCTTCTGATACAATTATTGCTATTGCATCAGATTCTTTAGATATTCCAATTCCAGCTCTATGTCTCGTTCCTAATTCCTTTGCTATATCTTTATCGCTAGCTAATGGTAACATACACGCTGCTGCTGTTATTTGGTTTTCACTTATTACAACTGCTCCATCGTGTAATGGAGTTTTAGGCTCAAATATATTTACTAATAACTGTGGTGATATTTCAGATTTCATTAATATTCCTGTGTTTATTATATCCTTTATTTTTATATCTCTTTCTAATACAATTAATGCACCTATTTTATTTTTTGAAAGTTCTAATGCTGCAATTACTATTTTGTATATATTTTCTTTTGTTTTTGTTTCTAAATCTTTATCTATTCCAAAAAATCTAGTTAATTTGCTTGTTCCTAATTGCTCTAATGCTCTACGAAGTTCTGGTTGAAATATTACTATTAATATTAATACTCCATATGTCATAAATGATGTAAGTATATAGTTTAATATATTTAGTCCAAGTATTGAACTAATCCAAGTTACTATAATTAATAATATTATTCCTTTTAATAGTTGCCAAGCTCTAGTATCTTTGGCAAGTTTTAGTAATTTATATGCTAAAAATAATACAATGCTAATATCTAATATTAGCATTATTAACTTAATAGGATTTTGATACAGGGTATCTAAATATCCTACTACTCTATTTTGATATTCATTTAATTTAACCCAAAAATTATCTATCATAAGTACCTTCTTTATTTTTATACATTTTAATACACGGGTAGCTTAAGGACGCGGACTCCTACAACTTATTTCTTTATTACATAATTTATAAGATAATATATAAAGCTTCCTACTGTTCCTACCACCATTAGTAATGCCAAAAAACCTGCCATTATTCTTGTTGCTAATTTCTTTTTATCAACTTTTCTTTTTTCTACTTTTTCCATTGTTTTTTCTCTCCCATCTCTAGTACAATATATAATAATTATTTTTAATTTATATTTGTTATATCATATACGATTAAC
>CATKWX010000006.1 GCA_949840345.1 uncultured Eubacteriales bacterium
ACATCACCATCATCATATAATTTTTTTAATTGTCTTAGTCTTTTTTCCTCTGTACTTTCATTAATAATAATTTTTTCTAAAAAATTATTATTATGTTTTATTTCATTTACTATATTCTTTTCCTTTTTTCTAAAGAGAAATCTTTTGAAGAATTTTTTTATTTTTGAGAACATTGTTTCATGATATTCAATTAATTCCTTATTCATCTTTCGTTTTCTCCTTTTTTCATTTGATTAGCTTCTATTTCTAGATCTTTTGCTTTGCTATTTCTAATTCTTTCTTCTTCTGCTATTTTTCTTTTATTCCTTAATTGTTCTAATTTTTGATTTCTTTTTAAAGTATCTAACACTTCTTTTAATGATGCAAGTTTTATTCTTCCTTCTTCACTTTTGTCTTTTTCAATTTTCTCTAATACTTCTTGGTTTGTAATTTTTTTAGCTAATCCCAAAGCACACGATATTCCTATCATACCACAAAAGTCAGAATATTCCTTCGGATTTATGTTCTGCCTATTGGGTTGAATTATATAGCTTTCTAGTTTTTCTCCATCTTTATCTTCTTTCTTTTCTTTTGCTTCATCATATTTCTTTTCAGCTTCAATTGGCAACATCATTATATAATCATCTATATCTTTAATTGGTGCTAAGTAATATTTCTCAAGGTTATAATCATCAAAGGATGTCGACATTTGCTCATTAATTAATCCATCTACATTTGTTAAATCAAGAGAATAATATTCATTATCAATCTCTATTAAATTCCATGTATGGTTTATTGAAGTAATTCTATTAGATCTTATTCCTGCTTCATTAAACAAATTTTGTGCATAAGTAGTATATCCTTGACATACACCTTTTCCTTCTATTACACTATAATATAGACACTCTCCCCATCCTTTCATATTTCTTTCATATGATTTCTCTCCAATATCAAGTAAATCAAAATCGTATTCCATATTACTTACAATATATTCACTTAAAGCTTTTATTTTTTCTTCTTCGTTCATATCGTTGGTTAGTACATTTGAAACAATCTCTTCTAATTTATGTTTTAATTCTAAACTTTTCTCTGTAAAAGGGTGTTTAATTCCCTGTTCTTCACAATATTTTAATAATTCATCAGAACACATACCTGCATTATTAACTTCAAATCCCACTATTCTTTTCAAATTTGGTAATGATTGTACTGTTTCTAATAACATTTCAGAGCTAACACATTCTAAGAAGCTAATATTTAAAACTTCAATATTACTTCCATTAATTCCACTTATATCTGATATAATACAATTTGGTCCACGAGTTAGACTATTATCATTTGAAGGAAATGGAGCTGAAACCATATCTACCCTTTCTTGAAAATTTTTATAAACTAGTCCTTTTATATCATAATATTTGCAAGTTGGAAGTCCAAATGCTACTTCCTTTAAATTAGTAAGTCCCTTTAATCCATCTAAATTTGTTTCTTGAGAATCTCCTACAATTGATACTATTTCCAACTTTGGACAATTTGTAAAATCAAATCTATCAATATAACTAAAACCATTTTGTCCATCAATAATAATATTCTTTAATGAGTTAGAATTTATTGAAATTATCTCTTCCTCTAGAAAGCAAAGATTAGGGGATGTCAATATTAGTGTTTCTAAATTTGGCATATCATCAAATTCATTTTCTTTTAGAAAATAATCGCAAAGCCATAATCTTTTACAAGCATTATAGTCTAAATTAGTAATATTACAATTAATGTCTTCGATATCGCCATGTTTATATTCATTATTTACCAAGCAATTTTTAATTTTTAATTCTAATTTTGCGTGATTTTCATAATCTGCATATAACGCGCCAATTACAGACTCATATCCTTTTTCTTTATAATCTTGATATTTTATCTCTGCATGATATAAATCTTCTGTAAATTTTGAATCATATATATATAAATTTTCTAATGTCACATCAGATATGTTTAAATCGTATAAAGTTCCTGAAAATTTACTTCCATCATATAATTCAATACTAGCATTTGTTCCATCTACTACAATATTTGAAACGAATTTATCAGCTGCTTCATCTAAAGTAATAGTATATGCTTCAAAACCTTCTTGCAATTCTTCTTTTAATGCTTCTATTTCTTTATCTTCTGTTTCTTCTATCACTTTATTTTCTATTTCTTCTATTGTTTTATTTTCTATTGTAACATTACTATATCCTCCGAATTTCTTTTTTGCATCCTGTCAAATTTAATGTCAATAAACCTACAGCCATTAGTGCTTTTATTTTTGCATTACCTTTATATCTCATCTTTTACCTCCTAACTTTATAGGAATTTTTCTAATGTTTTTTATTTCATATTTTCTTTATCTTTTCCTCTTCTGGACTATTCCTATTTAACTGATAGAGGCAGTTGCTAGTCCTATACCACTGGCACCACCAGTTATAATTATGTTTTTCATTTTATCTTTCTCCTTCTTCATAAATATTTGTCCTATTATAGTTATTTCTGTGCAAACAATAACATTATTACTCCTATTATTGCAAATACCATTCCTGTTAATATTCGTAACCAATTCTTTTTAAAATCTATTTCTTTAAACATTAATATTCCTACTAATACTGTCCATACAGCATTTAGTTGAACAATTGTAAATGCTATAGAACCGGGTATATATTTATATGCTAATGTTGAAAAAAATGATGCAAAATAATATGTAATTCCTCCAATTATTCCTAAAATATTTTGTTTGCTTTTTATATCCTTCATAAATATAATACTTTTTTCTTTAAACCAAATGTACACTAATGCTGATATGAACACTGAAGCAGAAAAGTAGACTTGTTGGGCATAAATTAATCCATTATTTGTTGCAAATTTCTGAATTAATGCATTTATTCCAAAGAATATGGCTGATAATATAGCCCATATTATTCCTTTTTTATCTAGAATTTGTTCTTCCCTTTTCCTAATTGTAAATAACATTGCTGATAATAAAATAAAAATAACTGCTAGAATTATATATACTACTTTAGTCTGCATAAATTCTGATAAAAAAGTTAATGTTAGAATTGCGCCTACTGGTCCTTGTAAATTTTTCCATTGATTTGATCTAGACAAACCTATTTTATCGATAGCACT
Organism: uncultured Eubacteriales bacterium; assembly: GCA_949840345.1. GTDB lineage: Bacteria > Bacillota > Clostridia > TANB77 > CAG-508 > CAKPQL01. The sequence goes on from CATKWX010000006.1 coordinate 3,130, forward strand.
TAGAAAAAATACTGAACCTATTAACCATAATATTCCACCTAAAGCAGATAATAAAAGTATTGGATTTGCTAAGTTTTCTAAAGAATTATTTACTGTAATCTTATTTATAATAAACATTATGATTGATACTATAAAAAAACCTAAACCCATAAATAAGCTATATTTTATTGGTGTTTGTTTTGATAATTTTTTAGGAATAACATATGCTGTAAAAAACAAAGAAGAAATTAAAGCACATATATATCCTGTTATCATATTAATCATTCCTTTTCTGTTTATTATTTTTTCAGATTTTCTCTATCTCTTTTAATTTGTTTAGTATATCTATCCTCTTCTGAAAACACACATCCACAGTATTTTTGCATATATAGTCCTAATTCTCTAGCTTTTGCTTGACCTTGCCTAAACCCTACTCTAAAGTCTCTATATGTAAATTCTATTTTATATTTATCTGATAATTCCTTGCATAGTTTTATTATTTCTTCGTGCTTTTGATATGGACTTACTAATAGTGTTGTTGTGAAGCTATCAAATCCATTTTCCTTTGCATATTTTACAGTTTGCTCTAAACGAACTCTATAACAATAATTTACACATCTATTATCTAAATCTCCTATAACATTTTTACAAAACTCTCTTAACCCATATTCGTTTTCTTCTATTAGATTTATATTTATCATTTTTGAATATTCTCTTAAAGTATTTAAACGTGCTTCATATTCTTTATATGGATGAATATTAGGGTTATACCAGTATAATGTAGGTTCTATTCCTTCTTCACGTAATAAATCTATACAATATACACTACAAGGTGCACAGCACGTATGCATCAATAATTTCATTTTATCTTTCTCCTATCTACTACAATATAAATTGCTATTACAATTAATGTGATAATAGCTATTTTATTTGATATTTTCTCTAACGTAGTTCCAGTGTATCTTACCTTAACTGTTCCGTTTCCATTTATCTCAGTATTGATAAATCCATTTTCATTCATACTGAATTGTAAGTTTTTTTCTTCACTTATTTCATTTATGAATTTTATATTATATCCTAAATAATATATTCTCGGTAGTTCAACAACTACTGTATCATTGTTGTTTGTGATTTTAAATTCTAAATCTGGTGTGTTATCATTTAATTTTTCTATATCTGCATTTCCTTCTTTTATTAAAATATCATTTCCTCTACTATAAAAATAATCTAAATTCTTTGTTGTTCTAAGTGGTAAATATTCTTTTTCCCAGCCCATTCCGAAATAAGACATATCTATATTATCTATATCATAATCTATAAACATTTCTCTCATATATGAATATGAAACAGTAATCATATTAAATGCAATAACTATAACTAAACAAATGATTTTTAATTTTCTTTGTATTATATTCCTTAAAGCAAGTCCTGCTAAAATTGCTACAGCAAAAATTAACATAGACTCTAATCTCCACGCAAACTGTATCATTAGCATAAATTTAGGTGCTATTTCCCATGGAAATGCACTCATCATAATTAATGATAATAACGCAAATATCCATAACATTTTATAAAACTTTTGCTCTGAATCGGTTTTAAAAATCTCTTTTCTTTTTCTTATTGTTATTATTGTTAGTGCTAATGCTAATAAATTGAAGTATTGTTTAATAGATAAATATCTTTTTGTTGAACTTTGAATTAAAAATTCCCAAGGAAAAAATGTTGCCGACCTAACTAAGCCAGAACTTGTCATTGTTGTTCCTTCAAAAACATAATATTCTCCTATTAATTTATGTTCTAGCAAGGAAGCGGTAAATGGTAAGGTTAGCAATAATATTAAAATGCTAGAAAAAGCTAAACTCTTAAAAGTATTTGCAGTAAATACTTTTTTTCTATATATTAAAAGATAAATACATACAAACATTGTAAAATATACAGACATTACTAAATGTGAATTTATCATTCCTATGTATCCTATTACAAACCATATGTAAAATCTTTTTTTATTACCTTCAAATAATTCATATAATCCTAAAACTATCATAGGCATAAACATAAATATAAAGCTTTCAGCAAGTGCATCTCTTGTAAATGTATCTGCTATTGCATAAGGTGCAGTTATATAAAATATTGCAGAAATTAAAGCTACATATTTGCTTTTAAATACTTTGCTTACTAATTTAAACATCATTATAGCAGATATATAATATACTAAAAAATGAATTATTTTTACAGCAAGTACAATATTACCATGTAAAATATATGTTAAACCTGCTGGTATTATATGAGATAACTGTGGATAAAAAATGCCAGAACCATATCCATAGTCATTTGCAATTATTGGAAGGATTTTGTCAAATCCGGAATTTCCATCACACATTTTTGTATATATTGAGTATATATTACTCATATGGTAATTTGTGTCGTTTCCCTCTATATATTGCGAAGAGGTAAAAAAAGGCATACATATTAAAATTGTTATAAAAAATAATATAATATATTCTTTTTTAGACACTATAATATTTTTGACCATTTTTATCTCCTTAATTCTTACTCACGAATTCTTCTTCAGTTTCTTTTATAATATATATTGGTCTCTTTTTAACTTCTAAATACGTTTTAGAAATATACTGACCAATTATTCCTATGCAGAATAATTGTATTCCACCTACAAATAGCATTATACAAACCATTGAAGGCCAACCTGATACTGGGTCTCCATAAATTAATGTTTTAGCAATTATAAAAATAATCATTAAAAATGCTACAAAACAAAATAATATTCCCATTATTGTAGATATAACAAGTGGTGCTGTTGAAAAAGCAATTATACCTTCGATTGAATATTTAAACAACTTCCAAAATGACCATTTTGTTTCTCCAGCAGCTCTTTCTACATTTTCATATTCTATCCATTTTGTATTAAATCCAACCCATCCAAAAATTCCTTTAGAAAATCTGTTGTATTCTTCCATAGAAATTATTGCATCTACCATTTGTCTAGTCATAAGTCTAAAATCTCTTGCTCCATCTACTATTTCTGCTTTTGATATTTTATTTATTAGTTTATAGAATAGCCTTGCAAAAAATGAACGTATTGGAGGTTCTCCTTTTCTCGAAACTCTTCTTGTAGCAACGCAGTCATATTCCTTTTTACTTAATGTATCATACATTTCTACTAATAATTTTGGAGGATCTTGTAAATCTGCATCCATTATTGCTACATAATCTCCTGATGCCTTTTTTAAGCCAGCATACATTGCTGCTTCTTTCCCAAAATTTCTTGAAAATGATATATATTTTACTCTTTCATCAGTACTTCTAAATTTCTTAATTACTTCCAATGTTTTATCTTTCGAACCATCATTTACAAATATAAATTCAAATTCAGCATTTTTCATTTTATTAGCAACTTTTGTTATTTCTTCGTAAAATAATGGTAATGCTTCTTGTTCATTATAACAAGAAACTACTACAGAAATTTTATCCATCTTTTCCTCCTCAAAATTCGAAGAATTTTGTACTATTAACTCTTCACTATTCATTATTCGCTATTCACTTATGCTTTCTTCGTAGCACGGGTCGTCGGGAACGCTGAGCCCTACAAGCCGATTATACCACTGCAAGTGATTATTCATTATTAATCACATTCCTTTCCAAGCTACAAACCAAGTTTGAAAAAGAATTAGTATAGTACTAGGCATCTTAAATCAAAAAAGCGGAGGCGTACGCTAGTACGTTGAGCATTTTTTGATTTAAGATAACGACGTAATATGCTGATTATTTTTCGAACTTAATTCCTAAATGTTTGTATGCAATTGGTGTTGCAACTCTCCCTCTTGGTGTTCTTGCCAAGAAGCCTATTTGCATTAGATATGGCTCGTACACATCTTCAATTGTTTCTGTTTCTTCTCCTATTGTAGCTGCTAAAGTATCTAACCCAACTGGTCCTCCTGCATAATTTAGAATTATTGATTTTAACATATTTCTATCTGTTTCATCTAAACCTAGCTCATCTATTTCTAATCTTTGTAGAGCTACTTTAGCAATATCTAGAGAAATATTTCCATCTCCTAAAACTGCAGCATAATCTCTAATTCTTTTTAGTAATCTATTAGCAATTCTAGGTGTTCCTCTAGAACGTCTTGCAATTTCTAATGCACCTTGTTCATCTATATTAATATTTAATATTTTAGCAGACCTTATAACAATTGTTTTTAAATCTTGTTCATTATATAATTCTAGTCTATTTACTATTCCAAATCTATCTCTTAATGGTGTAGTAAGTGAACCAGCTTTTGTTGTAGCACCAATTAATGTAAACTTTGGTAAATCTAGTCTAATTGACCTAGCACTTGGGCCTTTCCCTATAATTATATCTAATGAAAAATCCTCCATTGCAGGATATAATATTTCTTCAATGCTTTTATTTAGTCTATGTATTTCATCTATAAATAAAACATCATTTTCTGAAAGATTCGTTAATAATGCTGCTAAATCGCCCGGTTTTTCTATTGCTGGTCCTGATGTAATTCTTATATTTGAATTCATTTCATTAGCTATTATATTAGATAATGTTGTTTTTCCAAGACCTGGAGGTCCATATAATAAAACATGGTCTAAGGTTTCATTTCTTTTTTTTGCAGACTCTATATAAACCTTCATACTTTCTTTTACTTTAGTTTGTCCAATATATTCGTCTAAAGTTTTCGGTCTTAAACTATTTTCATTTTTTTCCTCAGATTCATCTTGTATTCTTGGAATTAATAAATTCTCATCCATTATTATTACTCCTACCTTTACACGGGCACAACTATGTCAACGGGTGGATTAAGGTCTCAACCCATTCACTATCCATAGGGCACAGCGGTGTCTGCGGAACGACGAGGGCGTCGTTCCCTACAGGGTATTCCCTTTAAACGGTGCCCCTACAAATCTATTATGACCTTTATTTATTCTTCTAATGCTTTTTGTATCATAGCCATTCTCACAAACACACCATTTCTCATTTGTTCAAATATTCTAGATTTACTACATTCTACAACATCATCTGCAATTTCCACTCCTCTATTAAATGGTGCAGGATGCATTATTATTGCATTATCTCTCACTTTGTTTACTCTTTCCATATTTAAGCCAAAATTTTTATGATATTCCTCTAAAGATAAATGCATAAGTGATTCATGTCTTTCATGTTGCACTCTAAGTAGCATAACAATATCTACTTTATTTATAATTTTATCTAATTCAACATAGTTAAACCCTTCTTCTTTAAATTCTTCAGGTCCAGATGTATACACAGTCATTCCCAATCTTTCCATTATTTTTATATTAGAATGCGCAACTCTTGAATGCTTTATATCTCCTACAATTACAATTTTTAAACCTTCAAATTTTCCAAATTGTCTTTTAATTGTAAGCAAGTCTAGTAATGATTGTGATGGGTGATTTCCTGTTCCATCTCCAGCATTTAATATCGGCGCATTTAGTTTTCCAACTAATTCATTATAATATGCATTTTGTGTATGCCTTATGACAAATGCATCTACTCCAAGCATATCAAATACTTTTACAGTATCGTACAAAGTTTCTCCTTTTTTTGTACTTGAATTACTTTCATCAAAATTTATTGTTTTGCAATTTAAATTTAAAGCCGCCTTTTCAAAACTATAGTGAGTTCTTGTAGATGGCTCAAAAAATAAATTTGCTATAACCTTCTTTCCACCATAATCTAGTTGTTTTCCGTTTGCAAATTCATTTGCACTATCTAAAATTTTATTAACTTCTTCTACTGAAAAATCTTCTAAAGACAAAATATTCATTATATACCTCCAAATTAATCACATATAAATATAATTTTCTACAATATTATATTACAAAAGACACATTCTAACAAGCATATATTCAAAATTTATAGGTATTTTTTTAGGGCACACCGAAGCGGTGTACCCTTACATTTTTATTTATAGTTCATTAATTTTGTGCCCATCTTACAACTTTTATATCTTTGTATGTATCTAAGACCTTCATATATTTATCATAATCTTCTTCCCACAATGCATCTGGAACCTTGTCAAATGCATTAAATATAGCTTCTGCTTCCATTAAAAATATTAATTGTTGCTGTGGTGATAATTTTTCATATTTTTTTGCAAATAAATATAATTTATCTAACTTTTGGTTTGCTTCTATAAAACCATAGAAATCTTTTACTTTGATTCCTGCCATTTTTAATTGCATTATAGCAAATACAACTAATCCAAATATTAAAAATAATAATATATATATTATAGATAATAGTTCCATATACCTCACAACCTTTTCTTAAGTAGTATAGAACTATTATAACATATTCTACATTTTTTGGCAAATTATTCTAAAAATTTGGCACATATTCCTCTTCGTGTTCGCCTAATTCTTGAATATATCCATTATCTAAATCTAAACTATACAAGTAATTTTCTATTTCCTCATATTCCTTTTTACTTAGTTTTCTATTAATAGTTTCATCTGTTTTAGCTAAATATGTAGGAAAATATTGTGCCATTACACTTACATAAACACTGTTATCTAGATTATTTTTTATCCATTTCAAAACCTTTTTTGAATTTTCTATATTATTCGGTATCACTAAATGTCTTATCATTAGCCCTTTTTTCATCATTCCAAATTCGTCTAAAACAGGTGTTCCTACTTGGTTGTACATCTCTTGTATTGCACTCGTAGCAGTTTCAAAATAATTATTAATTTTAGAGTATTTATATGCAATATCGTTATAATAATATTTCAAATCTGGTAAATATATATCAATATATCCGTTTAAAAGTTTTATTGTTTCTACAGTTTCATATGAATTTGTATTATATACTATTGGTATATGTAATCCGTTTTTTCTTGCAATTTTTATCGCTTCTATTATCTGATATACGTACATTGTTGGAGTTACTAGGTTGATATTTTCTGCATTTTTCTCTTGTTGTTCTATAAAAATATCTGCAAGTTCTTCTACTGTTATATCTCTACCCTTTCCTAATTGACTTATTTCATAATTTTGACAAAACTTGCAACTCAAATTACAGTTAGAAAAAAACACTGTTCCAGAACCATTTTTTCCACTTATGCAAGGCTCTTCAAACATATGTAAAGATGAAAGTGCTATTTTTATTTTATCTGTAGATTTACATCTTCCGACTTTGTTATTTAATCTATTTACTTTACATCTATGTGCACAAAGTGTGCAATTATCTAGCATTTTATCCCCCTACCCAATAATAATTATATTCCTAATATCATTACTGCAATGTTAAAAAATATTAATACAGAACAAGTATCTACTATTGTTGTAATTAATGGAGCAGCCATTATAGCTGGATCCAATTTTAGCTTTTTAGCAAGCATTGGCAAAACACATCCTAATGATTTTGCAAGTGCAACTGTTGCAATTAATGTTATACCTACTATCACTGCTAATTTCATATCGTTATATTGAATCATTATTCTAATTGCATTTATTACTGCTAAAAGTATTCCAACAACTAATGCAATTCTAATTTCCTTCCATAATGCTTTTAGAAAATCTTTTGTTTTTATCTCCTCCATTGCAAGTCCACGTATTATCAAGGTTGAACTCTGTGAGCCACAATTTCCTCCTGTTCCCATTAGCATTGGTATAAATGAAACTAAAATTGGAAGTGCTGCAAAAGCATTTTCATAATTTGTAATTATTCCACCTGTTACCATAGCCGAAAACATAAGCACTAACAACCAAATTATTCTATTTTTAGCATGCGAAAATACTGACGTTTTAAAATAGCCATCTTCTGTTGGCGTAATAGCTGCCATTTTTTCAAAGTCCTCTGTATTCTCGTCTTGAATTACATCTATAGCATCATCTATTGTTATAATTCCAACTAGTCTATTTTCCATATCTACAACTGGTAAAACTATAATATCATATTTATCAAAAGTTCTTGCTACTATTTCCTTATCCTCTAATGTATTTACAGAAATTATATTTGTATCCATTATGTCTTTTATTAATTTATCTCTATCAGCTAATAATAAATCCTTTGCTGTAACTACTCCAATTAGTTTTCTGCTCATACTTAAAACATAACAAGTATAAATTGTTTCCTTATCTATACCAATTTTTTTAATTTTTTGAAATGCCTCGTCAACTGTCATATTCTCTTTTAAGTCTACAAACTCATTTGTCATAATACTCCCAGCACTATCTGATGGATAATTTAAAAATTCATTTACTATTTTTCTTTCTTTTGGAGCAATTGTTCTTAATATTCTTTTTACAACATTAGATGGCATTTCCTCAATTAAATCAACTGTATCATCTAGAAACAACTCATCTACTACCTCTTTTAATTCCTTATCTGTTAATGAAGATATTAGCTTTTCTTGTAAGTCTGGCTCCATATATGAAAAAGTTTCTGCTGCTTGGTCTTTTCCTAAAAGCCTAAAGGTTAAAATCATATTTTCTATTGAAAGTTCATTTAATAATAACGACAAGTCTGTGCTATTTATATCTTCTAATAGTTTTCTTAAATCGCTAAATCTTCTATTTTCAATTAGTTCCATTACTCGAACTTGTACGTTATTATCCTCCATTTTTAGCACCCCTTTTGACCTTATAATCTTATAAGGGTACGTTTTTTACGTACCCTTACACAAATATTTAGTTTGTTCCTATATAATTATAATAGTATTAATTTTGCAACTTGTCAATACTTATTTACATATTATGTAATCTATTTTAATCTTTAGATTTAATTAATATTAATATTCCTAATTTTAAATTAATAGTTGCTTCTTTAGCTATTAATTCATTGCTTATCCCAATGCTATGCCCTATTTCTAATGTTGCATTATTTAATGGATATTTAAACCCAGTTAATGTAACTCCTTCTACCTTTGTTGTTAGTGGAATTAAAGATACATACTTATACTCAATATTACGAAGCTTTTTTTCTCCTATTGTTATTAATTCTATTTCATTGTTCTCATCTAATATTTTACATTCTATATTATTTTCTAAAGCCTCTTTTAAGATATGTATATTTGCTAGTGCATGGTCTATTCTTTTTCCCATTGCACCTAGTATATATATGCTATCACTTTTAAGTTCTATAGCCAATTTTAATGCCATATGTGTATCTGAAAAGTCTTTTTCAGGATTTAGTTTTATAATCTTTGCAATATTTTCATATTTAGGTAAAATATTTTTATTAATAGAATCAAAATCTCCAATTATATAATTAGGAAATATTTCATTTCTTTCTAATGCTTCTAATCCCCTATCTACAGCTATTACATTATTTATATTGTTATTTTTAATAAAAGCTTTTAAAAAATTCGAATTTAATTCGCCACCAGAAATAATTAATGTTATCATAAGTTCCCTCCTTGTATAAAAACACGCTTATCCTTTTATAGATAAGCGTTTCTAATGTTCAATCATTCACTGTCAATTACTTTTCGTCAACGAATTTAGCACCACGGCATTCCTTGCACGCAGTTCCAGAAGGTCCAAAGTCTCCACCCTTTCCTTTGCAAGTCGGGCATATTTTTTTACCATTAGGCACATTTAATTTCCCATCACCTTTGCAGACTGGACATGGAACGTCTATACCCATCATCGGCACCCTTCCTTTTCCATCGCAATTGATGCATTTCTTGAACATATTGTTTCCTCCTTAAAAAATTATTAGTTTAACTTTCGGAGGATATTGCCCTCCGAAAATTACTCGAAAGGCATTCCTAAATTGGAATATTAAGTATTATAATATATTTTTATATGAAATACAATGCATTAGGCTTATTTTCTTTATAAAATGCATATTTTGACTATATTTTTAAAATATGTTATACTTATTCTATATTTATTTGAAAGGAGTTTTTCTATTATGGAGAAGCGGAAGGAATACATTGGCGTAAGATACTATTATGGCAGTTCCCATAGTGGTAGAGAATGGTCCTTAAGCAGATTCGAAGCCTATTCTCTTGCAAAAAAAGATAGTATGTTGCATCCTGGAACTCATGTTACTGATGGAAGCGACTGGGATGGTGAGTACTATTATGCTAGAGGCTATCCTCGAAAAAGGAAATAAACTCTATAAAATGCAGATATAAATTCGATTAATACGAATACATATCTGCATTTTTACATTAGTTCTGTACATACTTTGCAAAACGAAAGAACCCCCGAAGGGTTCCTCTCGTTTTGTCAATCGTCGCTTGTATCTTCAGTAAAAACAAACGTGTCGATTATGTCCTCTGCCGGAATAGGTTCCGAATCATCCTTTATTCCTTTGTAGATGAACTTCTTAATGGTCCAAGGAATAAAATTAATAACAAAATCGATTACGAAAATAATGGCCCATACTGTCATTTCTACCAAAGCAATAGCACCTATAAGATCAATTGTTTCTACTAAACTACGAGTTGATACTGCAACTACGGCAAGAATAGTATGAGTTGATACTGCAACTACGGCAACAATGCCACTAATAGTAAGCATGTTAACTTCTTTTCCTAGCCGTTCCTCACCAGTTGGCTTCTTCAAGCAAACATAAGCAAAGAAAACAACGATTGGACAAATCCATAATGCGATTAAACCAATAAGTAACATAATTTTTTTCTCCTACCCAAATGGGGTTGCCGATGGTTTTCTATAAGATAAAACTAATTAGAAGAATCCCTCCTTCAATTAGTGAATGCTGGGAAATCTATTTAAAAAGCAATAGCTTCTATAAATTAATTATAGCAAATTGTCAAATAATAGTCAAATAGGTTTACATAAAATTAGTTGTATTTGATTTTATTCGTAAGATATGATATAATTTGAATTAGCAAATTTTACTTTAATATGGCGTATTTTTTCGTCAAGTCGTGTGCAGTACATTGAAAATAAAAAATTAAAAGGAGGATTAACCATGTTGTTAGTCAAATTCGCAATTGCTGTATTATGTGCAGTATTATCAACTCCCCTTTTTCCGTATAACACAACTAGTATTCGGAAAAAGAAATGTGAACCCCTTTGCAAATACCCAAACTCGGAAAATTTCTCCGTACTTAAGATACTTATTATTTACATCGTCTCATTACTGCTCTTCTCTTTTTCTTTGGTCTTTTCATATGAAGTGTTTACAAATTATGATGATAGGCAAATATGGTACTTATATCTGTTACCAGCCGCTTTCCCAGTAATTTGTCAATTTGTATTCGCTTGTGTTTGGGCAAAAAGAGTATACTTATCCAAGCTACTTCCTATCTTGGCTATTGCATTTTTATTCATAATATTTATGCCAACTCGAAATTTTATTTTATCGTATCAGCCTGTAGCAAATTCAAAAATAATACTTCCATACTTTGATAATGACAATCAAAATTTCAAAATTGCAACATCTGCTGAAACGATAAAGTTTATGGAAATTAGAAACAGGCATTTAATTTGCACTGTAGATGGTGAAAATAGCGGTTTAGGAGTCTTTATTATAGGATTGTCATCTGATCCGTATAATTCTTCTGAAGAAGGTAACGTCTCCTATAATGTAAAAGACGAATATACAGTGGAAACAGCAGTATCTTTTAGCTTTTATCCTTGCAAATACGAATATAGCGTCAAAGGACCTATTCGTGAACATTATAAGTCAGAAGAAATAGTACCTTTGGAAATTACAATTGAGAACCAAACGCCATATGGCAAATTTGGCATATTAAGAAGAGACGGAATATTTGCAAAACCTCAAATAGATTATTATTTGAGATTTAATATGATGACAGGTGAAATATCAGAATATTCTGAAGAAACTATCCTATAATTTTCACATGTTTTTGCACACGACTAAACAAAAAATGCCCTTACCTGAATTGGTATGGGCATTTTTTGTGTAATAAATATCTTTAAGTTAATTAAAATGTTAATCTAAAACAACTTTGCAGGTGTTTCAATCCAAATATTGACATAGACCATAATTAAGAGTGAATAATGAAGAGTACAAACTCGCCTTTGGGATTTACCCTTAAACAAGGTTATACTATTAACTATTCACTCTTATCTCTTAACTCTCGCGTAAGCGAGTTTGGTGGGCAGGGATGGATTCGAACCATCGTACTCAAATGAGAACAGATTTACAGTCTGCCGCCTTTAGCCACTCGGCCACCTACCCATATATTTAATTTTTTACAAAAAAAATGGTGCGCCCTCAAGGATTCGAACCTTGGACCCACCGGTTATGAGCCGGTTGCTCTGACCAACTGAGCTAAGGGCGCATTTCTCAATGCAAGAATTAGTATAATATATTTTTATTTGCTTGTCAATATTTTTTTGAAAAAATTTAAGAAAAAATTTAACATTTTAAAATTATAAGTATAATAGTAGATATATCAGTATTTGACATAATATGTTTGATCTGGTATAATATATGTGTTTCTTTATGAAACTTTATATATATTCCTACCCATGGTTTGGGTATTTTATTCTTTTCTTCTCAGGTGTCCAATATCTGAGTAACATATATTACTTTAAGCACAATGATAAGGAGGAGAACTATGGAAAGAAAAATTGTAAAAAAAGATGATGTGAATTCTTTTGTTGCGCATTATTTAAACAGTTTGTTGCAAGAGCATCTTGACCTTGGCGGTCTTGAAGTTTTTGTACGGACCACTGAAATAGTAGCCATCGTTCAAGTAAAGAATTATGAAGAAGTTTTTGCCAAACTGCTTTCATTCAACATGCCGGCTGACATCTCGAGGCTTGCTTACGGCTATATTTCATTTGCTTATGCTTGTAAGAATACTCCCGCTTGTGGGAAAAGCATCAATATTGGATTTACACATTCCTACGAATTTGACGAGGACAAATAATAATCAATTATAACCGTACATAAAACATGAGGTTATTTCATAACAACAAAGCACAGATGATTGGACCATCTGTGCTTTCTCTTTATTGTGTAAACAACAAGGTTCTGGGGTACCTCACCCACAAGCTTTGCTTGTGAGGTGGGTCAGGTTCTTACATTTATTTTCTTACATATGTTATATAATCATAATCAAATGGATTTTGTTCGTCTCTTGTGCCTTTTTCGGTAGCTGCTATCTCCCACTCTTCTTCTTTTATTTCTGGAAAAAATGCATCTCCATCAAAATCTTGGTTAATTTTTGTTATGTACATTTTATTTGCATATGGCATTAATAATCTATATATTGTAGCTCCACCTATTATAAAGTTTTCTTCACTAGAATTAATGTATTTATCCAAATCTTTTATGTCTTTTAATACTTCTACATTTTCATTATCTATGTTCATTTCCATATCGTTACATAATACAATATGTTTTCTATTAGGTAAAACTCTTCCTAAAGATTCAAATGTTCTTCTGCCCATTATAATTGTTTTCCCTGTGGTTATTTGCTTAAATCTTTTTAAATCTTCTGGTAAGTGCCAAATAAGCGCATTATCTTTACCTATTACATTTTTATTTGCTATTGCTACTATTATACTTAACATTTTTATTATCTCCCTTTCACCTAAAATTCAAACTTTCTACACCGCTACATCCATTTGAATTTTCCCTAAATGATTATAATCTATTAGTTTTATATCGTCTATAGTAAAGTCATAAAAATCTTTAATTTCTGGGTTTATCCAAAGTTTTGGTGCAGGCAAAGCTTGGCTTCTTCTAGATAATTGCAATTTCATTCCTTCTACTTGGTTTTCATATATGTGTGCATTGCTTATACACACTGTAAGCATTCCCGGTTTCAAACCTGTAACTTGTGCTAATAAATGTACAAAAACTGCATATTGTGTTACATTAAATGGATGTCCTAATGGAATATCGTTTGACCTAATTGTTAAAAGGCAATTTAATTTTCCTGCTGTAACATCCCAACAACTATTGAATACACAAGGATAAAGTGCTCCTGTGTCTAAATGTGGTATTTGCCATAAGTTTATTACCATTCTTCTATCTTGTGGATTTGTTTTTAATTGGTGTATTAATTTATCTACTTGTTTATATTCTCTTACTACCCATCCATATGATGTTCCTATTGTTCCATCTTCCATTTCCCATTCATCCCATATGTGTACATTTTGTTCATGTAAATCGCTTATTTTATTTGATTGCTTTTGGAATATCCATAGTAATTCTTTTACCGCAGCATTAAATGCTACAAATTTTGTTGTTAATATAGGAAATTCTTCTTCTAGATTAAATTTTAATATTTGATGTGGAAGTTTATATGTTGCAATTTCAGTTCTATTGTTATCGTAATATCCATTGTTTAATATGTCTTCTACTAAATCTAAATACATTTCATCATATTTACTCATAAATACTTCTCCTTATAAAGTGCTAATAATTAAATATATCAAATCACTTTTTATTCATTTTTTAGTTATTATTCTTTAGTATAAGTTCCACTAATATAATTTGCCATATCTTCTTTATCTTCTGAACTTGCTTCAACTTTTATTCCTTTGCTAGTTTTTGTTATTTTTATTTTTCTTTCATCTGAAAAAAAATCTGATTCATAATTTATTTCATCTTTAGAATAATCTTCTATACTTTCTATTGTCATAGTTGAATTGTTTGTTTTCGAATCTGCCACTATACATAAATTATCTTCATATACTTCTGATATAATAATAGTATTTTCATTATTAGTATAAACTCCACTCCAACCTAATTTTTCAAACTCTTTCAACTTATATTCTCCACTGCAAGAATTTAATAAACTATTTTCATCTGTAGATGATGCTTTAATTTTTATTCCATTTGAAATTTTCTCAATTTCAATAATATCTGTTGTATCAAACCATTCATCTTTAGTATATAGTTTTTCTTTAGATATTGCTTCCAAAATTATTTTTTGGTCAAATTGATCATTCTCGCTATTTCCAGCAAAATATTCATTACGCAAAGTGTTATCTATAATTTCAACATATATATTATTTAAACTGCTTCTATACATTTTTATAATCGTCTCACCATTTTCGTACGTTCCAATCCAACTATTCAAATCAATATCAGTTTCACTATTATTTTCTTTTATATCACTCATATTATTATTTATTTCTTTATTTTCAGTCGTATTCGAATTATTACCAGTATCAGATTTATTCATATTTAATACTAAAATTGTTCCAGTAACAACTAAAGCTATAATTACTAAAATTATTAATATAATCAAAATGATGGTTTTTTTATCTTCATTCATAAATATTTCTCCTTATTTTTATTGACTTATAATAGTCATATTACTACGAACGAGCGATGCTCGCCCCTACGATGTGCAATATATTTTTTGTAGAGTTTGTGGTAAAATCCGCCCGCATTATATCAAGCAAAAAGTCGAACTTCATATTACAAAGCAAACGGGTCGTCGAGGACGCCGACCCCTACAATATATTATACCACTAGAATTTACAAAAAAAGAAGGGCTTTTGTTAAAGCCCTTCTTTGAAATTAATTGTTATTTCCTCTACCTTCTGGAAGTGCTGGAACATCTATTCTAATTCTAATTTTAGTTATATTCCTAATAATTCTAACAATTTTAATATTTTTAATTCTTTGCCATAGTGATGGTTTAACATCTACTCTTGTTTCTGTTAGATAGTCATCTTCCACAACAGATACTGCTGGTGTTTCTTCAATTGCATTTTCAATAGGTGTAGGAACAGCTTTTAATGATTCTGCTACTTCTATTCCTATATAGCTTAATGCTTTTGATCTGTCTTCTATTCTTTCCATATCTATTTCAATATGTAAATTGCTTTCTAAATTAGCTACTCTAGCATTAACCAATTTAACTGAATTAATGTAGTTATCTGTTTTGTCTGTTTTGCTTCTTCCTATTGCATTTAATGCATTAACAATATCTTCTGATACTTCTTCAGATATTCCTTTTACATTCTCTTTCCATTCTTTATCTTTATTTTGTGTAGATTCTAACACAGATTTTAATTTAGTTGCTAAACATATATTCTTTTCTCTTTGACGAATTAATTCTTCAATTTGTTTTGTATTATCTTCAAATTGATTTGTTGCATATTCAACAAGCTCATATGCAGCTTTATATACAGATGATGGGAAATTCTTCTTTTTTGGATATTCAACTATGTATGTTTTTATTGAATCAATTAAATCCATAAAAAAAGCATCATCTTCTAATTGAATAATTTGTTTTTTACTATTTGGATTTATCATTTTTTGAACTTTGTCAATGTTTGATAAAATCTTTTCTTCTGTGATTACCATCTTCACGTTTACTATGCCTGATTTTGCGAAAATTGACACGTAAACTCCCCTCCTTTGTCCTATGTTTTTTAGTATTCCTTAGTCATTATTATACAATTAATTTCAAAATACTACAATAGGATTTTTAAAAAAATATTTTTCTTTTTCGTTACAATAATATTACAAGTTTATTACAAAAGTCAAGCTTTTTTTACAATATTTTTAATATATTTTCTATTGTAATATTTTTTTCATTTCCTCGTGTCTCTTAACCTTTTGTGTTGTAGTCTTTATAAGTTCTTCTTGTGTGAAAATTATTTCTCTAATATATTTATAAGTTGGCATTTCTTTATTTATTTCTTTTACTTTTTCCCATAGCTTGCTAGATATATCTTCTTCTTTTTCTACACCATAAACTTCTTTCATTTCTTCTGCATCATATACTATTTTTACACATATTTTCAAATCTGCCTCATCATTTTCTTCTGGTTTTCCATATACCATGCATTCTTTTACACCATCAATTCTTGCCACAAGGGTTTCTAATTCTTCTGGATAAACATTCTTTCCGTTTTTTAATACTATTACATCTTTCTTTCTTCCAGTAATAAATAAGTATCCGTCTTTATCTAAATAACCTAAATCTCCTGTGTAAAACCATCCATCTTTTAAGACTTCATTAGTTGCTTCTTCGTTTTCGTAATATCCAAGCATTACATTAGGACCTTTAGCAACAATTTCTCCTATTCCTTCTTCGTTTGGATTATCTATTTTTACTTCAACACTAGGGAATATCTTTCCTACTGAACCTATTCTTTCATGTTTGTCGTTTCCAGCAGATATAACTGGAGAAGTTTCTGTTAGTCCATATCCTTGAGCTATTCTGAATCCTAAATCATTAAATCCTTTTTCCACCTCTCTATCTAACGCTGCTGCACCATTAATAAATAGTCTTACTTTTCCACCAAGAATATCGTGTATTTCTTTAAATAGTTTTTTCCTTACATCTATTCCAAATTTTAATAATATATTGCTTATCTTTATACCTTTTTTTACTGTATCTAGTTTTCCTTTTTTCTCTATTCCTTTTAACATCTTTTTATACATATTTTCATATAGTATTGGAACAGATACCATAGCTGTTACTTTATAGTCTTTTATATTATCTGCAATATGTCTTATTCCCTCGCAAAAAACTATACATGCGCCTTTGTACATTGGATATAAAAATCCTGTTGTACATTCAAAAGTATGATGTAGTGGTAAGAAAGATAGCATTGTATCTTTTTCATGTATCTCTAATACAGATGCAATATCCATTAAGTTTGCACATATATTTTTATGTGATAATGCAACCGCTTTTGACATCGCTGTTGTTCCAGATGTAAATAGCATTATTCCCATATTTTCGCTATCAACTTGTGCCTCTAAAAAAGCCTTGTTACCATTTTCTAATAATTCTTTTCCCTCTTTTATTAATTCTTTTTCTGAATAAACGTCGTTACTTTTTTCTTCTAAATCCATTGATATAAAATACTTTAATTTAGTTTCATTGCCGTTTTGTAGTTTTTTCATTATATCATCATATTTATTTGAATAGAATATTGCTTCTACTTCTGAACGCTTTATTAAACTTTCTATTTCGTTTTCAGGTAAAGATTTATCAAGTGGCACTACAACACCTGTTCCACAAGCAATTGATAAATATGCAACTTCCCATTCGTATCTGTTTTCAGCTATAACTGCTACTCTTTTATTTTTTAGTCCCATATCTATTAGTTTTGTTCCTAAACAATCTACTTCATATCTAAATTCTTTATGAGTAATTACTTTAAACTCATTTTCTTTTTCTGTTTTGAATTTAAAGGCAGGTCTATCACCATATAGTTCACCTGATTTTTTTAGCATATCTTTTAAGTCTGTTATTTCAACACAGCTATGTATTCTCTTTTCGCTCATATTTTATGAACCCTCCTATTTTTGTAATCCTTTTAAAATGGTTTTTTCATATTCTGTATATATCTGTTTTATGTCCATTGGTTTTCCTATTTTTAATTTGTATACTAAACTTGAACACGTAACTCCAAATATTTCTGTTGCAATTACCTCAGGGTCAACATCTACTATTTCGCCCTTTTCTATTCCTGTTTTTACAACTTTTTCAACACTTTTTATATATTCAAAAACATATTTTTTACAAATATTATTTCTTGGTTCATTTCCCCATATTTGGCTAAGTAGTATAGTCATAAAATCTTCGTATTTTAGCATTACTTTTATTTCTATTAATATTATTGCTCTTAATTTATCCATTGTTTTATCTAATTTTTGCGTTTTTATTTCTATACTATTTTTTAATAATTTCATACCTTCTTCAACTAAGAAATTAAAAATTTCTTCTTTACTAGAGAAGTGATAATATAAGGTTCCTTTTGCGACACCAACAGTAGAAGTAATTTCCTCTATACTTGTAGCATCATATCCTTTTTCTGCAAATAGTTTCATTGATGTTTCAAATATTTTTCTCTTGGTTTTATTCATAGGACACTCCTTCTTAAATTTTATACATATTATATCTTATTTCTCATTATGCTTGCAATATATTTCCATTTTTTACAAATTCAGTGTTTATAATTTCTTCAATACTTTCTATATCTAATTTGTATTTTTTCTCTATTTCTTCGACATTTCCGTGCTTAATAAATTTATCTGGATAACCTAAGTTTTTAATTTTAATATTTTCGACTTGTTGGTCGACTATTAATTTTGTTATTGCATTTCCCATTCCGTTTATTACATAGCCATCTTCTATTGTAATAACATTTTTAGTTTTCTCTATAGATTTTAAAACTGTATCTGTATCTATTGGCTTTAAGAATCTTAAGTTTATAACTTCTACTGAAATGTTTTTCTTTTCTAAGTCTTCTGCTATTTGCATTGCTTTTGATACAGTTTTTCCTAAGGCTATTATTGTTATATCAACTCCAGTTTTTAGTACTTCAGCTTTCCCTGGTTCTATTTTTTCATGCTTTTTAAAATTATATTTGTCTTCTTCTCCTCTTGGATATCTTA
Source organism: uncultured Eubacteriales bacterium (assembly GCA_949840345.1). GTDB lineage: Bacteria > Bacillota > Clostridia > TANB77 > CAG-508 > CAKPQL01. Next base: position 22,440 of record CATKWX010000006.1, read on the forward strand.
TAGCCATTGGTTTATTGCTGTATATGCTGAATTCTAACATGTCTTCAAATTCAATGAAGTCTTTTGGTGCTAAAATATTTATATTTGGTATTGAGTTTAAAAAACATAAATCTAATATTCCTTGATGTGTTTCCCCATCATTTCCAACGATTCCCGCTCTATCTATACATATTGTAACTGGTAAATTCTGAATACATATATCGTGAACTACTTGATCATACGCTCTTTGTAAAAATGATGAATATACTGGTAGTACTGGTTTTAGTCCATTCTTCGCCATTCCGGCTATCATTCCAACAGCATGTTGTTCTGCAATTCCTACATCGAAAAATCTGTCTGGATACTTTTTAGCGAACTCTGCAAGTCCTGTTCCATCACACATCGCAGCTGTTATTGTAACTATTGTTTTATCTTTGTCTGCTAAATCAACTATTTTGTCTCCAAATACCTTAGAATAATCTTTACTCTTTGGCTTTAGAGTACTTCCATTTTCTATATTAAAGGCTGATATACTGTGAAATTTGTCTGGATTTTCTTCTGCTATATTATATCCTTTTCCTTTTTTGGTTATTATGTGTACTAAAACTGGACCCTCTTCACGGCTTGCTAAGTTTAATATACTTTCTAATTTTTCTATATCATTTCCGTCAACTGGTCCAAAGTATGTAAAGCCAATATCTTCAAAATACATATTTTGTATAAAAATTTGCTTTATTCCTCGTTTTATACTTTTAGCTATTTTTACTAACCCATTTCCTATATAAGGTATCTTTTCAAGTATCTTTTTTGTTTCCTTATTAGTTTTTTTGTATAATCTTCTAGTTCTTAATTTTCCTAATAATTGGCTCATTCCACCAACATTTTTAGATATGCTCATTTCATTATCGTTTAATATTACAATTAAGTTGCTTTTACTACTTCCAGCGTCATTTAAAGCTTCTAAAGCCATTCCACCTGTTAATGCCCCATCTCCTATTACTGCTACTATTTTATTTTTCTCACCCTTTAAATCTCTTGCTCTTGCCATTCCCAATGCAACAGAAATAGATGTACTGCTATGCCCTGTGTCAAAAGCATCGTACACCGATTCAGTTGTTTTTGGAAAACCTGCAATTCCGTCCATTTTTCGCAAGGTATTCATTTGTTCTTTTCTTCCAGTTAAAATTTTATGCACATAAGTTTGATGTCCTACATCCCAAATTATTTTATCTGTTGGTGTGTTAAATATTGAGTGTATTGCAATTGTAAGTTCTACTACGCCTAAATTAGATGCTAAATGTCCACCAGTAGCAGATACTGTGTTTATTAATAATTCTCTTATTTCTTTTGCCAAAACTTTTTTATCTTCAATTTTTAATTTTTTTAGGTCTTCTGGGATATTTATTTTTTCTAACACGTTTTATCGTTCCTTTCTAATAATAAAAAGGGCACAGTGGTGTATGCGGAACGACGAGGGCGTCGTTCCCTACAGGGTATTTCCACAAGCAGTGCCCCTACAGTGAATGTATAATGTTCCCTACATATGCTAAACGTTCAAATATATAACTAGTCCTCCAACAATTGCTAATATAAAGCCCAATATTTTTAATCCCATACTTGCTTCATTTTGGTCTCCAAATCCAAATAGTTTTTTAGTTAATATTCGTGCATCATATATTAATATTACACCAATTAATGCTATTAGAATTCCTATAATTACTAAAAATTTCATATTCAACGTCCTCCTCTTGTGCTCTAATCTGTACCTCTACAATTTTTATGGACACAGTGGTGTCACGTATATCGGGTATTCCCATAAACGGTGCCCCTACAAATATTATTCATTATATCTTAATATGATATTTCGCCATTTAATATTTCGTCGTTTTGTATCCATTCATTTACATCTATTTCTTTATATTCCTTTTTATTTACTCTTACAATAACATTTTTTATTCCTGAATTTATAATCATTTTTCTGCACATTAAGCAAGGTGCAGCTCCATCTTCATAATCGCTATTGTCTGTCCTATATCCAACTAAATAAAGAGTTCCACCTATCATATCTTTTCTAGATGCACTTATTATGGCATTTTGTTCACTGTGTACAGACCTGCACGCATCATACCCTGCATGTCTTATTTCTGGAAACATTTTTTTCTTAGTACAATATCCTAAGTCTATGCAATTAATTCTTCCCCTTGGTGCACCACTATACCCTGTAGAAATTATTTCATCATTATTTACTATAACTGTACCATATTTTTTTCTTAAACACGTACTCCTACTAGCAACTGCTTCTGCTATGTCTAGATAATAGTTAATTTTATCAACCCTTTTTTGCTCCATAAAATGCACCTCTATTATTTAAAGTATTACAATAAAAGGACGCTTTTCATGCGTCCCTACACTGTTTACTAATCTTCTTTTTTGCTTACTACTTCTTTTCCATCATAATATCCACAATTTGGACAAACTCTGTGTGGCATTACTGGTTCATTACAGTGTTTACAAGTAGCTAAATTTGGTTCATCTAATTTCCAAGTTGATCTTTTGGCTCCTGTTCTTGCTTTTGACCATCTTCTTTTTGGTTGTGCCATATCTATTCCCTCCCTTAGTTTCCAATAGTTATCTATATAATTTAATTTATATACAATTATGTGACTAAAAAATTATACTAGTTTTTTATATTTTTGTCAATACCTAATTTTTTGCATATAATATATCAAATATTTTTGTTTAACAAAAAAGAAATGGAGGATTTTTTATGTGTGGTCTTGTAGGCTATGTTAATTATACAAAAGATATAAGCAATTATAGGCATATAATAGAAGATATGAATAATTGTTTAAAGAAACGTGGTCCAGATGAAGATGGATATTTTATTGATAAGCATATAAATTTAGGACATAAAAGATTAATTGTTATAGACCCTAAAGGTGGCAAACAACCAATGGAAGCAACATATAACGAAAATACTTATACTATAGTTTATAATCGGTCAAATATATAATTCTGAAGATTTAAAAAAAGAGTTAGTTGAAAAAGGAATTACTTTTGATGGACACTCTGATACAGAAGTTTTATTAAAGGCATACATTTACTGGGGATATGATGTTGTAAATAAATTAAATGGAATTTTTGCCTTTGCAATTTGGGATAATAAAAAACAAGAATTATTCCTAGCACGTGACCATTTTGGAATTAAGCCTTTGTATTATACAATTTCTGACGATAATTTTATATTTGCTTCTGAAATAAAAGCAATATTAAAGCATCCTCATATTGAAGCAAGAATTGATTCTACAAGTATATGTGAATTATTTGGAATTGGCCCTGCTCATACTCCTCGGTACTTCCGTTTTTAAAAATATATATGAAATAAAACCTGCTCATTTTGCAGTAGTAAACCAATCTGGAGTTCATTTTGAAAAATATTGGGAATTAAAAAGCCACCCTCATACAGATAACTTTAATCAAACCTGTGAAAAGGTAAAATATTTATTGGATGACGCAATTCAAAGACAATTAGTTTCAGATGTTCCTCTTTGCTTAATGCTATCACGGTGGATTAGATTCAAGTATTATAACAGCATATGCTAGTAATTATTGTAAAAAGAAAGGTTTACCACCTTTAGATACTTATTCTATTGATTATGTAGATAACGATAAAAACTTTGTTAAAAGCGATTTTCAACCTAATTCAGATAATTATTATATAGATATAATGAAAAAAACCTTTAACACAAAACATCATAGTATTGTAATTGATACACCAGAACTTGCAGATTGTCTGAAGGATGCTGTAATTGCAAGAGATACTCCTGGTATGGCAGATGTCGACTCTTCTTTACTTTTATTTTGTAAACATATAAAAAAGGACGCTACTGTTGTTCTTTCAGGTGAATGTTCTGATGAAATATTTGCAGGTTATCCATGGTTTTTTAGAGATGATGCTTTAAATAGCAATACTTTCCCTTGGTCTATTGCATTAGAAGAAAGACAAAATTTATTAAATAAGGATATATCAAAACAAGTAGATTTAAAAGAATATATAGATTATCAATACTTGCATAGTTTATCGCAAATGAATACCTTAAATAGTGATAATAAAGAAACTGCTGAAAAAAGAAAAATATCACATTTAACTATGAATTGGTTTATGCAAACTCTTTTAGATAGATCTGATAAAATGTCTATGTATAATGGATTAGAACTACGTGTTCCATTTTGCGATTATAGATTAGTTGAATATTTATGGAATATTCCTTGGGAAATGAAAGCTTTAAATGGACGTGAAAAAGGATTATTGCGCTATGTTGTAAAAGATTTATTGCCTAAAGAAATTGTAGATAGAAAAAAGAGTCCTTATCCAAAAACTCATAACCCTAATTATTTAGCAAAAGTAAAAGGTATTTTATCTGAAATAATGAAAAATGATAACGCTCCTATATATTCTCTATTAGACAAAAATTATATTACAGAAATTATAAATACTGATGGCAAAGCCTTTACTAGACCTTGGTTTGGTCAATTAATGACTGGTCCTCAGCTTATGGCGTATTTAATTCAAGTAAATATGTGGCTTGAAATGTATAAGCCAAAAATAGAAATTTAAAAAAAGAAACGTTCTAATATAAATTTTTGATTTATATTAGAACGTTTATGTGTCAGTTATCCCGCATAGATATCTCTTGCAGATGACTCTGCATAGAAGTCTTCTTCTCTTTGGATATCTCGCCATTCACTTAATTGTCTATTAATTTCTTCAATTTCAGCATAATCTGCCTCTTCCCGCACAACACCTTTAGTTGGTATACTCAAAGATTCAAATCCAAAATTAAATTCAAACCCAAGAGCTTCTTTGCTAAACTGCATTCTTAACACCACCTTAAATTATTTTATTACCGATGGATAGTTAATACCTGACCTATATTAACTTTTATATAAATACTTATAGATATAAGTGTTTATATTTTATCATATAGAAATAACAATAGCAATATAATTTCTGGCTGATTAGGATTTTTCAAAAAGGCTTAAGTCAAAAGATCCGTCGCTCTGTCTGATTTTACTAATATCTATGTAAATATTCAATTAAACAATCGTATATTGGGTCTCTTTCAACAATAGTTTTTTCTTCACGCATTTTTGTAAGCTCATTAATATCTACAAATTTAATTGCTTTTACTTCTGATTCTTGCATTTTAATGTTTTCTATTTTTATTCCATTTTTTCTTAAAATAAAGAAATCATAAAATTGATTCTCTATAAAATCTTCTGAAAATACTTGTTGTTTTCTATGAGAAAACATATATCTAAATTCTTTAATATCCACATTGTATCCTAAATTAACACTAACTTCTTCATTTATTTCTCTTGAAGCAGCAGATAGCGCATCTTGTCCATTAGAAATATGTCCTGCAACTGATATATCCCACATTCCTGCATTTTTATCTTTAGTATCAGCTCTTTGTTGTAACAAAACTTCATTTTTTTCATTTACAATTGCTACTGCAATAGCTCTATGCCATAATCCTTTTTTATGTACGTCATCTCTTGATAAAACTTCACCTGTTCTTACTCCATTTTCATCTAAAACATCAATCATTTCCTTACTCATACTGTTTACTCCTTTACATATTCTCTGGCAAATCTTCCAATATATTTATTTGCCTTATCCATATAACTTTTAAATTTTCCTATTGATAATTCTTCTTCTCCTTCATAATATCTCTGAATTGTATCTATTTGTATTTTTAAATCAGTCAAATCGCCATTATCAATAATAATATGATTAAAACTCATCCATTGGCTATAATATAACTCATCTGCTTTTTCATACTCATCAATACGTCTTTTTACATATGGTTCTTCTAATCTATCTTTTTCTTTTATCATATATTCTGCTTTTGATAATCCTTGCATATAAATATTTACTATTTCTTCTGGAAATTTTCTTTGTAATTCATTTAATGCTTCGAGATTACTAACAACAAGGCTAGATGAAATTCCATCAGATAATCTATCTCGTAGTTCTTGAGTGTTAATTCCATAAGTAGTTCCAAAATTATTGTATTTTATGTCGCAAGATTCTATATCATATCCCTTATCTTCTGGACAAATCATTTCTTCTCCATCGTCTTTGTTTCTACTTCTAGTAGTATGCTTTGGTAAAATAATAGAGTGTAATATACCTTGTACTCGTATTGTTTCTAATGCTTCATCCTTTCCGGAGCCTGGGTTTCCTGTAAACACATATATTTTTGCACTTCCCTGTTTTTCCTTCTTTTCATTTCGTATTTTTCCAAAATCTTTAGAACTCAAATCGCTCATCATTTGAGAAAGTCTCTGAATTCCATTTTCTGTGTTAATAATTGTATAATCATATAAACCTATATTATTTGTGTATCTATCAAAATCTTTTATCGCTTTTTGATACCTTTTTTCTGCGCTTTCCTCAGTATCTCCTCTCTGCTTTGCAATTTCCATAAATATATCTTTACTCTTAGGTATTGCTCTATGTACATAACAAGATACACAATTTCCAGGAAATATCTTTTTTAAATCTTTTATTACTCCTATATCATTTACAATAACAACTGCATTTCTTCCATGCTCTAGATAATTATTTACTTCATTTACTGAAAAGCCATAATAATTATCATAGTTTACATATGCCACAGGAAGTCTCAATTTTAAAAAAGCTTGTTTCCTCTTAGAGCTTAATTTTTCTTGTTCATCTTCACTTTTTTCACCATCATTATATTGTCCAAATACAGGTTTTATTCCTATATTTTTTCCTCTTTGTAGTTCTTCTATTTCAACTTTTCTAAAAGGTCTTGTTACATATTTATCAATAATAGCGTAATTATATTGTTTTTCTAATATGTCTGCTACCATACTTTTTCCTGCTCCAGACATTCCTGAAATAATAACAAGCTTTCCAACTTTTTTTGTTTTATCTGTAGCTGCATTTATTAATTCTTGTTTAAAATTAGAACCCATATTTGCCTCCAAATAAATAAATTAAATACTATATCTATTATAATAAATTTACATAATTTTGTCAATTATTGCTAGAGGAGTCCGGCTTGTAATTATATTCTTACTCTACTATTCCTAATATATGGTCTGGTTTTGAAACTTTTTCGTTTGAGAACTCGTATGCACTATATAAATCTTCTACTGCTATATTTCCCTTTTCTTCATTATTTGCATATATATGTGCTAGAACATCTCCTACTGATACCTTATCTGCTATTTTTTTGTTTAGCACTATTCCTACTTCATTATCTATTGTATCTTCCTTTTTCATTCTGCCAGCTCCTAAATTTACTGATATTTTCCCAACAGTTAGCGCATTTAATTTACTTATGTATCCTTCTTTTTTGGCTATTACTGGTATAATATATTTTGCCTTTTTGAATTTTTCAGTATTTTCTATAAAAGATATATCTCCACCTTGTTTTTCTACTAATTCTAAGAATTTATTATATGCTTTTTCGTTTTTTATATTTTCCATTATTTTTAGTTTATTTTCTTCTATATTATCTCCATTTCCAGATAGCTTTATTATGTATGCTCCAATTGTTGTAACTATTAACTCTATATCTTCTGTCATATTCCCTTTTAATGCCTCTACTGCCTCTATAATTTCTAAAGTATTTCCTATAGTTTTTCCTATTGGCTCACTCATATTTGTTAATATACTTACTGTTTCTTTATTTGCTAGCTTTCCTATTTCTCTCATTTCTTCTGCTAACTTTATAGCATTTTCTTTATTTTTCATAAAGGCTCCGTCTCCACAAGTAACCTCTAGTACTATCTTGTTTGCTCCTGCTGCTATTTTTTTGCTCATTATACTTGAAGCAATTAAAGGCATACTATCTACACAAGAAATAGTATCTCTTAACGCATATATCTTTTTATCTGCTGGTGCTAAATTCATTGTTTGACCAATTACACTTATTCCAATTTCTTTTACATTCCTTATAAATTCTTCTATTGGAATAGATGTATTGTAGCCCGGTATTGATTCTAATTTATCTACAGTTCCACCAGTAAATCCTAATCCTCTACCAGACATTTTTGCTACAGGTATACCTAAAGATGCAATTATTGGCATAAGTACTATTGTAACTTTATCCCCTACACCTCCTGTACTGTGCTTATCTACAACATTTTCTGCAATTGTTGATAAATCTAATCTTTCTCCTGAATTTGTCATTGCCATTGTTAAATCTAAAGTTTCTCTTGAATTCATACCATTTATATAAATTGCCATTATTAATGCAGCTGCTTGATAATCTGTAATATTGCCTTTGGTATATTCATTTACAAAAAATTCTATTTCCTCTTTGGTTAGTTCTTTCTTATCTCGCTTTTTAGCAATTATATCTAATATATTCATAAGTCCTACCATTCCTTTCAAAAATATATATTAAGTTTGAAAAAGAATTAGTATATGGCTCAAGCATTTTTAATGAGAAATACCGGAGTCGTACTGGTGTACGTCGAGTATTTTCTCATTAAAAATAACGACGCAATATGCTGATTATTTTTCAAACTTCCCCCTATATTATGTTTTTTACAAAACTTTTCCTATGCAACATACATATCCCATTTTCCCTTATTGCTTGAATATGTTTTGCAGTCCCATATCCTTTGTGTGCCGCAAACCCATAATCAGGATATATTTCATCCCATTCATACATAATTCTGTCCCTTGTAACTTTGGCTATAATTGAAGCTGCTGCAATAGAATAGTTTTTAGCATCTCCCTTTATTATAGAAGTATATGGTATTCCACAAGTATCTATATGTTCTAGCGCATCAACTAAAATCCTTTCCGGCTTTACTTTTAAATTTTGTATAGCTGTTGTTAATGCTTTTTTAGTAGCATTTAGTATATTTATTTCATCAATTTCTGTTTGGTCAACAATTCCTACACTCCATGCTATTGCTTGATTAGTTATTTCCTCATAGAGTTTTTCTCTTTTCTTTTCAGATACTTTTTTAGAATCATTTACTCCTTCTATAAATGAATTTTCAGGCATAATAACACATCCCACAACTACTGGTCCAGCAAGTGGTCCTCTGCCTGCTTCATCTATTCCTGCAATGTATTTTAGTCCACCTTTATGTAATTTATTTTCATATTCTTTTAGTAGATTTAATCTATCTATTTCTTTTTCCTTCATATTTATTCCTTTCTGTAATATTTTTACTATTTTTATTATTATATAATTATTAATTTTGTAATGCAATATCCATATACTACTTTAATTATAAATTTTCCTTATAATAAGTAATTATAAATTATTGACTTGCTTATGTAAATATGTTATGATTTCTTATGGTGATTTTATGTCAAACTTTGAGGAAAAAGAAATGTATTTGTACGACTCAGAAACATCTTCTGAACCATTTAGTAATTTAGTTGTTAATATTCCTTCTTCTTTTGATGGTTACGTTTTTTCCAAGATTTGTAGAGATACTATAGGTTTAAGTAGTACCAATCCAACTTGGGGAGATTTATATAGATATACTAACCACGAATTGTATTACATTGGAATCTGCATATATAAAGAAATGGATTACGACATTCCAAACGCCCCTTATTCTGAAAAAATGTGGAGTTTACTTGGTAAACGAGTACTAAAAAACTGTCTAATACCAAACATAACATTAATAAAAGACCAAAAGAACAAGGAAACAGGTTTACTTAGTCACATTATATTAGATAATTCTTTAGAAGATTTAACTCTTATGAATAACTTACTATTTTACAAATTCGAAAGGCAAGATTTATCTAAATTACACTCCGTAATACCTATTCAAGATTTATTAGAATGTGTCAAAATACAAATAAATAATGAACAAAACTATATAGAAGTAGAAAGTCAAATTATACAAACATTATTATTAGATTCTATAACAAATAATTCAGATAGACATTCTAATAACTGGGGATTAGTTAGAAATAAAGAATCTAACCATTATACTCTTGGTCTATTTGACCATTCTAGCTCATTCATCGATATGATATCTGAAAAGAAAACTAGCACAATAGATGGATGGACTAGCACTTATAGTAGTGTAACCTCTCAGCCAAAACGTAGTGGCATTGGTGATTTTGGAAATAATATAGTTACATATTTATGTAATAATTACCCTAATATTTGCAAACAATTTATGCACAATTTAAATTTGGAACTTGAAAATTTCTACGAAGATATTTCTTCTGCCCCTTATTATATAGACAAAAGAAGATTACAAAGAAATATTTCTCATAAAAGTATTTTTATAGATAAATTATTAAAGCAAATTGAACAAGATGATAAAGGAGGAAGATAGTTTGAATAATTTAAATGATCAATATTTATATATAAATTGGGAAGATAACCAACAAAATACATATAGAGTTGGTATATTAGCTAGGATATCTAACACCTACTACCTTAAAACTTATGTTAAAAAAAGTGATTATGAAAGAGATGCTTATTCTCATGGCTACATTGGAATTCCAGGTTTCATTCCTGGAAGACTATATATAAGTACTAATCAATTATTTGATTTCTTTAAAAGAAGAGTATTTGCTCCTAATAGTACCGACAATTCAATCGATTTCCTAGAAAAATTAAAACAAACTAATGGCGTTACTTTAACTGATAGTTTTTCTATAGAAGAAATGCCAGAAAAGTATAGACAAAGTTGTAAGAATATTTTATTATCTCTTTCTTCTTTAGAAAAAGAAAAATCAGATTTTCAAAAATGATAAAATTTTTCTATCTTTGAAAACAGTTTCTATTACAATAATTTCATTATGCTTTATATTTAATTGTAACTATTTCTTAATTATAGGTTTTGTAGAATGTACAAAACCTATAATTAATTTTAACGTCTTTGTTAAACATTTATATTACATTTTAATTACAAATTGCACATATATATTTATTTTTTTGTAAAAATAATATATTATATAGGAAACTTGTTATGGAAGGAATGATAATAATTATGAACGATATTAATGATTACTTTAATAACACTCCACCTAAAAAGCAAAAATCTAGCAATGTAAAAAATAGTGTCATTGCTCCTTTTGTAAGTGGAGTTTTAGGAGCGTCTTTAGTTGTAGGAATTTGTTTTGGTAATCCTACAATTAAAACTAAATTAATAGGAGAAGCACCTGAAAAGGTAAAAGAAACTTCTACTGTAAATTCAGGAATTGTAGATTTAGTTTCCTTAAGTCAATTTTCTGACACAGCAGTTGGAGTTGCAAGCAAAGTGTTACCATCTATTGTTGGTATTAATGTAAAATTTAATGTTACAAGTAATTTTGGATACGGAATGAAATACTCTTCAGAAGCTGCAGCTTCAGGTTCTGGAATAATTATAAGTGAAGATGGTTATATATTAACTAATAATCATATAGTTAGCTCAACTTCTAATTCCTCATATTATCAAGTAAGTGAAGCAACTAGTGTTACAGTATATTTATTTAATGATGAACATCCTTATGAAGCTGAAATAATTGGAAGTGATGCGCAAACAGATTTAGCAGTTATTAAGATAGATAAATCTGGCTTAACGCCTGCTGAACTTGGAGATTCCTCTAATGTTAAAATCGGAGAATTCGCGATGGCAATAGGAAATCCATTAGGTTTAAAAAGTACTGTTACTAGTGGTATAATTAGTGCCGTTAATAGAGAAGTTACAAGTAGTGATGGTACAAATTATGTGCTTATGCAAACAGATGCTGCTATTAACTCTGGTAATAGCGGTGGTGCATTAGTAAATTCTGAAGGACAAGTAATTGGTATTAATACATTAAAAATATCTGCAACTGGTGTAGAAAATATGGGATTTGCAATTCCTATAAATGATACTAAAGATATATATAAACAATTGATTGAATACAATAAAGTAAAAAGACCTTCTATTGGAGTTAAAGGTATAACCTTAGATGAAACAAAAGCTAAACAAAATAATTTACCTGTAGGAGTTTATGTAAAAGAAGTTAATGAATTTAGTCCTGCAGAAACAGCTGGAATTAAGCCAGGCGATGTTATTATAGAAGCAGATGGCAAAAAGATTAATACTTTTCAAGAATTAGTTGACAGTATAAATTCAAAATCTATTGATGATGAATTAGAAATTAAACTTGTAAGAAACGGAAAAGAAAAAGCAGTTAAAGTAACATTAAAAGAACAATAAAAAAAACGGAAAAATTGATTTTTCCTACAAAAAAAGGTGGCTTAGCCACCTTTTTTTATTGTTAAATATTTTTATATTCTTTAATTTTCTTATAAGCAAATACCGCTGATCCTCCAAGTACTATTGTAACAACTATTAATCCTGTGTAATCTTCAATTCCTGTCTTTGGTAAATTAGTTTGTGTTGTAGGAGTTGGAGTTACTTTTGGTGTTGGTGTTGTAGGTGTTGGAGTTGTAGCTGGTGCAGGTGATGGTGTTGCACTTGTTGTTCCCCCTGGAGTAATTATACTTGCTGCATAAACACTAATAGGTGCAATTACCACTAATAGCACTATCATTACTAAAACTATCTTTAAAACATTCTTTTTTAAACTTAACATTTTCTCTCTCCCCATAAAATATATTTTTTTAATATCTAATGTTATTTATATCATATTTAATTTTTATATGCAACACTTTTTTTGGAAAATTTTGTACGTTTATGTAAGCTTCTATACATTAAACCTAAATAATACAATATCTCCGTCTTGCATTACATATTCCTTTCCCTCTGAACGCACTAGCCCTTTTTCTTTGGCTGATAACATTGAACCTTCTCGCATTAGATCATCATAAGAAACTACCTCTGCCTTTATAAATCCCCTTTCTATATCTGAGTGAATTTTCCCTGCAGCTTGTGGCGCCTTTGTTCCTTTTTTTATTGTCCAAGCCCTAACTTCAGGTTCTCCAGCAGTTAAAAATGACATTAATCCTAACAAATCATAACTTTCCTTTATTACTTTATCTAATCCTGATTCATCTAATCCTAATGCTTCAAGCATTTCCTTTTTATCTAATGGCTCTAATCCACTAAGTTCCTCTTCTATTTTTACACATAAAGGTATTACTTTACTATTCTCTGTTTTTGCATATTCTGAAACTTTTTTTACATTTTCGTCATTTTCTGCACTAGCTAGTTGTTCTTCTGAAACATTTGCTATATATAGTATTGGCTTTGTTGTTAATAAATATGTATCTTTTAATAAATCTTTTTCTTCATCTGTAAAATCTATTGTTCTTGCTGATTTACCTTGCTCTAATACAGATTTTATTTTATTTAATAAATCTAATTCTTCTTGATATTTTTTGTCGGCTTTTAACATTTTTATTGTTTTTTCGATTTTTTTATCAATTGTTTCAATATCTGCAAATATAAGTTCCAAATTTATTGTTTCAATATCTCTTAAAGGATCTATGCTTCCATCAACATGTACAACATTCGGATCTTCGAAACATCTTACAACTTCTACAATACTATCTACTTCTCTTATATGTGATAAGAATTTGTTTCCCAAACCTTCTCCTTTGCTTGCACCTTTTACTAATCCTGCAATATCTACAAACTCTATAACTGCATGTGTTGTTTTTTCAGGATTATACATCTTTGTTAAATTATCTAATCTCTCATCTGGAACTGGTACTACACCTACATTTGGTTCTATTGTACAAAATGGATAATTTGCGCATTCTGCTCCAGCATTTGTTATTGCATTAAACATTGTACTCTTCCCTACATTTGGAAGTCCTACTATTCCTATCTTCATTTAAACTTATTCTCTCCTTTTTATAATAATTCTATTTAGATATTTTACATTATTATATATGTTTTTGCAATATATTTTAATAATTTAATGTTCTAAAAATCGTTGACAAATTCTATATATTATAATATCATAATATATATTAAAGGGAGGTATTTAAAATGGAAAACAATGAAGAAAATTTAAATTCACAAGAACCAGAAACAACAAACTCAACAGAACCAACAACTGAGCAAAAAGAAACAGTTGTAGAAAAAGCAACAGAACCAGTTGCAGAAGCAAAAACAGAACCAACACAATCTACAGAAACTCAAAAATCAGGTAAAGAACCAAACACAAGATTAATTGGTATGATAGCAGTTGCAGTAGTAGCTATTTTAGCTGTTATATTAGTAATTTTTGCATTCTTTACAAGAAGTCCTAAGGCTGCAGTTAAAGATTACATAAAAGCATTTAACAAAGGTAATGCAAAAAAGGTTATGGCACTTATGGATTATGAAGGAGCTGCTGCATTTGGTCAAATAGCTAAATATTCATATACAAAAGGTTATACTTTTAATTTTGAAGATTTCGATGATAAATATGACACTATAATGGATAAAGTAAAAGATATGGATAAAGAAGAGAAAGAAGCTTATAAAGAATTAAAAGAACAAGCAGTTGATACATTACAAGATACTCTTGATGATTTTAAAGAAAGCAAAGTTAAGATTTCAGTTAAAAAAGTTAAAACTGAAAAAGTCGATGATTGTAAAAATATAACGAAAGTTATAGCAACATTAGAAGCAAAATTAGATGGAGAGAAATCTGAAAAAGATTTCACTTTCTACACAATGAAAAAAGGACTAAAAAATTACGTAGTTTATGCTGATTTTAATAAATAATATTAACAAAAAAGCCGAAGTATAAACTTCGGCTTTTTTGTTAATGCATAGAAAAAATTTAGAGCAGTTGACTTAAGGTCTAACCTTAATCAACTGCTCCTTTTTATGTAGAAAGTCCTTCTACGAATTTTGTTCGGCACTTGCCTAAAATTGGTATTAGCTATTTTTGATTTCCAACCGCCTCTTCCTATCGTAGCTTTCCAAGAAAATAGTAACAAGCTGAGTATTTTTTTCATTTTGGAATATTTTGCAAAGTTCGCTTACAAAATTAGACTTCTCATCAAAGCAGCCTAATATTGTGCTAACCTTTATTCCCATTTCTTCCTTTTCTGCATTCCACATTGTGACAATGCCGTTTTCGAAGTTTTCAACATACATCAACTCATCAGTTGCGTTTACCCGAAAAATCGCCATAGAGTTTTCATCTTCTGAAAATCTTTCAAAAGATACCATTGTTGCCATCTAAGATTCCTCCTCGAATTTTCATTTTGTTATGGCCGAACGACTAATAAAAGTCATTTATTATTATACCATAGATTACTACAAAGGTCAAAACTCGACTCCATTCCTTTTCGATTCCCTTTTTTAAATTCTCTAAAATGTTCTGGAGCTTACAGCGGGAATCGAACCCGCGACCTCTACCTTACCAAGGTAGTGCTCTACCAACTGAGCTATGAAAGCATAAAATATATGCGGAACGACTTTGGAAGTCGTTCCCTACAATTCTATTCTTCAGAGATATTCTTAATTGCCTTTTTTCTAATCCTTTGTATTGCATTATCTACAGATTTAACTGGTGCATCTAGCTTTTCTGCTATTTTAACGTAACTATCTCCTGCTGCAAATCTTTGCAATACCTGCTTTTCAAAATCACTAAGTGTTTTATCTATTTTTGTTTCTACAAATTTATAATACTCTTTTTTAGTTATTGTATCTAATGGGTCTTCTACTGTATTTGAATTAAATACCTCCATTAAAGAAGTATCCTCGTCATCATCATATGCAGACATATTTAGCGATAAATATGAATTTAGCGCCATATGCTTTTGTCGTGTAGATGTTTTTATTGCAGTTATTAACTGCCTTTCTATACACAAATTAGCAAATGTTTTAAATGAATTTTGTTTTTCATTATCAAAGCATTTAATAGCTTTATATAGCCCTATCATTCCTTCTTGAACTATATCTTCTTTTTCTGCACCTATTATAAAATATTTATTCACTTTTCCATTAACTAAATCTTTATATTTTACTAATAGATATTCTAAAGCGTTCTCTTCCCCCGCTTTAGCAAGCATAGCTATTTCTTCATCAGTTTTACTTTCAAAGTTTTTATTATAGTAAATTAAGTTGTTTTTTAACATTTTTCTTTATGCTCCTTTGATGTTTTTTATGCTTTTGTCTTATTATATTGATAATATCCTTATATGTCAATAACTTTCACGTTTTTTTATATATTTTTTGTTGATTATACTATGTTTTTAATATATAATTCTTTTAGATTAATTATAGGAGGTTTTTATGGCGTTCGATGGAATCGTTACAAAATGCATTGTTTCTGAACTAAATAAATCAATTATAAATTCAAAAGTTAATAAAATTTTTGAACCTACAAAAAATGACCTTATGCTAGGCTTATATAATTCTGGTATTAACTATTGCCTACACGTATGTATTAATCCTAGCACTTGCAGACTTAATTTAACTACACATTCTAAACCTAATCCTATGAATGCACCTAACTTTTGTATGTTACTTAGAAAACATTTAATTGGCGCAAGAATTATTTCTATTTCTAGTTTTGATTTAGATAGAATTGTAGAAATTAATTTTGAATGCTATAACGAGTTAAACGATAAGATTACAAAAAAGCTATATATTGAAATTATTGGAAGCTGTAGCAATATTATTCTAACCAATAATAATAATGTTATTATTGACGCAATTAAACATATTAGTTGCAATAGAGAAATCATGCCTGCTAGAGTTTATGAATTACCAACTAATACTAAAAATAGTATTTTAAATATAAACTCTTTTGATGAATTTAATTTATGTTTATCTTCTATAACTACTAATGAACCATTAGATAAGAAAATATCTGATTCCTTTAATGGACTTTGTCGTCCTTTTATTCAATATGTTTTAGAAAATAATAATAATAATTTAAAAGCTTCATTTGAATTTATAAAAAATATTATTTCTGGTATAGAAACTAACTCTTTAACTTGCATAAAAACTAATAATGATTATGTTATTGATTTTTCTGGAACAAATGATGAACCTTTAAAAATCAACTTTTTTATTGATGACTACTACTATAATAAAGAAACAGATAATTCTTTTAAAAGCTTTAGAAATGACATTTTAAAAGTTGTTTTATCCGCACTTAAAAAGTCTACTAAAAAGCTAGATAATATAAATAATAAACTTAATGAATGTAGCAAAATGAACGAATATAAGGTATATGGAGAATTAATAACTTCTAATCTATATAGATTAAAAGATAATACTGAAAGTGCAACTCTTGAAAATTACTATGATAATAACTCTCCTATAACTATTCCGATGGATAAATCTATTTCACCTAATAAAAATGCAGAAAAATATTTTAAAAAATATAACAAACTAAAAAATACTTTAGAAATTGTATCTATTCAAAAAAAGGAAACTGAAAAAGAATTAAATTATATTGAAAGTATTGTTTTTTCTATTGAAAATGCTAGGTCCATACATGATTTAGAAGATATATTTGACGAAATTTCAGAAAATTTAATAACTTCTAAAGGTAACAAAAATGTAAAACAGAAAAATGGTAAAAAGGAAACTTCTAAAGATAATTTATTAAAATATGAAATTAACGAATTTACTGTTTTAGTTGGAAAAAATAATCGTCAAAATGATGAGCTTACTTTAAAAATCGCTTCTAAAGAAGATTATTGGTTTCATACACAAGGAATTCATGGAAGTCATGTTATTTTAAGAACAGAAGGAAAAGAAGTAGACGAAAACACTATTTTTCAATGTGCAAAACTCGCTGCAAAGCACAGTAAAGCAAAATTATCTTCTAATGTGCCTGTAGATTATTGTTTAATAAAATTTGTAAAGAAACCAAATTCTGCAAAACCTGGAATGGTAGTTTATACGAATTATAAAACCTTGTATGTGTAGTTATGCTTCTATTACAATTGTTACTGGCCCATCATTTATTAAAGATACTTTCATATCTGCTCCAAAAATTCCAGACTCTACCTCTATTCCCTCATTTTTGCAACCCTGCTTAAAATATTCGTATAGGCTTTCTGCAATTTCTGGTCTTTCTGCTTCTATAAAGCTTGGTCTGTTTCCTTTTTTGCAGTCTGCATATAAAGTAAATTGGGAAACTATCAATAGTTTTCCATTTACGTCTTTTACAGATAAATTCATTTTATTAAACTCATCTTCAAAAACTCTTAAATTACATAATTTTTTTATCAGAAAATCTGCTTGTTCCCTAGTATCTCCTTGTTTTATTCCAACAAGCACCAAAAATCCCTTTTGAATTTCTCCTACTGTTTTTCCTTCTATTTTAACTTCTGCGTTTGCTACTCTTTGTATAACTAGCTTCATACGTTTTGTTCTCCTTTTATTATATTTCTTTTTAATAAAAGTGGCTTCGCCATACGGGTCGACTTAGAGTCCGACCCCTACAACGTTTGCAATATTTTTTGTAGGGGCTTAGTCGTGGCGTGTCCTTTATGAATTTCTGTTTTAGGGCACGTTACTTACTAAGCTCCTACGGTAGATAATGTCTTTTTTGTGCTCTTATAATTCCTAATTAGAAATTTGCTTTTTTAATTTAGCAATTTCAAAGTCCTTAGCCATAATCTTTTTATTTATTTCTTTAATTCTATTATTACATAATGCAATTAATCTTTTCTCTAAATCTATATCTAAATCTTTTATTTCTACTTTTCCATTTATAACATCTTTTAATATTTCTAAATCGTCTAAAGGTGTATTTTCATTAGGTTTAGAAATCTCTTCTATTTTTTCAAATTCTTTTTTTCTATTTCTTAGAAAAAAACTTTTTATTGCTCCGAAAAAATCTTGAAAAAATATTATCATTAACTTTAATTAAAGACTTTTCACTTTTCATTTTATCCTCCATTTATAGTTCTTCAAAAGATGGTCCATCGTCGTCTTTTCCTTTTCTTGCAGCTTCTTGGTTTACTGTATTTCGATTTTCATCATTACTTTTTTGATTTTCTCTACTATCTTTCAATTGTTGTTTTAATTCTTCATACTCTTCTTCTTTATCTTTCAAATCTGAATATGCAGTTTTTAATTGTTGTATAGAACTCTCTAATTCTGCATCAGTATCACATTTTTCTTCTTCGTCTTTTTCCCACTTCATCTTTAATCCTAATGAATGAACTTCATCAATTATTTCTTGAGCAGATTTTTCTCCTAAATTTCTTATTTCTCTAAATCTTTTCTCTTCTAAATTGATTACATCATCTATATTATCGATTCCAGCCCTAGATAAGCAATTAAAAGAACGTTGTGATAAATTTAATTCAATTATTGATATACCTGTTTTTGATTTTTCATCTGACATTATTATATTTTCTTCTATGTTAGGCAATTGTCTATCTTCTTCCCATTTCATTTTTAAACCTAACGAATGGATTTTAGCAATTATTTCTTGTGCAGATTTTTGACCTAAATTTCTTATTTTCCAAAAATCTTCCTCTTCTAAATCAATTATATCTCCAACATTTTCAATCAAAACTCTAAAACTATTATTTAAAGCATTATAACTTCTTGCTGATAAATTCAAATCTTTTAGTTCTAATCTCCTTTTTTCCTCTTCAACACTACTTTTTAATTCTTGTGTAGCAACTTCTAATTCTTCATTAGTATCTGTTTTTTCTTCTTCCTCTTTACTTCTCTCTACATTTACATCATCAGTTTTTAATTCTTTACTATCTAATATGATTTGTAATTCTTTTTTTACTGCTTCATCTAATTCGGTTGATTTAGCATCTGCAAAAATGTCATGATACTCAAAATATCTTTCTATAAATGCTTTTTCTATATCTGGTTTTATTAAAAAATCTGGATCATTTCTAACTCTAGCTCGTAATTTCTTGAAAGCATCCTTCTTTCTTACTCCAGCACCTGCTCCAGTAATTCCATGTTCTTTTCCAATTTCTCTTGCAGTATGCATTATGCCATCTCTTACTCCAAATCGTAATTTCAGAACATCTTGGTGTACATCCCTTAGTCCTTCAACTTTTTCCTCTAATTTTTCTTTATCAAATATTACTCCGCTTATGCTCTAACTTTTCTTTTAATTCTTCCCAAATTAATGTATATCCTCTGTTATCTTCATTTTGAAAATTTGGACTTGATATATCAAAATTCGTTATGAAATACTTATCTAAACCTTTTATATTATTCACATATCTATTTAAAACATTTCCCACGCTATATTTGTTATCTCCACCATTACAAAGCTCCCTAATATAATGTTGCCTAAAATTATCTATACTACCATATTCAGCACATGCACAGTATAA
This sequence comes from uncultured Eubacteriales bacterium, assembly GCA_949840345.1. Taxonomy (GTDB): domain Bacteria; phylum Bacillota; class Clostridia; order TANB77; family CAG-508; genus CAKPQL01. Next base: position 42,665 of record CATKWX010000006.1, read on the forward strand.
AAATTTTTTAAAATCTTTTATATCATCATAGCTATACCTACTTGCTATATCTTCAATTTCCTTTTTATATCCAAACTTTCTTCCAACACCTGCTTCTCTTAATATCTCTATGTGTTCATTGCTTAATTTTCCTCTACTGTCCCTATTAGCTATATAGCTATAATCTACTAACGCCTGTTCTAATTGCTCTTCTAAATTTTTTCTTTCTGTTTCATCTTCAATACTATTTAAAAAATCATCTCCACTTATCCATAATACAGGATTATTTTTGCAAAAGTCTGCTAATCTGTTAACCTTTTTAGATATTTTCTCTCTTGATGTTAAATATTCTATTTTTCTAATAATTTCATTAATATTTTCTGTATAATCATATACTTGTATTTTTGTTTTTTTAGTTTCATTAGATTTTTCTTTATTTCCATCACTTAAACTATATTGTCTCATTTTTTCATAAAAATCTTCTATAATTTTTATAGAATCAAAATTATCCACTAAATCTATTATTACTGGCCTTTTGTCTTCTTTATTTCCAACTGTTAAAGCTCTTCCCATTTGTTGTTGATATATTGTAGGAGACATTGTAGGTCTCATCATAATAACTCCATCTACATCTGGTAAATGATAACCCTCATTTAACATATTAACCGAAAACATTAATTTTAAAGTATCCATAGAATCTACACTTTTAAATTGTTCTAATTCTCTTTTTGTAACTTTTCTATCGTCTATAGAAGATACTTTAAATATTTGAATATTAGGATTTACATTTGAAAATAACTCTTGTGCTTCATTAACTTTTCTTTCTAAATCTTCTATATTTTTGCAATATACTATATATTTCCCATTTTTGTTTACCATATATTTACTTAATATAGTTGGAAGTTGTGAAGCATTTTTTTCTAGATTTTCTTTTAACTCATTATATAATTTATTAACTTCGTCACTTTTATCCTCAGGTATATTTTCAAAATCATCTTCTTTTAATTTTTCTAAACTTGCTTCATACCCATATATAGAACTTACATAATCAAATCTTGGAAGAATTCCTTGTTCAATTGCTTCCTCAAAAGACATCTCTGAAGCAATATTGTTCCCAAATAATTTTTCTGCCATATCTACATTACCATCAAAATACCTTATTGGTGTTGCAGATAATCCTAAAACCTTTGAAGTACTATTATTATCTATTAACTCTTGAACAGCTTTTCCCCATACTGGAGAACCACAATGATGAAATTCATCTAAAACTATTATATCAAAATCTAACTGTCTTAGTTCTTCAATTGGTAATGAACTTAGTTTTTGATATGTCATTCTTTTTAAATTTCTAAACATTTTTCCTTCTGAAGCTATTATATTTTCTTTAAGTTGATATAATATAGGATTCCCAGGTGCTAAATATAAAACTCTTTTATCAAGATTTTCTTCAATTAGTTTTAATGCAATATATGATTTACCTGTTCCAGTTGGATGAATAACTGCTGTTTTATTATCACTATTAAATGCTTCTACTACCTTTTCATATGCTTCTGCATTATGCTTCTTTAATTCAATACTCATACTCTTTCCTCTTCTAATACAATATTAATCTTCCTTTATTAATTCGTCTACTATATTTATGTCTTCATAGGTTGTTATTTTTATATTGGTGTAATCTCCCTCTAATATTTTTACTTTATAATCGCCCTTTTCTAATATCATACAGTCATCTGTACATTCTTCATTTTTATATTTGTTATGCAAGCTTAATAAAATCTCTCTATCAAAGCATTGAGGTGTTTGAATTATCCACGTATTTGCTCTTTTTGTAGTTTCTATAACAAAGTTGTTTTCATCTGTTATTTTAATTGTATCTTTGCTTTTTACTCCAATTGTTGCACCTTTTATAGTTTCCATTGCTTCTACGCAGTCGTTTATGTACTTTTGCTTTATCATAGGTCTTGCTCCGTCGTGTATTATCGCAATATCAGAAGTTGTAGTAGATATTGCATTATATACTGATTCTTGCCTTGTTTTTCCTCCTACAACAACTGTTACTTCTTTTTGCAAACTTTGTTTTTCTAATATTTTCTCTACTATTTCTTTTTCATCTTCTTTAGAAACAATAATTATATTATCTATATAATTATTTGTATTAAAAGCGTTTAAGCTGTATTCTAATACCATTTTTCCATTTAGCATTTCAAAATTTTTGTTTCTATTTTGTCCATATCTTGTACTATTTCCTGCAACTAATATTACTGCTGTAACTGTTTTTTTATCTATCATAATAAACTCCTTCTATAGTTATTATATGATGTAGTTAAATAAATCTCATAGCTTTCTTTTAAACTGCTATATGCTTTTCTTATTTCATCTCTATTTTTAAATATTCCATATACACATGACCCGAGAACCTGTCATTAACGCTCCTACTGCGCCATTATCTATTAATTCTTTTTTTAATATATGTATTTCTTCTCCGAACAACTTCTTCAAAGGTATTATATAAGTTATCAGAAAGTAATTCAATATTGCTCGTTTGCAATGCTTTAATTATATTATCTGTGCTTTTTAGATCTTGTTTTATGTTTTTATTATTACTATCTATCTTTTTATACATTTCTTTTGTGCAAAATGATAAATTAGGCTTTATGACTAAAATATAATATAAAAAATCTGTATTAATTTTAGTTATTTTATCTCCTATTCCGTTTGCCTTAACAGCTGTATTGTAAAGGCAAGGAACAACATCTGCACCCAAGCTTGCACCAAGTTTTTCAATCTCTAGTTTAGTCATATTTAATTTATATAATTTATTCATTGCTAAAATAAATGCTGCGCAGTCTGTACTCCCACCTGCTAATCCTGCTTGCATTGGTATTTTTTTGTTTAATTTTACGGTTACACCTTTTATCCAACTGTATTTTTCTTTTAGTTTTATATATGCTTTGTATATTATATTTTCTTTGTTTTCTAACTCTTTTATATTTGAATTTATTATTAATTCATCTTGTTCACATTTGCTTACAAATAACTCGTCATATAAATTTATTTTTTGAAATACAGATTCTAAATTATGATAGTTATCTTCTCTTTTTTCTAGTACTTGTAAATTCAAATTTATTTTAGCTCTTGCCTTTATAAATACGGTTCCTATTCTACTGTTATACATGCAAATACACTTACTCCATTTCCCTTTCCAAATTCAGTTAGTCCTTCTCCTGTAGTTGCTGTAATTCCTATTTGGTTTTCGTTAATATTTAAAATTTTTGCAATACTTTTTACCATTTCTTCTCTTTTAGGCTCTATTTTAGGTGTTTTACATTCTATAGCAATAGATAAATGTACTATTTTTTCATTTAAGTATTTTAATGCTTCTTGCAAATATACTTTGCTATCCTTTATTCCATTTTTACACATTTCATCTGAAATTTTTCCTAAAATGTTTTTTCCTGTTATTCCAGAAACTGCATTTGTAACCGCGTGAAGCACAACATCTGTATCACTATTTCCTTTTAGTGGACCAACTCCATCAAATACAACTCCACCTAATATAAATTTTTTATCTTTAGTTCCAAAATCAAACGCGTGGCTATCTTGACCAATTGCAACTTTCATATAACAACCATTCCTTTCGTGTATTTCTTTGGGGACGGGTCGTCGGGGACGCCGACCCCTACAATAATTATTCACTCTTCACTATTAATTAATAGGGCACAGTGGTGTCATAACCTAACGGGTATTCCCTCAAACGGTGCCCCTACGATTATTCATTGGGCGCAATCATGCGCTCCTACAGTCCTACTCTGTATTCTATGTTTTCCATATAAGGAAATAATTCTTTTACTCTTTTTAATGTTAGCATTGCAAATCTTGGGTGTGGGCTTTTTTCTTTTATTGTTAATAATTCTTGTGAATAGCAATTTTTAGCTACTCTAGATAATTGATATCTATTATCCATATATGTGTATTGTATTTGGTATCCTTGACTTAATTCGTACCATAATCTTTCAAATGTGTATTCTTCCATAAATTTTCCTTTCGTTATACAGTCTGTCTTTGTAGAACCGGGTCGTCGAGGACGCCGACCCCTACAATTTTTTTATCATACTGTCGAATTCCTCTTCATTAATCACTGTTATTCCCAAATTTTGGGCTTTCGTAAGCTTGCTTCCTGCATCAGCTCCAGCTAACACATAGTCTGTTTTTTTAGATACTGCTCCTGTTGTTTTTCCTCCAAATTTTTCTATAATTTCTGTAGCTTCGTCCCTTGTGTATTTTTCCAATGCTCCTGTTAATACAAAGCTTTTTCCAAAAAATCTGTCATCTGCTGTTTCATCTTCAATATATTTCATATTTACACCAGATTTTTTTAATTCTTCTATTAAATTTCTATTTCTCTCCTCCATAAAAAATGTTCTTATTGAATTTGCGCTTATTTCTCCTATATCTTCCATATAGCTCAATTCCTCAAAAGTAGCATTCATTAGTTTATTCATTGTTTTATATTTCTTAGCTAAAATCTTTGCAGATTTTCCACCAATGTGTCTTATTCCTAATGCTGTTATAAGCTTTGATAAATCATTTTGTTTGCTTTTTTCTATGGCTTCTATTAAGTTTGATGCAAATTTTTTCCCGTCCTTTTTAAGTGATGCAATATCTTCTAATTTTAATTTATATATATCTGCTATATCTGTTATTAGTCCTTTTTCGATAAGTTGCTCTATTATAGAATAACCTAAGCCCGTTATGTCCATTCCTTCTTTAGATACAAAATGAACTATACTTCTTTGTAATACAGCACTACACTCAATATTAATACATCTTCTAACAGCTTCTCCTTGCTCTCTAATTGCAGGAGCACCACATACTGGGCAAACTTCTGGCATTGAAAATTCAATTTCTTCTCCAGTTCTCTTTTCCTTAACTACCTCTACAACTTCTGGTATAACATCTCCAGCCTTTTGAATTACTACTGTATCTCCTATTTTTAAATCCTTTTCTGTTATAAAATCCTCATTATGAAGAGTTGTTTTAGATATTGTTGACCCAGCAACCTTAACTGGCTCTAGTATTGCCATTGGAGTTATTGCTCCGTGTTCTTCCAACTTGGCATATAATATCTTTTAACTTTGTTTCCTTTTTCTCTGGTGGATATTTATATGCTACTGCCCATCTTGGTACTTTTGTTGTACTTCCAAGCACTGCTCTAAAGTCTAAATCATCTATTTTAATTACTGCTCCATCTATTCCAAATTTTAATTCTTCTCTTTTTTCTCCAATTTTATTTATTTCTTCTATTGCCTCTTTTATATTTTTACAATACGCTCTTACAGGTATAACGTTAAATCCTAACTTTGTTAGAAACTCTAATGCTTCGTGATGGGTTTTAAACTGTTTAGAATCGCATTTTTGAACATTAAATATAAATATATCTAATGGTCTTTTAGCAGTAATTTTACTATCTAACTGTCTTAGAGAACCTGCTGCGGCATTTCTTGCATTTGCAAATAATGGTTCTTCTAATACTTCTCTTTCTTCATTTAACTTTTCAAATTCTTCTTTACCAATAAATACCTCTCCACGTACAGTTATATCCATATTTTGATTTAATTTTTGAGGTATTGATTTTATTGTTTTTAAGTTATTTGTAATATCTTCTCCAATTTGACCATTTCCTCTTGTTGCTCCTCTTACAAATACTCCATTTTTATACTCTAAAGACACTGATAATCCATCTATTTTAGTTTCTACAACATAAGATACTTTTTTGTTATTCTCTGCTGCAAGCTTCTTCATTCTTACATCAAACTCTTCTACTTCTTCAATTGAAAATACATCCTGTAAACTTTGTAAAGGAACTTCGTGTTCAACCTTGCTAAAGCCTTCTTTTACTGTTCCTCCTACTTTTTGAGTTAACGAATCTCTGGTTATTAATTCTGGAAATTGCTTTTCTAGATTTTTAAGTTCGTTCATTAACATATCATATTCAAAATCGCTTATTTCTGGTGCATCATCATCGTAATACTTTTTTGCATAAACTTCCGTTAAATCCCTTAATTCCTTTATTCTTTTCTCTGCACTTGCTTTATCCATCATTAACACCTCTTGTTCTATTAATTTTAGGAAATGGCACAGTGATGTCTTCGGAACGACGAGGGCGTCGTTCCCTACATACCATTATTCACCATTAATTATTCACTATTCATTCTTGCCGTTAGGCAAGCGGCGTCCCTACAGTGTTTGCAATATGTTTTGTAGGCAATTATTAATTATAGAAAATATAATAAAAAATAAAATGACGAATGCAAATGGAGAAATTTTAGAAATTCTTATGCAGATTTTATGGAAAATGTTCAAGCTTGCCTTGAAAGGGTGCCATAAAATCAAATTAGAATTTCTTAAATTTTGTAATGTAGCCGAGGAATTTTATTTTTTATTATATTTTCTATTTATTAATCCTATTTTATAAAATCTTTAATCTTTAAATAAATCTTTGCTATTTTTCAAATAATCCCAACCAGAAAAAATTGTTGCAATAGTTGAAGCAACCATAAGTGCTGTTGTTAGGATATTTACAATTAATTCTATTCCGCTTAAGTTTCCATTAATAAAATTCCCAAAAATATTAGTATTATTAATATTTATAAATGCTAAAATAATTGCTATCATCTGAGTTACTGTTTTTAACTTTCCCCAAAAGCTTGCTGCAATTACATCTCCTTGCTTTTGTACTGCAACTAATCTATATCCTGAAACCATAAATTCACGTGCTATAACTATTATTGGAATAATAGAAGGTAATAAATTCTTTTCTACTAATATCATCATTGCAGATAAAACTAATATCTTATCTGCCAATGGGTCTAAAAACTTTCCAAAAGTAGTAATTAAATTCCTTTTTCTTGCAATTTGACCATCTAATTTATCTGTAATTGAAGCTATTATAAATATTAAATTCATAATCCAAAATTCAACTGGTATACAAAAAATACTTTCTTGTATGTTGAAAAACGGAATTGCAACCATTATTGGTACTAATATAATTCTAAATATTGTAAGTTTATTTGGTAAATTCATTTTTATTTATCTCCTTATAAAAATGGGCACAGTGGTGTCGCAAGGTACGGGTATTCCCTTTAAACGTGCTGCCCCTACAAAGTTAAATTTTTCTATTCCATAAATATAGGGTACAATACTATTGCACCCTATACTTTTAGCTTATTTTATTATATATTTTTAGGTTATTAATGTCAATGATATTTTATTTGTTTTCCTTACATAATTTTAGCTCATATTCATTTACAATTACTTTTCTTACTTTTGTAGTTTCTTCATTTTCAAAATACATATTTGTTTTGAATTCTTGTTTCTGGCTTTGCTCGAATTCGTACATTGTGTTTTTTAACAATACTGTTTCTTCTTCGTGCATTCCTTCTGGTAGTGTTTTGTTAAAATTATCGTAAAATATTATATTACTACAATATATTAATGGCATATTTTCTAATAAATTTAATTTGCATACTTTTATTTCCTTTGAATTAAGATTACTTGACTTTAATGCATCTTCTAGATTTATATAGTATTTGCAATATTCATTTTTTAGTATTTCATCTGTATCTGATACCACATATATGCTCATATCGTATTTTGATTTTATTTTTTTGAAACTTTCATTTAAATTATTTTTTATCTCATTAATTTTATTTATGTACTCTTCTAATGTTGTATTTTTAGTTATTCCTAGAATTTTCAAAGCATCCTTCTTGTTTTCTCTATGCTTTTGATTCCCTAGATTTTTAGTTTTAGCTATGTTTTCTTGCATATTACCAAATATATCAAATTCTTGGAAGTTGTATACTTTTATGTTTTCATCCTGTTGCTTTTTTAAATTTTCTAATGAACTTTCAGCTATATCTATATTGTTTATTGTATCTATTAAGTTAGTTGTTGCTATATATACACTATCTTGTTCTACTTTAGACAACTTTATTCTTTGTTTTTTATCCATTTGAAGTGCTAAATCTTCAAAATCAAATTCATACTTAAATACCTTTTTTATTTGCTTTTTTGAATTTTTATTTTCTCCACTTCCCACTTCTAATGCTTTTTGTTCGTCTTTGTTTGCAAATTTCCAGAATTCAAAAATACTTTTTTTGTGCTTATCTATTTCTTCTATGTAAAGGCAAGCATTTTTTACCTTTAATTCTAAATTGGTAATTTTATTATTTAATGCATCTATATCCAGATTTGTATTGTTTAATTGCTTTGTTGTTTTATCTGCTATGTAGTATAAAGTTACTAAATCTTCTATTGTATAGTATGGTTTGTCGTTTTGGTTGGTTGTTGATGTATACGGGTCGTCGGGGACGCCGACCCCTACAATATCTACAATATCATTTTTGGTATTTTTGTTTGTAGTTTTTGTAAGTGTTTTTTTGTGTTTGAAGAAGTATTTTACTTTTCCAAAAAATGTTTTTTTACATTCTAGGTATAATGCAATTTGTCTTTGTTTATCTAAATATTCATTTTCCTTTTGTTTTGCTAATTCTTTTAATTTAGTAAGCTCCTCTTGTTGCTTTTGAATTTGCTTTTTATTCTTTTCCTCTTGCTTTTGAAGTTTAATATACTCATCTTCTATAAATTTAGATAGATTATCATATTTTATTTTTGTATTATTATAGTAAAATTCTAACTCACTTTTAGAATTTATTTGTGTTTTAAATTTATAATGCATAGATAATTCCGTTTGAAGTATGAATAAGGCTTTTAGGTATTGATAAAAAGCTATTGCTTCATCTTTGGTAGATAAAGTAATTTTATATTTACTTTTAATATTTTCGTATACATTAGTTTTACCAACTATTTGTAATGACATATTACCTTCTTTATCATATACTTCATATATATTGGTCCAATCTTTAGTAAATAGCCATAAATAATTTTCTATATCTTTTATTTCAGATTTTTTTAAAATTGTTTCTGAATAATCGACATAGTTTACCGGTACAAATATCTGAGGTACTTTTTTTGCTTTGCTCTTGCTAAATTCTATTTGCATTTTTAAAAGTAAAAATAATTTAGCATACTCATAATCTTCACTTGGTACCATCATAAAATATTGATTTGAGTTTTCAGAATAATATATTTGCCATTCATAACTTTTATCGTATTTTATTTCAAAAGGTATTTTTTTATCTAATTTTTTTTGTTCTTTTACAGCATCTTCTATTTCTTCTACTGAAACTTGTTTTACCATAGAAAGAAATTTTGCGTGTCTTTCTATATCTTCTTGTGTTTTAGGGTCTAAATAAGCAATTATAGGGGCTGCTTTTGCATATTTTTCTTCAATGTCATCTAATCTATTTTTTGGTGTAATTAATATTTGAATTTTATTAATAGGAATATATTTATACACTATGTGTTTGTTGTCTTCTTTTATTTTTGATGTTCTAAAGTCTAATGGAGTAAATTCTTTTAAGAATTTTGGTATTTTGTTTAAGTTTAATCCTATATATTCTAATTTTTCTTCTATTGTATCTGACATCTTTTCCTCCTACAAATCAATATTTCTTATTCATCTTTTGTTGTGTTTAATCTAAATAATTTTGCTAATTCTACTATTAAAATTGGTGCAAATACTAGAGCAACGGTTTCTACAATATGCATTGTTGGTAACATTGCTAGTCCAAATAAATTTCTTAATGCTGGAATAAATAATATAACAAACATTAAGCTTGCAGATGCTAATGTTGCTAATATTAACATTTTGTTATTAAATATTCCTGTTTTAAATATAGATCTTTTATTATCCCTAACATTAAATACATGAACTAATTGTGACAAAGCTAACACGCAAAATGCCATTGTTTGACCTATTTGTATTTTTGACTCTTCACTTACATTTGGTGTTGATAAACCTAATGCAAACGCTAATAATGTGATTGTTCCTATCATAAGACCTTGATATATTATTCTTCTGGTCATTCCACCTGTAAATATGCCTTTGCCCGGCTTTATAGGTTTCCTTTTCATAACATCTTTTGCTGCTGGGTCAACTGCTAAAGCTAGAGCTGGTAGCGAATCTGTTACTAAATTTATCCATAATATGTGTATTGGAAGTAATGGCTCTAGTCCTGTAATATCCACAATTCCAAACCATTTTGCAAGTAATGGAGTTATTAGAATTGCTACAAATAAAGTTATTATTTCACCAACATTGCTTGATAATAGGAATTGTATAGCTTTTAAAATATTATCGTATATTCTTCTTCCCTCTTCTACTGCTGATACTACTGTTGCGAAGTTATCGTCTGTTAATATTACATCTGCTGCCTCTTTTGCAACATCTGTTCCAACTATTCCCATAGCGCAACCTATGTCTGATGTTTTTAGTGCAGGGGCATCATTTACACCATCGCCTGTCATTGCAACAACTTCTCCATTTGCTTGCCATGCTTTTACTATTCTTACTTTGTGTTCAGGCGATACCCTTGCATATACTGCATATTTTCTTACGTTTTTCGTAAGCTCTTCGTCTGTCATCTTTTCTAATTCGCTACCTGATATAGCCTCTGTTTCATCCTCTAATATTCCTAAAGATTTTGCTATTGCTATAGCTGTTATTTTGTGGTCTCCTGTAATCATAACTGGTTTTATTCCAGCTTCTCTACATTTTTTTACTGCTTCTTTTGCTTCAAGTCTTGGTGGGTCTATCATTCCAACCATACCAATATATATTAATTCTGATTCTAGTGAATTTATTTCTTCTTTAGTTGGTTTGTGGTCTAATTCTTTATAAGCCATAGCCAAAACTCTTAAAGCGTTTTTAGCCATTTGCTCATTTTCTTCACTAATACTTACTCTATATTTATCTAAATCTGTTTTTACTTCTGTGTTATACAAATATCTATTACATCTTTTTAATAATTCGTCCACTGCACCTTTTGTATATACTATATATTTTCCATTTACATCATGTACAGTTGTCATTAATTTTCTATCTGAATCAAAAGGTATCTCTGCAACTCTTGGCATTGCTCCATATATACTTGGGTCAAAATCTAATTTAAATCCTAAATCTATTAAAGCTGTTTCTGTTGGGTCTCCAGTAAGTTTATTTCCTTCAGATATTTGTGTATCATTACATAGCATACTTGCATATATCAATTTTGTTAAGTCTGTGTCTTCCTTTTTTGCTAAATCTTCTGAAACATCTAATAATTTGTTATTATAGAATATTTTTTCTACTGTCATTTTATTTTGTGTTAAAGTTCCAGTTTTGTCTGAACAAATTACTGTTGCACTTCCTAAAGTTTCAACTGCTGGCAATTTCTTTACAATAGCATTCCTTTTTACCATTCTTTGAACACCAATTGCAAGAACTATTGTTGATACTGCTGGTAACCCCTCTGGTATTGCTGCAACTGCTAAACTTACTGCTGTCATAAACATATGAATTGGCTCTTTTCCATATACTAAGCCTATTGCAAATATTATAGCACATATAATTAGGGCTGCTATTCCTAATGTTTTTCCTAATTTATCTAATTTAGTTTGTAATGGCGTTTGTGTATCTGTTGTAGAGTTTATCATTCCTGCAATTTTACCAACTTCAGTATCCATAGCAGTTTCAACAACAATTCCTTTTCCTCTACCATATGTTATTAAACTTGATGAAAATAACATATTTACTCTATCACCAATTCCAACTTCTTTTTGTTCAATTATGTTTGAATTTTTTTCAACTGGTACAGATTCTCCTGTTAATGCAGATTCTTGCACTTTTAAATTAAAACTTTCTATTAATCTTATATCTGCTGGTATTGAATCTCCTGTTTCTAATACAACAATATCTCCTGGAACAAGTTCTTTAGATGGTACAACTTGTAAACTACCATTTCTTATGACCTTAGCTGCATTACTACTTAGTTTTTGTAATGCCTCTAGTGATTTTTCTGCTTTACTTTCTTGAGCTACCCCTATAATTGCATTTACTAGAATAACTATTAAAATTATTATTGTATCTGTAATTCCTTCTCCTTCACTTATTCCAACAATTCCAGAAACTACTGCTGAAATTATAAGTACAATTATCATAAAATCCTTAAATTGTGCTAGAAATTTTTGTAATAGACTTTTCTTTTTTCCTGCCTTTAATTCATTTAATCCATATTTTTCTCTTCTATTTGAAACTTCTTCACTACTTAAACCAGCCGTTAAATCTACTTTCAAAAATGAACTCGTTTCTTCTACTGATTTGTTAAACCAATTTTCTGCCACTAAAAAACACTCTCCTTTATACAAAAATAAGACCATTAAAGAAACCAACCAGATGTATTCATCAAGTCTCTTTAAAAGTCTTGCTCACCATTTTAGGTCACTAACCAGAAAAATTTTTCGAGATTGTTGATTAGTAATTTATAAGCTACTCCCTTTTAAATTGTGTTTATTTTATCACTATATAAATTACTTTGCAATACCTATTTTCTTATTACATAAGGAAAATAGCCTTTTGGCTTGATATAATGCATATCGTAGGAGCGCATACTTGCGCCCCTATGTTCTAATATTCATTACTAGTATTTGAAAAAAGTCCTATATTATGCTATAATTAAATTATAAAATTCAAAAATTGCCAACCAAAGAAAGGATGTTAAACATGCTTGAGAGAATTCTTGATACTATAGCTCATTTTGTTTCAGACAATAGGATTTTCGTTTCAGGTGCTTCGTTATTGATAATTATCTTGTTTTTAAGCTCTACTTTTATCGATTTCATAACGAAGAACAAAAACAATTGATCTAAGAAGGCAATTCCCAGCTGTTGCAATGCAACAGCTATTTTTTTGCAAAAAACATATTTTTATGGTATAATAAATATGTTTAAAGTTATACCTGCCACAATTAAAGAAAGGATGTTTTACTTATGAACTTTATCTCAATGGCAATCGCAAACATTTTAAACTTTATATCAGAGCGGATTCCCGCTTTGGGAGTTACGACAAAATTTATATGTCTCTCTGTAATCGCACTTTTTGTACTTGACATCATATCTGCTCGTTGCTACAACGACTTTTTCCCAAACAGTACATCAGCCATAATGAATTGGAAACGAGACATTAAGCTGATTGTAGTGCATATCCTTGCTGACCTTGTAGCACTCTACATTGTAACTTTTATCCTTTGTAGGATAAGTTTTACTTTTTGCTGCGGATTACCTGTTATTGTTCCAATATCAATAACCATATCCATCATTGCAGGAACTGCAGTATTGATTACACAAGATATGTCAAGCTTCGTATGTACGTTTAGAACACGTTATATACTTCCAATAGTGTAACTTTATCGCAAATACGAAAAAAACTCTAGGCAGGTATTTGGGCACCGTAATGGTGCCCTTTCTTTTTTAACAAAAAATATTTACATTTTATGTAAAGTATGGTATAATAAATTTATAAAAGGTTAATTCCGGTAAAGAAGTTTACCACTTAACCAAAACTCTTCTAAATCTGTTACATAAGTTATTCCAATCATCGCTTTAGAGCTAAGGTTGATTCGAGTAAGTATTAACAGATAATATTTAAACAAAGGAGGTTATATGGAAGAGGTTATATAGAAAAGGAACATTAAACTAAGTTTAAATGTTCCTTTTCTTTTTATTTAATAAAAGGCAATATAATATACTACTTCTTTATTGCTAATATTTTAAGTTGTACAACTCCTGCTGGTACTTGTGCTTCTACTACTTGGTTTTTCTTTGCTCCAAGTAGTGCTGAACCTATTGGAGATTCATTTGAGATTTTGTTTTGCGCTAGATCTACTTCTGTTGATCCAACTATTGTATATTCAAGTTCTTCATCGAATTCCATATCTAATATTTTTACTGTATTTCCAACTTGAACTGTTTTTGTATCTATTTCAGATTCATCTATTACTCTTGCATATCTTAATTTGTTTTCTAATTCTGCTATCTTTGTTTCATTTGAAGCTTGTGCATTTTTTGCTTCATCATATTCAGAATTTTCAGATAAATCTCCAAAACCTAGAGCTACTTTTATTCTTTCTGATATCTCTGTTCTTTTCTCTGTTTTTAGGTATTCTAGTTCCTTTTCTAAATTATCATATCCTTCTTGTGTTAATAAAATTTCCTTTTCTTCCATTTCCGAATCTCTCCTTTTGTTTTAAGTATTGTCTAATATCTTACCCCAGTATATGATTTTTGTCAAGTAAAATGCTATAATTTTTTAATTTGCTTTTTTGTAAGAATTATGGTAAACTCTTGGTAACTTAAGTTAATTTATTCTCGTGTTTACAGGAGGTCTCGAGACAGCTTAGGTTTAAAATAATTTTTGGAGGAGGTATTTGTTAGTGAATGGAACTATTTTACTTCTAATAATAGCATTCTCCCCGCTTGCTGTAATTCTCTTTTTTTACATAAAAGGGGATTACTATATGAGAAATGGGAAATCTTTTAGCAAAAAGCAAATTGAAACAATGAAGAATGTTATTTCAATATGGAGTATAATTTCTCTCATTGCAGCAGTGACTTTGGTAGTTACTGCCATCCTTACGACAGAATAAAATTTTCAGCCAACTAACAAAAAAAATAAAACAGTGAACCTTTTGGGTTTGCTGTTTTATTTTTTTTGCGGAACGACGAGGGCGTCGTTCCCTACAACATTTGCAATTGGTTTATTTATAAAATAGATTATTTGAATTTTTAAATTTGCTTTTTTGCTAAAATTATGCTAAACTCTTGGTATCTTAAGTTAATTTATTCTCGTGTTTGCAGGAGGTCTCGAGACAGCTTAGGTTTAAAATAATTTTTGGAGGAGGAGTTTGTTATGTCATTAGCAGAAAAAGTCTTTAGATTTACAATAGGTGGCATTGTATTTATATTAACACTTATTTGGCTTGTCTATTCGATTAAGTTTCTTCGGATAACATTATCTAAGAAAACTGCAAAATCTGAAGCCATCAATATAACGAAAGTAAATAAGTACCGTTTTATAAGTGTTTTTGCTTTTCTTGTAATGTCTATATTAATTAATGCAACTTATCTTATGCTTATGTCTGATTTCTTCACTTGACTAACAAAAAATAAAACAGTAAACCTTTTGGGTTTGCTGTTTTATTTTTTAATTAATTATATTGTATAGTAACGTCTTCGAAACACAAGTCCATCCCCTACAACGTTTGCAATTGTTTTTGTGTATGTTTATTTGCGGAACGACGAGGGCGTCGTTCCCTACAACGTTTGCAATAGGTTTATTTATAAAATAGATTATTTGAATTTTTAAATTTGCTTTTTTGCTAAAATTATGCTAAACTCTTGGTAACTTAAGTTAATTTATTCTCGTGTTTGCAGGAGGTCTCGAGACAGCTTAGGTTTAAAATAATTTTTGGAGGAGGTATTTGTTGTGTCAATTGCAAAGGATATTCTTATCACTTTAGCACTTGTTATAGCAATTGTTTCTACAATTGTTATGCTTGTTTATTTTCTTAAATGGCTTCGGACTATAAAGAAAAATTCTATTGAGGCAACTGATGATGGTGTTGCAAAAGAGCATAAATACTGCAATGTATTTCTTACATGTATTATCATTATGTGTACAATGTCAATCATTCCAATCAGTTTCTCAATCCTTTATTTTTTCAGTTGACTAACAAAAAATAAAACAGTGAACCTTTTGGGTTTGCTGTTTTATTTTTGTGTTTTTAATTGTGTATACATTTATTTTCGGGTCGATGTGGGCATCGACCCCTACAACGTTTGCAATTGTTTTTGTGTATGTTTATTTGCGGAACGACGAGGGCGTCGTTCCCTACAGTATAAAATATGCTTATTTATAAGGTCACGCCATCGGCGTGACCCTACAATAATTATTCACTATTCACTATTAATTATTCAATCGGCACCAGCTTCGCAGATAATCTTCCGCATGTGACCTTATAAATTATTCTTCTGGTTTTACTTCTTCTGTTGTTTCCTCTGATACTGTATCTACAACTTCTTCTTTTACAACTTCTGTTGTTTCTACTGCTGGAGCTTCTTCTGGCGCAGCTTCAACTGCTGGTGCAACTTCTTCAACTACTGTTTCAGCTACTTCAGCTTCTGCAACTTCCTCTACAGCTTCTTCAACTGGTGCTTCAGCTGTTTCTTCTTTTATAACTGTTTCTAATGTTTCTATTCTTGCACCTACTTGCTCTTTAGTTTTAGCAGATTTTCCTAATCTGTCTCTTAAGTAGAATAATTTTGCTCTTCTTGCTTTACCAACTCTTGTTACTTCTACTTTTTCTACCATTGGTGAGTGAATTAAGAATGTTTTTTCAACACCTACACCATAAGATATTCTTCTTACTGTAAATGTTTGGTTTACTCCTCCACCTTGAATTTTTATTATTATTCCTTCGAATACTTGTATTCTTTCTCTGTTTCCTTCTTTTACTCTAACATGAACTTTTACTGTATCTCCAACTTTTAAAGTTGGTATTTTATTTTTCATTTGTTCGTGTTCGATTGATTTAATTATGTCCATTTCTATTCTCCTTTCTAAATATTTTAAAGTTGCTTTTCTAACAACTCTGGACGTTTATTTTTTGTGTTTTTTATAGATTGTTCTTTTCGCCAATTTTCAATATTGCTGTGGTGTCCTGATAATAGGACATCTGGAACTTTTTTATTTAAGAATACTTCAGGTCTTGTGTATTGCGGATATTCTAATAATCCATTGCTAAATGATTCCTCATTTGTAGATTCTGCATTTATTACACCTTCAACATATCTACTAACACTATCTATTAATACCATAGCAGGTATCTCTCCACCTGTTAAAACATAATCTCCAATAGATATTTCTTCATCAACAATTTCCTCTAGAACTCTTTCATCTATTCCTTCATAATGTCCACATAACAATATTAAATTTTCTTGCTTACTTAATTCTTTTACTTTGTTTTGAGTTAATACTTTTCCTTGTGGAGATAAATAAATTACTTTTGCAGTATCTTTATTTTCTATAGACTGATACGCATCATAGACTACATCTGGTCTAATTAACATACCTGCTCCTCCTCCATAGGGATAATCATCAACTTTTTTATGTTTGTTTTTAGAGAAATCTCTAATATTTATTAGGTTTATTTCTATTACATTATTTTCTTGTGCTCTTTTAAGTATACTTTCTTTAATAGGTTCAAACATTTCAGGAAAAAGTGTTAATACATTAAATTTCATTTTATATTAATCCTTTAATTAAGTTTACAAATATTTTACCGTTTTCTAAATCTACTTCTTTTATTACCTCTTTTGTTCCTGGTAATAGTATTTGCTTTCCTAATTCATCTTTTACAACATATACATCATTGCTACCTGTTGAAAATATATCGTCTACTTTACCTAATAATTCATTAGATTTTTCGTTATATACTTCTAACCCTATTAAATCTGCAATAAAGTATGTATCTTTTGGAAGTTTTCTAGCTTTATCTCTGCTAATTTTTATATAGTAATTTCTATATTTTTCAGCTTCGTTTATATCTGGTATTTCCTTAAATTTTAATAACACCATATTTTTGCTATACTTTACTTCTTCTATTGTAAATTCCTTTAAATTTCCTTTTATATCGATATATACAGTTTTTAGTTTTTCAAATCTTGTAATATCATCTGTAAAAGGATTTACTTTTACAAAACCTTTTATTCCATATGTGTTTACAATTTGACCTATTTCAAAATAATCTTTCATATAATTTACCTAATCAATAAATTCTACTGTAACTCTTTTTTGTTCTTTTGCAGCTACAGCTCTAACTATTTCTCTTATTGCTTTTGCAATTCTTCCTTGCTTTCCTATTACTTTTCCCATATCTGCATTATCAACTTTAACTTCCATTACAATTGATTTTTCTCCTGTAACTTCGTTAATTGATACTGCATCAGGATTTGCAACTAAATTTTTAATTATAAGCTCTAATGTGTCTTTCATTTAAAGTTCCTCCTAGTTAGCTTTTTCAATTAATTTCTTAACTGTATCTGTTGGTTTAGCACCGTTTTTTATCCATTGTTCTACTTTTTCTTTATCTAATTTTATTTCAGATGGTTCAACCATTGGATTGTATGTTCCAATTTGTTCTATTATTCTTCCATCTCTTGGTGATCTAGAATCAGCAACAACTATGTGATAGAATGGAGCCTTTTTAGCACCTTCTCTTTGTAATCTTATTTTTACCATTTGTTTTCACCTCCTACAAATTTGATATATATATTTAAAATTTAATAACGATTTTTGTGCGGACGAGCAATGCTCGCCCCTACGATTATATATATTGCTTTATCACAATTATACACAATACAATTATTTTAAATCTTCTATATTTAATGATTTCATTACATTTCTTATTCCTTTTTGGTCTTTCATTTTCTTTACCATTTTTTGAGTCATTTCAAAAGATTCCATAAATTTGTTTATTGCTTGCACTGTTGTTCCACTACCTTTTGCTATTCTTATTCTTCTACTTGCATTTAATAATTTTGGATTTCTTCTTTCTTTTGCTGTCATAGAACATATAATTGCTTCTATTTTTACAAATTCTTTATCGTCTACTTTTACATCTTTTAATTTATTCATTCCTGGTATCATTTTTAATATTGAAGAAAATGAACCCATTTTTTTCATTTGCTTTAACTGAGCTAAATAGTCGTTTAAATCAAATTCCTGTTTTCTTATTTTTTGTTCTAGTTTTTTTGCCTCTTCTGCATCAAATGCCTCTTCTGCTTTTTCAATTATAGAAAGCACATCTCCCATACCAAGTATTCTTGATGCCATTCTGTCTGGGTGGAATTCCTCTATATCACTTAGTTTTTCTCCAGTTGCAACAAATTTTATTGGTCTTCCTGTAACCTTCTTTACTGATAATGCAGCACCACCACGAGTATCTCCATCTAGTTTTGTTAATACTACTCCATCTATTCCTAATTGTTCATTAAATGTTGTAGCAACATTAACAGCATCTTGACCTGTCATTGAGTCTACAACTAGAAGTATTTCGTGTGGTTTTACACTTGATTTTAGATTTTTTAATTCTTGCATAAGTTCTTCATCTATATGAAGTCTACCAGCTGTATCTATTATTACTATGTCGTTTAATTTTGAAATTGCAGTATTCATTGCTTGTTTTGCAATTTGAATAACATCTTTTGTTGTTTCGTTAGAATACACTGGTATATTTAATTGTTTGCCAACTACTTTTAATTGCTCTATAGCAGCAGGTCTGTATACGTCACACGCAACTAATAATGGATTTTTACCTTTTTTTCGTAAAAGATTAGCAAGTTTTCCTGCTGTTGTTGTTTTTCCTGAACCTTGTAAACCTACTAGCATTATTACTGATGGTGGGTTTGGTGTAATGTTTATTTTACTATCTTCTCCACCTAGTAAATTTACCATTTCGTCTCTTACTATTTTTACTACTTGTTGACCCGGTGTTAATGATTTTAGTACATTTTGACCTAATGCTTTTTCTTCAATAGTAGCTATAAATTCTTTTACTATTTTGAAGTTAACATCTGCCTCTAGAAGTGCTAATTTTACTTCTCTTAAAACTTCTTTTAAGTCTGATTCTGTAATTCTAGCTTTTCCACTTAATTTTCTTGTAATTTCTTGTAGTCTTGATGATAGTCCTTCAAAAGCCATATGTAGCACCTCCATTTTTTTGTTGTTCATTTGTATCGGACGAGCAATGCTCGCCCCTACAATTTTACAATACATTTATCGTAGGGGCTTTGCATCGGTCGTCCGTATAATTTTAAACTAAACAACTTAGTTCTTGCATTATGTGGTTTAATACTTTTTGAACTTGTTTATCAGATGAATTTGTCTCTAGTTTGGTTAATTCAGATAAGACATTGGTTATTTTCTTATCCCTTTCAAATGCTCTTTTCATAACTTCCAACTTTTCCTCAAATTCGAAAAGTTTATTTTCCCCCTTCTTTATATTATCCCTAACAGCTTGCCTTGTAATGCTCATGTTTTCTGCAATTTCTGATAGAGATAAATCGCTATTATAGTAGTTATCTAAAGTTTCATATTGTTTTTCAGTTAAAAGCTTGCCATATATATTTAATAGCATACTTACCTTTACGTTTTTTTCCATATTAAACAACTACCTTCTTCCTGTGTAATGCTAATATACTTTACACTATTTTTTTGCTTTTGTCAAGGGGTTTTGGAGAATTTTTAGTAAATATTGCAAAAAATATGAGCGATTAAATCGCTCATATAAAAATTTATTATTCTTCTACTTTTTCGAATTTGTCTTTTCCTACTCCACACATTGGGCAAATGAAGTCGTCTGGCATTTCCCCTTCAAATTCGTGTTCATATCCACATACTGTACATCTATATTTCATAACATAAACCTCCTTTTAGTATTGGTAATTTGATAACTCCAAAATTGTCTTTACTACCTAGCATACCATCACTCTTAATATATTTGCTAAATTTATTTACAGATATTATCTTCTTTAAATAATCTCTCTATTTTTTGTACCAAAAAATCTATTTGTTCTTCAATTTTATCAATGCTCTTTTCTGTATTTATTGAATAAAAAATCATATTAGAGGGAATTTGTTTTTGGTTTTCCTTCTTTAATTGCACATATCTATAGTAATCTTCTTCAGTAGCACGAGAATAATTATCAGTTTTGCCAAAAGTTCGTTTTCTATCTTCAATTCTACTTAATACTACTTCTTCATTACAAGTTAATTCTATAAATAATAATTTAGCTCCATAATTTTGATAACTGTTAGCAGCCCTTTCCCAAGCAAATTCCATATTAACATCAAGTATATGACTTGTTTTATTTCTTAACAAATAGACTCTTCTATCGTATCCCATTTTTTTTATATCATGATTATATTTTTCATCACCGAAACCTAATGAATCATATAATCTTCTTATCTCATCATTAGATACAATATATAGTTTTAATTTTGAGGATAGCAATTTTGCTACTGTCGTTTTTCCAAATCCAGGTCCACCTACAAAGGTTATACCATATAATATATCACTTTCTTTTAGTGGAATTTTATATATTAATTTATCAAAAATTCGATTATAAGAATATTCTTCCATAATATGTACTGCTTTATGATAATCATTATTTTGTTCCATTACTTTCACTTCCTTGTATAAAGAAAAAGGACACAGTGGTATTACCTGGTCGTCGAGGACGCCACCCCTTACAACATAACATTATTATATTTACAATAATATATTAATAGTTTTCTGCTTTTATTTCGAAGTATGCTCTTGGGTGTGCACAAACTGGGCATATTTCTGGAGCTTCTTTTCCTATGCATATATGTCCGCAATTTCTACATTTCCATATTTTATCTCCGTCTTTGCTGAATACTAATCCATTTTCTACGTTGTCTAATAATTTTCTATATCTTTCTTCGTGTTCTTTTTCTATTTTTGCTACACCTTCAAATAATCCAGCTATATAATCAAATCCCTCTTCTCTTGCTTCTTTTGCAAATCTATCATACATATCTGTCCATTCAAAGTTTTCTCCTTCTGCTGCTGATTTTAGGTTTTCTACAGTTGTTCCAACTTCTCCACCGTTTAATAATTTAAACCATAATTTTGCATGCTCTTTTTCATTATCTGCTGTTTCTAAAAATATAGCTGCAATTTGTTCATATCCTTCTTTTTTTGCTTTGCTTGCGAAATATGTATATTTATTTCTTGCTTGTGATTCTCCTGCAAAAGCTTCCATTAAATTTTTCTCTGTTTTTGTTCCACTTAAATTCATAATAAAATCCTCCTTAATATAAGTTCAAATTTAATATAAATAGGTATATCATAACGATTTTTTATTGTCAATATTTTAATTTAAATTGTTTATTAAGATGAGCCTTCGAAGTGTGGGTCGTCGAGGACGCCGACCCCTACATTTATTATTCATTGGTGCGTAAACATCATATATTATCACGTCTTATGGTTTCTATTATGTTTTGTTTGTTTATTTTGTTCAATGAAAATCTCATTATAGACCAAACAAGTACAAATACTGCTATTATTGAAATTAAAATTCCGTTTATTGGTAATATGTATGCAAATTCTACACCTTTACTCAATGCTCTAAATATTAAGTACGATAATAGCATTCCTATTGGTATTCCTATTATTAACGATTTGCTTCCATAAAAAACGCTTTCTAATTTTACCATTCTATTAAATTCCTTTTTAGTCATTCCTATAGATTTTAACATTGCAAATTCTTTTGCTCTTAATTCCATTGATGTTGTTATAGTATTAAATATATTTGTTATTCCAATTAAAGCTATTACTCCTATAAATCCATAAAGAAATATTGCTATTAACAAATATAATGATTTCATAGATTTCATATTTTGATCAATATTCTCAATATAATATCCGTTTTCGTTAGACAAATACTCTTCAATGTCGTCTTGTAATTTATCTGCATTATTTGAATCTATATACATTACTGTATATTCTCTTATATCATCCTTATATTTATCCATAAATTCATCGCTTACAATCATTATTCCATTTGTAAAATATAAATTTTTCATAGCCATTGGTCTTTTATTAGTTATTGCAGCAATTTCTAAATCTATTTCAACTCCATCACCATATGTTGAAAATACGTTTCCTTTAATTATATCTCCTCTCTTGTTATTATATATATTTACTTCAACTTTTTTTGAATTTCCTTTTTCATCGTATTTATTAGTTACAATAGAATTTATTAATATTGCCTTATCTCTACAGTACTCATAATCTAAACCGATTTCTTCTAAATATCTACTATATTCTTCTTTTCCTATAGAGAAAATTGTTATGTAATTTCCATCTGAATTATCTAGCATCTCCTCGCTATGTTTTAAATTATCTGTTTTAATGTCCATTTCTCTTTGAATTGTACATCTATTTATATTTTCAAAATTTGATATTGAATTTAATTTTCCTAAAAAATCCTCTATATTTTCACTATTTCCTCTTACAGATATATTATAGTCTATTTCACCTGTATTCATTTTTACAGTTTTAAATGCTAAATCTACGAAACTAGATGTCGCAATAAATACGGCTACGCAAACCACTATTGAAACAACTGTAGTTCTATATTTTTTATTATTTCTTTTCAAGTTTTTATATGCTATATCTCCACCTATTCCAAAGCATTTTTTTATAAATTTAGGAGATTTTACTTTTTTACCTTTTATTTTTACATCTAAACTTTCTCTTATAGCATCTATTGGTGTTATTTTAGAAGCTTTCTTTGCGCTACTCCTTGCTGATAAAAGACATGTAACTGCACTTAGCCCTAGCGAAATTAGTATTGCAATTATTGAAACCTCATATACTAAACTAAAATTTAATGCTTCTTTTAATAATGCATTACATATATTTATTAAAATAAATGAGGCCAATAATCCTAACGCTATTCCAAGCGGAATTCCTATTACTGCTAGCACAATACTTTCGAAATAAACATTTTTCTTTATCTGTTTTGAAGTAGCTCCAACTGATGATAGCATTCCATATTGTTTTACTTT
Source organism: uncultured Eubacteriales bacterium (assembly GCA_949840345.1). Lineage (GTDB taxonomy): Bacteria > Bacillota > Clostridia > TANB77 > CAG-508 > CAKPQL01. Next base: position 66,240 of record CATKWX010000006.1, read on the forward strand.
TTCTGTAATTGATATTGCAAAGCTATTTTTTATGCAAAATACTGATGTTGCCATTATAATTAATACAACAATAAAAGAAACGCTATACAGCATTGCCATTAATGAATCTGATAAATCAAGTGTTTCATATTTTATTAGATATATATTTCTTGAATAATCATATTTAATAGAATCAGTGTTTGAAAAATCTCCACTTTCATAGTCCTTTAATGTTTTCTCGCTTATCCCTAATATATTTGCTGTAGTTTTATTATGATTTTTTAGTCCTTCTTTATTGTACCTTACAAATATATTTGCATTTTCTGTAACGCAGTTTTCATCTATACATGTAATTATCGTGTATCCTGGTGCACTGTACGGTTCTATTTCTCCTGATGGTCTCTCTATTATTCCAACTATTGTATAAGTTTTAGTAAATTTTTCTTCTATATGTTCTTCGTATTCCTTGTGTTCTCCATTATAAGGATTATTTTGGTTAAGTTCATATCCATTTGATATTCTATTTCCTATATTTAATGTTAAAGTATCCCCTATATTGTATTTAACTCTTGCATTTGTTTTTATATGATTTGATATTACAATTTCGCTTTCGTTTTCTGGAAGTCTTCCATCTATTAAATTTATTCCTAGATTATTTAATGCATCTTTTGAAAAGGATTGTAGATATAAATAAGGTTTATCTTCATTTTTACTATTATCTAGTATTGCATATCCTACGCTTTGAGTCATATATGCTTTTTCTACATTTCTGTTGTTTGTAATATACTTAATTTCATCTTTGGGTACATCATAAAATTCATAATGATAATCTCCGCTATTTTTCTTTTCATATTCAATAATGCTTGCTCTAAAACTAAACACTAAGCTAGATAAAGCAACTATTAATGCTGTTGCAAGCATTATTCCTATAATTGTTACAATGGTTCTTTTTTTATTTAGTTTTAAATTTTTTATTGTTAAGGATTTTAATATACTCATTCTTCACACTCCTTATCGGACGGCCAATGGTCGCCCCTACGATTTGCAATAATTTTCTTTATGTTCATTTGCGGAACGGCGAGGGCGCCGTTCCCTACAACATTTGCAATATGTTTTTTCGTATGTTTATTTTCGTATTTTATATAATACATCCATCTTCTATTTTGATAATCCTATCTGCTAACTTTGCTATTTCCAAATCGTGCGTAATCATTATTATTGTTTGGTTAAATTTCTTATTAGACATTTTTAATAACTCAACAATTTCATCACTTGCTTTAGAATCTAGATTTCCAGTTGGTTCATCTGCTAAAACTATTGCTGGATTATTCATTAGAGCTCTTCCTATTGAAACTCTTTGTTGCTGTCCTCCAGATAATTGATTTGGTAAATGCTTTTTTCTATTCTCTAAACCTAATGTTGTTAATAATTCTTTTAATCTATCTTCATTTACTTTTCTTCCATCTAAATCACAAGGCAAAGTTATATTTTCTTCTACATTAAGTATTGGTAATAAATTATAAAACTGATATATTAAGCCTATTTGTCTTCTTCTAAATATTGCAAGCTTATCATTATTTAATGAATATATATCTTTTCCCTCTATAAATACTTTTCCTGAAGTTGGTCTGTCTACTCCACCTAGTAAATGTAATAATGTAGATTTACCACTTCCAGAACTTCCTACAATGCTTACAAACTCTCCCTTGTTAATTGAAAAAGACATATTGTTTACTGCAACAACTTCGTTTTCTCCCTTTCCATATTTTTTGGTAAGATTTTCTACTCTTAAAATTTCTTTCATTTTGTTCCTCCTTCAAAAATCGAAAATTTTTAGGGCACAGTGGTGTAGCGAGCCACGGGTATTCCCACAAACGGTGCCCCTACAATCCATTATTCATTTTTCATTATTAATTATAAAAATTAAAAGTGACAATTATGTGACTGTAAAAATGAAAAAACAAAATAAAATAAAAAATAAAATTCTGAATGCAAATGAAAAAAATTTAGAAATTCTTATGCAGATTTTATGGGAAATGTTCGCGCAAGGCGTGAAAGGGCGCCATAAAATCAAATTAGAATTTCTTAAATTTTGTAATGTAGCCGAAGAATTTTATTTTTTATTTTATTTTGTTTTGTTATATATATTTACATATTTATCTTCATATATTTTATAATAAACTTACTTCCCATTCCTATTTTGCTTTCTACTGTTATGTATCCGTTTTGCTTTTCTATTATCTCTTTTGCAAGTGATAACCCTATGCCTATTATACTATTTTCAGAAGAATTACTTGCTTTGTAGAATCTTTCAAATATATGTTTTATATCATCTTCATTTATTCCGCCTCCATCATCTGTTATTTCTAGTTTGCAATAAACATCATTTTCAGTAATATCTATTGTAACTTTTGAGGAAGCGTGTTCTATTGCGTTTTTTACAATATTTTGTATTGCCTCTTTGTTCCAGTTGTAATCTCCGTTAATATATACATCCTTTTTGCCTTTTATATCCAATTCAACATTTTTCACTTCTGACATTATCTCTAAATTGTTTTTTATTTCATTAATCATAATAGAAAGGTTTATTTCTTCATTTAGGAACTCTACAACACCTGCATCTAGCCTAGATAATTGTAAAAGTGCAATTACTAGAAAGTTCATATCTTTTATCTGCTTTGATATTTCTCTTAAGAAATCTTTTCTTGTATCGTTATCCATATTTTCGCTCTCGTTTAAATTATCTAGTAAAATTAATATAGATGTTAGAGGTGTTTTTAATTGATGTGATATATCTGATACAGATTTAGATAACGCTTCTTTTGAAGCAACCGCAATTTCTGCTGTTTCTTTTAACATTACTGTTATTTTATATAACTCATTTTTTAAGCTATTTAACTCTCCTTCTGAATTTTCTTCTATATCTAGTGAGTAATCTTTATTGGATAATTTTTGAATGTATTTAGTTAATTTTTCAATTTTTACTTGCCTGTATTTTAAATAAACTATAAATGTTAGAACAAACAATAAATTTGCTGTAATTAATATAATACCATTTGTAATTATAATATCTTTCTCTTGGTTTTTCATAGAAATTACACTATAAGCATCTTTCTCTATCCCATATTTTTTTAATAATTCTTTTCCTTCAGATGTTTTGTCTGTACTATCTAATATATGTATAATTTCTTCGTCGTTTATGTTTGGATATTCGTTTTTTATTACTCCTACTATACTTGCAATTACATTATTTACGCTGTTTTTATTTTGTTCTATTTGTTTTTTTGTTGATATTGTAAGTATTGTAGTAAATGTTATTATTATAATAAGGAAAATTAAAAATAGTATTTTTGTTTCTTTGTTTTTTAATAGGTTCATTAATCGTCTCCTTTTTGTTATGGTATTCCTTTAGGGTAAGGGCGTAATTTAAGTAGTCCTTCGAAGACGGGTCGTCGAGGACGCCGACCCCTACATCAAAATTCGAAGAATTTTGTACTCTTCACTATTCACTATTCACTGGGCTAAATCTGTCACCCCCTACGCTAATCTTCCGCCCTGTATCCTAGCCCACGTACTGTTTTTATTATATGTCCGTCTTTATCTCCTATTTTTTCTCTTATTCTTTTTATATATACAGTTAGGGTATTATCTTCTACAAAGTTTCCGTGCTATGTCCCAAATATCATTTAATATTTTTTCTCTTGTAACTAATTTTCCTATATTTGAAAACAGATTTACTAATATTTTATATTCTAATTTTGTTAAAACTATTTCTTCATTTTCCTTAAATACTTTTCCACTATTTGTATCTATTCTTATATCTCCACATATTAAACCATTATTTTGTTTGTTGTTTCTTCTTAGTACATTGTTTATTCTAGATATTAATTCTCTATTTCTAAATGGCTTTATAATATAGTCGTCTGCTCCTAGGTCAAAGCCTTGTACTACATCTTTTTCATCATCTTTTGCTGTTAGAAATATTACCGGTATTTCTGTTTTTGTTTTTATATATTTGCATAATTCAAATCCGCTTCCATCTGGCAAAGCAATATCTAATAATGCTAAATCGAACTGTTCTAAGTCTATTAATCTTAGTGCTTCTATTTTTGTTTTTGCTATGCGGTATTCAAATTGTTCTTCTTTTAAAAGATATGATAATCCTAATAATATTGACTGGTTATCTTCTACTAATAGAATTTTATTCATTGATTTTGCTCCTTTTGGGGTATTTATTTGGAGTGCGGGCGGACACAAGTCCCGCCCCTACAATAATTATTCATTAAAACGGGCACAGTGGTGTCTGCGGAACGACGAGGGCGTCGTTCTCTACATCAACATTTGCCAAAAGCAAATTTTGTATTATTCATTATTCATTAACGGGTCGCCTAAGGACGCCGACCCCTACAATGTTTACAATACGTTTTCTGTTTGTACAATATTGCAAATTAGGTCTGCTGATTTTTCTACACCTAGGTAATCGCTATTTATACATATATCATAGTTTTCGCTATTGTTCCAGTCTTTTTCTGTATAATGTTTGTAGTGGTTTGCTCTTAGTTTATTAATCTTTTTAATTTCTTTTTCTGCATTTGATTTATTTAGCCCATAAATTTCAGTAACTCTTTTTATTTTATTTTCCATATCGCTATAAACAAATACTTTTAATACATCTTTTCTATTGCTTAGTGTGAAGTCTGCGCATCTACCTATAATGACACAAGATTCTTTTTCTACAATTTCTTTTACTAACTCCGCTTCTTTTATAAATAATTCATCTGCATTACTTAAATTTGAATAATATCCATTGTTTATTGCATCTAAAGCCTCTCTTTTTTGTTCATAATTTTCTATATATTCCTCAGCTAATCCTGTTTTCTCTGATAGTTTTCCTATAAACTCTTTATCGTAGAATTTAATTCCTAATTTGTCTGCTACAAGTCTTCCTATATATCTTCCACCTGAGCCATATTCTCTTGATATTGTTATAACTATATGTTTACCTATCTTTTCTTCTGTGCTAGTATCATCAGCTAAAGTCTGACTTTTATATGTTGCTTTTCCTAAGTGCTTTACCTCTAATATAAGCAAAGTAACTGCTAAAACAAATGCTATTCCATCTGCAACTGGTCCTGAATAAAGAACTCCCATAAGCCCAAATATACTACTTAAAATTATCATTGCGGGGATTAGAAATGCCATTTGCCTTGATAATGATAATATTGCACTTTTTACACTCTTTCCAATTGCTTGGAAGAAAATTCCTGCTGGTATTTGTATTCCATTGCAAATGCATAGCAATAAATATGTTCTAAATGTTAAGCACGCGAATTCCATATATAGTTCATCACCACTACCAAATATAGAAATTAGCTTATCTGGTATTGTTTGGAATAATATAAACGCAACAGCACTAATTAAAACGCTTGTTCTCAAAACTAGTTTTAAAGTGTCTTTTACCCTATCAAATCTTCTTGCTCCATAATTATATCCAAATATTGGTTGTGCACCAACTGTAATACCTATAATTATACTATTTAAAATTTGACTAACCTTCATAACAATACCAAGTACTGTAATTGGTATTTCTGGTCCAAATTTTGATTCTGCTCCATACTTTCCTAGTAAATTATTTTCAACTGCCATTACAAACACAAAACTCATTTGTGTAATAAAGCTACTAATTCCTAGTGTCGCTACTTTTCTTGATACACTAAATTTAAGCTTAAACATCTCTTTGCTTAAAGTTATTGATTTGAATTTTTTAATATATAATATATTTAATATAAATGTAACAAATTGACTAAATATAGTTGCAATTGCTGCACCCTCTACTCCCATTTTAAATACAAAAATTAATATTGGATCTAATATAATATTTAAAACTGCACCTGTAACCATAGATGTCATTGCATATTTAGGACTACCATCTGCTCTTATAATAGAGTTTAGAGTAGTTCCTATTATCATAAAAGGCAAACCTACAGCTATGATTCTTCCATAACTAGTAGCTAAATCTCTTAATGCATCTGTACAGCCAAATATATTTAAAAGCTGTGGTAAAAACAATAATGTAATAGCTGTAAAAATAATTGAAATTATAATAGATAATGCAATACCATTACCAACGCCTTTTGTTGCTTCATCTTTCTTCTTTTCTCCTAGCTTTAAACTTAAATAGGCAGATGATCCATCTCCTAACATTAAAGCTAGTGCTAATGCTGTTATAGCCAATGGAAAAACTATGTTTGTTGCTCCATTTCCTAAATAGCCAACTCCTTGTCCAATAAATATTTGGTCTACAATGTTGTATAATGAGTTTACAAGCATTGATACAATACAAGGAATTGAGAATTTTCTAATTAATTTTCCTATTTTTTCATATCCTAGTATGTTTTCTTCTTTTTCCATTTCTATTTTTCTTCCTTTCATACTGTTTTATTACACATATTACGTCATTTTTCAAACGATATCTTTTTATTGTAATACATTGTTTTTAAATAGTCAACAAATATATCATTAGATTTTTTATAGTAGATATCTATTATTAATTATGATATACTTTAAAAATAATTAAGGAGGATAACTAATGATTAAAGCAGTAATATTTGATATGGACGGTACTTTAATAGACACTGAAAAGATTAAAGAAAATGGATGGAAATATGCAGGAAATTGTTTAGGAATTGATATCACAAACGAAATACTATCACAAATAAGGGGAACAAATAAACAATATATAAATAAGTTCTTGATAAATAAATTTAATAATTCTTTTGATTTTGAAGAATTATACAAGTTAAGGGAAAACTTTATAAAAACCAATATTAAACAAAATGGATTAAAAATGAAAAAAGGTCTTATTGAGGTACTTAATTTTCTAAAATCTAATAACTATAAAATTGCATTAGCAAGCTCTTCTCATATAAAAACAATTGAAAAATATTTAATGATGCTAAATATATCTAATTATTTTGATGTAGTTGTTGGTGGCGATATGGTAAGGAATGGAAAACCTTCTCCTGAAATTTATATAACTGTGGCTAAATTATTGAATTTACCTATTGAACATTGTATAGGTGTAGAAGATAGTATTAATGGTATACTATCTGTACATAAATCAGGTATGAAGGCTATTATGATACCAGACTTAGAACAACCTACATTTGAAATAAGTAATCTCCTATATGCTAAATTAGATTCATTATTAGATTTAATTGATATTTTGCATACATAGTTGTTAAATATCAGTAAGGAAAGTGGCTTCGCCTAAACGGGTCGACACAGAGCCGACCCCTACAATGTTTGCAATAAAACATACCTTATTCTCTTATTTCTTTTGCTAATTTTCCAATAGCTTTTGTTTCTATACGAGATACATACGAACGACTTATTCCTAGCATTTCAGCAATTTGATTTTGGGTTTTTGGTTTTGTTCCACCGCAGACCAAATCTTAACTCTATTATAGTTCTTTCCCTTCCCTTTAGTATTTCTCGTATCTTTTCATACATCTGTTTTATTTTTATTTTTAAATCTATCTCGTCTTCTATATTTCTTTCGTCATTTTCAAGTATATCTATTAAAGAAATTTCGTTGTCGTCTTTATCTTTTCCTATTGGCTCATTTAGAGGTACTTCTGCACCAATTTTCTTTATATTTCTTAAGTACATTAAAATTTCGTTATCTATGCATTTTGAGGCATATGTTGCAAGCCTTACTCCTTTATCTTTTTTAAAACTATTTAGTCCCTTTATAAGACCAATAGTTCCAATTGAAATTAAATCATCATTATCTACATTTGTTCCACTATATTTTTTACAAACGTGTGCTACTAATCTTAAGTTTCTCTCTATTAAAATATTTCTAGCCTCTTCGTCTCCTGCCATAAACTTATCTAAATACATAGTTTCTTCTTCGCTTGTTAATGGCTCTGGAAATAAATTGCTACTTTGTATGTATCCGAACGACAAATAATGCCGATTTTAAAAACGCAAAAAATCCCGACATTGCAAGAGCTAACATAAATGCACCTCCACTTTTCCTATACATTAGTATATGTATGAGAAAAGTAAAAGTGCCTGGCTTAGTAAAATTATTTTATTTTTTCCTTGTCATTGTGTCATAACTTTGATATAATTTGTGCATATTATTTTAGGAGGTGTTTTTATGAAATTAATTGAATCTTGCACAAATCTAAAAAATGAGACTGGGGAAACAGAAGAAGAAAGAATTGATAGACTTATGTCTGAGGAATTTGATAAGCATTATTCTTCCTTTGAAGATTTTAAAAAAGATTTTTGTAAAAAAATAGACAAAGCTCTTCAAGAAGTAAAAGACGGAAAATGTCAACAAACATTCGAAGAATTTTGTGCAGAAATGGAGGCGAAATATCACATATATGATTAAATACAAAATAATACCAACACCATCGTATAAGCAAGAATTAGCATTAGTTTATAATTACATATATTTTAAACTAAAAAATCCAATTACTGCAAAACGATTATATAATAATGTAAAAAGAAAGATACTCTCTTTACAATATTTTCCAGAACGATGTTCTAGAATTCCTATTTATAAAAATAACAATGTCCGAAAAATTCTTGTTAATGATTATATTATTATTTATCAAGTAAACACAGATACTCGGACAGATTTTTATTCTACATATCTTTCATAGTAGTCAAAATTATTTAAATCTATTGTAATTATTTCTTATTTATTTTCAAGCATTTTCTTTACATCTGCATATACATAAAAACTGCCAATTACGTATATTAATTTATCTTTGTATTCTGTTAATGATTTGTTTATTGCATCTTTTAATTCATATGTAAATATATTTTGTGTTTTATATTTTGTTGCAACTTCAAATAAATCTTCTTTAGAAACATATCTGTTTTTGTCATTACCACTTGTGAAAACGAATATTCCTTCTTGTTTTAATAGATTTTCTATAATTGTTTTATAATCTTTTGTTTTTAATATTGATATTATAAAAACCTTATCTCTCTTGCTATAATATTGATTTAATGTGCCTATTAAATTTTTTATTGCGTTTTCGTTATGCCCACCATCAAAAATAACTAATGGGTTTTCATTTATTGTTTCAAATCTTGCTTTATGTACTACTGTTCTTAGTCCATTTCTTATTGCCTCTTCTTCTATTTTATATCCCTTTTTATTTAGAATTTCTGCACATTGAATACATATTGCTGCATTGTATATTTGCGCTTTTCCCTTTAAACTTACTTCTATTTTAGAATACTTACCATAATCAAATATTTGATAATGTTCATTAAAATCATAATTCGTTATATCTTTTTCATTTATTATATGCAAAGTAGCATTTTTCTCTTTACATTCTTTTTGAATTACTGGTGTTGAATTTTCTTGTAATAGCATAACAGTATCTGAATTTTTCTTTATTATTCCTGCTTTGTGTGTAGCAATTTCTTCAATTGTGTTGCCTAATATATCTGTGTGGTCATACCCAATGTTTGCAATTATTGAAATAATTGAATCTACAATATTTGTGCAATCTGTTCTCCCACCTAAACCAGTTTCTAATACAACTATATCACATTGTTTTTTTGCAAAATATATTAATGCAATGGATGTTATTACTTCAAACCACTTTACTGGAGTTTTATGTGTACTATTATATATATCTATTTTTTTTGATAGCTCATCTAGTATTTCTTCTACCTCATTATCTGTTATTTCTTCTCCATTTACTAGTATAGTATCATTAAATCTTATTAAGTGTGGAGATATAAACTTTCCAACTCTATATCCTGCATGTTGTAATATATTAGACATCATTTCACAAATACTACCTTTTCCATTTGTTCCCGCAACATGTATGAATTTTGTTTTTTTATGAGGATTACCAAATTCATTCATTAGCCATTCCATTGCTTCCAAAGTTGGGTTTTCTGTGATTTTGCTAAATTTTGATAAATATTTTTCTATATTCATTGTTGGTTTCTCCTTTCAAAATTTGTGAAACAAATTTTGTACTCTTCACTATTCATTATTCATTATTCACTATTCACTCGGCACTTAAGTATATCCTTCGAAGTACGGGTCGTCGAGGACGCCGACCCCTACATCAAAATTTGCCTTTGCAAATTTTGTATTATTCACTATTAATTATTCATTCTGCACTTGCTTCGTAGCTAATCTCCCGTATATCCTTTTGCTCGTAAGGCATATTCTAATTCGCTTGTCCTTTTCAATATTCCATATATTAATGGTTTCATTATGTATTTTATTGATTTTATCGTGTTTATTCCACCTAGAGTTATTCCTTTCGCTCTTAGTGCATATTTTATTTGTGAAAGTTCGTTTGATAGTATTGGTATAAAGGTTAATGCTATATTTATGATTAAACTTATATCTTTTGGGTTTATTCCAAATATTCTTAATGGAAAACATAAGGTTTCTATTGCTTTTGCAAGCTCCATTGGCGAAAGTATAAATGTAAAAGTGTATGTGAAATTACATACTAATATAAGTCTTATAGCTATTAATATTGCTGTATTTATATTTTCTACTAAAAAATTTATTACTGCAGTAAATAATATAAAAAAGCTTAATAGATATATATTTTTTAATGCCTTTAGTTTAGGCACTTTAAATAATAACATTAGTAATATGTTTAATAATGTTATTATTGATAATACTATATAGTTTTCTATAAAGAATACTGCTATTGTGTATGTTAGTAGTATTATTAATTTTAGTGTTGCTTTCATTTTTGTTCTCCTTTTTGGCAATTCCGTTGGAGCACGGAACGACGAGGGCATCGTTCCCTACAATGCTTGCAATATGTTTTGTATTAATTCGTCTAGTGTGAATTCTTGTAAATTTACATTTATTCCGTTTTCTTTTAATTTTTCTACTATTTGTATTATCATTGGCAATTCAATGTCTAGCGACTTTAATACATCTATATTTTGTAGTATATCTTTTTTATCAAACTCTTTTTGTATTTGTTTATCCTTTATTACAATAACTCTATCTGCAAGTAGTATCTCATCTATTGCATTTGTAATGTATATTATTGTATATCCTTGCTGTTTTAAGGAATTTATAATATCGTATATTGCTTTTTTTCCTTCTGGGTCTAGCATTGTTGTAGGCTCGTCCAACACTATTATTTTTGTGTTCAGTGCTAAAACACTTGCAATTGCTACTCTTTGTTTTTGCCCTAATGATAATTCAAATGGATCCTTTTTTATGTGCTCCTCCATATTTACTTGTTTTAATGCTTGTTTTATTGTTTCTTCTATGTTTTTTGTATTTACATTTAAATTTTTTATTCCAAATTCAATATCATCATGCACTCTATTAAATATAATTTGATTTTCTGGGTTTTGAAATACTATTCCTACATTCTTTCTAAGCTGATTTGTTTCTTTTTTAGATTTTGTATTAATTCCATTTACAATAACATCACCTTTAGTTGGCTTTTCTAATCCAGAAATTAACTTTGTAAGTGTAGATTTTCCAGAGCCATTCTTTCCTATTACTGCAACAAATTCCCCATCTTCTACTTTTATGTTTACATCTTTTAAAACTTCGTTTCCATTTTTATATTTATAGCTAACATTTTTTAATTCTATCATTTAAATAAACCTTCTTTAATATAAAAATTTTTCAAATGCTGGTTTTAATAATTTTCTTAAAGCAAACATTACTATAACTTGTATAGGTATCATTATTAAATGAGTAACTACCCTTGCTGAAAGCACAGCTATATAAGCTTTTCCAGCTGTTATATGTACCCAAATACCTGTTATAAATATTCCAACTCCTATAAGACTTATAATGCTACTTATTATTAGTCTTACTAAAAATTTACCGTCTCCCAATTTTTTATTTTCGTTTTCATATAAGAATATTCCATATATTAGTCCAATAATTGCTTGGCTTAATGTGTATCCTGGAAAATATGAACCAAATGGGAATAATAATGCTCCTATTAAATCTCCAAGTAATGCAATTATTGTGCTATATTTTGGTCCGAAGAAGCATTGCTGATAGCATTATTGGTATAAAACTAAAACTAATAACCAATAATGGCGTTTTTACTGATAAAAATCTTGATAAAACAATTAATAATGCAAGAAGCATTGCTGATAAAACAATTTTTTTAATTTTTGACATAATAAAAAACCCCTTTCTTTAAATAGATTTCCACTTTTTAAAGAAAGAAGTTTATTAAATTCTTATTATCTTTCTTGTTACTAATAGCGGAATGCGAAAACTAATAAGCAAAGTACTTAAGTACTTTTTCTACTACTAACAACTTCCCGTTTAGTAGTCCTTAACTATTGTTTTCTACTCTATTCTTCTACATAATACGACTTTTTTTATAATTTGTCAATATTATTTTTTCCATATCTAAAATAATTTAAAATTATATAGACAACAAATTAAAAATGTGTTAAGATAATACACGTAACATTAATACTTGCAGGTGTGGTGGAATTGGTAGACGCGATAGACTCAAAATCTATTATGGGAAACCGTGTGAGGGTTCGAGTCCCTCCACCTGCACCAAACTCGCTTGCGCGAGACTTAAGAGATAATAGTGAAAAGTGAAGATTATTATTAACTATTCACTGGGCACGAGCATGCGCCCCTACATTGTTTGCAATATGCTATAATTTAAGATTATATCTTTTTTCCAATTGTTTCAAATGAGCCCATATTTGTATTTGCTTTTATTATTAATGTATCTTTCTTTACTTCCCCATATATTTCGTATTTTATTGTTATAATTCCTGCTCTTGCCTTTCCCTTTATGAATAAGTTATTGCCTTCTACTTTTCCTCCTGAAAATTCTGTTTTGTTTCCCATTATATCTATGTATCCGCTTAAGTTATTATCTTTTGTAAGTATATATATTAATCCTTCTAAATCTCCCATTTTAGTTTTTAAATTTATTTTATATAATCCATCCATACTTTTACCTCCTGCATAATTATATGCACGTGAATAAAATATATTGCAAAAAATAGCTATGACACTGTCATAATATTTTGAATAGTCAACGGAACGACGAGGGCGTCGTTCCCTACACAAACGCTTTGGATAACGGAACAAAACTAGCAATGTATCAATTAACAAACAAATTAACCACATATGCAGAATATAATAAAAGTAATGTTAGTGCTTTCCCTCTGCTTAATGTGCTTTTGTTTTTATAATTTGTAAGTATCATTACAACTAAGGTTGCTATTATTAAAAATGTAATTGTGCTGTTGAACGATTTATCATACGCAATAGGACTTATTGTTGCTCCTATTCCCGGTAATAAACATATATTGTATATGTTAGATCCTATTACATTTCCAACTGCTAAATCTGAATCTTTTCTAATTGAGGCAATTACTGATGTAGCAATTTCCGGAAGTGCTGTACCTACAGCAACAATTGTCATACTTATAATTGCAGGACTTATTGAAAAATAATTTGCAATATTAGTTGCCTCATCTACTACAAAATCCGCGCCATATTTTAATCCAACAAAGCCAAGTACTATATAAATAAAAATTCTAAAATATGACATTTTCTTGCTATTTTCTTGCTTTTCTTTGTTATCCTCATTTTCGTTTTTGCCTTCAAAAAAAGTAAATATTGTATATAATACTGCTGTTCCTAATAGTATTACAGCTTCTATTCTTTGTATTTCTAAGTTTTTGCTATTTCCAAGATTACATATAACAAATAATGCTACTATTGTTAGTATAGAAATTGATAAGTGTGTTTTGCATAGTCTTTTATCTATTTTCATTGGTCTTATAATTCCTGCAATTCCTACAACTAATAAAATATTGCATATTGAACTTCCTATTGCGTTTCCTAATATTATATCTGATTCTTGCTTTAATGAGGAATTAACTGTTACAATTATTTCTGGAAGAGACGTTCCTATTCCTACTAAAACTATTCCTATTAGCATTTCTGATAGATTTAGTCTTTTACTAAGACCTACTGCTCCCTTTACTACAAAATCTGCACCTTTTACTAATAAAATAAAACCAATTATCATTATTATTATATTTTGTAGCATCTTTTCTTCCTCCTCAAATCTCGAAGAGATTTGTACTCTTCACTATTAATTTTTCACTATTCACTATTCACTGAGGTCATTCCTTCGGAGCACGGGCGGACACAAGGCCCGCCCCTACAATGTTTAAAATACATTTGTATATTTATTTTAACCACAATTTTAAAAACCTATCATAAAACAAGTATATTTGATTATAATTATTTTTAAGAGGTGTATTATATTGAGTTCAAAAAGTCTAAAAAAAATATCTTTTATCTTATCTATTGTTTTAGTATGTATTATTATTTTTAAGTTATCCCATATTAATATTGCAATTCCTGCAAGTTCAGCTAGTGCAAATTGGGATAATTGGAACGTAGAAGTTGAAGGAAATAATAATTATATAAAATGGGTTGATTTTACACCAACATATGAAGTTTTAGATAAAACCTCTAAATTAGATATAGATTCTCACGTTAATAACGAAGACATAAAATTTAACTGGGTTGAGCTTATAAGCTATTTAGCCTGCAAGTATGGTGGAAATTTTAATAGGTTTAATCAAAAGGATTTAAATGCATTAGTAGAAAACTTAAAAAATGGGAAAACTATAGAGGAATTAGCCAAAGACTATAAACATTATTCTTATTATTTTGAGGCTTATGATGCTGTTTTACACGAATTTATTGGAGAATATGAAGTAGAAACAATAGATGATGCAGGAAACAAATCATATACAAAAAAATATGGAATAAAAGCATATCTTCCTATTGCTTCTAATTACAGTTTTAGCCATTACGATGATTTTGGAAATGCTAGGTCTTATGGCTTTAAGCGTGTTCATTTAGGAAATGATTTAATGGGAAGCATTGGTACACCTATTATTGCTGTTGAGTCTGGAACTGTAGAGTGCTTGGGCTGGAATCAATATGGTGGTTGGCGTATTGGTATTAGAAGTTTCGATAAAAAGCGTTACTACTATTATGCACATTTAAGAAAAGACAGACCTTATGCTGAGAATTTAACTGAAGGGCAGATAGTAACTGCTGGAGACGTTATTGGATATTTAGGTATGACTGGATATAGTACAAAAGAAAATGTTAATAATATTAATGTTCCCCATTTACATTTTGGAATTCAATTAATTTTTGATGAATGTCAAAAAGATGGTGTTAATCAAATTTGGATTGATGTGTATCAAATTGTTGAATTTTTAAGGAAACATAGTTCTAAAGTTTATAGGAATACTGATACATATGAGTTTTACAGAAAAAGCAAAATTATTGACCCAGTTATTCCAAGAGAAAAATATGTTTATTATTAATTTTCCATAAAGCATACGAGTTGGTTTGAAAATTGAATATATTTATCATATGCAATTAAATATATTTTAAAAAAATCGAACTCCGCTTCTACGGATTATAACGGCTTTCTACTGTCATTATCGTAGCGATACATTATTTTTTATTTATCACCTCACCGCGTTTAAGGAGTGGCAGATTTTTTTAAAATTATATTTAATTGCTTAATATACAACACAAAACAATATTTGCAATATATTTTTACAATTTCATACATAAATTCTACTTTTTTGTAAATAATATTTCAAGAGGAGGGTTTAGCTATGAAGATTTTAAATTGCATTGCATTAACTCTTGTTATAATTGGTGCTTTAAACTGGTTGCTAGTTGGACTAATAGATTTTAACCTTGTTGATACTCTTTTTGGTGCTGGAAGTATTTTAAGTAAAATTATATATATAATTGTTGGTATCGCAGGTATTTGGTCTCTTACATTTTATAGTAAAGTATCTGATTAAAAAAATAATGTCAATAGGGACGGGGCATTTTGGCACAACATTTTAAAAGTGTGCCAAAATG
>CATKWX010000007.1 GCA_949840345.1 uncultured Eubacteriales bacterium
TATTATCTTGGAGATATGGGAGTAAATTTAGTTTCAGATGTAGTAAAAATTAGAGTAGAAGGTTTAAAAGAAGGAACAGAAGTAGATGCGTTTAAAGATATAAAAGTTGATTTTTCAGGAATGTCACCTAATATAAATGTTTCAATATCAAATAATAGTGATGACGAATTCCTAAAAACTGTAGAATATAAAGCAAGCAAAACTTCTGGAATTGCAAACGGAGAAACTATTACTATAACAGCAATTAAATGGGATGAAGAAATGGCACAAGAAAAAGAAATTACATTAAAAGAAACAAAAAAAGAATATAAAGTAGAAGGTCAATCTGCATATATTTTTAGTAAATCAGAAATTACTGATGCAGTAAAGACTGAATTAAAATCTATTTTTGTAAGTAAAACAACTTCAAAAGCTAACGAAGAGTACCAAGGATATGATTCAGATAATTTTAGAAGACAATTATATGATAATACAGACTATAAATATTCTGGAGTAAATACTTATAAAGAAATAGACAGAGATTTAAGTATAGGAACACCTGAAGTCGTTTCTATGTACCTTCTTACAAAGAAACCAGAAATGAGTTTTAATACAATAAATAAAATAGTAGGAATAGTAAAAGTCCCTTGCAAATCAGCAAAAACAGGAGCAACATATAATTGGTATGTTACAATTGAAGCTGAAAATGCATCTTTAAAAGAAGATAGAGCTATAAGTGATAATACAAATTATATAATAAATGTAAGAGATGGAAAAGATGAAGAAAAAGCTTATCAAACATATGTTAATGATAAGAAAAATGGATTTAATGTAGATAAAATATCTTTATAATTAAATTGTAGAGGCACACTTTATTAATAGTGTGCCTTAAAAATATATTGCAAATTTCAATATAAATGTATATAATATATACGAAATTTGAATTATAAACATGGAGGCAAAACTATGCTTAAAAACTTCATTGGACATTTATGCACAATAATAAAACATAAGTGGTGGGTATTCAAATTATGTTGTAGAGCAGGCATTCCTTGGAGAGGCTTGGTTCATGATTTATCTAAATTTTCACCAACTGAATTTATAGAGTCAGTAAAATTTTATCAAGGTGGAAAGAGAAGTCCTATTCCTATAGCAAGGGAAGAACACGGATACTCAAAAGCATGGTTACACCATAGAGGAAGAAATAAGCATCATGTAGAATACTGGTACGACCCAGAAGGAGAAAATCCATATCCTATTATTCCTTACAAGTATACTGTGGAAATGATATGTGATAGTATAGCTGCTAGTATTGTTTATAACGGAAAAAATTGGACTCCTGACTGTCAAATAAGATATTGGGAAAAGAAAAGAAAAACAGCTCCAGTAAACGACAAGATAAAAGATTTAGTAGCTGAAGTTCACTTACAAGTAAAGGATAGGGGAATTAATAAAACTATTACTAAATCAAATATGAAAGAATTATATAATAAATATTGTGGTAGAAATTAATAAGGAATGTGATTATGTATGGTTAATTATAAAATTGAAAATATACTAACTCAAATAAGAAGAGCAAAAGCTATGAATCACAGTGCACCTGACTTCTATAATTTATACTCTATAAAAAAAAGAGCATTGTATAAAGATTATATAGCTGAAAATGATATTAGTAGTCTTATAGATTCTGCATTTAAATATACAAATAATAATTTGGAATTATCGTTTGTTGATAATAGATATTCTGAAATTTTTCGTTATATAGATGGTGGAGAGGTTGAAAAAATGCCAGTTAAGCAACTTTCAGGAAATCTAAATGCATTATTTGAAGCTATGAAAACTTCAGGTATAAAGGACATGCTTATAAAAAAACATAATATGCGTTGTACAGATAATGATTTAGATGCATTAGCAATAACCGAAAGCCAATTTGATGCAGAATTCGATGTTGCTACCAATAATAGAAGCAAGTTGCCAATTCTATATTTAAAAAATGTATTTTGGCTACAGAAATATTTGAGAATGTTTAAAAATCTACAACTACAAGAAATATTTAGCCAAAACTTTAAAGGAGATGAAACTCCAGAAAATATAAATTATTTATTATATATGGCTTTTAAGAAGTATGAAATTTTAGATACTATCTATTTTGAGGAAAAAAGAGGCGGAAATAGAGAAATGCCTATGTGCTTATCATATAGAGAAGTTTATAAAAATATATTTGACGATATTTTTCCAAATTCAGAAAATGATATATCTATGGATTATCAAATGGTTTATGAATATAAATCTATATTAGATAATTTAAATAGCAAAAAAAACATGTTGCTAGAGACTCTGATAAAAAGTCAAATAAGAGAATCACAAGCTAATGTATTAAATCAAACAATACCTAGTTGGGGTGTAATAAAAAGTGAAGAATCTATTAGCGTTGGATTTGAGCCAGAAGGATATATGTTAACACCTGTTTTTAATTATAAAAATAAATATGTATATTCGCAGATATTAACAACTCCTCAAATGAGAACATATCCATATAAGGAATTTTATCCAATATATTTGTCTAGAGAGGATGAAAAATTATTAACACCTTCTGTTTTAGTAAAACCAACTCCTGAACAAATAAAAGAAATAAAATTACAGTCAAAAAGAAAATGGTATAATCAAGAAATTTATAAAAGAGTTTTGTGCCAAATTAATGGCAAACCATATCCTCATGAAAAAACTAATATTATAAATTTATCAGATTTAAAAAATCAAGATAGGAGAAACGAAATTGGAAAATCAAGATAAGATTAGAAACTTTAGCATAATAGCACATATAGATCACCGGGAAATCTACATTAGCAGATAGATTAATAGAAATGACAGGTGTGCTTTCTAAAAGAGAAATGGAAAGTCAAGTTTTAGATAATATGGATTTAGAGCGAGAACGTGGAATAACAATAAAAGCTCAAGCAGTGCGTATGGAATATGTTGCAAAAAATAGTGAAAAATATATATTTAATTTAATAGATACTCCGGGACATGTAGATTTTAATTATGAAGTTTCAAGAAGTTTAGCAGCATGCGAAGGGGCAATCTTAGTAGTTGATGCAAGTCAAGGAATAGAAGCGCAAACCCTTGCTAATGTTTATTTGGCATTAGATAATAATTTAGATATATTACCAGTAATAAATAAAGTAGATTTGCCTAATGCAAGACCTGATGAAATAAAGCAAGAAATAGAAGATATTATTGGAATACCAGCTATGGATGCGCCTTGCATATCTGCAAAATCTGGTTTAAATGTAGATGAGGTTTTAGAAAGAATTGTAACTGATTTTAAAGCACCGCAGGGAGATTCAAATGAACCATTAAAATGCTTAATATTTGATTCATTTTATGATAATTATAAGGGCGCAGTAAGTTATGTTAGAGTTAAAACTGGAACTGTAAAAGTAGGAGATGAAATCTTATTTATGGCAACAAATAAAAAATTTGTTGTAACAGAAGTAGGATACTTAGAACCTCGGTACTTATGCACCATCAAACAAATTATCTGCAGGGGAAGTAGGTTACATTGCAGCTAGTATAAAAAACGTTTCAGATTTACATGTAGGTGATACAATTACTTTAGCAAATAATCCAGCTTTAGAGCCACTTCCAGGATATAAAAAAGCAAATTCTATGGTATACTGCGGATTATATCCATTAGATGGAAGCGAGTATGAAGCTTTAAAAACAGCACTAGAAAAGCTAAAATTAAACGATGCTGCTTTAAACTATGAGCCGGAAACCTCGATTGCTTTAGGTTTTGGTTTTAGATGTGGATTTTTAGGACTACTACATTTAGAAATAATTCAAGAAAGATTAGAAAGAGAATTCGATTTAGGACTTATAACAACAGCACCTTCTGTTATATATAATGTTCACAAAACTAATGGAGAGATAATAGAACTATATAATCCAGTAGATTTACCGCCAACAACAGAAGTAAGCTTTATAGAAGAGCCTATTGTAAAAGCTGAAATTATGCTTCCTAAAGAATTTGTTGGTAATGTTATGGAAATATGTCAACAAAGAAGAGGAACATATATAGATATGAAATATTTAGATACCTCAAGAGTAATACTAGAATATGAGTTACCTTTAAACGAAATAATATACGATTTCTTCGACACTTTAAAATCAAAAACAAAGGGATATGCTTCTTTTGATTATGAGTTTAAAGAATATAGAAGGTCAGACCTTGTAAAATTAGATATCCATATAAATAACGAACCAGTTGATGCATTATCTTTTATTGTTCATAAAGATTCTGCATACACTAGAGGAAGGAAAATGGCAGAGAAGCTAAAAACAGTTATACCAAGGCAATTATTCGAAATTCCATTACAAGCAGTTGTAGGGGGCAAAATAATAGCAAGAGAGACCATATCTGCAATGAGAAAAGATGTGCTTGCAAAATGTTATGGTGGGGATATAACAAGAAAGAAAAAATTGTTAGAAAAGCAGAAAAAAGGTAAAAAGAAAATGCGTCAAATTGGAAACGTAGAGATTCCACAAGAAGCATTTTTAAGCGTACTTAAACTAGATGATGAAGAATAACTGTAGGGGCGCATGATTGCGCCCCTTCTTTTCTTACATTATCATAAGCGTTATCTTATCTCCACTTTTCTTTATAAAGCCATCTTCTTTTAAAAGCTTTAGTTCTCTCATCATTGCACTTCTATCTACGCTCAAATAATCTGCTAAATCAGTTAGAGATAGGGGAAGAGTAAAGGTTTTACTAAATGCTTTTTCAGACAATATTTTAAAATAAGAAATTAATTTATCTCTAATTGTTTTTTTGGCTAGTAACTCAATTCTTAAATTTAAATCTGAAACTTTACTTAAAACTAGATTAGGAAGTCCAAGTAGAAGCTCTTCATGAAATTTACAGTTTTTCTTGCACTTTTTCTCAAATATATCATAATTAAATACTAAAATTTTTGATTTTTCTTTAGCAATAACAAAAAGTTCATTATTAGTATTAATTTGATAAAAAATTTCACCAAATATATCAAACTGATTAAATCTTTCAACAATCATTTGATTACCATTAAAATCATATCTCATTAAATCTGCAGAACCTTCTAATACTATACAAACTTGATTTCTATTGACTATATAAGTTGTAATAATTTCGTTTTTTTCAAAGTCTTTTTCTTGTACTTTTTCACAAGAAGATAATAAATTGTTACAAAATTTCTCTATACTAAAATTATTTTTCATTAAAATTCCTCCAAAACCAATGTGCGGACGACCAATGGTTGCCCCTACGATAAACATATTGCAAATACTGTAGGGGCACCGTTTGCGGGAATACCTGTGGCTCGCCACACCACTGTGCCCATTTGTTCCATATACAAATTTTTCTATTTGCTATTATATCAAAAAATAGTTGCAAATGCAACAAGAATACATAAAAACGTTAAAAAAATTATTTATATATCTTTAAAATAACCCATATATATCAATGCTTTGCTCAATTATTACAAAATTACAGAATTTGTTTTAATGTTGTAATATAAATGTAATAATTGGTATAATTCACTATTATTAACATTTTTTACTAGTCATTTAATCAAAATCAAAGAAAAATGAAAATAGTTGCAAATGCAACTTCTAAATGATATATATCTACATATATAATGTGGTCATAAACAAAGAGGGGGTAATACTAATGAAGGTAATAAAAAGAGATGGAAGGGCCGTAGAATTTAATTCTGAAAAAATTAAAATAGCTATTGAAAAGGCAAATAAGGAAGTAAGACCAAGTTTAAGAGCAACAGAAGAAGAAATCAATAATATAATAAAATACGTAGAAGAAATGGACAAGAAGAGAATACTAGTTGAAGATATTCAAGATATAATTGAAGAAAAATTAATGGAAATAAACAAATATGATTTAGCAAAAAAATATATTGTATATAGATATACAAGAGCCTTAGTAAGAAAACAAAATACAACAGATGAGTCAATACTAGGCTTAATTAAAAATCAAAATAAAGAATTATTAGAAGAAAACTCAAATAAAAATGCAGTATTAGCTTCAACACAAAGAGATTATATTGCAGGAGAAGTTTCTAAAGATTTAACTAAAAGAATTTTATTACCAGAAAAAATTACAAAAGCACATGAAGAAGGAGTACTTCATTTCCACGATATGGACTACTTTTTACAACCAATATTTAATTGCTGTTTAATAAATATTGGAGATATGCTAGATAATGGAACTGTTATGAATGGAAAATTAATAGAACCTCCAAAAAGTTTCCAAGTTGCTTGTACTATTACAACACAAATTATAGCAGCAGTAGCATCAAATCAATATGGTGGACAATCAGTTGATATAAGACATTTAGGTAAATATGTAAGAAAAAGCTATGACAAATTTAAAAAAGAATTAGAAGAAGAGTTTTCAGATAAATTATCAGCAGATATGATAGAAGAAATAGCACAACAAAGATTAAAGAAAGAGATTTCAGCAGGTGTGCAAACAATTCAATATCAAATAAATACATTAATGACAACAAATGGACAATCTCCTTTTGTAACATTATTCTTAAACCTAGATAAAGATGATGAATATATTGAAGAAAATGCTATGATTATAGAAGAAGTTTTAAAACAAAGATACAAAGGAATAAAGAATGAAAAAGGTGTATATGTAACACCAGCATTCCCAAAATTAATATATGTTTTAGATGAACATAACTGCCTAAAAGGTGGAAAATATGACTACTTAACAAAACTTGCTGTAAAATGTTCTTCAAAAAGGTTATATCCAGACTATATTTCTGCTAAAAAAATGCGTGAAAATTACGAAGGTAATGTATTTAGCCCAATGGGTTGCAGAAGCTTCTTATCTCCTTGGAAGGATGAGAACGGAAACTACAAATTTGAGGGAAGATTTAATCAAGGTGTTGTAAGTATTAATTTACCACAAATAGGAATTGTAGCAGGTGGAGATGAAGATAAATTCTGGAATTTATTAGATGAAAGATTAGACTTATGCTTCGAAGCATTAATGTGTAGACACTATGCTTTACTTGGAACATTAACTAATACAAGCCCAATTCACTGGAGATATGGAGCAATTGCTCGTATGAAATCTGGAGAAAAGATAGACGAATTGTTAAAGGGTGGATATTCAACAATATCTTTAGGATACATTGGTATATATGAATTAACTAAATTAATGAAAGGTGTATCTCATACAACAAAAGAAGGACATGATTTTGCAATAAAAGTTATGAAATATTTAAAAGATACTACAAAAAGATGGAAAGAAGAAACTGGTTTAGGATTTGCATTATATGGAACACCAGCAGAATCTCTATGTTATAGATTTGCAAGAATTGATAAAGAAAAGTTTGGAGATATAAAGGATGTTACAGATAAAGGATATTACACAAACTCATACCATGTAGATGTAAGGGAAGAAATAGATGCTTTCGAAAAATTACAATTCGAAAGTGAATTCCAAACAGTTTCACCAGGTGGAGCAATATCATACGTTGAAATACCAAATATGAGACACAATTTAGAGGCATTAGAAGAATTAGTTAAATTTATATATGATAATATACAATATGCAGAATTCAACACAAAATCAGATTATTGTCACGTATGTGGTTTTGATGGAGAAATTATAATAAATGATAAACTAGAATGGGAATGTCCAAACTGTGGAAACAAAGATAAAAATAAGATGAATGTAACAAGACGTACTTGTGGATATTTAGGAGAAAACTTCTGGAACGAAGGAAAGACAAAGGAAATAAAGTCTAGAGTATTACATTTGTAGGAGGAATCATAATGAATTATGCAAAAATCAAAAAATGTGATGTAGCAAATGGACCGGGTGTTAGGGTTTCACTATTTGTTAGTGGATGTACACACCACTGTAAAAATTGTTTTAATAAAGAGGCTTGGGATTTTAATTATGGAAATTGTTTTAATGAACAAGCAGAGTGTGAAGTATTAGAAGCGTTAAAGCCAGATTATATTCAAGGGTTATCTCTTTTAGGTGGAGAGCCTATGGAAAAAGCTAACC
Source organism: uncultured Eubacteriales bacterium (assembly GCA_949840345.1). Classification (GTDB taxonomy): domain Bacteria; phylum Bacillota; class Clostridia; order TANB77; family CAG-508; genus CAKPQL01. Next base: position 8,063 of record CATKWX010000007.1, read on the forward strand.
AAGAAGGATTACTTCCACTAGTAAAAAAAGTTAAAGAAACATATCCAAATAAATCTATATGGTGCTATTCAGGTTACACTTTTGATGACCAAATATTAACAGGAAAAGCAAACGACAACGAAGTTACCAAGGAATTGTTAGAGAATATAGACTATATAGTAGATGGGGAATTTGTAGACGAATTAAAAAATCCTAGTTTAAAATTTAGAGGTTCATCAAATCAAAGAATAATAGATGTACAAAATAGTTTAAAAAGTGGAACAGTAACACTATGGGAAAATGAATAAATAAATTATAATTATATGTGGCGTGGAATATTTCACGCCATTTTTTACGAATAAATTTAAAGATAAATGTAGACTTTTTGCGAATAAAGGTATATAGTATTAAAAAGAATATAAAATTAGGAAAAAAGGAAAATTCAATGAACACAGAATTATATAAAGAAAGAATAATTAAAATTATAATGGATAGTAAATTTTTGCGAAATTTTGCTCAAAAAACGGATTATTTAAAACCTATAAATTGGATAGATCCAAAGGAAAACTGGCGAAATAAAGAAATATTGGAGAATCCAAATTCGAAGGATAAAGAACCATTAGTAGCTTTAAATTCATATAATGAAAAAACTAAAGAGCTTATACAACTTCATAAAAAAATATTTCCCGTTCCAGCATATTTTAATCAAAATATTAAAAGTGCAATGCCTATACTTTATTCAAGAGAAGGTGTAGTTGATTATCTATTGAGAATAATAGATGAGTTGCCAGATGAATATGGAATAATCGTATATGATGGATATAGACCTGTTTCAGTTCAACAATCTCTGTTTGATACAATATACGAACTACAAAAAAGCAAACCAGAAAATAAAAATTGTACACATGAGGAATTAGAGAAACTGACAAATGAATTCGCCTCTACTCCGTCTTTAGATCCCAAAAAGCCATCAACACATACTACTGGTGGGGCAATAGATTTTTCTATTTGCGATTTAGACGGAAAAGAACTAAACTTTGGTTGTGATTTTGATGATTTTCATCATATTTCTAATGTAACATACTTTGAAGAAAAGTATAAAAATGGAGAAAATTTAACAGACGCTGAATTAGAAGCAATGCTTAATAGGAGAGTATTGTCAAATATAGGTTCTAAAGTAGGATTTTCTTTAAATGAGTTTGAATGGTGGCATATGGATATATATAATCAATGGGATGATGGTATGGCTACTGCTATGTATGATAGTTGCGAGATAAATGGAGTTATTCCAAATCCTAATAATACTATAGCTAAATATATACAAATGAACAAGAATTTACAAAATCATTTTAAATATTTAACTCCACAAGCATTAGAACTATTAAAGGATGAAAATGATATTGAAATAAATTAACATTAATAAATATATAATTAGAAAATAAAATTCAAGGAGGATAAATTATGGAAAAGAAAAAAATTGGAGTAATATTTGGAGGATGTAGTCCAGAACATGATGTTTCTTTAGAATCTTCATACAGTGTTATAAAAAATATGAATAAAGAAAAATATGACTGTATATTAATTGGAATTACAAAAAATGGTGATTGGTTTAAGTTTGATGGAGATATAGAAGATATAAAAAATAATACTTGGGAAGAAAAAGGAAAATGCACAAAAGTAGTAATTTCTACAAATGTTTCTGATAAAGGCTTAATAGATTTAGAAAATAATACATTAATAAAACTAGATGCAATTTTTCCTGTATTGCACGGAAAAAATGGGGAAGATGGAACAGTTCAAGGCCTAGTTGAATTATCTGGTATACCATTAGTTGGATGCGGCGTTCTTTCATCTAGCCTATGTATGGACAAGTATGTATCACATAAATTAGTAGAAAGTTATGGAATTAAAGTTGCAAAAAGTATTGTAATAGGTAATAAAACTGAAGCAAGTGAATTAAGCAATAAACTAAAAGAATTAACATATCCAGTATTTGTAAAGCCAATGAGAGCAGGTTCTTCAATTGGAATTACAAAAATCGAAAATGAAAATAACATAAAAATGGCAATTGAAGAAGCTTTTAAATATGATACAGAAATTATAATAGAAGAAAATGTTGAAGGTATAGAAATTGGATGTGCTGTTCTTGGAAACGACGAATTAACAGTCGGAGAGGTTGACGAAATCGAATTAAGTAGTGGCTTTTTCGATTATACAGAAAAATATACTTTAAAAACCTCAAAAATCTATGTACCTGCAAGAATAAGTAAAGAAATCTCAGACAAAGCTAAAGAAACTGCAAAACAAATATATAAAATCTTAAAATGTAAAGATTTTGCAAGAGTAGATTTATTTTTAACACCACAAGGAGAAATTTATTTTAATGAAATTAACACAATACCTGGCTTTACTAGTCACAGTAGATATCCAAGTATGATGAAGGAGATTGGCATAAGTTTCGACCAATTAGTAGATAAGCTAATTAGTTTTAATATATAAGAATAACATTAATTAGTTTTCTATAATGTGCAATAGATGTTAATGGAGACAATATAATAATATTTTTTGCGAGTTCGACCCTGAGTCGTTTTGTCTTTAACTCAAGTAGAGTGTGTTACTAAAAGATGTTTTGCCGTATCTAAAACGCCTTGGAGAACGGAACGAAAAATATTATTATATTGTCGTAATTAGCATTATATAAATATTTTAAGGAGAAACAAATGAAAAAACAAATAACATTAGATAAATTTAAAATCATATGTTCCATTCTTATTATTGCCATACATACATATCCTTTTTTAGCTATAAATGAGAATTTAGATTTTATATTCACGCATATATTCTGTAGAATAGGTGTGCCGTTTTTCTTAATGGTAACAGGATTCTTTGTATTGCCAAAAGCATTAGAAAATAGGGAAAGTCTGATAAAATATACAATTAAAATTATTAAAATATACGCAATATGTATTTTGCTATATTTACCAATAAATATCTATGCAGGCAAATTCAGTGGAATTGGAGTTACAGGGTTACTTAAAGAAATATTCATAAATGGCACGTTTTATCACTTATGGTATTTCCCAGCATTAATATTAGGAATATGGATTACATACTTCTTAATAAAACATCTAAAAGTAAATAAAGCAATATTTGTTTGCGCAATATTATATATAATTGGATTATTTGGAGATAGCTATTATGGAATTGCACAAAAATCAGATATATTAAGAAACATTTACAATATAATATTTAATATATTCGATTATACAAGAAATGGGTTATTTTATGTACCAATATTTCTAATATTGGGCTATATTATGAAGCAACTAAAACTTAACTTAAGTAAAAGTACTAATATAGTTCTTATTGTTATATCACTAATTTTAATGATATGTGAAGGCTTTGTATTACATCACTTCAATTTGCAAAAGTGGGATAGTATGTATATTATGCTAATTCCAACTATGATACTTATATTTAATTTAATAATGCAAAATAATAATGAGAATAATAAGAAATTAAGAAATATATCAACAGTAATTTATATAGTACATCCTATTTTTATTATTGTTGTAAGAGGAATAGCCAAAGTGTTAAAACTTCAAGAAATAATGATAAATAATAGTGTGATCCATTATTTATTAGTGGTTATACTAACAGTGTTGTTTAGTATAGTTTTTGAAATTATAAAAGAGAAGGGAAGTTTTAAAAAATAATCAGCATATTGCTATATTATTTTTTAAAACTTGGTTTGTGCTTTAGAAAGGAAAGATAATAAAAATGGAAAATGAAGAAAGCATAAAAAAAGATAGAGCTTGGATAGAAATTAACTTAAGTAATTTAGAAAATAACGTTAATGAAATTAAAAAAGTAATATCAGATGAGTGCAAAATAATGGCAATTGTGAAAGCAAATGGATATGGACACGGAATGATAAATATATCAAAGAAATTAAACGATATAGGAATTGAAAATTTTGCAGTAGCAACTTTAGAAGAAGGTATAGCTTTAAGAAAAAACAATATTAAAGGTAACATACTAATACTAGGTTATACAGATTTTAATGATTTAGAATATGTAATAAAATATGATTTAATTCAAACTATAGTAGATTATCAATATGCAAGCACAATAAATGAATTGAATTTAAGCAGTAAATTAAAAGTTCATATTAAAATAAATACAGGTATGAACAGAATAGGTGAAAGCTGTAAAAACGTAGATAATATAGCTAAAATATATGAAATGAACAATATAGAAGTACTTGGAGTTTATAGTCATTTATGTGTTGCAGATAGCAGTAAAAATGATGATTTAGAATTTACGGATAAACAAATTAATAACTTTTATGAATGTATAGATACAATAAAAGCTTTAGGGTATAATGTTGGAAAAATCCATTTACAATCTAGTTATTGTATATTAAACTATTCAAACCTAAAATGCGATTATGTTCGCCCCGGAATAATTATGTATGGCTTATATAGCGATAAATATAGTAAAACAAAAATACAACCTAATATAAAGCCAGTATTATCACTAAAAGCTAGAATAACTAGTGTAAAGCAAATTAATACTGGAGAATCTGTAGGGTATGGTAGAACATTTATATCTGATACAAATAGAAAAATTGCATCAGTTGCAATTGGATATGCAGATGGATATCCTAGAAGTTTATCTGGAAAGCATACGAAAGTTTTAGTAAATAATGAGTACGCAGAAATAGTAGGTAGAATATGTATGGACCAATTAATGATAGATGTAACAAACATTTCTAATGTAAAACAAGGAGACATAGTTACATTAATAGGAGAAGAAAAGGAAATTTCTGCCGAAGAACTTTCTGATAAATCAGATACAATTACAAATGAATTATTATGCAGATTAGGCAATAGATTACCAAGAATTGAGATAAATTAACAAAAAATACTACACAAATAAAAAATAATATGTTAAAATATTAATGTTAAATTAGATAGTGAAGAGTGAACAGTGAATAGTACAAAACTCTTCGAGTTTTGAAGGGAGGAATTAATCATGTCAGGACATAGCAAATGGCATAATATTGCAGCGAAAAAAGGAAAGGCAGATGCTGCAAGAGGAAAAATATTTACAAAATTAGGTAGAGAATTACTTATGGCAGTAAAACAAGGAGGACCAGACCCTGACAGTAATTCTAAATTAAGAGATGTAATTGCAAAATGTAAATCTAATAATATGCCTAATGATACAATAAATGGAGCTATAAAAAGAGCTGCAGGTGCAGGTAATAGTGAAAATTATGAAGAAATTGTATATGAAGGATACGGACCTAATGGAATAGCAGTTATAGTAAATGCTTCAACAGATAATAGAAATAGAACTGCAGCAGATGTTAGACACGTTTTCGATAAATTCGGTGGAAACCTTGGTACATCTGGATGCGTATCATATATGTTTGAGAAAAAGGGTGTAATTGTAATAGAAAAAGCATCAACAAATCTTTCAGAAGACGATTTAATGTTACTAGCAATAGATGCAGGCGCAGAGAATTTTGAAAGTTCTGAAGAAGTTTATGAAATTACAACATCACCAGATGACTTTTCTAAAGTAAGAGAAGAGTTAGAGAAAAATAATATATCATTCTTAGAAGCAGATGTTCAAATGGTTCCAAATATGTACAATACATTAGATGAAGACGGAGCAAGAAAAATGGGATTATTATTAGAACACTTAGACGAATTAGATGATGTTATTGAAGTATATCATAACTGGGATGAATAAAACTGCGGGAGATTTGTAGGGAACGACGCCCTCGTCGTTCCGAATGAATAACGAATAGTGAATAATTAATGTAGGGTTACACGATGTGCAACCCTTTTGTTCTAAATTAATTCTTTTTGCATATATATACTAATAAGGTGGTATATTATGCAATTTTTTAATTTTTTCCCAAATCACATAGTAAATATTATAAAAGAATATTCTTCAAATCTAGAAGAAATACGTATTCGTATTGGGCTTCCAATAATATTAAAATATTCAAATAAAAGTATTGTTTTAGAATATAAAACTACACAAAGTGATTTATTAGATATTCTAGAGAAGATATGTGAAAATTCAATATATTCATATCAAAATCAAATATGTAATGGGTATATAACAATTATTGGAGGACATAGGGTAGGAATAACTGGAAGTGTTGTTATGCAAAATGGAAAAATTGTAAATATAAATAATATATCTAGTTTAAATTTTAGAATTGCAAGACAGGTTTTAGGTTGTAGTAATGAATTATTAAAATACATAATAGATTATGAAAATAATACTATATACAATACTTTAGTGGTTTCTCCACCGGGTAGTGGGAAAACTACAATATTAAGAGATACTATAAGGCAAATTAGTAATGGCATAGGAAATTTTGAAGGAAAGACTATAGGAATAGTTGACGAAAGAAATGAAATTTCTGCTATGTATAAAGGTATTTCTCAAAACGATATTGGAATAAGAACAGATGTATTAGAAAATATACCTAAAAGTATTGGTATGAAGATGTTAGTTAGAAGTATGGCACCACAAATAATATGTGCTGATGAAATAGGAAGTTTAGAAGATATAGAGGCAATTAAGTATATAGTATGTTCTGGTGTAAAAGGAATTTTTACAGCTCACGGAAGTAGTTTTCAAGAATTACAGCTAAATCCTGAATTAAAGAAATTACTAGATTCATATACTTTTAAAAGAATAGTGTTTTTAGATGAAAGTAATAGAGGAAAATTAAAGGAGGTATATGAATTGAAGGATAAGGAATATATTATTATGAAGGTTCAACATTTTGTTTGATATATTGCAAACGTTGTAGGGAACGACTTCCAAAGTCGTTCCGCTTAGGCATTGCCACTTTTCTTGCACAAATTATGTAAATGTGATATAGTATATATGGCAAATTTTTCATATATTTTATTCTTGTTATTTCGAGGATAGAATAATAAATTCCTTTGTTCCAAGCAAGTAATGCTTGTTTACTTATATAATTATAAACCCTACGACCCTAAATTTAGGAGGAATGTTTATGGCTTTAATTTTGTTTATTGTCGCTGTTGCATGTCTTGTTGTTTGGATCTCTGATGCAAAAAGAAAAAAAGTTACGTTACTTATTATGCTTGCACTTTGTGCAATAGCTATCATTTTGTTAATGATTGCAAATAGCATCCCTAGAGATATTACTATTTCGAGAACATATATTCCAATTAACAATACTGATAACTTTTGCATAACATATGACAGTACAAATACCTATGTTTGTTTTGAAGATGGGTATGACAACCACTATGTTATTCCAAAAGAAATTGTGCGCATAGAAACATTTTCAGACAGTGAATTAAAGACAATTACAGTCAGCAAACTTGAAGTAAACTCAACTAACTCGTGGACGACAGGATTTTTAGGAAATTTAAATGCATTTCTTGGAACACATAGAGATGTGTTCTACGAATTTCTTATTCCAGAATCAGCAAATAAACTGCAAGAAACGACAGAACCAAACGAATAAGTCCATAGCAAAAAAAACTCACTAGAAATAGTGAGTTTTTTGTTGTGCTAAATTATTTCTCTTTGCATATATATACTAATAAAGTGGTATATTATTTTAATTTATGTTCTAAAATTGGTACAAGCTGAATATATATATTATAATGGAATTCCGAATTACATCTAGCGAATAATTAATTGTAGGGGTCGGCGTCCCGACGACCCGCCACCCTAAAGGAATACCTTAAAAAATTTAGTTAATAGTGAAAAGAGAATAATGAATAGTGAAGAGTACAAAAATCTTCGATTTTTGAGGAGGAATCAATGTTTTTTATAAAATGCATTATATACATATTAATTTTTTCTTCTTCTACATATATTGGAATATTAATATCTAAACAATATAGCAATAGAGTTAATGAATTAAAAGAGATAAAGTTAGCTTTGAATATTCTGAAAACAAAGATACGTTTTACAAATGAGCCTTTATATAGTGCTTTTAAAGAAATATCAAGCTCATCAAAAGGTAATGTTTCGAATTTGTTTAAAAATATGAGTGAAAGTTTAAAGAATAATTCTGCTAAAGTTGCTTGGGAGCAAGGTATTGAAAATGAAATTTTGGCTATAAAAAAGCAAGATAGACAAGCTTTAAAGTCTATGGGTAAACTGCTTGGAAAAACAGATTTAGATGGGCAAATAAGCGAAATAGAATTAACTGAATCTTTTTTAGAAACTCAAATATTAGATGCTGAAAAGGAAAAAGATAAAAACGAAAAGTTATATAAAACTCTAGGAATGGTTACAGGTGTAGGAATTATAGTTATATTAATTTAATGAAAGTGAGGCAATACATATGAATATAGATTTATTGTTTAAAATAGCTGGAATTGGAATATTGGTGGCGGTATTGCATCAGGTTTTAGTAAAAGCAGGAAGGGAAGACCAAGCTATGATGACTACGCTTGCAGGTCTTATTATTGTGTTAACTATAGTAATAAAGGAGATTGCGACATTGTTTACAACAGTAAAAACGATTTTTAATTTGTAAATATGATATGCTACTAAAATATAATCAAAAAATGAAATTTCTCGGCTACATTACAAAATTCAAGAAATTCTAATTTGATTTTATGGCACCCTTCCAAGCATAGCTTGAACTCTTTCCATAAAATCTTCATAAGAATTTCTAAAATTTCTCCATTTGCATTCGTAATTTGATTTTTTGATTATATTTGTTTGTTTTATATAACAAAATACGAAAGGAATTTTATGGAAATTGTAAAAATTATAGGAATAGGACTAATTTCATTAATTATTATAATTATTCTAAAGCAATATAAGCCAGACTTTGCAATATACATATCAATACTTGCAGGTGCATTAATTTTGTTGTTTGTAATGGACAAGCTATCAAGCGTTGTAAATTTACTTTCTAGTATTCAAAATAAAGCAAATATGAATAATCAATTTCTAGTTATATTGTTAAAAATAACAGGAATAGCATTTTTAACCGAATATGCTACAAGCATTTGTAAAGATGCAGGGGAGAGTGCTATTGCAACAAAAATAGATTTAGGTGGGAAGGTATTAATTATTGCAATTTCAATTCCTATTATTCAAGCCTTATTAGAACTAATTATCAAAATTATGCCATAAGATGTAGGGGCGATTTTAATCGCCCGTATATTATAGGAATTTAATTTTTGCAACACGGGCGATTAAAATCGCCCCTACGTCACACATATTTAAAATAGAAGAATAAATTAGGAGGTGCTAGCAATATTCTTAAAAAAACAATTTTCATATTTCTTTTAATTATAAGCATATCTATAACTTCCTACGCAACTAATGAAATTATTCAAGAGCAAATGTCAATTTTGAATATATCTGATTTTATAAACAAATCTGAAGATTATACTAAAGAATCATTTCCTGATTTAGATGTAGGCGAATTATTAAACTCTGCAATAAATGGGAAAGTTAATAATAAAACATTCTATAGTGCACTTCTCTCATTACTAGGAAAAGAAGTTGTAAACGCTATAAGAGTATTAGCAAATGTTATGCTTATAGTTGTAATACATAGTTTATTAAAAAGCATTAGTGAAAATTTAGGCAATAGCGGAGTTTCGAAAATTACATATTATGTTGAATATATTTTAATTGTAACACTTGTGTTGGTTAGTTTTTCAGAAGTAATTACAATAACAAAAAATTCTATACAAAATTTAGTAGGTTTTTCATATTCTCTGCTTCCAATACTATTAGCGTTAGTTGCAGCAACTGGAAGTGTTATATCAGTTTCTGTTGTACAACCAGTTATATTAGGTTCTGTAGTTTTTATAAGTAGTATTGTACAAAATGCAGTAATACCAATTCTTTTAATAGGCACAGTGTTGGGAGTTATATCAAACATCTCTGAAAAAGTACAAGTGGAAAGACTCTCTAAATTTTTTAAATCAGGAATTGTATGGTTTTTAGGTATAGTAGTTACATTATTTGTTGGAGTACTATCAATTGAAGGAACACTTTCTAGTAGTGTAGATGGAGTTACAGCCAAAACTACAAAAGCAGTAGTTTCTAATTTTGTTCCTGTTGTTGGAAAAGCGTTAGGAGACTCTGTTGATACTGTTTTAGGATGTACTAATATATTGAAAAATGCAACTGGGTTAGTTGGAATAGTAATAATAATTGGAATATGTGCTATGCCAATTATTAAATTAATTATCTTAAGCGCTTCCTTCCAACTGGTAAGTGCATTAAGCGAACCAATTGCAGATAAAAACATTGTTAAATTATTAAGCCATATTGGAGATGTTTTTAAAATATTGCTTGCTATTATGTTTTTTATTGCTGTTATGCTAATTGTTGGAATAACAATTATTATAAAAATATCTAATGGTGGATTAATGTATAGGTAGGTGATTTAATTTGATTGAATTTATAAAAAACTGGGCAGAAGGTATTGTAATTGCTGTAATTATTGCTACTATTCTCGAAATGCTTCTACCAGATAATAAAAACAAAAAATATATTAGTACAGTTATCGGAATATATATTCTATTTGCTATAATCTCTCCTATAATTTCTAAGTTTACAGGGCAAAGTATAAATTTAAAAGATTACGCAAACAAAGATACAAGCTTGTCTACATCAAATACAATGAACAATATTGCATTATTAGAAAGTAGTTCTAATGTTGAAGATGTTTATATAAAAACACTAAAATCTGATATAACAGACAAATTAAAATCCAAAGGATATTCTGTAAATTTTATAGATTTAAAGGTCAATACTTCTTCAAAAAGCAATTATGGAGAAATAGAGGGAATATATTTAAACTTATCTTTGATAGAAGAAAAAAACAGTATAAATAGTGTTAATGAAGTAAAAATTAATGTAAGCGAAAATTCAAATAATACTAAAAAAGTAGACAATATTCCAGAAGAAAATATGATTAGCATAACTGAATTTTTAGTTGATACATATGGAATAAGCAAAGATAAAATTCATATCAATAAGGAGTGAAAAGTATATGTTTGGAGATAAATTTAAAAATATAAAAGCACTTGTAAAAACTAAATCTGAAGATGGTAGCAATAAGAAGAAAATTGAAAATCTTGTTATATTTTTAGTTTTATTAATTATAACTATAATTGCAATAAATGTAATATTAGGAGACAATAAAAAGTCAGATAAAAACGATAATAATGCTGAAAATTCTGCTTATAAACAATTAGCAGTAGAAACAAATAATAATTCTAGTAATATTTCTAAAAATTCAGAATATACTTTAAAAGAAGAGTTAGAAGAAGTACTATCAAAAATATCAGGAGTAGGACAGGTCAAGGTGCTTATTACATATTCAGAAACAAGTGAAGTAGTTCCTATGTATAACGAAAAGCACACTGAAAGTACAACACAAGAATCAGATACAAATGGAGGAGTTAGAACTATACAACAAGCCGACAACTCAAAAGAGATAATATACGAAGAACAGTCTGGAGAAAAAATGCCAATAACAAAGAAAGTTATATCCCCAAAAATTGAAGGAGCAATAGTTATTGCTGAAGGCGCCAGCAATACAAACGTAAAAGTAAATGTAATACAAGCAGTACAAGCAGTAACTGGACTTCCAACTCATAAGGTTCAGGTATTTGAAATGAACTGAGAAGCGTCTATTTTAAATAATAGATAATTTAATTGTAGGGCACTGTTTGCAAAAATTCACTTGTAGGGAACGACTTCCAAAGTCGTTCCGCAAACATCATTGTGCTCATAAATAGGAGGTTTTAAATATGAAGGTTTTAAAAAGAAATCAATTAGTAATTTTGGTAATAGCTTTAATGCTAGTAACTGCAGGGTATTTGAACTTTACATCTATGCATAATGATGAAACATCTGTTGCAAATAGTATAAATCTTGCAGACAGTAACGATAGTTCAATAGGAGATGCAACTCTTGTAAATAACGATAATGTGGAAAATGTAACTAATGAAACACCAGATAATAACGAAAAAGATACTGATGCAAAATTAGTTTCAACTCAAGATGAAAAAGATTATTATTTTGAAAACTCAAAATTGGACAGGGATAAAATGTATTCTCAAATGCTAGAATCATACCAAAAAATGTATGAAGGTGAAACTGTATCAATTGAACAAAAAACAATGGCTGCAAATGAAATTGCTAAAATTAATGCCACAAGAAATGCCATAATGATAAGCGAAAACTTAATAAAAACAAAAGGTATAAGCGATATTGTTATATTTGTAAATGATACACAAATAAGTGTAGTAATTGATGCAGAAGAATTAGCGCCAGAACAAATTGCACAAATTCAAAATATAGTTTCAAGAGAAATGAAGGCACAAATTGAAAATATACACATAAGTTGTAAGTAAAATATGATATTACAAACTATAAGGGCAGGCTTTTAAGTCTGCTCTGTACTATAAAATTAATCTAATGTTATACTATTATATTTTATTTAATCTTGTAACATATATTTTCTATTTTATATCCTTTTTCCCTTAAATCTCCTTTTTCGCCAGTTTTAACTTTTTTCATATAATGAATTTCATAATCTTTATTATTATAAAACCATTCTATTATATTTTTTACTGCCAATGGCTTAAAATATACTTGCCAATATTCATTTTTACTTAAATCTTTAATAATAGCAATATAATTATCTTCATAATAATGTTTATAAGCTACTTTGTATCCAAGTTGTCTAGCTATTGCACCAATTAAATTTGAATGTGGGTTATTGTTTTCAGAATATATTTCTAGTTGTTCTGCTATATCTGATGCTAAACAATAATTATTTTTTATTTTTATATCTATTTTAGATTTTAAATTATTTATTTCGTTCTTTACTTCACTCAATCCAATTTCTAAATTATCAACTCTTATATTGTTTTCCTTCATATAATTAATTGCGTTTTGCATTATATCTACTAATTGATTACTATTATTACTTGTTGTATCCAATATATTTCTATATCGTTTTTCTATCTCTATAAAATATTTTCTAAGAATTCTTCCTTGTTCATTATTTTCAATTAATGAAATTTCTTTTGCAACATCTAATTTAAGTATATATTCTTTTTTGGGCCTTCCTCCTGTACTTTCCAACAAAATTGTTGAAAAGTCTTCATTTTCCTTAAAATCATACTTCTTTATTCTATCTGAAATCCAATTAGAAAAATCTCTTTTACTTTTTAAAGCTTTATGCAATTCTCTTGCATTAATTAGCTTTTCGTTCTTACTATTTTCATAAACTGGTATTATACCATCTTCAACTTTTTTTATATCCATCAATCCTTTCTTTTATATAATATTTAGTGGGAACTTTAGGCGAATTGCCATATAAGAAAAAATAAGACTTAAAACTACATATAAAATATCATATTTGTCATTTTTTGTAAATAATAAAATTAACTACACTCTTATACAATTTTTTTCAAAAACCTTGTATTTAATTTATTTATTGATATAATATCTAATATATAAGAGTGAAGGAATAATATATGGGTAATAAATCAAAAATAATTAAATACATTATAATATCATTAATTGTCTTATTAGCACTTACAACTATTGTGATGATTATTTTAAAATTAAACGATAATGCTAAAAAAGATGATGGCGAAAATAAAGAATTTGTAACTAATGTTGATTACAAATATATTGCACCTGTAGTAAAAGATGGAAAAATTGGATTTATAGATGATTTAGGAAATATTGTTATAGATTTTAAATATGATGATTGCGCAAGATATGAAGGAGATGTAGATTATTTTATTGTATCTCAAAATGGAAATACAGGAATAATTGATAAAAAAGGAAATACAATAATTCCACTAGAATATGATAAAATTGAATATATATTAAATGAAAAAGAACTTTTTAAAGTATCAAAAGATAAAAAATATGGATTAATAAGTGTTAAAAATGAAATTGTTGTACCAATGGAATATGATAATATAGGTACTGTTCCTTATGAAAATTTAAACATACATCCCATAAAGGATTTAATAGTAGTTTCTAAAGCAGGAAATTACGGTGTAATAAATAAAAGTGGAGATATAGTTTTACCTCTCGAGTATGATTATATTTCAGGCATAGATAATAGCGAATTAATACGTATATGTAAAGATGAACAATATGGTTTGGCAGATTATCTAGGAAATACAGTTTTGCCAACAGAATATTATTATATAAGTGATATAGTAAATAATGATGTTATAGAAATCCGTAAAGATGATAAATATGGATTGTTGAATAAAAATGGAAAAATTTTAGTGGAGCCTAACTATACAAATTTAGGAGAGATATCAAAGTCAAATCTCATAAGTTGTTCACTAGGTGATTTTAACGGAATAATAAATATTTTTGGAGAAACGGTAATTCCTATCCAATACAATATGGAAAGTCAAATTTTTTACACAAATCCTAATAGTGATTTAATTGAATATTCTGAAAATGGAAAATGGGGTGCAATTAATTATAAGGGAGAATTAATTATTCCTAATATGTATGATGAATTGACTTTTCTAAGTAATACTTTAATTCTAGTAAAATTAAACGAAAAGTACCGGAATAATTAATGAAAACAATGAAATTATTATTCCTTTAGAATATGATTATATATCTTTGAAGGAAAACTTAATATATGCAGAATCAGACGAAAAAAGTGGAATACTTAGTGAAAAAAATGAAAAAATTATTCCTTTCGAGTATGATAGTTTAAAACTTTTAAATAATAACTTAATTTTAGCAGATAAGAATGACAAATATGGTGTTATAGATAAAAATAACAATATAGTTATTCCTTTGGAATATGAAGAAATTGAATTAAAAGGCGATTATATTTATGTAACGAGAGATAATTTGCAAGGTATATATGACTTAAACGGCAAAGAAATTATTCCTGTTGAATATGATGGTGGACTTTTAGAATTTTCTGAAAACGGATTAATATCAGCTGTAAAGAATTACAAATATGGTGTTTTAAATAAAGATAATGAAATAGTTATTGATTTCAAATATGACCTAATTTGGAAATTTTTAAAAGTCGATTAATAGCATAATTTTTTCAAAAAAACTTGTATTTAATTTATTTATTGATATAATACTAAAGGTATCAAAACTTAAATTAAATGGAGGTTTTTTTATGTTAAAGAAAGTAGCAATTTTAGCCAATGGTGGGGATGTTTCAGGCTTTAATGCAGTTATTAGAGGAATTGTTAAAACTGCTGAAAAAAACAATATAGAGTGTTATGGAATTATAGATGGTTATAGAGGTTTATTAAAAAATGAATATGTTGAATTATCATCAGCCGAAAACGCATCTGGTATTCTTCATAAAGGTGGCTCTATAATCGGTTCATCTCTAAATGCAAATGTTTTTAATTACAAAGTAGAGGAAAATGGCAAAGTAGAATATAAAGATTTGTCTGATATATGCATAAAAAATGCTAAAGAAGCAGGGTTTGACTGTATATTTACTTTAGGAGGAGATAGTACTCAAAAATCAGCAAGGGACTTTTTTGTAAGAGGCTTAAACGTTATAGGCGTTCCAAAAACAATAGATAATGATGTAGCATGTACTGATATAACATTTGGTTATAACACTGCTGTATCAGTTGCAATGGAAGCAATAGATAGACTTCATTCAACAGCTGAAACACACCATAGAATAATGGTATTAGAAGTTATGGGAAGGTATGCAGGATGGATTGCTCTAGAGTCTGCAATAGCAGGTGGAGCTGATATTGCACTTATACCTGAAATTCCTTATGACATTGAAGGTGCAGCAAACATTATAAAAGAAAGACAAGCTATTGGAAAGAATTTTAGTATAGTTGTTGTTGCTGAAGGAGCTTTTCCTAAAGGTGGAAGCTTAACTGTAAAAAATACAAGAGATGGGGGAGCAGGAGTAATAAATACACAACTAGGTGGAGTAGGAGACAAGGTTGCAAAAGATTTAGAAGAACTTACTGGATTAACTGCAAGAAATACAACTTTAGGATATATGCAAAGAGGTGGAACTCCAACAGCTTATGATAGAGTTTTATCAACTAAATATGGTGCAAAAGCAATGGAATTAGCACTAGACGGAAAATTTGGAGTTTTAACAGTAATACAAAATGGTAAATTAGGCTACGTACAATTAGAAGATGTAGTTGGAAATAATAAAGAAATAGGAGCAGTTTCAGGAAACACAGAAGAAAGCAACATAAGGAAAGTAACAATGGACCACGATTTAGTAAAAACAGCAAAAAATATTGGAATTTATTTAGGGGAATAATGTTGAAAAGTAACAAATTTTATAATATAATGTATAAGGTTTATTTTTAATAAGCCTTATATTTTTATGACGAAAGGATGATATGAAGGTGAAAGCATTAATCAGTGTATCAGACAAGACTGGAATTGTAGAGTTTGCAAAGGAACTCGAGAAAAAAGGAATTGAAATAATTTCAACAGGGGGTACATATAAAAAATTAAAAGAAGAAGGAGTTAATGCAATAGAAATATCAGAACTTACAGGTTTTCCTGAGTGTTTAGACGGAAGAGTTAAAACTCTTCATCCAAAAGTACATGCAGGAATATTAGCTATGAGAAGCAACGAAAATCATATGAAGCAATTACAAGACTTAAATATAGATACAATAGATTTTGTTGTTGTAAACTTATATCCATTCAAACAAACTATATTAAAAGACAATGTAACAAGAGCTGAAGCAGTTGAAAATATTGATATAGGTGGACCAACAATGCTAAGAAGTGCAGCAAAGAATTACCAAGATGTTGCAGTTATTACAGACCCAAAAGATTATGAAATAGTATTAAACGAACTAAATAACAATGGTAAAGTATCAGTAGATACAAAATTTTATTTAATGCAAAAGGTATTTGAACATACAGCAAATTATGATGCAATGATTTGCAAATACATAAAAGAACAAAGAAATGACGATAGTTTTCCAAATGAACTTACTCTAACTTTCGAGAAAGTTCAAGATATGAGATATGGTGAAAATCCTCATCAAAAAGGAGCTTTATACAAAGAAATTGGAAAATGTAAAGGCTCTTTAACAACTGCCAAACAATTAAATGGAAAAGAATTATCTTTTAATAATATAAATGATACAAATGGTGCTTTAGAATTATTAAAAGAATTTGACGAACCAACAATTGTTGCTTGTAAACACGGTAATCCTTGTGGAGTAGGAAGTAGCAATAATATATATACAGCTTGGAAAAAAGCATATGAAGCAGACAAAGTTTCTATATTTGGAGGAATTGTTGTTTCAAATAGAGAAATAACAAAAGAAGTTGCTGAAGAAATGAAAGAAATTTTCTTAGAGGTAGTAGTAGCTCCTGCATTTGCTCCAGAAGCATTAGAATTGCTTTTAACAAAGAAAAATTTAAGAATACTAGAATTACCAGATATAACAGTAAAACAACCTGAAACTGCTTATGACATCAAAAAGATTAATGGTGGAATGATAGTTCAAACAATAGATTCTAAATTATTAGATGAATATGAAGTTGTAACAAAGAGAACTCCAACAGACAAAGAACTAGAAGATATGTTATTTACTTTAAAAATTGTTAAATATGTTAAATCCAATGGAATTGCACTAGGAAAAGATAAACAATCTATAGGAATAGGTCCAGGACAAGTAAATAGAATTTGGGCAGCAAAGCAGTCTATAGAACATTCAAAAGAACTAATAAACGACACAATAGTTAATGGAGCAGTACTTGCATCTGATGCATTTTTTCCATTTGCAGACTGTGTAGAGGCAGCGCATGATGCTGGAATTACAGCTATAGTACAACCAGGAGGTTCTGTTAGAGACCAAGAATCAATAGATAAATGTAACGAATATGGAATAGCAATGATATTTACAAAAATGAGACATTTTAGACATTAAAATTAATATAATTTATTTGTAGGGGCATCGTTTGTGGGAATACCCGAGGCTCGCCACATCACTGTGCCCAAAGTGAAAAGTAAATAATTTTAGGAGGAATTTTATTATGGATAATAATATGGAAGTTGAAAAAATTTTCAAAAACAAAAAGAATATTTTAATTATAGGATTGGTAATATTAGCAATTGCAATAGGATTAATTGTTGCAGGAGTTATAACAAATAAAAACAAATATGATAATGAAGAAGTACATGTATATAATGACTTAATTGCTGCAAAGAAAGACAAAGAAGAAATGTTAGTTGAACTAGAGATAACAGAAATACCATATTTATTTGCTACTAAAGAAGAGAAAAGTACTAAGCAAAACTTTTACTTTGCAATAGATAAAAATAATTATTGGTATATTGTAAGACTTACAGAAGATACTTACAAAAAAATTGAAGAGCAATATAATGCAGATAAAGAAAACTTCAAATATACTTTAAAAGGATATATTTATGATGACCCATCTGAATTAAAAAGATTAGCAATATCTGCATATAATGAAAATTTATCAGAAACAGCAGAAAAGCTAACAACTACTAATTTTAGAGATTATTTAGGAATTACATACTTAGACGAAACTAAAACACCTTTCGATAGTACTGCTACTACTTTTATTGGTATAGGAATTGGTACAGGAGTAATTTCATTAATATTCTTTATTATATATTTCTCTAAAGCAGCTAAAATAAAATCAGCTTTAAAGAAATATAATATAGAGGATTTAAAAGACGAATTAAATAATTGCGATATGAGCCAATATGCAAAACAAACTATATATTTAACAAATAAATATTTAATATCTACTTTAAATGGATTAGATGTATTCGAATATAAAGATATCGTATGGGTATACAATGAAAAAAGAAAGCAAAATGGTGTATCTCTTGGAGTTTGGTTAATTGTATGTACTATGGATAGAAAAAGAATACAAGTAGCTAGAGCTCAAAAAGATGATATATTAATAGAAATAATGACAAAAATAAAAGAAAAAAATCAAGACATATTAGTTGGATTTACTGGAGATAATAATAAACAATACAAAGAAATAACTAAAAAATAAGGAGATTTAATGAAAAACAAAGGAAAAGTTATTATATTAATAGTTTTAATAATTGCTGTTTTAGTACTTTTAGGATTTGGAATAAAATCCTTAATAAACTATTTACAAATTAAATACGCAAAAATAGAAGTAACTTTAGTAGAAGATTTAACTTTAAAGTTTACAGAGGAAAAACATGTTTCTGATTTTATCACTAGTATAAATGGAAAAATAATTGATGATTATATTATAGATTCTACAAGAGCAGGAGAAAAAGTAGTGCACTTCGAATTCATAAACGATGATGGAATTAAAGTATCTTATGAATATACAGTTAAAATTATAGACGAAGTGCCTCCACTTATTTGGATGGGGGATAGCTATTCAATAACAGTAGGAAATAATGTTGACATTGTATCGAAAGTTATATGTGGAGATAATGAAGATAATAACCCTAAACGCTATATTGAAGGTGAGTATGATTATAACACTGTAGGAAGCTATCCACTTGTATTCAAAGCAGTCGACAGAAGTGGAAATACATCGGAGAAAAAATTTACTCTATATGTAAATGAAGAAAAGCCAAGTACACCTACCACACCTGCTCCAAAAACTTATACTTATTTTTCAGATATAGTACAAACACATAAAACAGAAAATACTAAAATAGGAATTGACGTCTCTGTTTGGCAAGGAGATATAGATTTCGAGAAAATAAAAAATGCTGGTGTAGAATTTATTATTATAAGAGCTGGCACAACAAAAGGTCCGGATGGAGAATATATGATAGATTCTAAATTCATAAGGAATATAGAACAAGCGAATGCTTATGATATAGATGTTGGAATATATTTCTATTCATATGCGAATTCAAGTGAAAAAGCTAAAGAAGAAGCATTGTGGGTATTAGATCATATAAAAGACTATAAGGTAACATTACCAATTGCTTTTGACTGGGAAAATTGGAGCACATTTAACGATTATAAATTAAGCTTTTACCAATTAACAGATATGGCAAAAACTTTTCTAAACACTGTAAAAAAAGCAGGATATGATGGTATGCTTTACAGCAGTAAAAATTATTTAGAAAGTTTCTGGATGCCAGTAGAATTTCAAACTTGGCTTGCACATTATACTAAAAAAACTACTTATAAAGGAGACTATACTTTTTGGCAATTATGTAGTAATGGAAAAATTGATGGAATAAATGGCGATGTAGATATAAATGTAATGTATGTAAATAAGGCACAATAAAATGTGCCTTATTTTTGTTCTAAAATAGACAAGGTGTGAATATATATATTTTATACACTTTATAATAAGTTTGAAACTTAGAAAGGAATGTGATTATATGACAATAGATGAGAGAAAACAATTTACAAATACCACTGTTCAAAATCTTGTATTGGAAAATAGGGGAAAGCTAAGTATATCAGGAGTACTAGATGTTTTAAGCTTCGATGATCAAATAGTTATTGTAGAAACTGAATTAGGATTATTAAATGTAAAGGGCGAAAATTTAAGAATAAATAAATTAAGTATAGATACATCTGAAGTAATAGTTGAAGGAGATATATCAAGTCTTGCATATTCGGAAAAAGATTATGATAAAAAGGGAACATCACTTTTTGGGAAAATATTTAAATAGAATAGGGTGAATATATAATGCAACCGCAAATTTTAGAACAATTATATTCATTTGCAATATTTATTTTAGTTGGTTTTTTAATAGGATTACTATTCGATATGTTTAGAATATCAAGAAGAACTTTTAAAACATCAGATATAATTACTTATTTAGAAGATATCTTATTTTGGATATTAACAGGATTATTAATATTATTTTCTATATTTAAATTTAATAATGGAGATATAAGAGCTTATATTATATTAGGAATTTTCATAGGATTGGCACTATACATGCTAGTATTTAGTAAAATAGTTATAAATACTCTAGTAAAAATTATTCTTGTAATTAAGCAAATAATTTCTTTTGTTTCAAAAATAATTTTGTATCCTATAAAATTAATTACAAAAATATCCAAAATAGTGACTAAACCTATCAAAAAACTATTAAAAAATTTGACAAATAATATTAAAAAAATACCTAAAATAAGTAAAAAACAAAATAAATCTAAATATAAGAAGGATTTTGCATAATTTTGTTGAATATTTATATAAGGGATTTCCGTAAGGGTTTAACCGCTTAAATAATAATGGAGTATCAAGCACATATGAAAAAGAAATTAAGTTTAAAGAAATTTATACAAATTTTATTTGCAATTATCGTTGCTATATATGTCATTTCTGTTTTTATAAATCAACAAAAGACATTGAATTCATATAAAACAACACAAGAACATTATGCAATGGAAATAGATAGAGAAAAGAAAAATAAAGAAGAACTATTAGAATTAAAAAATAATATAAATTCACCAGAATATATAGAACAAATCGCAAGAGAAAAATTAGATATGTATTTACCAAACGAAAGAGTATATATAGATATTAGTCAATAAATCCTTAGAACCAAAATAGTTTTAAGGATTTATATGAATTATTTCTAAATTATAGTTTTTGTCTAAAAAAAATTTCCAAAAAAGTTTTTAAATTTTAAAAAATATATAATTATATTGTAGGGGGCTAATATAATGAGTTATGAAGAAATGACACTTACAGAATTGAAAGAATTATGTAAGGAAAAAGGATTAAAGAACTTTTCTACACTTAAGAAAAATGAATTAATAGAATTATTATCATCTACAGAACCAATTGTACAAGCTAATGATAATATAGAAGCAAAAACAACTGAAGAAGGATACAAATTAAGCGAAGGTGATGAAGTTGTAGAAGGTATACTAGAAGTTTTACCTGATGGTTATGGTTTCTTAAGAGGCGATAACTATTTACCAACTCCAAAAGATGTATATGTATCTCCAGTACAAATAAGAAGATTTAGACTAGATACAGGAGATAAACTAAAAGGAATTAAAAGAACTCCAAAAGAAGGAGAGAAGTTCCCTGCATTAATTTTTGTTGGTGAAGTAAATGGTCAACATCCAGAAAATGCTATGAAAAGAGTATCATTTGACGATTTGACACCAATATATCCAACAAAAAGATTAAAGCTAGAAACAACACCTACAGAATATACAATGAGATTAATGGATCTTTTATCTCCAATAGGTAAAGGCCAAAGAGGAATGATAGTTGCACCTCCAAAAGCCGGAAAAACAACTATATTAAAACAAATTGCAAATAGTATCACAAAAAATAACCCAGAGGTTGAACTTATAGTATTACTTATAGATGAGAGACCTGAAGAAGTAACAGATATGAAACGTTCTATTACAGGAGATGTTATATATTCAACTTTTGATGAGCAACCTGAACATCACGTTAAAGTAGCGGAAATGGTTTTAGGAAGAGCTAAAAGACTTACAGAACAAAAGAAAGATGTAGTAATATTATTAGACAGTATAACTAGACTTGCAAGAGCTTACAACCTAGTTATTCCAACATCTGGAAGAACTCTATCAGGAGGATTAGACCCAAGTGCATTACATAAACCAAAGCGTTTCTTTGGTGCAGCAAGAAATACAGAAGATGCAGGAAGTTTAACCATACTTGCAACAGCATTAGTAGAAACTGGAAGCAAAATGGACGATGTAATATTCGAAGAATTTAAAGGTACTGGTAATATGGAGGTTCACTTAGATAGAAAATTATCTGAAAAACGTATATTCCCAGCAATAGATATAAACAAATCGGGAACAAGAAGGGAAGAGTTATTACTTACAGAAAAAGAACAAAACGTAGTATTACAATTAAGACGTTCTATGGCAAATATGAACTCTGTAGAAATGACAGAACAACTAATTAGCCAAATGGTAAGAACAAAAACAAATGAGGAATTTTTAACCAAATTAGATTATTTATTCAAAAATTCAAAATAATAGTAAGGGCACGTTGTAACGTGCCCTGTATTTATTAATATATTGCATATCGTAGAGGCGTGCATTGCACGTCCGTTGTTTGACGAAAACAACAAAAAAATATTCTGGAACTCCAAAAATAATGGAAGCGAACAAATGTAGTAATTTGCAATGGTTTAATATAAATAAATTACCAGGAAATATTATTGTACGTGTTAAAAATATTATAGAAAATATGCATAAAGGAATTATATGTGATGATGGAGATTTTTCTCATCAAAATTATAATTAATTACATATCAATTAAATTATAATAAGTATAAAAATGTACAAATCTATAAGAGGGCAGCATAAGAATAGGCCCTAAAAAAGATGTAAAATTCTAAATACAACATTGCACAAAATAAAAGTTTTGTGCAAATAGGAGTAGGAATAAATATTACACCAGGTGTATCTTGGTGCTTTTCTTATAATTCTTGTATTTCTTTATATTAGCCACTTTTAGCGTATTTTTCTAACAACAAACTATATTACTTTTATATTAAAACTCCTTAAAATTGATTCTAATGCGTTGTTTTTTTCTCATTATATTCATATTATGTTTGGTTGGATTTTTTTATATTATTGTAAACTTATAATTATAAAAAATTTTAAGAACTTCTAATATTTTTTTAAAATTCTTAAAATCCCTATTTTTCAATATTTACGCCATTTTTTAGACAACAAACTATATGGCTAAAAAATAAAAACGCCTTAAAATCGATTCTCGTGCGTCGTTTTTTTAGTCATTTTTCACTAATATATATGATATTCATAAAATTACTGAAATATCAATATTTAAACTAATTAGATATAAATTTACATCTAATCTAAATTAGCATAAAAAAATCATAATGGTATAACTTGTAGAATTTATTATAAAAATGTCTTAAAAACGATTTTAATGTGTTTGTGATATATAATTATAATACAATTTGATAATGTGAATTTATAATATGATTATAATAAATTATTTAAAATTTTAAATTTATAAAGTTAAAATTTCTATTAAATTTTTATAATTAACAAATGTTCGTTTTTTTGTTTTCCATTCCTATATTTCTTTATTAAATTTTAAATTATAATTTTGCTTTTTAATTTTTCAAAATCTGAAGTAAATTTTTGTTTTTTAAATTTTTTATTTCTTATTATTCTTTAATCTGTTTTTAAACAGCCTATTCCCCCACTCCCTGCTCTTTTTTATACTTATAAAAAATCAAATAACTTTTAATTTATCTATTAAATTTGTTTCATTTGTATTTGTACTTAATAATTTTCCAAAACTATTTAATTTATTAAAATTACTATTATTGGAATCTAATTGTTCTGCTCGAGAGGCTAATATCTGTTCATAAGTGTATTTTAGCATTGCTACTTTTTCTTGTTGTAAATCGTTAGTTGTATCTATACCATTAAGCATATATTCTAAATTATAGCCATACAATTCAAGAGCCCTTAAAATTAAATCTATTTGACCGTTTAAAAGGTTTAATTCTACAGATTTAATATTGCTTGTATTAAATTTTTTTTCATAATTTTCCATTATTTTAGCCTCCTTACTGTAAATTAAGCACAAAAGGCAAGTGCATCTGCCATTTTAAATTTAGATAATGGGTGTTTTAACATAGCATTCATAACCTTTTGACTATGTAAATGTGTGTATATTTCAGTTGTATCAATGCGAACGTGTCCTAGTAATTCTTGTATTGTTTTTATATTAGCACCGTTTTTATATAGTAAAGTGGCACAAGTATGTCGCAATGTATGAACACTATAAATTTCTGATTCAATTCCAGCTTTTTGATAAGCTCTTTCAACAATTTTTTCAATAGATGTTGAACTCATTTTTGTTCCATATCTACTTACAAATAAGGTATTATCTATTGGGTTAAATTTATCTCTAATCTCTAAATATTTTTCTAAAGCATTTTTAGTAATATTATTTATATAACCTGTTCGTTCTTTATTACCTTTACCAATTATAAGAAATTTATTATTTGATAGGTCTATGTCATCAATATTTAAATTCTTTAATTCTGATAAACGAATTCCACTATTAAGAAATAAATGTAATATGGCATTATCTCGTATTTCAATTTCATTTTCACTACTAGCATATATATTTAATAATCTTTTTGCTTCATCTAAAGATAAATAATTTGGCAATTTTTCTTCCTTTTTTCTTTCTACATTTAACTTTTTAAAAGGCTCATTAAATATACTGTGTTTTATAGTATATAAATAACTAAAAAAAGTTTTTAAATGTTCTATTTTTGTAATTCTAGAATTTGTTTTAAAATGGCTTTCAGATAAAAAATAGATAAAACTATATATATCGCTATTATTTAATGCTCTTATATCATTTTCACTCATATTTTCTATTGAATTATATTTATATTTTAATTTGTGAACATTTATAAAGTCTAAAAATTGTTCTAATGTTTGTGTCATACTTGTTATATATGTTTGTGATAAATTTTTTATATTGATTAAGTAATCAGTTAAATTAGTTATAAAATTTGGAATTTTTAATTTATTCATTTTGGTTTCCTCCAATTCTTTCTAAAATACTTGATACAGTGCAATTTTGCATTATATTTTTCATTTTTTGGTTAGAAATATGAGTATATATTTCGGTAGATTTTAAACTGCTGTGTCCTAAAATTTCTTTTAAAACAAATATATCAAGATCTATTTCATTATAAAGTAAACTTGCTCCAGAATGTCGCAATGTGTGTGTATGATATTTTTGGGAGTTTTCTTTAAATATTTTTGTTAAATTTTCTTTTATAATTGTTTGCACCATTCTATTTGAAATTCTTTTGTTTCTTGAACTTAAAAATAATGCATTATAATCTGTATTATCTTTTCCTAAAGATTGTCTAACTTTCAAATAACATTGTATAGCCTCGCACACAGCACTATTAAGATAAACTAATCTTTCTTTATTTCCTTTTCCGTGAATTATTAAAGTTTGTTCACTATTATCTATTTTTAAGTCAGTTAAGTTTATACTTGTTAATTCAGAAAGCCTTAAACTGCAATTTAAAAATAAACAAGTTATTGCATAATTTCGTATTTTAAATTTTTCTTCAGAGTTAATTATTTCAGCAAGTAATTGCTTACTTTCTTCTAAATTGAGATATTTTGGTGTTCTTTTTTCAATTCTTGCAAAATTTATTTCTTTAATTGGATTTATTCTAATTAACCTATTTGTTTCTAAATATTCAAAAAAGCTTTTAGCAGTTGCTAATTTTCTATTTCTTGTTTTTGCAGTATTTTTTGAAACATTACATAGAAAAATTATATAATTTTCAATATCAAAACAGCTTATCTTATTTAAGTCATCAATTGTAATATCTTTTATAGATGTATTTTTAAATTCATTTATTGTAATTGAATTTAACTTATTTTTATCGTAGATATATAGTTTTATATATCTTAAAAAAGTTCTTAAATCAAAATATGTTTCATCTACAGTAGTTTTTGCATTACAATCAATATATCTTTTGTATTTTAGGTAGTTATTTAAAAAATCTGGACTTTGATTTTGATATTTCAAAAAAGACATACTTAATCTCCCCTCGTAAAAGATTTTATATTTGTAATAAAAATAGCATATCTTCTTTAGTAAAAACAAATGTGCAAAATCTGAAAAATCAGAATTCGCACATTTGACAAAATATTTTATTTATGATTATTGTCTTATAAATATAGTCATTGAAATAATATCTAACATTTTTGCCTTTTACTTTGTTTTACGATTCATTAAATTGTAATAGCGACATTACACTCTGGTATTGCACCTGTTTGTTATCAACAAACTTGTCTTCTTGCGTGGGACGGTCTTTTCTCGCTCGTGCTATGACTAGACAAGAGTCTTATTGTTTCTATTATTAGTATTCGCCTTATGAGTTGCCATCTCATATTTAAGTTAAAAAGTTCTGTTCCTTTTTATTAAACTAGCTCTTAATAATAGATTTCATTTAATGAATGTTATTCAATTGTCAATGTACTATATAATTAGAAGAATTTTCATCTTCTAATTATATAGTGTCATCGACAAACAAAAATGGAGACATTTTTTATAATTTTTTTCTGTTTTTTGATAAACTAACAAAAATATTTAAGTAAATATCTTGTTTTAGATCTTCATTAAAAATACCATTTATGTAGCAATTAGCATTGATAGTTTTCTCCAGTTGATTTAAAATATTCTCTATTTCTTCATTTGATAAATTAAAATTATTAAATAGCATTGTATTATTCACTAATAAGCCCCCCCTACCTTTTTTAATACTTTTGATAGAATTTTATACTCATAGCTCTTGTTCTTCTTTAAATCCTTTCTAAAATCCTTAAAATTATCAGCATTTTCAATAGCTCTTTTTAAAACATTTAACTCCTTTCTTGTTAAATAAGGTTTAGCAATTCTAAATAATTCTTCCATAAAAAATTTATTTTCTATTGTTTCAATATCTGAATAACTTTCTAATTCTTTAATAGAGTCTATTGATTCAATTTTAATAATTGAATTTCTTTTAAACTCTTTTATAAAATATCTTTTCTTTATGTTCATTATTATTGATAATAAATAGCGACTTTCGTGTTCATTTAATTTATAATTTTTCATAATAAAAATCCTCCTAATTTAATTGAATTTTAAATTTGAATTAGGAGGAGGTGCTCTTGCTCTATTAGAAAAAAATAAAAAAAGAACCTCTTTACTTCTTTCAGTAAGTTCATTCTCTTTAAAATGTTTAGTTAATAAAATTAGTTCTTCTAATTTCACTACTATTCTCCAAATATCTACATCAGCGTAGATTAGATAGAATAGTGTTGAAATTATACTATTAGAACAATAGAAAAAATCTACGCTAAAATATAATCTCTCTTAATAATTTTATCTTATGAATATTCAGTATTGTAATTATGTATATATATTATGGTATCATATTTTAGATGCAAAACTTGTCGGAATGTGTCGTTGCTTGTATAAAAATGCAATTTGAATAAAAAAAATAACCCAGATTTTATATTCTGGATTATTTCAGTTTTGTGAGAGCAAAACTTTGGAATAGCTTTATTGTAACTAAAAGTATATAATTTGTCAAATTATATGGTAATTAGCTTTATATATAAATTAAGATTATTTATTTCTAATTGTTGCATTGCACTGTTTATCATTAAAATTTCATCATCATTAAAACATATTTGCTTTCTGTGAACATTTTTACCTGAAGTAACAAAATTATCTAATTGCTCTTTTGTTACTTCCTTAGAATATAGACAATTTCTAACATATTCACTAAAAGTATCAATTCCAAATTCAAGCATTCTATTTTGAATTGCAGTATATTCTATATCTGTAAAAATTAGTTGTTTTCTAACTTTGCGATTCCTACTTTCTTCTCTTATCTGATTTTCTCTATAATTATAAGGTCTTTCCCTATATTGATATGGTCTTTTTCTTTTTTCATACATACAAAAAACCCCTCTTTATCATAAGTATTTATACCAAAATTTCATTTATATATTTTTTTATAATATTATTGTTTTATTTAATGCTACTTATTATGTCTTGCAAATCTATATTATTATTTTCTACAACCTTTATCTCAAAACTGTCAAATTCTGATTTATTATTCTCTATAAATTTCTTTGCATTTTCTCTGCTAAAAAATGTATATGTTTTTTTATTTTTATTCTTTATTTCAAACAAGTGAATTTTTTCATTATTAGCATCTCTCTTTCTTATTTCTTGCTTAACTACTTCAAATAATTTGCTTTTTAAATTTTTATAAACTTCTTGCTCTTCTTCTAATTTTATGATTCTTTTAAATATTGTTAACATATCTTCTAGTAATTCCATATTTGTTTCTTTGTTTTCTAATAAAGAATATAATATTCTTCTTTCTTCCAAATACTTGTCTTTTAAATTAGCAGTGTCATCTAATAATCTATTTGCTTCTCTTTTTAATTCTTCCATAACTCATTACCTCCAATTTTAGTTATCTTTTTTATACATTTATTACATACTGATTTTTCCAGTACACTTGTTAAATTCTTATCATTGCCACAAAAAATACAAGATTTTTCGTTTTTGGATAAAATTATACTATCATTATCTACATAAATTTCCAAAGCATCTTTTTCTTGTATATCTAATTGGTTCCTAATTTCCATAGGGAGAGTTACTCTTCCCAGTTCATCAACTCTTCTCACAATACCTGTATTTTTCATATTACATATTTCTCCTTTGTATCTTAACTATGCCTATTGCATATTAAAAAAAAAAATGAAAATACTACTTATTATAGTTTTTATTTTTAATAGGCTGTACTCTATTATTCTATTACAAAATTAGTTATAAAATCAATACATATTAAAAAAAATTAGGAGCAACTATGAAATTTAATAAATATAATACTTCATATAATATTGTTGGAAAAAAATTAAAAGAAATAAGAGAAAGTAAAAATATATCTCAAGAACAATTAAGTAACAAACTAGCATTATTAGGAATCACTTTATATCAAAGCGATATTTTTAATATAGAACACAATGCGAGAACTGTCAGAGATTTTGAATTATGGGGAATTTGCAATATTTTAGGAATTAAAGCAGAAGATTTATTTGACCCTAATAGCAATTAAAAAAGAATAGAATTGAATAAATTCCTATTCTTTTTTAATTTTTAATCATACAAATATTTTTTATATAAATTATAGATGTTTTATCAGCTCTATAACTTGTAATTTTTCAGTATCTATCAAATTTTTTATCATATTTCCATTTGCAAAAATTTCGACAATTCTACCTTTTTTACATTCTTTAATTTACTTATTTTTTCTTGCACGGCATTTTTCGATTCCAAGTCTACTAATTTTACTTTATACATATCAAATCGTGCATCATATTCTACAGTATTTACACCCTCTATTTGTAGCATTTCATTTTCCACTTGTTTTATTTCCATATCTGTCAAATTGTCTTGTACAAATACAGATATTGTATTATCAAATTCTCCATACTGTAATAATAAATCGATATTGTTATTTGCTTTTACTAAATTGTTATTTGCTCTTACTAAAAAATATGTTTCAATCATAATAGCTACTGCAAGTATTACAATTAAAAAGACTAAAATTAAATTTTTTTTCATATATTTAATCACTCCCAACATATTCAACTAATTTATTTAATTTCTAATTATTAGTTCCATTTTCTATTTTCAATACTGTTTTGCATATATTTTATTTGGCTCTCATATTCTTTTTGTGAATCGTTTGTCTTTGAATAAAAATTACCTACAAAACATACTAATAGTATAACACCTATAATATAAATTAAATTTAACCATATCGGTGAAACTTCTTTATATTTTCTATAACAAAATATTCCACTTACTACTGATGACATAAATACAAAATCTGATATTAGAATTATTTTTATTATGATATTATTCATAGTTGTACTAATATTACTTACTCTATGAATTACAAGTTCAAGTGATGACATTGCAATGAAACTTACTATTATTATTATTCCTATTATAACTGCTTTTTTACTCACTTTTGTAAATTTTTCATTCTTCTGTGTATTATTCCTAAAACAATTCAAAACGATATATACTAATGTTCCAATAGCAATAATAATTATCATTGCACTAACTTGACTCGCTTTAACTGTTTCTTTTATTTCTTCTATTTCTTTTAATTCTACTAGTGAATCTGTTGCATATACCACGCTAGATATACTCATAAATACCATTACTACCAAGACTACAATTATACACATCTTTTTATTCATCATTGTACCTCTTTTATTTAACATATTTTTATTGTTTGTTGTACGAGTGACAGAAAAAAGTCATTTGTACAACTATATTTTTTGAGTAAACTTCTGATATATTCTCAAATCCATTATTGTCGAAACTCCCCACATAATTGCGAACACTACTACTAAAACTATAATGATAATTAACCATGTTGGCATTTTTTCTTTGTTTTTTATAGATGCTACTATACAACCTATAATTGAAACTATATCTACTACTAATGATATTGAAAACAATACTTTCATTATTTGCCATATTTCCCTTGTATTATCTGCATTTAAAGCACCACATAATACCATAAATATTATTGTTAATACAATGCCAATTGCAAAAAGCATTTTCCATTTTTTCAATTTTTCACCCCCTTGATTTGACCTTATTGCTGTACGAGGACCGAAAAAAGTCATTTGTACAACAGAACGGGTTTATTGTAATGAGTACTGTAAATATTATTTGGTCTTTGTCACATTATATATTGCATCTTCAAAGCAATCATATCCACCTGCCATTTTCATTTTAAATGTTTTTTTATCTACTTTAATCCACATCATTACTTTATCATTACCATTGCATATATTCTTTGTGTAATCATCTTTTGCAATGCATTCTATTGTATAAACATGACTATCTTTATTTGTCTCAATTTCATAATTTAATTTTACATTATTATTCATCTCATATTGCAATATAACTGTTCTTATATCGCTTCTGTATTTGTCTAATTCAGTTTCAATATGTGCTTTCTTTCGTGGATATACAGTCACAAATATTATCATAATTAACAATATTATTACTACTGCACCTAAAACTATTATTTTCTTATTTTTCATTTCATCACCTCCTGTTGTAAGAGTAACCGAATTTATTAGTATGTTATTTTATTCTTACATTGTTATTTATATCAACATATGCTGTCATACCATCTTTTTTTATTTCAATTTCAGGAAGATTATTATTACTAACTGCTTTAACATTATTTATTCCATATACATTTTTTAATTCTTCTTCTATTCCAAATATAGTTGCAAAAGAAAGTTTTTCTTCACAACGTTTTTTGGCTAAATCAAATTCCTTTTTTATATCCTCTTTAAATGCCTGTTGTTGCGGTATACTAGGTGTGTTATATTTATCATGAACCGTATTGATTATGTTTTCCTTGTCTTGTTCTATTTTCTTTTCTATTCTTATAGCATCCATCACACTTGTTATAATTGCATAAGCTCCTATAACCCCAACAATTAGTACAATTACCATTATTACTTGCTTATTATTCGTTTTATTTTTACAAAACATATATATTTCTCCTTACTTTACTAGTTCAAGTAATTCATCTAAATTTGAAAATTGTACTAGATATTTATTAGATGTTTTAAATATATCATCATAATAAGAACCAGCTGTTCCTAATAATTCTAAACTATCATCTTCATTATAGACTTTTATTTTATCATCTGAAATTACTATATAAATTTTTTTGCTAGGTGATATATCCATAGGTTCTATTCCATTACTACTATTGTTTTTGTGTGCTTTAAAACCTCTAACAACTAAATAATTACCTTTTGAATAGCATATATTTACCGTAGCTACATCAATATCTTCTTTTTTTATTTTGTTTTCAATACCTTTGGAAATATTTTTAAGATAATCGAAATCTGTTTGTGTCATATCATATCTTTCTAACATACTGATAGTTTTATTATTCTTATTTATTGAGTTTACAGCAAATGCTACTATAATACTAACAGCAACAATTCCTATTATCATCATTACTATATAACCTTTTTTCATTGTTTACATACTCCCTTCTTATTTTATATTTAACTTTATTTATAAATTACTATTTGTTTGTTAATTCATTTATACATTAAAATTATAATATATTGATTAGAAAATTGCAATTTTTTTACTTTATATATATAGTTTATGAATAATAAAAAAATATAATAAATATTCTCCTTGTTAATATCATTACAACAGTTTTTTTTATTTGTATTGTAAAATTTTGTTGTAATGTTGTTAACAAGGATGGTGTATAAATTTGAAAATAAATAAGATAAATGGAAAATCAAATATTATAGGTAAAAATTTAAAGAAATATAGAGAATCAAAAGGCTTAACTCAAAGAGAGTTAAGCGAAAAATTAGAACTATTAGGATTAACTATTTACCATTCCGATATCCACAATATGGAACATGGAAGAAAAACTGTTAGGGATTATGAAGTCAAAGCTTTCGCTATTGCTTTAAAAATATCATTAGAAAATTTATATGAAGATACAGATGAAGAATATGAATAAAATCTACCTTATTTTATTTTTAATCAAATCAAAAAAGTACTTTATTTTAGTTATAGAACTTGCAGTAACAATTTTGTTTTCTTTTGCAATAATTTCATTAGGATATATTTTGTAATATACTCTATTTAATATTTCTAAAAAATCTTCTTTTATAAATGGTTTTAATAAGCAATATTCAATATCAAGTTCTTTTATTTTAGAATAATAATCAGTTATACTTCCTGATACCAAAATAAATATAGGCTTATTGTTGCTATCTTGATAATGCTCTATTATCTCTATTCCTGTCCACCCCATTTTTTTCTTAATATCTGTAATTACAACATCAGGTCTAAATTTTTCTATCATTTCTATTTCTGTTAATTCATCATTAGATATTCCTACTATTTCATACCTTATATCTTTTTTAATATATTTCATCATACTATCAGCTATGTACTTGTTATCATCTGCTATTAGAATTTTAACTGTTTCATTCATAAATTTTATCTCCTTATCTTGTTGTAATGTTTTTAACAAACAGATTAAAAAAATATAAATTTATTTTATTATCACTTACAACTAAAAATATCATTTATATTGATATTATAACATTTTTTCTAGTTAATTACAAGCAAGTAGTTAAAAGTGTCGAAGTTTTTTAGATGTTTCTTCAAAAGTAGCACATATTTTAGTATATATCATTGCTATACTTTTATTTGAAAGAAGGTTGATACTTATGACTTTAACAAATGCTGTTCGACAAAGAATAAAAAAATTGTTAAAACAAAATAATATGAATATATGGAAATTATATAAAAGAACTGGTGTATCTGCATCTACCCTAACCTATTTTATTAATCAAAAACGAGGACTAATAACTATGAAAACTTTGCTACATATTTGTGAGGGATTTGGAATTAGTCTAAAAGAATTTTTTGATGACCCTTTATTTGAAAATGTTGAAGAAGATTAAAACATAGCCGTTATTATATATAAAAGACTATGTTTTTTGTTTCTATAAATTATCCTCTAATAATAGGTTATTGGCTATAAGAAATAGAATATTATTTTTTCTATTGATTTTTTGTTTTTCTTTTTATATAATTACATAAGTTTCAAGGAGGCATTACAAATGAATATAAAACAGTTAGAAGAATTGAGTTGCAAAAGCGACAATGTATTAAGGCAAGAATTTGAGGCTGGAGAATATTCTCTATTAACTTTAAGAGAAATGCTAGATAATGACTATATTACGCAAGAACGCTACAACAGAATAGTCCGTGCTAATGAAATAGATATAATATAAGTTAAGTACCACTCATTTTAAACAAGTGGTACTTTTATTTTATCTTACAATAGATTTAGAATACACTACTCTATTTATATCACTAGTATCTATAACTTTTTTGCCTAGAGTTATTCCATAAGCATTTACTACCTCTGCAATAAATTGATTTTTATTTTTAATAACATCTAAAATTGTTGCTCGTTTTTTATCTTTTAACTCTACTACATCAAATTTATTTATTTTCATAAATTCATCATTCCTTTCATATTTAATACATTGGTGTTCCATAACCTAGTATATTTTCGCTGTATAAGTCATACTCTCTCCTATCACACATATCACTTGTGTTTCCCTCTATTGTATAGACTTTTCCATTTTCTATTTTTTCTACAATTCCAACGTGATCTGCGATTCCGTTTCTTATTCCTGTTTCATCAAGCCAGTCAAAGAATATAATATCTCCAGGTTTTGGTATATAACCTCTTTCTCTCCATAAATTACACGCTTTAAACCAATTTACTCCTTCGCTATGACAAGACGCAAATTTAGGAATAATACCTGCTTCTATATAACCACATTGATTCGCACACCAACTTACAAAACAAGCACACCATTCTTCTCTTTTGGAAAATCCATACCAACTCCAGTAAGGCTGTCCACCTGTATTTCCTATTTGTGATACTGCTACATTAACAATATCATTACTTCCTGCACTTGTTCCATATATTACTGAAGCCCAAGCAGTAGAGTAATCGTCCTTTAACAATTCTTCTAATTGTTTTCTTTGTTCTTCATTGAAATTATATTTATCTGCCATTTCGTAAGCGTTTTTTCCATTTATGTTAATATGTAATGTGACTTCTACAATTTCTACAGTTTCTGTATAGCTAAAATGTAGAATCTTTTTAGTATATCTATTTTCATCTTTAGTAAAGTTCACTTCATTCATTTCCCAAAAAATTTCTTTTAATGTATTTATTTTATTTTCATCTAAAGTTACTAATTCTGTGCTATTATCTCCATTGTTTACTTTTACTGCATAAACTGCTAATATGTCTTTCCAGTCTGCTCTATTTGAATTTATATCATACTCTTTATATGGATTATCTTTTTGAATTTGTACTATTTTTCCAACAAACTCTCTATTAAGTTCTGAAACAACAGAACTCATAGTTTTTGTTTGAGTATTCCCACCTATATTTTCACTTGAAAAGAAAATCCCAAAAATTGAAGCTACTAATAAACCTATCATACAAATAATAATTATTATAATAACAAAAATCCATAGCCCTCCAGTAAGTAATATTAACAACCAATTTAAAGCTCTTATTATTGCTTTTATTGCCTTAATTACGGTCTTTATTGTTATTTTTATTGCTTTCTTTATTGCATTTGCTGTTTGTTTCATTTTTTGTAAAGTTTTTTGTCTGGCTTTATTGATTTTCTTTAGTTTTTTAGCATTATTTTTAGCAGTTTTTATACCCTTGCCTGTATCTTTTGTTGTTCCTTTTATTGTTTTTATGCTATTTTTATGAAACATATTAGAATTTTTTATATTCTTTTTCATTAAATCTACTTTTTGCTCTTGTTTCAGCTTGTCTATCAATTTTTCAGCTGATTTCTGACCATATTTATTAAATGTATCTATTCCATTTTTAATAGTTGAATTGATTTTGTTTTCTCCATATTCTGTTTCAGTTTGTTCATTGTTATAATTAGATTTATTTTTTACATCTACAATATTATCTTTTAACTTTTTACTATAATTTGCAACTCTATCAAACTGTTTAATTGTTGACTTCACACTGTTTCTTATTTTTATATTAGACAAAGTACCACCTCCTAGCTAATTTGTTTTGCTATTACAACTAATCTTCCGTTTTGTTTTGAATATTCGCAAGTTGATAATGTAATTAACTTATCTCCAAATTTTGCAGTTTCTTTAATTTCATAAAAAGAGAGTTCTTTACACTTGTTTACAAATGTATTGAACTCTCTTTCCTTTTCCATATTATAAAATTGATAATATTTAAAACCTACATTATCATATACAGTAGTTTTAAATACTGATATTATCTCATATTCTATCATCGTATCTCTTGTATAAAATTTTATTATTTTATGATTTTTATAATATTCTTCACTTTTATAATTTTCTAATTCTCCCAACATCTTATTTCCTTTTATGTGGTGTCCATATATTATAATATTATTACTGTTTTCTATATCACAATTTTCATCTATATATGGTGTTCCCATAACTGAATACTCCTTGTAAAAATTTTTATCTAAATAAAAATTAGGTTTATTTCTTGTTTGCATTATTGGGTAATTTATATTTGTATTATCTATCTTTAGCCATCCTACAATGTCATTATTTATTTTGTATAATTTTTCTAAATCTATTTGATTTTCTTCTGTTTGTTCATTTTCTTTCGTAGCTATAGCTATATTGCTTAATTCAGTAAATATGTTTTTTTGTTTATCTTCTTCTTTAAAATTTTTTATTAAAAAGTAACTACTAATAAGCATAACACTTATTAGTAGCATACTAATTACTATAAATATAATCTTTTTCAATTTTCTACCTCACTTATTGTTTCTTCAAAATTTGTAGTCATTAGTTTATATAATTCAGTATCTTTTGGGAATTTATTTATAAATGGAATAAGTGAACTTCTTACTCTTATTAGTCCCTCTCCAGAATTCACATTTGTTATATAAACTCTTTCCATTTCTGATATATTTAGTATTTCTGATAATCTTTCTCTATCTGTTGCAGATTGATTAAGCATTATTATAAGTTCGCTGTTTGCCAACATTAGTCTAGCCTTATCATTTTCTAATAATTCTTCCACATTTTGTGTAATTCCAGTTGCACAACCTCCATATTTTCTAATTCTTTTCCATAATTTATAGATAAATTCAGAAGTATATTTATACTTAAACAATAAATATATTTCATCAATGAATACGTATGTCCTTTTCCCTTTTTGCCTATTTATTGCAATTCTATTTAAAATGCTATCTAATATTACAAGCATTCCGAATTGGTGTTAATTGTTCTCCTAAATCAATAATATCATAGCATAATAATCTGTTGTTGGTTTCTACATTTGTTTGCTTTGAAAATGTATTCAAGCTCCCCTTTGTAAACAATTCTAATGCTAATGCAATATCTTTTGCCTCTGGTTCTTGTTGTTGTAATAATATTTCTCTAAAATCTTCTAATGTTGGCGGAGTTCCCTCATAATTTCCTTGTTTATAGTATTTGTAAACTTGTGTAGCACATCTATCTATTATTGCCTTTTGATTTGGGGTAACATTATTTATTACTTGTTCACAAAGTGACAATATAAATTCTGCTTTTACTGTTACTGGATTTTTCTCATCATAGTCTTTACTTAAATCTAGTGCATTTATATGATTATAACTTGTAGAAGATATTTTTATAACCTCTCCTCCTAGTGCTTTTATAAGTGGTTTATATTCTGCCTCTGGGTCTATTATAATTATATCTGCATCTTTATCTCTTAATGCTATTGAAGTTATTTCTTGTTTTGCAGTAAAACTCTTTCCACTACCACTTACACCTAAAATAAAAGAATTACCATTTTGTAATTCTTTTCTATCTATTAGTATCATATTTTTTGAAATAATATTTTTTCCGTAATATACTCCTTTTGTATCTTGAATTTCTTGTACTTTGAAAGGCATAAATACTGATAAACTTTCTGTTGTTAATGTTCTTTTTGTATTTATTCTTTTCACACCACTAGGCATTACAGTATTTAGTCCATCCATTTGTTGATATTTTAAAGTTACTAACTGACATAAATGTTTTCCTGCTGTTGTTACTAACTTTTCTGTATCATTGTCTAATTCTTCTTTAGTATCTGCTGTATGTACTAATGTTATTGTTGCAAAAAACATCTTTTGGTCACGTGTAGTTAAATCATCCAAAAATTCTTTACTTTCTTCTCTTTGTCTTTCCATATCATACGGGATAACTGCAGAAAAATTATTATTTGCATTTTGTTTTTTTTGCCATTGTGTTATATTGGTTTCCACTCCTAGCCTTATTTTTTCTGCTTTTTTTATAGCCTCTTCCATTGGTACTGGTTTTATATCAATACTTAACATCATATTTTTGTCTAAATCGGTTAATTCTGATACTATATCATCATTTATAAAATTAGCATATTCTTTTAAATATAATACTCTACCATACTTTTCCCCCATTTTGAAATAATCTGATTTAAATTCAAATGTATTTGGGCAAATATAATCTTTAAAACTATGCCCTTTTTTCATACATTTTTTTATGTCAAAACTATATAAGTCTTCTTCTCCTATTCTAAAAAAGTCATAGAATACTCGTAATCTTTCATTTATGTCTAATTCTGTAAATTTTGAATTTAACCTTGCAAAATTATTACTTAACTCTGCTCCTGTTCTTGTAAAATAATTTCTTGATTCACTAATATCTTTTTTATCTATCGTTATAGTTAATAATTTTTCTTGTATCATATTTTTAGAATCTATTGAATTTTCTGCAAGTATTCTATTGTATTCTTTTCTATATTTTGTTAGGTTATCATCTTCTAATTTTAATTTTATTTTATTGTCAAAGTCTATCTTATTTAATTTTCTATTGATTATTGTTAATTTAGGGTATGAGCCACAGTCTAATAAATTAAGTATACTTCCATACCCCAAAAACATTCTTTCTTTATCTTCTTGTCCTGCGATTGCATAGTTTACATCTGTAAATTTAAATGTCTTTGAATACTTATTTCTTCCAACTTGAAATATGCCATCTTCATATATACTCTTAATTGGTATTGCTTGTTGCACACTTCTTGGAATTTTTACTCTTTCTTTATCTCTTTTAAAAATTTTCATCCTAAAATTCCTCCATTTATTAAATTTTTTGCATAAAAAAAGACAGATTTTCTCTGTCTTAAAATTTTTAATATATATTGACTTTTTTACTATTTTTTCTTTAGATTTTTACTTTTCATTTTTTCATAATCTTCTTTTAACATTTCATAATATATGTTTTCTGGCTTAAATAGTAGCACTTTGGGAATTAAAAACTCTGATTTGATAAATGCTACTATAAATTCTTCTGCATACATTCCATTGTATCTTATAAATCCTAAAATTGCAAAAGGTACCGCCCCTAATATGCACACCCAGCTCAACGTTTCTATTCCCATATAATTTTTTAATATAAAATATAATAATACTGCAACTACACAAGCCAAAAGCGAAAAAATAAACTGTCGCATTGATAGTCCAAAGAATATTGACTCTGTATAATCTCGTATTTCTTTATTGATTTTTATTTCCATAAAATAAATTTCTCCTTTCCTTATCTACTCTTTTCTATTTTTCTTTCTTCTTTTACCCTATTAAAAATATAATTTCTTAAATCTTGTTCTTTCATATTTGCCATATCTCTTGATATTTTTATAAATTCTTTTTTAAAATCAGGAGTCATAAGTGGATTTTTTGTATCGTTTTCCACTTCTTTTATCATTTTATTATAAAAATCATCATTTAATATGTTTTTTCTCCCATATTCTAATAAGTAGCTAAAGGCTATTGCATTTTGTAATGGATTATTTTTCCCTAGTATTTTTTCATATTCTTTCATTTAACGCTCTCTCCATTCTTTCTTATTCTTAATACTTTTTTCATTAAAGGTATCTGCTAAATTTCCACCTGCAATTACCTTTTTAAAATCCTTTGTAGCTTTATTTATATCTGTACCATAATAATATCCATAACCCCAATCAATTTTATTATCAATAATTTGATAATTAAATCCAATGATATATTCTGTGCCATATTCAGTTTCTCTTTTTACAAGTGCAATGGGTTCTTTATTACGAAATCCAACATCTAGAACAAGCATATTATTATCTAATTGTCTTGTTTTGTTGCGAAATAGTAATTCTTCAATTGTACTAACAAATTCATTTTTTTTAGCAAATGTTTCATAGTCTATACAGTTATCTGGAAATTTACCTCCCATTGTAATATCTACATCTGTAATAATACTTCCTACATTGTTTACTAAAACTTTCTTTTCAATAGTTGCTATACCTATTCCATCATCGTTACCTCTTAAATCGTAACAATATAAATTATTTTTTTCTTGTATTTCTTCTTTTTCTTTTTCGTTTTTGTAACTTGTTATTAAATATTTCATAAAACCTCCTATAATCCCATCATTTCTCTCACTATTCTGTCGCTCATTTTTACTGTACCTACTAAAACTAACATATTAAATATAAGTTCGCCAATATAACTCCATACCATAGTAACTGGTGCACCTGCACTTACTACTGGTGGAGAACTTGCAAATACAGAGAAAATTATACAAGCTAGTATTATAATTGCTCCCTCTAAACAAACAGCACAATAACCTTTTATAAAACTTTTTCCTACACCTTGACTTGGCTCTCCTGCAAAAGTTGCCATTGGTACTGGTGCTATTGCAGTATACATATATATTTTAAAAAATCTACCATACACAGACAGTATCATTATAAAAGATATTACTGTAACAAATAGTCCTCCAATTAAAGTTACTGCCCATAATGGTATTGATTCAAAGAAACCGACAGTTTTCAATTGCAGTTATTATTTCCTGCGGTAAAACAGTTTGAGTTGCCGTTCCTAATCCTGCTGTTTGCATTATTGTTTGCACAATGCCTTGTGTAATTTTAAATATTCCTAACATTAGCTCTAAACCATAGGTTATTACTGCTTTTGCTAGTGCAAATCTTACAAATAATTTTAGGACTTGTTCTGGCTTTTTCACTTCTGCAAAACTACCACAAGTTTTTATAATTCCTACTAAAAAGAATACTACTAGCAATGCTAATCCTATTGCCTGTATCGTTCCATTTATGTTTTTTATTACTTCCCATATAGCACCGACCCTTAAAATTTTCTGGGTCTTGTGTGATTAGTGTCCATATTTCACTTAATTTTGTATTCCAAGTATTTAGTGCATTTTGTAAATTTCCAACTACCCAATTCAAAATTTTTCCTCCTTTCTGCAAATAGGCAAGTATATTTTACTTGCCTATTCTAACCTCCAGTTATTAGTGTTAATATTTCTTTTGCAAAAGTAACTATTACACCTCCTGCAAAGGTTAAAAATCCATTTGCTCTCTGTGATGGGTCGTGGCTCTTTAGTGCTAATCCTATTTGCACAATTCCCCAACCTAAAAGTATCATTCCTATTGCTCTTATAATTCCAAAAATAAATGTTGATAGTTTATTTATAACTACTAGCGGTTCTGTTGCAGTTGTAGTTTCTGTTGCAAATACACTCATTGGTAACATTGCAATAACTAATAATATATAGCTACATATTATTACTGCTCTTTTTATATTTTTTACTTTCATATTTTCTTTTTCTATTTTCTTATTTTCTTTTAAATTTCTCATATTTTTTCCTACCTTTCTGTTTGCATAATATTGAAGTTTAGGCATAAAAAAGCAGAGATTATTTTTTTATTTAATCTCTGCTCTTTTAAATATTATTACCTATTCAATATTTGTTTTTATAATATTTTCTATTTCTTCTTCTGATAAAAGTTCGTAATTAGACTCTTTATCAATTTCTTCTGTATCTTTTATCTCTCTTATCTCTTGTAATTCTTCTAATGGTATTTCTGTTATTTTCCCTATTGCCTTATCTACTTTACCATACTCATAATTTTTTTCTTCTCCATCTGCTGTATATTTTACATTTGGATGTTTTAATATGTCATATTTGTAGTCTACAACTGGCTTTTCTCCTCTAATTAGCAATATTGCTTTGCTATTATCTAACATCCTAACTTCATCTGCAGTTAAAAGTTCTCTACCTGTTTCTTGATAATTAGTTGAGTAGCTACCAGAATGACCTGTACTTTTTCCATAAGTATTTGTATCTAGTGTTTCTTTTCCCAAGAGCTCACTAACATATTTGTGTGTGCTCTGCTCGTTACCACCAAGATATAAAAATTCATCACAATTTCCTACTATGCTTTCCCATTGCTTTTCAAACAATGCTTTTAATTGTGATAAATTTTGTAATATTATTGATACAAATACATTTCTTGACCTCATAACACTTAAAATTTTATCAAAGTCATCTGGTAATGCAACATTTGCAAACTCGTCCATTAAAAAATGTACTGGTATTGGTAATGCTCCTTTGTATTTATTATCTGCTCTATAAAAAGCATTTTGAAATATTTGTGTATATAAAATACTAACAAGGAAGTTGTATGATGTGTGAGTGTCTGGAATAACAGCAAATACTGCTATTTTTTCTTCTCCTAGCTTGTCTAGTTCCATTTCATCTGTCATAGTCAAACTTGCTATTTCATCTATATTAAATTTCTCTAGCTTAGAAGATAATGTTACTTGTATTGATTTTAATGTTCTTCCTGCTCCACTATGATAGTCTTTATAATATTTTACTGCTATATGGTCTGGATTTTTATATTCTAATCTTTTGAACAGAATATCTAAAGGGCTTTCATAATCTTCGTCATCTTCCTTTACTTTTCCTGCTCTTAACATTTCTCCAACCATTGAGAAGTTTTGTTCTTCTTCTGGAGCTTCATATTTTAAGTAAAAAATCAATGCAGACAATAACATTTGTGCCGAAATGTCCCAAAATGGGTCAGAACTTGCTCCTGCTCCTTTTGGTGTTGTACTTTTAAATAGATTAGATACTAATTTTTGAACATCATTGTCATCTTGAATATACTTAAAAGGATTATAACAATGACTTAATTTAGGTGTAACTAAATCTAAAACTTTAACTTTATACCCCTCTTTTTCTAATAAATGCCCTACATCTCTTACGATTTCTCCTTTTGGGTCTAACACTACAAAACAACAATTACATTGCATTAAATTTGGCTTTACAAAAAATCTTGTCTTTCCTGCTCCGGCTCCCACCACATACCAATGTATTTAGATTTCTTCTGTGCTTTTGTGCTTTTAGACCTATTTCTACATTTTGTGTTAATATCTTGTTTTGTTTTTCTGGATTTTGCTTATATTTTTTATTTACTTGTCTTGCTATTCCCCATATAGCAGAACCATATTCTTTGCCTCTCCTATAATTTCTTCTAGTTGATATATATATACCTATTCCTAATATATAAGCAAATAAAAAAATAAAGACAGTTTTTAGACTATCTTTGCAAAATTCAATATTATATGGTGTATTCATTTTTTGTGGTACTTTTTCTATTATTTCAGTTAAACCACCATTTATATATGGTGCTATTAACAATGCTAACCATATTATGATTAAAGCAACAAAACAATATAACACAACATTTGATTTATCTTTCATCTTTGTTTTTTTCCTTTTTGTTAAATAGAGATTTCTTCTTTGTTGGGGCATCTAAAACTTTTTCTAATATTTCATCTATAAAGTCATTGTCTTTATTTTCTTCTATTAGAGTTGTTCTTTTCTCCAGTAAGATATTTGCTATAGCTTTATGTTCGTATCTATCTAATTCTAATACTCTTTTTTCTTCGCTCATATCAACCCTACCTTTCTGGAACAGTTTTATTCTTTTCCTTATTACTAATTTCAAAATAATCTGTCATTCTTGTATTTACTTTTTCAAAAGTATTTTTTATTGTTTCAAGTTCTGCTCTTATTGCTTTAGGTTCTCTTAATTCACTTATTTCTTGAGGTAACTTTGAAAAGTTAAAGTTAGAAACATCAATTCCATATTTTTTACATATCATATATGAAATACAATAACTTTTAAAACTCTTAATATCGCTATCTACTTCGCCTTTCATTTCTATATTTCCCATTTCTTGTGAAAGAGTTTTAAATAACACTTCTCTCTCCATACCTTTACATACATATAAAGTATTATTATCTCTATTATATTCAGATCCTATTGAACCATCTTCTAATGTATCTACTGCTTTTCTTGGAACATCGCAATTATGCAATAATGCCTCTAACAATTTTCTATCACTATATTTAATTGCATTTTCTTTTATAGGTGCATTAGTTTCTGTTATGTCATAAACACATTTTGGATTATAATATACCTTATCATTGGCTTTACTTGGCTCTAATATTTTTATTTCATTAGCATTATCTACTAATTCAAAGCCTTTTTCTTGCCACGATTTTTTATCTTTTATTTGTGTAGCTGTAGGTGCTTTAGCTAATATTACTAGGCAATTTCCTACAGAGTATTTAGAAAATCTACTTTGTATATTTAA
Organism: uncultured Eubacteriales bacterium; assembly: GCA_949840345.1. Lineage (GTDB taxonomy): Bacteria > Bacillota > Clostridia > TANB77 > CAG-508 > CAKPQL01. Next base: position 52,759 of record CATKWX010000007.1, read on the forward strand.
ATACTCTTTGAATTTTATTCCATTATTTCCGACTTCACTTGCCATTGTGTCCATTAGCTTATATATTTCTTGCCTATCTTTGTTTTGCTGTTCTTTCCAATTATTTTGATTATTAGTTTTTTCATTTGTTCCTAAAATCTCATCTATTTCACTCACTTTATTTACTCCTTCCCTTATTTTTAGTTTTATTTGCCAAGTGTTTAGGCTCTTTATATCTTTTTCCCTTATGCCTTTCTTCTTTTGGTTTATAATGTTTTCCACCTTTGTTTTGTTCTTTTGTATTCTCTGTTTTTATCTCTTGTTTCTCTTTTAATTTCATCTCATTAGTTATTTCTTCTAATTCCTGTTTAACAGATTTTTTATTTTCTTTAGAATTCTTCACTTTGTCTTGCACTTTGGTATTTGAGGAAATCTCTGACAGACTCTTTTCCACCGTTTTATTTGTGCTACTACTGGGAATTTCCTTTTGTTCTTTAGATACAGGCATAATATCATCTATAAATTTCTTATCTTCGTTTTCTGTACTCATTTCTGTTTTATCTTGTTTAGATTTTTCAAATTCTTCTTTAACTTTTGCTATACCTTTAAAGTTAAATCTTTCAGATATTCTATTTATTTTTGCACTATCTTCTTCTCTTACCATTATATCTACCATACCATCAATTTTGTCATTCTTTTTATTGGCTAATGCACAATATAAAATTCCATATTTTTTAGCCTCTTGAGAAAATTTTTTCAAGTCTTCTGCTCTTATAGTAAATATATCTAGTGGTTTTCCAGTTTTTAGCATATTAGCAAGTCTTGTTTTGCCTTTTGTTTGCTTTTTTTCTTTAGATATTGCAATTAGTATTACTGCAATATTCTTTGCTCCTACTCCAGCAATTCTTAAAAATCTGTCCATACCATCTATGCAAATTTTTACAAGTTCATCTGCTGATTCTGATGTATTCATTTTTCTAACTCTCCTTTCTTTTTAGATTTTTCTTCTTTTTCTTTCTTTTGTAATTCATTAACATTCATTTTTATCTTATGATTTTGTTCTTCTATTTTCTCTGTATACACCACCTCCTTTTTTAAGTAGCTTATCTTGTTAGATAAATCTAAAATTTCATCGCATAACTCTTGTCTGATTTTGGGGTTAGTTTCTTTTTGCCTTTTTCTTCTTAATGTATTTCTAACTTTCATTTGTTTTTTTAATTCATCTTGAACAAGATTTTTATATGATAAAAGTTCCTTTGTAGTTTTTATTTTATTTTTGCAAAGAAACTTAATCTCATTTGATATTTCTTTCATTTTTTTGACATCTTCTCTCATCTTTGGTGTCATTTTATATCTTGTATTTTTCTTACTAGGAAAGACTTTTAAAATGTAGCAATAATAAAGATATAATCTATATAAGTTACCTCTATCTATATGTAGGTTTCTTATCTTTCCTGTGTATGTCCTTTTTTCATACTTTTCTATAAATGGTACTTGTGCTATTTCTGTATTCATTATTCTTTCTTTTATGTTTTCAATACTATATTCAATTCCAAAAGCTCTTTCAATTCTTATATTTCTTTTATATGGTGGTCTTGCTATACTAATTTTGTTTGCTCTAATTGTTATTGTATAGCCCATTTTGCTTAAAATTGACTCAAAATTATTATATGAGTATGCTTGTTTTATAGCAAAATCTATATCTTCTTTTGTACTTGTATAATAATCATTTTTCTGAATATATGAATTATAATATTTGGTATAATCTATTTTTAATTTTCCACACGGTTTTTCTTTAATGACACTTAATCCATACTCTATACATAAATCATCTGATGTTTTTCTCATAAGAGCATAAGTTCTTCTATCATTTCTATATTTTTCGCCATCTATAAATGATACAGAATTTAAAACAAAATGATTATGATAATGATTTGTATTAAGATGTGTTGACACAATTACTTCAAACTTATCTCCCCATAATTCTTCTGCAAGTTTTACGCCTATTTCGTGTGCTTGTTTTGCTGTTACTTCTCCCTCTGCAAATGACTGAAAACCGTGATAACCCAAAATGCCTTTTTCTTTTCCAAAACTTTTTTTAGTTAATATCATTTCTTTAAATGCTGTTTTTGAATTACAATTTATACCTGTAACATATAGTTGTTTTTCTGTTTTAAAATCTGATTTTGCATATTCTATTGTATTGTGTAAAGCGTTATATAAATCATTAGTAGTTTCTTTTGTTTTTTCTTCATTAACCGTATAATCAATTACTTTGTCTAACCTTTGATGAATTTCCCATAAGCTAGTTGTCGCCATTTCCCCTCCTTTATAAATATCTTTCCTTAATTTCTATTCTAAAATTTTGCCATTCTTCAATTTCTTTCTTTAGTATTCTTTCATCTATAAATTTTTTGTGATATAAAAGTCTCTCTAATTCATTTAATGTTCTCGTAAAATCTCCCATTTTTCTTGATATTATTTTATAAGACTCTAAATCTGGTTTTTCTTTTATTTGACAACCGTAATGCTGACTCTCTTATGAAAGTTGATACTTGCTTTCCAGTTTTTTTTGCTCGTTTTTTAATTTTATATTTTTCTTCAAAATTCATTCTAATTGGAACAATAAAATCTCTACAATTTTCTTTCACTTTGTTCTCCTTTCTCGGGGATTGGGGTGTCCCCATATATTAGCATTTGTGTATATACAAATGCCGTGCTTGTTAGGACAATAATTTTTTTATCTCGCCCTTTCTTCGTTAGCCTTTTCTATTAATTTTCTTTGTATTAAATCACATAAATATTCGTTATAATCCTTTAATTTTTTGGGTGGTTTATCTATTATTTCGTACCTATCTGAAAGAATAGTTTGTAATGCTTTAGTTGCATTTCTTCCTGCTTTATCATTGTCTAAACACAGATAAATTCTTCTTATTTCCTTGTGTTCTTGAAGATAATTTTGAATAGCAATAGGTACTTTACTGTCTTCAATTTTACTTGATGGCTGATATACTCCTGCTAGAGAGATTAGTGTCTTATCTTCGTAATTTTGCTTATATAATTTAAAAAGGGTTGCAAAAGATAATACATCTATTGCACCCTCAAAAATATAAATTGTATCTGTTTTTTTCTCTGCTTCTAATCTAAAAGAATACATTTTATTACTGCCTGTTGCATCTGCTTTAAATTTGCTATCATTAGTTGCTCTACAACCTGCATACTTAATATTTCCTATTTCATCATACCCACAGAAAACTACATTGTGATAATATTTTTCTTCATAAATTAGCTTTTTTTCTATACATTTTTTGATTATTTCTTTATCAATACATCTACTTTCTAAATACGATATTGCTCTATCTAATGTAATATTTTTTTCTGGTAATATTATATTGGTTGGCTTTGTTTTTACCTGTATTTCTGCTTTTATAGGTGTTTTAATCTTCATTTTATCTAGCACTATTTCTGCAGATTTTGGGAATTTTATTCCTTTTACTTTTTCAAAATAATCTACTGCATTTTTTCCTCCAATACCAACTGAACACCAATTCCAATATCCATTGCTTATTTTTAAACTGTCGTGTTCTCTAGTGCAATATTGATTTTGGGTTTCTTTAACTAATTCATTAGGTTCATAGTTTTTTAGATATGTTAATAAATCTATTGATTTTGCTTTTTCTACTAATGGTGGTGGAACATAACCCATACAAACACCTCCAATTTGTTTAATTTTATCTAGTATCTTTTGCTTTTGTTTTTAAATTTCTTTCGTAATTTTCTGTAATTATATCTATTGTATCTTCCATAGTATATTGCACATTTTCGCATAATTTTCCGTCAGAATTTCTCCAATCTTCATAAAATTCTGATAATAAATTATCTTCTTTAATCAATGCTTTTAATTCATTGTAATCAAAATTTCTCTCCTTTAATTCGCCTATTATTCCATCCATTGCAGTTAATTTATAAGCATTTTCTATAATTTCATCTGGTGCTTTTTGTCTTAATTCTTGCTTAAAACTATCTAATTCTTTTTCAACTTTTTGAAATAATTTTTCCTTTAATTCTTCTATTTTCAATATAAACTCATCTCCTTTTTTCTTTTTTTGCAACAAATCAGAACCTTTTTCAAGTTTTTTTAGTTCTTCTAAAACATCATCATAAATAGAGTCAACTAGTTCATTCTTTTCCTTTTCTGTATAGTCTTTTAAGTTTGATGAAATATCAAAATAATTAAGGATTTTATCAAGTATTTTAACAGTATAATCTGTCTTTTTATTATATATTGGTTCTGGTATTCCCTGTCCAAAATAACTGCAAAATGAGTGCAATTTATCATTATATTTATAAATTCCTACCTGTCCTACTCTCCAATTAAATGGTGGATTAAAATAACAATCTATTAACTCAATTATCTCATTTTTTAAATTAAATTCTTCTAACAAGTTTTCCATTTCTTAACCTCCTATTTTCTAATTATTAGCAATTTAAATTATCCATTCTATGGTATTTAATTAACATTATTTGAATAGTCAAATTTATTGATAAATTACTGCTTGTAATTTATATTTTTTAATGCTACTAATAATTTTTTGCATTTATTCTCTTGCCTTTTCTTGTATTTTAAACTCTTTAGAATAATAGTTTTTTAAATAAAACTTTATCTTATTTGCTAAATCATTTATGTTTTTATAATCATAGTTTGCTCCTGCACTAGCTTCTTCTCCAATGCATATATTCTTGTTTTTTAAATCAATATCTAATGTTAAAATCAAATTTTCTTCCATTATTTTTGCACCTCTTTCTTTATAAAATTTGTATAAAAACTTTTTATTTTATCTATCATTCATTTGTTTACTTTTTACACTTTTTCTTTTTGTAAGTTCTTCTTTTAGTTTTTTATTCTCCTCTTTAAGCAATATATTTTCAGTAAAATTTAATTTATCATCTGTGAAATCATAATCTATTTCGTTATATTTTCCCATACTACGATAGTCATTTTCTGTAACTATTATATGGTCTATTAAGTCTATATTAAAAATCTTTAGTAACTTACTGGTATAATTTGTTATATATTTATCTGCATTACTTGGCTCTAGTCCATTTGATGGATGATTATGTACTAATACTACCTTTTCACTTGCAGTTAATAAAGCTGTTCTTATAATCTCTTTATTATCTATACTTATAGCATTGCAATTTCCTATTCCAATTAATCTAATATTTCTAATATTATTTCTTCCATCTAATCCTATAAACAGAAAATGTTCTTGAACTGCATCTTTTATCGCTTGTACTTCATCTAATTCAAAAATAGCTTGAGAGCTATTCCCTTTTCTATTTAAAGTATCTCCTTTAGGTTTCTTTTCTATTTCAAACTCAACTTTCATTTCTCCCTCCTTTATGCATAAAAAAAGAGCTGAATTTTATTTCAACTCCTATTTTTACCTATTATAATAAATTATGAATTTTGTAATTTAATTTCCTTTCTTTTTTTTACTCATAAATACTGACCCATTATAAAAGTTAATATAATATTTATAATACATTTTGCATTGTTTTTCTTCATCATTTTCATTTAACATCTCTATTAGTTGTTTTGGAATATCTAGCCCCTTTGCTATATGTAAGTCAATAATATATTGTATTTTCTTTGAAATACTCCACTCTTTTCTTAAATGTAGCTTTGTTAAGTAATAGCTTTCTATATGTGTACCATTTTTAAAAGCTTGTTTATCTTCATCATCGTATAACTCTCCTATAGTTTCTTTCATTTCATCTTTTGATTCGAAAACCATATTATCTTGACTAATGTAACTTTTATCTTCTTCAACTAAATTAGCTATATAACTTTCTAATTCTTCTTCTATGTTGCTTGGATAAAATGGATCTAATTCATTAGGAGATATTCCATAAATTACTGATAATAAATATCTATTGATATTATGTGGAATATACTTTCCTTTTTCCCAGTTACTTAATTGAACTTGATTAAAACAAGTTCCTTTTTCGCTAGAACAATTATCATTATAAACCCTTTCTACAAATTCCTTTGCCCTGTCTACAACCTCTTCTTGTGTTAAACCAAGTTCTTCTCTGTATTCTTTCAATTTCAAACCATATTTTATTTTTTCTTCATTGCTAATTTTCATTATAATCACCTCTTGATAAATTTATATACTATTTTATATTACTTGTCAATATAAAAGTGATATATTTTTTAAAAAAGTGATATATTTTTGATATATTATATATATTTAATACCATACTATTCTATTTTGTGTAAACAAAATAATTCTGTCATATCTTCGTTTAGTACTTTAGCTATTTTTTGCATTGTTTTATAACTTGGATTATCTCTTGTTCCATTTTCTAAATGAGAAATATAACCATTAGACAAATTAGATAATTCAGCTAATTCTATCAACTTCATTCCTTTTTTTATTCTTATTTCTTTAATTCTATTGCTCATAATAAATTCAACTCCTCTTATCTTTTTATTTCAGAGTTAATTTAACATAAAAATAGGCTTAATAAAAATGTGCAAATTATCTAACTGGATCTTTATTATTGTTATGATTTTTGCTTATATCGCAATTTTTATCTTCATTTTCTACTTCTTCTAATATTTCAGTATCTTTTTCATTAAGATTTAACAAATTGTTAATATTATTTAGTTTCTGCATTTTTTCTTTTAGTTCATCTTCTTTATCAAATGAAATTTTTACATCTATTTTAGCAGTTTCAAATTGCTTTTCCATATTTTCTAATTCAATTTTTGTTTTTTCTAATTGTTTTTCCATATCATCTATTACATTGTCTATTCTTGTTATATTTCCGTATATATCTGTTCCTAAACTAACTTTATATGATGTATGTCCTTTTAATGTTAGTTCAAATTGACTACTACTACTATTGATTTCTAAAAACATTTTTAATCCTCTATATTCTCCTATTTCTTCTTGCTCTTTATTTTCTTTAGATTTACACATTTCTAATATTTCATTTCCTGCATTTTCTTTTTTTGTATAGATTTTTCCTTTTAAAGTCATTGGAGAAAATTTTTCTTCATTTTCTTTTTGAGTATTCTTTTTAACAATTTCTATATCTTCTTGAATGTTAATTATTTTGTTTTGCAAGTTTTTAATTTCTACAGGATAAAATTTTACAATTAAATCTTCTAATCTATATATTTGACTTAAATGACTTTGCTTTAATAATTTTAATTTTGATACTTGTGCATCTAACTCTATCTTTTCTACTATTAATGGGTTTCCAGAAGATAATGCTTTTATTTCTGCATAAGACAATGCTTTCTCATCAATATCTTCTGCAGAACGTACTATTTGTTTTGATGTCATTATTTGCGATATAAATTTTTGTTTTGTTTCCACAAGTTGATAAGAATATGCATCAAATGTTCCCTCTGTAACATAATTATATATGTCTATTTCTGGATTTTCATTTCCTTGTCTTTCTCCTCTACCGATTTCTTTGTGTTAAGTCTGCAGGTCGCCACGGACAGTCTAAATGATGTATTGCTATAATTTTTTTTTGCACATTCGTTCCTGCCCCCATTTTAGCAGTTGACCCTATTAAAATTCTTACATCTCCAGACCTAACCTTTGCAAATAACTCTTTCTTTTTTATTTCTGTATCTGCATCGTGAATAAATGCTATTTCATTTTCTGGTATTCCTTTGGATATCAATTTTTGCTTTATATCATCATAAGCATTAAACTTTCCATCTTTGTTTGGAGTTGATAAATCACAAAATACTAATTGTGTTGATTTTTTCTCTTTTGTTTTGTCCCATATTTCATATAAGTTTTTCACACAAGTATTTATCTTACTTCCTTCGAAATCTGGTAACAACGGATTTATCATTCTTTGGTCTAAAGCTAATTTTCTTCCATCATTTGTGATTTTTAACATATTGTCTGTATTAGGAGATACTTCTCCCTTTCTTACTTTTTCTGCTCTTTCTCCTAAATTCTTTACCATTTCTTTTTGAATATCACTAGGTTTTGTTACTACTGTATGAAAATTTGCTTTTGGAACTGGTAAATTAAGAGTTTCTGCAGTTTGTATATCTGCAACTTCTTTAAAAAGCGACATAAGCTCTGGTAAGTTATAAAATTTTGCAAATCTTGTTTTACTTCTGTATCCTGTTCCCTCTGGATTTAACTCCATTGCATTTATTGTTTCTCCAAAAGTACTAGCCCAAGAGTCAAAATGCAATAGTCCATTTTCTTCTAATGTCTTATATTGCAAATATCTCTGCATTGTATACATTTCTACCATAGAGTTTGAAATTGGTGTACCTGTAGCAAATACTACGCCTCTTCCGTTTGTTAATTCATCAAGATACCTGCACTTCATAAATAAATCGGAACTCTTTTGTGCTTCTGTTTGAGCAATTCCACCTACATTTCGCATTTTGGTAAATATAAATAAGTTCTTAAAATTATGTGCCTCATCTACAAATAATCTATCTACTCCTAACTGTTCAAAAGTTATAATATCATCTTTTTGGCTTTGGTCATTTAATCTTTTTAGCTTTTCTTCTATTTTTTTCTTACTGTTTTCTAATTGTTTTATAGAAAATCGCTCTCCATCATTTCTTCTTAAATCATCTATTCCTAATCCAATTTCGTTAATTTCCTGTTCTAATATTTTTATTTGTCTTTCTTTTGACATTGGTATCTTTTCAAATTGTGAATGTCCTATAATAATTGCATCATATTCTCCTGTTGCAATTTTTGAGCAAAACCTTTTCCTGTTATTCATTGCAAAATCTTTTTTAGTTGTAACCAGAATATTGGCACTTGGGTATAGTTGCATAAATTCACTTGCAAATTGCTCTACAATGTGATTTGGGACAACAAATAAAGACTTGTTGCATAATCCAAGTCTTTTCGTTTCCATAGCTCCTGCTACCATTTCAAATGTTTTACCTGCACCGTACTTCGTGTGCTAATAAAGTATTTCCACCATATAAAATATGTGCTATTGCATTTATTTGATGTTTTCTTAATTGAATTTCTGGATTTATTCCTCCAAAAGTAATGTATTTTCCATCGTATTCTCTAGGTTTTATACAATTAAATTTTTCATTATATAAAGCTACAAGCCTTTCTCTTCTTTCTTGGTCTTTCCAAATCCACTCTTCAAATTTTGATTTTATCAATTCTTGTTTTGCTTGTGCAATGGCAGTTTCCTTTGTATTTAATACTTTTTCTTCATTTCCATCACTATTAATAATTGTATCAAATATTCTAACATCTTTTAAGTTAAGTGTTGTTTCAATAATTTTATAAGCATTTATTCTTCTTGTACCATAAGTTGTATTTGCTCTTTCGTTATATCTATCTTCACTTTTTCCACTTATATTCCATTCAGAGGTATAGTCGGAATAATGAACTCCTATTAAATGTTGATTTATTCTAGATGTTTGTAACAATTCAAAAACAAATTGCTCTATATCTTTAGTTGGAATCCAAGTAGCACCTAATCTTACACTAATTTCACTAGCTGATAAATCTTTAATTTTTACTTTTTCTAAAGCCTCTACATTTTCTTCATATTCTTTATTGCTTTCAGCTAATTTCTTTGCTATTTTTAGCTTTTCTCTTATGTTTCCAGAAAGATATTCATCTGCAGTTACATATTTCTCTGATGTTGGGTCTTTATATATACTACCTTTTAAATCTTCTATAATTTCATTTTCTGTTTTTCCTGTTAAACTAGACATATACTCCATATCAACAGTTGCTTTTTCAGAAATTGATAAAATTAAAGCATCAATGCTATTTTCTACTTTTGATACTGGTATGTGTGGCTTTATTGTCCTCTTATGAAACATATCTGCTTTTCTAACAAATTGTTTATTTTCATCTAATATTTCTAATGAGCATAATAAATAGTAACTATTATCTTCGCTAAATGCTTTTTCATTTGCTCTACTATTTATAATTCCATAAGTTCTTGTAAAACTATCATATAAACTATTTAATTTTAATTGTTCTTGTTTTATTTCTTCTTCAGAAGCATCATCGGTTTGTAGTTCTATTAAATTTCTTACACAATCTCTAATCGCTATCATACCTTTTATTCTGCTTATGCTAGTTTCTGGTAATTCTTGATAATACATTTGGCTATTTTCTCTATAATATACTTGATTATCTACTATCGTATATGAAAAATTCCTTACACTTGGATCTGCAGGAATGCTTTTCTCATTCTCATCTTCTATATCTAACTGATAATCTTCTATTTCATCATTTATATTTTCTATTGCCCTATCTAATAATTCTTCTAAACTAACATTACTTAATGGATTACAAGTTGAATCAACACCAAAAGCAGTAGTTGTCATTTCCATTTTTCCTATTATCATTTGGGGATTATCTACAAAATATTTGTTAATTCTTATACCATCTTCATTAGTATCTAAATGTACCCAGTCATCTTCTATATCTGTAATTTTATCTCTCTTTTTTAAGAAAATGATATCTGATGTTACAACTGCTCCTGCATTTTTCTTAAAAGTATTATTGGGTAATCTTATAGCACCAATCAGTTCAGCCCTTTGTGATATATATTTTCTCACTTTCTCATTCTCTTTGTCCATTGTTCCTTTTGAAGTAACAAAAGCAATTACTCCTCCGTGGTCTAACTTTATCAAGTGTTTTAGCAAAGAAATAATCGTGAATTAAAAAATTATTTTTATCATATTTTTTATCTGTCAACTTATAGCTACCAAAAGGAACATTTCCGAACTGCAACATCAAAAAAACTATCTGGCAATTCCACATCTTCATAGCCTTTTACTGCTATTGTATTCTTTTGATATAATTGTCCTGCTATTCTTCCAGAAATATTGTCTATTTCAATTCCATATAATTTACACTCATTTAAACTTTCTGGTAACATTCCCATAAAATTTCCTACTCCGACAACTTGGCTCTAAAACATTACCTCTTTGTAATCCCATATTTTCTAATGCTTTATAAATAGCTTTTATGATTATAGGTGGTGTATAAAATGCTGTTAATGTAGACTGTCTTGCCTCTGTATATTCTCTTTCAGTAAGTAATTCTTTAAGTTCCTTATACTCATTAGACCAACTGGAATTATTTTTATCAAATACATCTGCTAAACCACCCCAACCAACATATTTTGATAAAATTTCTTGTTCCTGTTGTGTTGCATAACGATTTTCAATTTCGCATTGCTTTAAAATTTTTATCGCTTGAACATTTCTTTGGTATTTTTCTCTTGGCGTTCCCTCTCCTAATTCATTATTTGTTATTTTATAATTATTTCTATCTTGCATTGATATTTCTGGGTGTAAATCAAAATATTCAATTTTATTTCTTCTTTTATTTTTTATGTTTGCTTTTAGCTTATCTTCTTGTTCTACTATTTTATCCTTTTCTGCATATAAATCAGATAATTCTTTTATAAAGTCATTTAACTCATTACTAAAATCATCTAATATGTCTTCCCTATCTAGCATTTCGTTAAAGTAGTTTAATGTATCTAAAACTTTCTGTTTATCATTTAATGTTTCTTGTACCTCATTTAAAGTTACTTCATCTACATCATAAATATCATATTCATTTAGAAATCTATGTAATCTCTCTGCTAAAGGCTTTTTAATATCTTCATTATTATTAATCTTACTTTGAATATCTTTCGTATTATTTAATGGATTTTCATTATATAATCTTTCAAAATTCTCAATGCTTTCTTCTCTAAAGATAGGCATAAAACTTGCTAATTGTAAGTCTAATAATTCAATAATATTTTTTTCTTTATCAATTTTACTTATTTTGAATTTTTTATCGGTTTCTAAATAAACAACTTGCCCTACATAATAGTCTAATACTTCTTGATTATTTTCTTTTGATTTCTTTTCTGTATCTTCTTTTAAATGTTGTATAATTCTTGCTTTTCTTAATTTGTCATTTGCTGGATTTTCTATTACTTTTTTATTAAATTCTTTTCTTGGCATTTCTTTTGTAAGTAAAGGAAACGCTGTATCAACTAAAATTACTCTATTATCATCTATTGCTCTTATTTCGTATTCTTCTGTTCCTATATAAACAATATCTCCATTATTTAATTCATAATATGGTAACCTTTTCTCTAATTCTTCTAGTAAATCTTTGGCTATCGCCAATTCTTCGTTGTTATCTATATCTTCAACAATAGATTTAAAAAAATCAATATAATCTTTTATATTGATCTCATCATTTATATCTGCTCTTATTAACTCTATATTCTCTTCATCTGTATTTCCCATAGGAACATTATCTATATAACTATAAAAATCATAGTCTTTTATGAATGAGTGTAGTCTTTCAGCAAGTTTATATTCTTCATTATTTAATTGGGTTATTATTTCTCTGTTTAATTGTGGTCTATCATTTGCATCTAGCCAATCAAAATATTCATCTTTTTCTATTTCGCTTAAATATCTATTAAGGCTAATAAGTTCTCTTATTCTCTTTTCTACTTGTGTCCACTTTAATAGTAATGTAGGTGCATTATCTCCATATCCTACTGATAATTTAATTCCTTTTGAATTATGGTCTTCTGATACACCATTATTATCTGCACTTCTACCTCCTATTCCATATTCTTGTCTTAAAAAATCTGCATTTTCTTTAATTGATAAATTTTTATTAAAATGCTCATAAATTCTAAACTTACTACTTTCAACTCGACTTCCCTCTTGCAAAACACTGTCTATCATTTCTTGCGAAAAAGAAAAAGCAGAAACTTTTTCAGCCTCTGCAATATTCTGTTTTTGTTCTTCTTCTGTAAGTAATTCTAGCTGTAAATCAACTCTCTCGTTACCTGTTCCTCTGCTATCAGCTTGTAGTTGTTCATCAGTCCAGTCCATTTCATTTGATCTTGGATTTTCAATTCTTCGTTTGTTTTCTCTTGAGTTGCTAATTTCTGTACTATCTGATTTATCATTTCTGTCGCTTGATTTTGTATTTGTGTCAAATGTTCTGCTAAATTGCCTTTCATCAATAGTATCGTATATTCTGCTTTCTTTTCTCTCTTTAGATATCTCAATCTCATTCTGGCGAATTTTCCATTTGGCATTGATATTGTTTCTTTCTTCATTATTAGATTCGGAATATTGTAATCTCCCACTTTCGTGTATTCTAGTTCTATCATAATCAAATCCTCCTTCAATATTTTCTTTACTGTTAGAATACTCTTTGTTATAATTTTTAACAAATGTGCGATTTCTATTTTTTTCTTCTTTTTGTAAATTGATAACTGTTTTTGCAATTTCTCGAAGTCCTAATTGTGCTATCTCACTTGTTGCAGTTCCTAAAATTGTTACTATATTATCATTACTGAATTTTGATATAAATGAGAAATCTAAATTATCTATTTCTTTTTCTAAATTAATATTACATCTTTTCATCATCATATATGATACACTCGACCATACTGTTAATAGAAATATTGATTGAATTTCATCATCTGACATTTTTTCTAATTCTGTATTGCTTTTATATTTGTGAATTGATGACAAATAATCCTGTATATTGTCTGCTACAATATTATAAGCAATCAAGTTTATAGCCTGTGCAAAATCATCTTTTGTAGTTATATCTCCAAAGTTCATACAAAGATCTTCTATAATTTCATTTTCGTATTCTTCCTTTACTTCCCATAATTTATATGGTGTATTCATATAATTATGTGTATCAGATACATCAAAAACTAATCTAAATGGATATTTACTATCTTCATCTTTTGCAAGAACAAATATTACATTTGCATCTTTATTAACCCATCTATGCACTTTCTTATTCCATATTTCCATACTTGCACAAGCTTTTGCATTAGGTCTTTGAGCATATATCAAAACTTGGTCATCAAAATGATATTTAAAATTCCAAGAAGCACTTTCTAAAAATGATAACCAATTATCTTTTGTTGTTATAATTTCTTTTATTACTTCATTATAAAGCTGTTGTGTTTCTTTAACTTTTCCCATAATGCCCTCCTTTACTGTCAATCATTCAACATAAATTCTAATAAATTTTTATTTTCTATCGCCTCTTGTATAAGCCAAATAATTTCTAAATCGTTTATACTTAAATTCGGATTTTCTTCTAATTGTTTTATTTTCTTTAATTCAGATACTTTTAAATTTAAAATGTCTTTTTCTGTAACTATATTTATTTTTCTTAATTTTTTAAATACTTTATTTTTTTGACTCGTATTATATTTAGCCATTTTTCCACCTACCTTTTATAGAAATAAAGTGGCCTATAAAAGCCACTTTATTTCTTACTTATTTTTTCTTTTTATAACTTTATGTATATACAAAAATGTTAAGCACAATGATGACAATATAAACAATATAACTAATAATGCTATATTTCTCTCATCTCCTGTTTTAGGTGTATCTACTGGTATATTTTCAAAATCTAAACTATAAATATTATCTTGTTCTTCTACTAATGTATCGTTTATAAAAACTCCTTTATCATTTATTTCTACTTTTATAACTTCATCTGATATTACATAGCCTTTAGGTGCAGTTATTTCTTTTATATAGTAAATTCCATATTTCAAATTATCAAAGACAACAAATCCATCTTTAGAATTAGAATTTACTTCTTTTATTAGTTTAGTACATTCATTATCTTCATAGATACCAAAAGAAAATCTGTTTTTTATTATTTCTTTTGTATTACTATCTATCTTTACAATTTTTATATTTTTTACAATTGGCTTATCTTTCATTTCTATTCTTTGTGTTTGCTTATCTTCTGTTACTGTAAATTCAATTGTTTCTGTTATTTCATAGCCGTATGGTGCAGTTGTTTCAATTAGTTTATATTTCTTATTTTCCTCTAATCCTATAACTTTATGTGGCTCTTTAGTAGACACCCATTCATCAACTACATTTCCATCTTCGTCTACAACTTTTAACTCTGCTCCCTCTAATTCCTCTCCAGTTGCAAAATCTGTTTTTGCTACTTCTATAATTTTGTCTATCATTACAACTTTTTGAATTTCTACTGTATTTTCAACTTTAAATTCTATGTCTGTAGCTTTTACATAATTCTTTGGAGCAATTTCTTCTCTTAAAATATAGGTCTCTCCAACTGTTAGTCCACCTATTTTATGACTTTTTTCTTCTGACACCCAACTATCTATGATTTTTCCGTTTTTATCTATAACACTTAATTTTGCCCCAGTAAGTTCTTTATCGCCAGTTATATCTGTTTTTGAAAATTCAAATAGTGTTGTGCTGTTTGTAATTTCTTTATTTTCTATATAAATTTTCGTTGATAAATCTTTTTGAGTAAATTCAATTTCATATTTCGTATCGTTTAAAACTAATCCCTCTAAAGTCTTTATTTCTTGCAATTCATACTTTCCAAGATATAAATTTGTTATTTTATAATTTCCGTTTTTATTTAAATTAAATGTTTCTACAACTTGTCCTTTATTGTAAATTGTACTACCATCTGCTTTATCAATAATATCTTCTTTTGCAATTAAATTAAATTGGATTCCACTTAAATCATTAGTTTTAAATATTTCTGTATCTACATTCTCATTTTTTGCAATTGATTTATGTATAACTAATTCTCCTTTAAGTTGTTCATTTTTTACTACAACTTCTTTTATATAATCTCCATCAATATCTTTGTCATAATCTCTTATTGAATTAACTTCAAATTTTACTGTTTCTTCTAACTCTAAAAATCCATTTGGAGTTTGTATTTCTGTTATTTCATAACTTCCAACTGGTAATGTTAATGGTGTAATTACAGTTCCTTTGTCATCATTATTTGTGTTGTAACTATCTTTAGGTACTACTATATTATCAGCATTTGTTGTAAATGTTGAATAAGTTTTATTTCCTATTTTTTGTTTTATAGTTTCTCCTTTTGTATATAATACTTTTCCTGTTCCTCTATCATAGATATTATCTGTAGCTTTTATTTCAAATGTTGCTGAATTTAAAGTAACTGTTTTTTCTGTTTCTTTATCTTTTTTAACTAATTTTATATAAGTTTCTAATTGCTCATTGTTTACAACTATATGTTTTACCTTTTGAGCAAGTTCTTTTATTTCGCTCTCATCTTGTGTAATTGAAAATGTAAAATCTTCTGCACTTTCAAAGTCTTGTGGTGTAATAGTTTCTTTTACAATATATTTTCCATAAGGTAATTTTTTTGTAGTGTAAGTATTACCATTATCATCTGTTGTTATTTTATCGTAGTTTGGTGCGATTTTCTGTGCTTCAGCTATTCTGTTTTTATTAACTGTTGTAGAGTTTCCATATTTATCAATTCCGTTCCATATTTCTTCATAGGTATAACCCAACTCAAATGCTTTTTCTACATCTGAATTTAATTTTATTGTAAATTCTGCACCTTTTAAGCCTTTTACCTCTCCAGATTGTTCTTTTATTCCACTTTTAAATATATGTACTTGCATTTTCTTAACAGTATCATAACTTGTAACCGTTTTTGAAATAATACTTGTATTTTGATTTGTATATTCTAAATTTATTTCATATTCATTTGTATCTAACAAATATCCAAGTGGTGCAACCTTTTCTGTTACTATATATTTTCCTAATGGAAGATTTATTATATCTTCTGTTTCTCCCTTATCGTTTGTTGTTCTTGTTGCTACTAAATCTCTTTTTGAATAATACTTTGTTGTTCTAGCTTTGTTATAAATATCTTCATTTGCATACACTTCGTATACTGCACTACTTAAAGTTGCTCCTCCTTGTGACTTTATTCCTGTTTCAGTATCGTTTTTTACAATTTTAATTGTTCCTACTGGCTCTGCATTTGAAATTGTTTGAGTTGTAGTTTGATTTGGCAAAATTTCTACTGTATACACTTCTCTATTTATAATATAGCCCTCTGGTGCAAATTCTTCTTGTACTGTATATGTTCCCTTTTTTAATCCATCTAATTTTATTTTTCCATTTGCAACAGTTACTAATTGATTAAAATTTTCTCCTATCACTCTAAATTTTGCTCCATCTATTAAATTACCTATTTCATCTGTTTTTGATAATTCTAGTGACCCTAAAAGGTTGATATTTAATTTTAACGATATTGCAACTGGATCATTATAATCCAATGAATACAATTGTGGCTGTACACTTTCTGCAAAGGTAAAGTACACAGTTGTATCATTATCTTCTGTTCCTTTTTTTATAAGTCCTAATTTTCTCATTACTGTATTAGTAAAATTCATTTCTTCAATAACACAATCATTATTTACTCTAATTGTCATATCATTTTCTCCATAATTATGTATTATAGTAATTCCATTTATAGTTTTATTTACACTCTCATAGTCTTTTAAAACTTCATTAGTATCAACTAAAGTCATTGTATCTCCAATGTTTAATGTTATGATATTTCCAGAAAAGCTTGGCTCTCTTTTTATTTCATTTATTTTTGACTGAACTTCTGCTTTAAATGCTACATACTGAGATTGAATATTCGCATCTCTAAATGTTGAATTCGTTTGTCCCATACTCTCCCATATATACTGTTGAGTAAAGACATAATCGTATTTATGTGCAAATAGTGCATTAAAATCTGAATACTTACCATATTTCTGATACCAACCAAAATATGCAATTTTACAAGCCTCTTTTGTTGGTAAATCTGTTGGTACATAATAGTCTCCTGTATATGTGCCACCTGTTGTAATATCTTGACCGTGCCTTGCACAAAATACAGTTATTTTTTCTCCAGTAGCAGTATTGGTCATACCTCTCATCATAATTCCATAGATACTACTTGTTGAGTAATCTGTTGTTTTAATTGAACTGTTGTATTGGTCTGATATATTCCAAGTTCCTGTTCCACTACCAGAAATTGCAAATACTTTCATATTTCCCATTAGTAATAAAATTATCATTAGTATTATTATAAATTTATTTAATATATTATTTTTATTCATTTTCACTTTAAAATTCCTCCCATAAAAAAAGAACAAGCATATTTTGCCTGTTCTAATATTTTTCATTATTTTTATTTTAATGATAGTATAAATTTATTGTCCATTTATGGCATAATGGGCAAGACCAATCTTCGTAGCCATAAGGACATCTTTTATTGTATGTATCCCAGTCTATTTCTTCATTTCCCAGTAAATCATCCCATTTATCTTGTTCTGATTCATAAAAATTTATTGCTTGTTGTTCTGTGTCAAACCATTTTCCAGAATTTCCTGCCTCAATTCCGTGTTTATTATTTTCACATTTAAAAGGTTGAACAGTAGGTTTTGGTGTTGCTGTTGGTACTGGTGTTGAAATTGGATTTTTATTTTCTTGCGTTTGTTTATTTTCGCTATTTTGTGTTGTATTTTTATTACTTTGTGTTTGATTTGTTTTATTGCTATTATTCGGTTTTGATGTGATTGGCTTAGTCGTAGTTACTGGTGTTTGTTGTTTGTTTTCCTGCTGTATTTGTTTTTCATTAGTCTCTTGATTTGTTACTACACTTTCACTTGTTATATTTTTTGAGTTCTCTATTACTTTATCTAAATTTTTATTGACTGCTCCAAAACTAAAACTTGAAATAAAAAGAATTGTTAAAATAAATAACCTAAACATCTTTATTCCCCCTTTGATGTATCTATTTTATAATATATTTATATTTATTGCAATTATATATTTAATATTATATATATTCCCTTTCAGTTAGTATATAGCTAGTATAAGGGGTAGGATTGTAAGGGAGGGGAAAAAGAAAAATGTATATACAATTTTTTACTGTATATACATTATCTCATATCTTCTTTTTGATTTCTCATTTTTTGCCATTGGGCTTGATATTTTTGTAATAAGTTTTCTATAATTTTCTGCATTTTTTCT
Organism: uncultured Eubacteriales bacterium; assembly: GCA_949840345.1. GTDB lineage: Bacteria > Bacillota > Clostridia > TANB77 > CAG-508 > CAKPQL01. Next base: position 71,648 of record CATKWX010000007.1, read on the forward strand.
ACTGTATATCCTTTTGGAAAGTAGTCTTTTACTTTTTCATATTTGAACTTAATTTGTTCTCTTTGATTAGGTTTTTCTTCTTCCATAATTTTATCTATTTCATCTGCTGTAAGCTCTCCTTTTTCGCTTTTTTCTCTCATTCGTATTGCTTGATAGTGTGATGGTGTCGCCTCTAAACACTCTATTGCATCAAGTAAGTCCATCTGTTCGTTTTTTGTTAGATATGATATTTCAACAGCAGGTCGCAATTTTATTCTTTCTTCATCTACTAAATCCAATAACTTTGGTATCAATTCAGTTAAGCGAATATATCTATATACATTATTACGAGAGTCATCAAATTCTTCTCCTATAATTTCTGCTGTTCCTTTAGTCTCCAACTTCGTCCCCAGTGGGTACGAAGTTAAGTCATTTCTTTTTCCTTGCTTTTTCATTGCTTCTAATTTCATTTTATAGGCAAAAGCCTTTTCAGATGCCAGTACTTGTTCTCTTTGATTATTGCTATCTACCATTAGTATAATAGCTTCTTCATCTGTCATTTCCCTAACAATAGCTTTGATTTCTGTTTTTTCTGCTATTTCACTTGCTCTTTTTCTTCTATGTCCAGAAATCATTTCATAACTTCCATCTTCTTTAGGTCGGACTATAATTGGATGTATAACGCCCAATTCTTTAATGCTTTTTGCCATATTTAGCATTTCTTCATCTTCTCTTATCTTGTATGGGTGATTTGGAAAATCTGTTATTTTATCTATTGGTATCATTTGTACTTCTTCTAATGTTTTATTATCTCTTACTTCTTGTGTAGAAAAGAACTCATCTAGTGTAATCTTTGGCAAGTGCATTTTTTCTTTTTTGTCTATCATCTTGTAGCACCTCCTTTGCAAATTCAGAATACGCTATTGCTACCTTATTGTTCTTATCATAGGTAAAAATACTTTTACCTTTTGATGTAGACTCTGCCGTTTTAATAGTAGAAGGTATCTGTGTATTATATATTTTGACTATACTACCATAATTATTTTCTAATTCACTTTTTATAGTATTAGGTAGTTTTGTTCTTTTATCTACGAGTGTTAATAGTATTCCTCCAATTTCCAAGTTTCTATTTATCTGCCTTTTTACTTTAGATATTGTTTTTAATAAATTACCCATACCTTTTGCAGATAAATACTGACTTTGAACAGGAATAATTACCTCATCTGCTGTTGCTAATGCGTTTGTTGTAAGCATACTTAATGATGGCATACAATCAATTATTATGTAATCATATAATTTTTTTATGTCCCTAATACTATTCTGCATTGCATATTCTCTACTCATTGCACCAACTAAATTTACTTCTGTCATTGCTAAATTCAAATTTGATGGTATTAAATCAACTTTTTCTTCGTGATGTATTATTGCTTGTTCAGGGCATATCTTTTCATCATCAATATACCTCTCCATTAAGGTTGATATTGTTACTGGTATATTATCTAAATCATAAAATCCCATATATGTTGTTAAATCTCCGTTGTGGATCTGCATCTACTAGCAAAACTTTCTTTTCCTCATTAGCTAATGCTACGCCTAAAGAAAATGCAGTAGTTGTTTTTCCAACCCCACCCTTTTGATTAGCTATTGCTATAATTTTACTCATTTGCATTCTCTCCTTTGTTTTCTCCAGTTTTCTCTGCTTTCAACAAAGTCATTATATAAATCTCTTTCTTTAATGTCATCTATGTATTCTTCAACATTATCAACAATTTCTACAATAGTATTGTTTATTATTGTACATATTTTTTTATAGCTTAATTTATAACTTTCTGAAAGAATACCTATTAAATTTTTTGTTATCTCATCTTCTATTTCTATCAAAGAATATAAATTTTTATATAATTCCGGAATGTCCTGTTTAAATACATTTTTTATTTCATCTGTCATTAACATTTCGTATATTAAATGCCCTAAACTTTCTTCTGCAGTTTTTGCTAAATATAAAGCCTCTCTTAATCTGTCTTGTGAATATTTTAATAATTTTATATCATTTTCACTTTTATCTTCTTTAGTAGCTAGTGCAGTAATTTTTTCTGTTTCCTTATCCATTTCACACTCATATTTGATGCAATCACTAACTGTATTATTCAACATCGCTTTTATTATTTCGTGTAAAGTTCTTTCATCTAAATCTTTCAAAAGTGATTCAGCAATTAAATCATTTTGAGCCTTATACTTCATTTTGATTTCTTTCATTTTTTTATTCATTTGCTTTTTACCTCCATTAAAATCTTAAAGGCAAAAATAAAAAAGCTAATTTTTTAAAATTAACTTTTTTGAGTTAGATATTATTTCAATAACTACATTTTATTCATAAATTTGGTTGGATTTTTTTATTAAATTTGGTTGGAATTATAAAAGTTTTGTGCAAATAAGAGTAGGAATAATAATTGTAGGGGTCGGCCTTGTGTCAACCCGCTATGTATTGCTGCTGCAACATTATATTCATTATTTGCCTTATTTTTTAACAACAAACTATATTACTTATTTATAAAAACCTCTTAAAATTGATTCTAATTCGTTGTTTTTTTCATTATATTCATATTATGTTTGGTTATATTTTTTTACATTATTGTAACCTTATTGCTCTAAATATTTTATGATTTTACTATTTATAATAAACGGGTCGACACAAGGCCGACCCCTACAATTATTTTTTAAAATCCTTAAAATCCTTATTTTTCAATATTTACGCCATTTTTTAGACAACAAACTATATGCCTAATTTTTAAAAACGGCTTAAAATCGATTCTCGTGCGTCATTTTTTTAGCCATTTTTCAGTAATATATGTAATACTTATAAAATTACTGAAATATCAATATTTAAACTAATTAGATATAAATTTACATATAATATAAATTAGCATAAAAAAATTATAATAGTATAACTTGTAGAATTTATTATAGAAATGTCTTAAAAACGATTTTAATGCGTTTGTAATATATAATTATAATACAATTTAATAATGTAAATTTATAATCTGAATATAAAAAATTATTTAAAATTAAATTATAAAAATTGATTTTTTAAAACCGAACATTTGTTACTTGCATTTTAGAAATCAATTTAGTAAATGAATAATTTATAAATTTATATCTTAATTTTACAATTTGTTCTTATTATAATTTTTATAATTTATAAATACTTATATTTAATTAATATTTAACT
>CATKWX010000008.1 GCA_949840345.1 uncultured Eubacteriales bacterium
AAAAAAATTATCAAAAAATGTTGATTTATTTTTTTTAATGGTATATATTAATAAGGAATAAAATAAGATAATAATATACAAAGGAGTAAGGATATGAAGAGTAAAAAAATTTTATTAATAGTTTTCATGGCACTAATGCTTATAGCATCTAGTATGAATTTTGTTTATGCTGATAGTTACAGCGTAACTATGGGAACAGACAAAACAAATTATGCTGAGGAGCAAGTTGTTGAAATAACAGTATCTTTGTCTAATGTTAATTCAAATGCAGGATTATATGGATTAAATGGTAAGTTAGATTATGATACAGATGTATTTGAACAAATTTCATCAAATGAAACTACAGGTGCTACAGAAGATATTACAGCACTAAATGGATGGGGAAGTGTAACATACAATGGAGCAGATGGCGTATTTTCAACAGTTACAACATCACCATTAACAACAGGAACACAACAAATAATGAAAATTAAATTAAAAGTAAAAAAAGGAGCACCTTTAGGAAAAGCAACTGTAATGCTAAGTAACCTAGAAGCAAGTAATGGTGACGAAGATATAACTACAACGCCAGCTTCTATAAGTGTTAACATTAAAGATCCAAGTGAAATTGGAGAAGAAATCCCACCAGCAGGAGAAACACCAGCACCAGAATCACCATCTCCATCACCAAAGCCAATAGTTACACCATCATCAAGTGCACAATTACCACAAGGTGGATCAAACAATGGAAAATTACCACAAACAGGATTAACAGATTACGCAGCACCAGTTATAATTGGAGCATTAGTAATATCTTTAATAGCTTTTATAGCATATAGAAGATATAAAGATATATAAGTAAGTAAATAAAAGATTTTAAAGGACACATTTAAATATGTGTCCTTTTTTGTATATGGAAAATTAAATTTTTCTTTGATATATTGCGGGCTGCCTAAGGATGCCAGCCACTACAATAAACACAATGCAAACACTGTAGGGAACAGAGCAACGTCGTTCCATTTAGGTGTTGCCACCTTTGTTCTGTACAAAAAACGCACAATATGGTATAATTAACTATATGGAGGTAATTATCATGAAGCGTGTTATAAAAAAATATTTAATAGTATTAATTAGCATATTTATATTTTTTCTAATAACTACAGAATCTAATGCATATTATATAAAAGAATTTGACTTTAGTAGACAAACTTTAAAGTCGAACAATATATATGGAATATGTAAAATATATAGAGACAATGATGTTTTCTGTTATAAGAAAAATTCTTCAGGTTCATATGCTGAAAGCGTAACAGAAGCAGAAGTAATGAATTTGAGAAATGAAATAAAGCAGGCTATATCTTCTACACAAAATGGCGAATATTTAATAAGTAAAATTTTAAAAAGCAATACATATTATGACGAAACAAATAAAGAGTTTTGCTATAAGAGAAATGCTGCAAGTGTATCAACAGATACATTAACAAAAGTAATAATTGTAGGGTATGATGATGAATATCAATTTAAAAGCAATTTATCTTCAAAAAAGGGTGCATATAAAGTAAAAAAAGTAGGAGAAACAGAGGAGTTTTATGTATCATATGAAGATACTTGGATTGAATCTGAATTAAGTTATATGGTAGACGCAAATTCTATTACTCTTGATAAAACAAGTATTAATGTAAAGATTGGGGAAACTGCTGAAGTGCATTATACTGTATTACCTGAAAATGCATTATCTAAAGCAGTTACTGTTTCTTATAGTGATGGAATTGAAATAGATACTGAAACTTCTGGAACAGTAAAAATAAAGGGAATTACAAAGAGTGATGCCTACATAATTGTGAAACTAAAAGCCAATAAGGAAATAACTGCAAAGTGCGATATAAAAGTTGTTTCTGATGATGTTATAGGAACACCAAGTCCAACTCCAACACCAAGTCCTACACCAGTTGTTCCAAGTCCCATACCAGACCCAAGTCCATTACCAAATCCAGAAGAAGATGAAATAACAAGTAATAAATATTTAGTAGATCCAAATAAGGATTATGTTTATGGAATACTACCAAGTATAAAAATAAGTGAGTTCAAATCTAATATAATAGCAAATGTAGATTATAAAATTTACGATAAAGATGAAACCGTTGTAACAGACGAAGAAAAGATAGTTTCAACTGGTATGAAAATAAAAACTAAAAACAAAGTTTATACTGCGATTGTAAAAGGAGACATAAACGGAGATGGAAAAATTACTATAACAGATGTAGTTAGATGTAATTTATATAATGTAAATATAAAGGTACCAAATGAGATAGAAAAAATTGCAGCAGATGTAAGTGGGGACGGAAAGATTAGCATAACAGATGTGGTTAGATTAAAACTTGCAAGTGTGAATATAAAGCCAATAGGGTAATATGCGTTTAAATTTTTGCTAAAATATGAAATACAATAAAAGAATAAAATTCCTCGGCTACATTACAAAATTTAAGAAATTCTAAATTGATTTTATGGCACCCTTTCAAGGCAAGCTTGAACATTTTCCATAAAATCTGCTTAAGAATTTCTAAAATTTTCCATTTGCATTCGTAATTTTATTCCTTTATTGTATTTTTTATTCTATGCAAACAAATATATTTTAAATAGTATAGGGAACGACCTTCTAAAGTCGTTCCCTATAAGTTATTTCACTACAATATTATAAATTTTATTTTTTACATATATTTCTTTTACAATTGTTTTTCCTTCTAATAGTGTTGCTACTTCTTTTTTTACTATTTCTTTTACAGCTGATTCTTCTGCGTCTAATGGAATTTTTACTGTTGCTTTTACTTTTCCATTGAATTGAACAGGAATTTCTATTTCATCATCAATTGTTTTTGCTTCATCATATTTTGGCCAAGTAGAATCTGATATTGTATGACCTGTGTTTAGTAATTCATATAATTCCTCTGTTATATGTGGTGCAAATGGATTTAGCAATTCTAAGAAAGTTTTAAATTCTGCTTTGTTTATTCTTTTTAGCTTATAAAATTCATTAATCATTGTCATAAATGTTGCAATAGAAGTATTAAACTTCATTTCCTCAATATCGCTAGAAACTTTTTTAATAGCCTTATGCATCATTTTTTCAAATTCAGGAGAGTAAGAATCTCCATCTACTAATATTTCTTGTAGGTTCCAAACTCTTTCTAGGAATTTATAGCATCCTCTAATACTATCCATAGACCAAGGTGCTGATTGATCAAATGGTCCTATAAACATTTCATAAACTCTAAAGGTATCTGCACCGAATTCATTAACTATATCGTCTGGATTTACAACATTACCCCTAGATTTAGACATCTTTTCTCCATTACTTCCTAAAATCATACCATGTGATGTACGTTTTTGATAAGGTTCTTTTGTTGGAACTACACCTATATCGTATAAAAATTTATGCCAAAATCTTGAATATAGTAAGTGTAGAGTAGTGTGCTCCATACCACCGTTATACCAATCTACAGGAGACCAATATTCTAGTGCTTCCTTTGAAGCTAATGCGTTATCATTATGTGGGTCCATATAACGTAAGAAATACCAAGAAGATCCAGCCCATTGAGGCATTGTATCTGTTTCTCTTTTAGCACTTCCACCACAGTGTGGACAAGTTGTGTTAATCCAATCTGTTTGTTTTGCTAAAGGAGATTCTCCATTTTCACCTGGTTCAAAGTCTTTTATATCTGGTAAAACAAGAGGTAATTCTTTTTCATCTAATGACACCCAACCACAATTTTGGCAATATACCATTGGAATTGGTTCACCCCAGTATCTTTGGCGAGAAAATACCCAGTCACGAAGTTTGTAGTTTACTTTTCTTTTTGCAATTCCTTTTTCTTCTAGATAGTTTATACAAGTTTTAATAGCTTCTTTTACTCCTAATCCATTTAAGAATCCAGAATTAATCATTGTTCCAGAATATACATCTGTATGAGGTTTTTCCTGTACATTTTCGCCACCTGATACAACTTCTATTATTGGTAAATTAAATTTCTTTGCAAAATCCCAGTCTCTATCGTCATGGGCAGGAACAGCCATAATAGCACCAGTTCCATATGTAATTAATACATAATCTGAAATCCAAATAGGAATTTCTTTTCCTGTTAATGGATTTATTGCCGTTATTCCTTTTAATTCTACACCAGTTTTTTCTTTAGAAAGTTCAGCTCTTTCAAAATCTGATTTTAATTTTGCTTGATTTTGATATTCCTTTACGTCATTTAAATTAGTAATTTTATCTTCAAATTTTTGAATCATAGGATGCTCTGGTGCGATAACCATATAAGTTGCACCAAATAAAGTGTCAGGTCTTGTTGTATATACAGTAAGTTCCTCTCCTTCAATTCCTGCAAGTTTAAACTTAACTTCAGCACCTTCGCTTCTACCAATCCAATTTTTTTGTTGTAATTTAATTTTTTCTAAGAAATCTATATCGTCTAAATCGTTTATAAGTCTTTCAGCATATTCTGTAATTTTTAGCATCCATTGACTTTTTTCCTTTTGAACAACAGGACTTCCGCATCTTTCGCAAACACCATTAACAACTTCTTCGTTTGCTAAACCTACTTTGCAACCTGTACAATAGTTTATAGGCATAGTTGTTTTATATGCTAAACCGTGTTTAAATAATTGAATAAAAATCCATTGAGTCCATTTATAATAATTTGGGTCTGTTGTATTTATTTCACGAGACCAGTCAAAAGAAAATCCTAGAGCCTTTAATTGCTCTCTAAAATGATCTACATTTTGTTTTGTAATTATACTTGGATGAACTTTATTTTTTATAGCGTAGTTTTCAGCTGGAAGACCGAAAGCATCAAATCCAATAGGGTATAAAACGTTAAATCCTTCTAATCTTTTCTTTCTTGCAATGATATCAAGTGCTGTATAGCTACGAGGATGACCAACGTGGAGTCCTTGTCCTGATGGATATGGAAATTCTATTAATCCATACCACTTCTTCATAGAATAATCATTTTTTGCATTAAAAGTTCCTTCTTTTTCCCATTTTTGTTGCCATTTTTTTTCTATCTCTTTGAAATTATAAGACATAAGGCATCCTCCTTGTTTTAAAAAATAATGTAAACATTATACTACAAAAATTAAATATAGTCTAGGGAAATGGGCAAATTAATTATTCTTTTAAAAAACATATTGCAAATACTTTAGGAGTGCAGGCTAACGCCCTAATGTACATATCTAATCAAAAAGAGATAGTAATTCGCAGTTACTATCTCTTTTTTTTGCTATATGACTTAACGCAGATTTAATCAAAGTCATTTCTAATCTAAGTATATTGTACTATTTTAAATTTAATTTGTCAATATGTTTACCTAAAAATTCCCTTGCAAATTGAAAATATATCATATATAATTTTGCTAAATGAGGTAGAGATTATGCAAAAGAGTTTGTTGATTACGGAAAAGCCGAGTGTTGCAATGGAGTTTGCAAAGGTGTTGAAAATAAATACAACTAGAAAAGATGGATTTCTAGAGTCTGACAATTGGGTAGTTACTTGGTGTGTAGGTCATTTAGTTACAATGTCTTATCCAGAAAAGTATGACGAGAATTTAAAGTTTTGGAGATTGGATACGTTGCCTTTTATTCCAAGTGAATTTAAGTATGAAGTAATACCTGCCGTAGAAAAACAGTTTAATGTAGTTAAGGGATTATTAACAAGAGAAGATATTTCTAAAATTTATGTATGTACTGACTCTGGTCGTGAAGGAGAATATATATATAGATTAGTAGACCAAATGGTTGGAGTTACTGGCAAAGAGAAAAGGCGTGTATGGATAGATTCTCAAACAGAAGAGGCGATTTTAAATGGAATAAAAGACGCAAAAGATTTATCTGAATATGATAGTATTTCAGCTTCTGCATATTTAAGAGCAAAAGAGGATTACTTAATAGGAATAAATTTTTCAAGGCTTCTTTCAATTATATATGGAAGAAGAGTTGCAAAGCAAATAAATGAGGATAAAGCTTCCATATCTGTTGGTAGAGTTATGACTTGCGTATTAGGTATGGTGGTATCAAGGGAAAGAGAAATTAGAAATTTTGTAAAAACAAAATATTATAAAATAATAGGTGAATTTGGAAGCGACACATCTTCTTTTAAAGCAGAATGGAAGGTAACAGAAAAATCTAGTAAATATAATTCAATAGAATTATACAACGAAACAGGGTTTAAAAAAGAAGAAGATGCAAAGAAATTTATTTTATCATTAGCAGGTGTAGAAAATGATAACACTGTAGGGAACGAGACCAACGTCGTTCCTAAAAAGAACGCTATTGTAACAGAAGTTAAAAAAAGCAAACAAAAAGAAAATCCACCACTACTTTTTAATCTTGCAGAATTACAAAACGAGTGCACAAAAAAGTTCAAAATAAAACCAGATGAAACATTAGAGGTTGTACAAAATTTATATGAGAAAAAATTAGTAACATATCCAAGAACTGATGCGAGAGTTTTGTCAACAGCAGTAGCAAAGGAAATTACAAAAAACTTAAATGGAATAAGCAGAGGGTTTCAAAACGAAGAAATAAAAACAATAATAAACAAAATGGTTAGTGAAAAATATTCAACAAATCTAATAAAAACAAAATATGTAAATGATAGCAAAATAACAGACCACTATGCTATAATTCCAACAGGACAAGGGTATGAAAATTTTGATAAATTGCCTGAGCTACATAAGAATATATACATAAACATAGTAAAAAGATTTTTAAGCATATTTTATCCACCAGCAGAATTTAATAAAGTATCTGTAACATTAGAGGTAGAAAACGAGCAATTTAGTACTAGTGGTAAAGTTTGTACAAATTTGGGATATTTAGAAATATTAAAACAACCTAAAAATACTGTAGAGGAACAGACTAACGGTGCTTCACAAAATTCAGACGATACCGCAGGGAACGACGCCCCCGTCGTTCCGTTAAATACAGAAACACAAGAAGAAAACAATTTAGACATTTTAAATACATTAAAAAAAGGTCAAGAAATAAATGTAGTAAATTACGAGTTAAAGGAATCTGAAACTACACCACCTACAAGGTACAATTCTGGTTCTATAATTCTAGCAATGGAAAACGCAGGAAAACTAATAGAAGATGACGAATTAAGAGAACAAATAAAAGGATGTGGAATTGGAACAAGTGCAACAAGGGCTGAAATTATAAAGAAGTTGGAAAGAATAAAATATATAGATATAAATAGTAAAACACAAATTATAACTCCAACAAACAAAGGAGAAATAATATTTGATGTAGTAAACTCATCAATGCCAGATATGTTAAACCCAAAGCTAACTGCAAGTTGGGAAAAAGGACTAGAAATGGTCGCAAATAAAGAAATTCAGTCAGACGAGTTTATGGGAAAACTAGAAAACTACATAAAAACAAAAATAAATAAATTGGTTATCCCAGACGGAAGATTATCTATGTAGTAGGTGCCGAATGAATAGTGAATAATGAAAAGTGAAGAATGATATGTAGGGGTCGGTCAAGACCGACCCGCAAATTGTTAACAGATTGTATAATATAATTAGGAGGCGTTTATGAAAATTGGAGTAGACCTAGATGGTGTAATATTTGATTCTGAAAAACTATACAGAGTATGTTCAGAATTATATGAGGTTGTTGACTTAAAGAAAAATACAATTAGAGATAATAAAAGTCGTTTATTTGAAGAACGATATGACTGGAATGAAATAGAGATGCAAAATTTCATAGACAAATATCATGAATATGTTGTAAGAAACGCAAACTTTATGCCTGGAGTAAAAGAGGTATTAGAGAAGCTAAAAAAAGATGGTAATGAATTAATACTAGTTACTGCAAGAGGTCAACAAGAAAGCAAATATATAAAAATTACAGAAGAAATATTTAAAGAAAATAATTTTGAAATTTTTGATAAATATTATTGGGGAATAACAGCTAAGGCAAAAATTTGCAAGGAAGAAAATATAGATATAATGATAGACGATTACAATAGGAATTGTGAAGAACTTGCAAAGGCAAAAATAAAAACAATATATTTAAAAGACGCCCCATCATATGAGATAAAGGATAATGAGTATATTAAAACCTTATACAATTGGGGTGAAATATATAGGTTTATAAAGGAAGGAGAACAAAAATGCAAGGAATAGAAATATCAGAAGCAATAAAATACATTGGAGCAAGTGACAAAGAAACAAAAATATTCGAAAGTCAATATCATATGCCAAATGGTATGGCATATAATTCATATTTAATAAAAGATGAAAAAAATGTTGTAATGGACACTGTAGATAGACATGTAACAGATAAATGGATTAGTAATTTAGAAAAAGAACTAAATGGAGAAAAAGTAGATTACCTAGTAGTTTCACATATGGAGCCAGACCATGCATTTAATATTGGGCTATTGGCAAATAAATACCCTAATATGAAAATAGTTGGAAACGCAATGACTTTTAGGATGTTAGCAAATTTTTTTGATATAGATATAGAAGAAAGAAAAATTGAAGTAAAAGAAGGAGATACTTTAAATATAGGTAGTCATACTCTACAATTCTTTATGGCACCAATGGTGCATTGGCCAGAGGTAATGGTAACTTATGAACAAACAGAAAAAGTATTGTTTTCAGCAGACGGATTTGGAAAATTTGGTGCAATAGATACAGATGAAGACTGGGACTGTGAAGCTAGAAGATATTATTTTGGAATTGTTGGAAAATACGGAGAACAAGTACAGGCTTTATTAAAAAAAGCATCTACTTTAGAAATTAACACAATTTGCCCATTACACGGACCAATATTAAAAGAAAATTTAGAGCATTATATTAATAAATATGATATATGGAGTAAATATGAACCAGAAGATGATGGAGTATTTATAGCAGTTGCATCAATTTATGGAAATACTATGGAGGTAGCAAAGAAACTAGGACAAATACTAGAACAAAAGGGAGTAAAGAAGGTTACAATAACAGATTTAGCAAGAGAAGATATGGCAGAAGCGGTAGAAGATGCATTTAGATATGGAAAAGTAATACTTGCAGCTTCCACATATAATATGAGTGTATTTCCACCAATGAGGCAGTTCTTAACGAATTTAAAAGAGAGAAATTATCAAAAAAGAAAAATAGGAATAATAGAAAATGGAACATGGGCACCAGCAGCCGGAAAGTGTATGAGAGAAATTCTAGAGCAAATGAAGGAAATAGAAATTATTGAACCAACAGTTACAATAAAATCAAAAATGAAAGAAGAGGACATTGTAAAACTAGAAATACTAGCTGAGGAAATATTGTAGAAATATTACGAACGACCAATGGTTGTCGCGACAATAAATATATTGCAAACTGTAGGGGCGGACGTCCCTGTCCGCCCGCAAAACAGACAATAAACACAGAGTGAATAATTATTTGTAGGGGCACCGTTTGTGGGAATACCCGTGAGATGAGACACTACTGTGCCCTTACTTGTTATAAATTTTTAAGGAGGAATGAAAGATATGAAATTTAAAAAATGTATGAAGTGTGGAGCTCTTGTAAGAGTAGTTGAAGATTGCAAATGTGGAGAAATTACTTGTTGTGGAGAAAAAATGGTAGAGTTAATACCAAATTCAACAGATGCAGCAGTAGAAAAACACGTACCAGAATTAAGCATAGTAGATAATAAATTAGTTGCAAAAGTAAACCATGTAATGGATGAGGACCATTTTATAGAATGGATTTCATTTAAAAATGGAGATTTAGAAAAGACAGTATATTTCGAACCAGGAAAAACAGCAGAAGCAAGATTTTGCAGAACAAATGGAACAACAGTATATGCGTATTGCAATAAACATGGACTATGGAAAAGTGAGATGTAGTTTGCAAATTATGTAAATTTATGATAAAATATAAGTATGCACAGTAATGTGTAAATTATATTTTGGAGGAATACATTATGAAAACAATCGAACGGATATGCGACGAGGTAAGAGAGGAGATTAAGAAGGATCCTAAAGCAGACTTTCATCTTGAAGATGCAACGGTAAACGCTCTGCTTGCGGAAGCATCAAAGATTGCTACAGAAGACGGAAAGATGGTTTTGACCTATGACGAAGAAGGGATAACGTTTGAATTCCAGTTTTGTGGGAAACTCTGCACTGAACCACCTTCGTTTACACGAATCGTAACTGTTCGCGGCAAAGGTTTGGATTATTATCAACAGTATCCAAGCTACAATGGAACAATTCTCTAAGCATTTGGGGGAATGAACGCAACTGCGTTTCATTTCCCCCATTTGTTTTTTTATATCCAATTTTTGTGATGCCTAATATAATCCTTCTTTACAATCATTGCAACTACTACATAAAGTAGAGGTATTAGTATAATTACAGAAATATATTTTAGTGGAAGCGCAACTAAGCCAATAATTCTACCAAGGGCAGTAAATGGGAATATTATTGCAATAATGCTAAGTGCAATTGATGAAAAGTACACCATTTTTGATGCATTACTTTCTTTAATTGGTACTTTTGCTGTACGAATAACGTGTAATCCAACTAAGTTTGAAACTACTCCATAACTAAACCAAATTGTTTGAAATAGTGCTGCATCTGGTAATCTTAACTTAAATCCAAACCATAATATTGCAAAAACAATTAAATCAAACATTGAGCTAATTGGTCCCATAAAAAACATAAATTTTTTAATACTATCTAAATTCCACTTTTGTGGCTTTCCTAAATATTCTTCATCTACGTTATCAAAAGGCAAGGTTAACTGACCAATATCATACAATAAACTTTGAACAAGTAGTTGTATTGGCGTTATTGGAAAAAACGGTAAAAGCATACTTGCAATTAAAACAGAGATTACTTCTCCAAAGTTAAAGCTTACTGCCATTTTTATATATTTTAATAAATTACCAAAAGTTTTTCTACCTTCTCTTACACCTTCAATTAGTACATTTAAGTCCTTTTCTAATAAAATAATATCTGCTGTTTCTTTTGCAATGTCAACGGCTGTATCTACAGAAATGCCGACTTCAGAATTTGTAAGTGACGGTGCATCATTAATTCCATCTCCCATATATCCAACAACATTTCCAGCATCTTTTAAAAGCCTAACAACTCTAGCCTTTTGAATTGGAGAAAGCTTTGCAAAAACATTGGTATTCCTAAGTATTCTTAAAACTGCTGTATCGCTCATTTTATCTAATCTGATGCCTGTAACTATTCTTGCTGTGTTTATTCCAACTTTACTACAAATACATTTTGTTACGGCTTCATTATCTCCTGTTAGGACAATAACTCTAATACCGTTGTTATTTAACTTTTCAATAGAAGCTTTGGCAGATTCTTTAGGTGGGTCCAAAAATCCTGTAAAACCTACTAATACCATATTGTTTTCGTCTTGAATGCTAAAATTACTTGAATTTTTAATATCATCCTTATAAGCAACTGCAACAACTCTTAAACCAGATTCATTTAAGTTTTTCGTAAGGTTTCTAATAAATTCCTTTTTTTCGTGAGTTATAGGTGTAACTTCACCATTGTAATCTATATATTTGCATACACTTAAAATTTCTTCTAAAGCTCCTTTTGTTATCATTTTGCAAGAATTATTATCTGATACGATAATAGATAATCTTCTTCTTGAAAAATCAAAAGGTATTTCGTCAACTTTCTTAAAATTATTTGTATATTCGGTTAACCCCTCATTTTTAGCCCTTTTAATAATTGCCTCATCAATATTTCCTTTTAAACCTGTTTGAAAATATGAATTTAAAAAAACATATTCTAAAATTTTTTTATTCTCATTTCCTTGAACATCTAAATATTTTTCTAGAACTATGTTATCTTCTGTTAAAGTTCCGGTTTTATCTGTACACAAAATATTCATTGCACCAAAGCTTTGAATAGAATCAAGTTTTTTTACAATAGTTTTCTTTTTAGACATTCTAATAGCACCTTTTGCAAGGCTCGAAGACAAAATAACAGGTAGTAAGAGAGGTGTAATTCCAATTGCTATTGCAACAGAAAATGTAAATGCAACTAGTGTATCGTGTTTCCAAGCATTTAGTAAAAATGCAACTGGAATCATAACTAACATAAAACGAATAAGTAATTTGCTAATGCTTTTAATTCCTTTTTGGAAGGCAGTTTGAGGCTTGCCATTACTCATTGTATGGGCAACTTTTCCAAAGTAAGTATTCTCGCCAACTGCAAATACAACTCCTTTTGCATATCCGCTTATAACATTAGTTCCCATAAAGCAAATGTTATCTAAATCTGTAATTGCTTCTACTTTGGTATTAGCTGTATCTACTGTTTTTTTCACTGCGTCAGATTCGCCAGTTAGTGAAGATTGAGATACGTATAAATCTTTTGAATCTATAATTCTTAAATCTGCAGGAATCATATCTCCAGCAGACAATATAATAATGTCGCTAATAGTAATTTCTTTCATAGGAATTTTTGTTTCTTTACCATCTCTAATAACGGTTGAGGTAGCAGCAACTAATTCTCGCAATTTTTCTGCGGCTTTATTAGAGCGAAATTCTTCGAAAAATTCTAACAAAGTACTTGTAATAATTAGTATTAAAATAACAATTATGTTTGCAAACGAAGGAGATTCTAAAAGAATAACGTCTGTGTAAATTAAAATTAATGTTATTCCCATTAATATACCATTAAACGGACTGAATAAGCTTGCAAGAAAATAATTATACCATTTCTTTGGCTTCGCTTGCTTTATTTGATTTGGACCATATTTTGAAATATTTTCTTCTGCTTTACTAGTAGACAAGCCATTTGTATCTATTGAAAATTCTTTTAAAAAATCGTCTCTTTTTAAAAGAGATGGATTATTATACATTTTTGTTAAATTATCTGAAAGGCTATTTTGTTTTGGTTCCAAAAAATCAACTCCTATTGGAAATATGATATTTGTAATACAAAATATAATAAAAATAAAATTACTCGGCTACATTACAAAATTCAAGAAATTCTAACTTGATTTTATGGCACTCTTTCACGGCAAGCACGAACATTTTCCATAAAATCTGCATAAGAATTTCTAGAATTTTTCCATTTGCATTCGTCATTTTATCTTTCTTATATTTTTGTTGTGTAATACATTTATTTTCTCCTAAAATTTGTATTTTATTACCACATTTGTAAAAAAGCAAAAAATATGTTATAATTATGGTAACTTATGTTATCTCCTTATCTCAATGGCTTCGAGACAGCATAGGTAATAAAATTTAAGGAGGCGTTTGCATGAATATGCGGACAAAGGTTGAACGTGTTGCTACAATTGATTTTAGGGATGTTAATGACAAAATTGAAGAGATGGAGAAAAAAGGTTGGTATTTGCGTGGTACGCCACAGTTCTTTCATGTTGACAACAAGCTCTTTGCTTATATGACCTTCGAAAGCGAAAATTCTTCTCTTGCTTCAAAGTTTAATTAAAAACACTTTCAACGAAAAACAACTCACCTTATTTTGGTGAGTTGTTTTTTTCTTGCTTTTTAATGCGTTAATTTAAATTATTGAAGAAAAAGAAAATTATACTTGACAATTGCAAACAAATGTTTTATTTTTTATAAAAATCAAAGAAGGTAGGAAGTGATATTTTGAATCAAGAAATTTAATTCCACCGAATTCGATGGGTTTAAAAACGAAGCTGGTACACATTCTTTTGTAATGACGCCTAAAAGGTGGATAAGTTCAACAAATGCAATTGGAATAATATCAAAACAAGGTAGATACAATAGTGGAACTTATGCTCATCCAAATATAGCTTTTGAATTCGCAAGTTGGATAAGTGCTGAATTTAAACTATATTTGGTACAAGAATTTGAAAGATTAAAACAAAATGAATGTTACCAAAACAAAATTGAATGGTCTGTTAGAGGAGAGCTTGCAAAAACAAATTATAAGATACATACAGATAGTATAAAAGAAAATATAATTCCTATACTTACAGAAAAACAGAAATTATATGCTTATGCTAATGAAGCGGATTTATTAAATGTGGCATTGTTTGGTATGACAGCAAAGGAATGGAAAGATAAAAACTCTAATCTAGAAGGAAATATGCGAGATTATGCAAATATTCTTCAATTAATTATTTTAGTAAATCTTGAAAATTTAAATGCCCAAATGATAAAAGAAGGTTTAGAGGCAAAAGATAGATTAGAAAAATTAAATAATATAGCTAAAGAACAATATGCTATTCTAAAGAATTCTAATAGTATTAAAAAGATTGAAATGTTAGATAAGAAGAGCAGTTTAAAAGAATTATTAGAATAATTAACAAAGAAGAACTCACTTTATTTTAGTGAGTTGTTTTTTTCTTGCTTTTTAATGCATATAGTTATAAAATAATGTTATTAATTAAATGTAATGGAGGAATTTAAAATGGATAGAACTAATACAAGAAAAATAATGGTTGGAAATGTGCAAATAGGTGGACAAAACAAGGTTGTAATTCAATCTATGTGTAACACAAAAACTAAAGATGTAGAATCAACTGTAAAGCAAATATTAGATTTAGAAAATGTAGGCTGTGAAATTATAAGGGTTGCTTGTATGGATATTGAAGATGCAAAAGCATTGAAGCAAATAAAGGAAAAAATACATATACCAATAGTTGCAGATATTCATTTCGATTATAGAATTGCACTAGAAGCAATTAATGCAGGAGTTGATAAAGTAAGAATAAACCCAGGAAATATAGGCTCAAAAGATAGAGTAAAAATGGTAGTAGATGCTTGTAAGGAAAGAAATATTCCAATAAGAATAGGTGTAAATTCAGGTTCATTAGAAAAAGATTTATTAGAAAAATATGGAAAGCCAACAGCAAAAGCAATGGTGGAAAGTGCAGCAAGGCATGTTGCAATTTTAGAAGAATTAGATTTTAGAGATATTGCAATATCTCTAAAGGCATCGAATTTAGATTTGTGTATAGAAGCATATGAAGAAGCAGCTAAAGCATTTCCTTATCCATTGCATCTGGGAATAACAGAAAGTGGAACAGATTTTAGTGGAACAATAAAATCAAGTATTGGGTTAGGGGCTATGTTAAGACAAGGAATAGGAGATACTTTAAGGGTTTCATTATCAGATGACCCAGTAAAAGAAGTAAAGGTTGCAAAAGAAATCTTAAAAAATTGTGGGCTATATTCTAATTCTCCAGTATTAGTATCTTGCCCAACTTGTGGAAGAACACAAATTGATTTAATTCCAATTGCAAAGCAAGTAGAAGAATTCCTACAAACAATAGAAGCAAATATAACTGTGGCAGTAATGGGTTGTGCAGTAAATGGACCAGGGGAAGCAAGAGAAGCAGACATAGGTATAGCAGGTGGAATAAAAGAAGGCTTGTTATTTAAAAAAGGAGAAATTATAAAAAAAGTAAAACAAGAAGAAATAGTAGAATGCTTGAAAAAAGAGATATTAGAAATGGTAGGATAGGTGTATAAATTTTATGATAAATCTTTTGGAAGCGGAGAAGAGTTTCAAAGAATATTTAAAATCTTATGATATTTCTGATGGAAATATTGAACTGAAAGTAAGGCATACATATGGTGTTGTAAGGGCAAGTGAATATATAACTAAAAATCTTAAACTAGATGATGAAGATATACAACTTGCTAAGTTAATAGCGTTATTACACGATATAGGGAGATTTGAGCAAGTAAAAGTAACAGAGTCTTTTATAGATAATAAAAAATTTGACCACGCAGAATATGGTGTAGAAGTATTATTCACAAAAAAATTAATACGAAATTTTATAAAAGAAGACAAATACGATGATATCATATATAAAGCAATTATTAATCATAACAAATACAAAATAGGAGCTAGTTTAAATGAAAAAGAACTGTTACACGCAAAAATTATAAGAGACGCGGATAAGTTAGATAATTTTAGAGTAAAAGAAGAGGATAAACTAGAGAATATTTTTCCAATGAAATATAACCCAGACACAATTGTATATGAGAAAATATCCAATAAGGTATATGAAGATTTTATAAATAATAAGCTAATATTTAGAGACGATATAGTAAATCAAGTAGATACGTGGATTTCATATATTGCGTTTATATTTGATTTAAACTTTGAAGCCTCTTTAAAATATGTAGAAGAAAAAGGATATGTAGATAAATTAGTAGACAGAATTGATTACAAAAATGAAGATACTAAATTAAAAATGGAGCAAATAAGAAAATGTGCAAAGGAATATTTGAATAGTAACAAAATTCTTTAAATTTTAATATAGAGGCGAGCAAAAGCTCGTCCTTTCTATTATATTTAGATTAATACAAAAATTTGGCGAGATGGAGAAATGGCAGTTATCGCATTTACATTCTACTATATTTAAATTAATAATTGCAGGAATTGTAATAGATGTTGCTACGAATAAGACATTTACATTCTATTTTATTTATATTAAAACGTCTGAAAATGATGATGTTTCTTTGCTTTTAAAAGACTTTACATTCTACAGTATTTATATTAAAACCAAATAGCCAATTTTCCTTTTCAGGGCTATGAAGTGGACTTTACATTCTACTTTATTTATATTAAAACGAAGATTTGAAAAAGTTTTCTCAGGAGGCTAAAAAATAATTTACATTCTACTATATTTATATTAAAACTAGTGGCACTTGTATAAGCATATTCTCGTCTAATATATTTACATTCTACTATATTTATATTAAAACAGTTTCTTTTTCTGCACTTCTAGGAACTCTAAAAATATTTACATTCTACTATATTTATATTAAAACTAGTAGATAAAATAGACAATAGAAGTTGTAAAATAACATTTACATTCTACTATATTTATATTAAAACTGGGCTTGCCCAGCAAATAAACGAAGAGCAGATACATTTACATTCTACTATATTTATATTAAAACAGTTGTAGGTATTACAGTATTACTAGAACAAAATTTATTTACATTCTACTATATTTATATTAAAACAAAAGCTAAAGAAGTATGGAGAAAAAATAGATAAAATATTTACATTCTACTATATTTATATTAAAACATAATGGAGCTTATATAGATAGATATAATTTTACCAAATTTACATTCTACTATATTTATATTAAAACATTGCCATATTTATTTTCTCCTTTATTTTAATAAAGATTTACATTCTACTATATTTATATTAAAACTTTCTCTTGCATAAGCGGTTATAAAACTCCCGAATATTTACATTCTACTATATTTATATTAAAACAAAAGTAATTGAAATTAGAGATGGTCACCATTACGAATTTACATTCTACTATATTTATATTAAAACGATATTTCGCAAGCAGTAAAAGAAGAGGTGTGGAATATTTACATTCTACTATATTTATATTAAAACAGGTTATGATAAAAGCCTTTATGTAGTATGGTTATAGATATAATAATCTGTCGATGTGTGTATTTTCAGCTAATATTGTACAATTAATTTTTTACCGAAATTTGCAAAATACTATTATATAAATGATTTTTTAATCTGTCGTAGTATAGTGATTTTTACACTATTAATGGTCGACAGATTAATTTTAGCATATTGAGATTTTATTTTCAACTTGTATTATAAGTATAAAAATGAATAAATACAATAAATACTACACATAATACCCTATAAGTTTGAAAAAATACATATAAAGTTGACTTTTTATAATTTATAAGGTATAATTGCTTTGAGGAGGAGTTTTATGAAGAGAGAAATTATAGATGATTTAATAAAGTGGAAGGAATCAAAAAATAGAAAACCATTAATAATTCATGGTGCGAGGCAAGTCGGAAAAACTTATATAGTAAAAGAATTTGGAAAACTTTACTATGATAATTTAATATATGTAAATTTTGAAACTAATAAAGAATTGAGTTCTCAAATTGAGGGTAGTATAGATGCATTATATATAATAAACAAGTTAGAGTTATTTTATGGAGAAAAAATTATTCCGGGTAAGACTTTAATTTTCTTTGACGAAATACAAGCAAATGAAAGAGCATTAACGTCACTTAAATATTTTTGTGAAGATGCGAATGAATATCATATAATTGCGGCAGGTTCACTACTTGGAATAGCAATTAATAGAAAAAACTATTCGTTTCCAGTAGGTAAAGTTCAAATGATGAATATGTATCCATTATCATTTAAGGAATTTTTGATTTCTATAGGTAGAGAAAATCTAATAAAAGAAATTCAAAAACATTTTGATAATAATGAAAGAATGGATAAAGATATACATCAATTATGTTTGAAATTATATAGAACGTATTTGGTAGTAGGAGGAATGCCAGAAGCTGTTCAAATATATTTAGATGAGCAAAAAACAATTTCAGCAATAGATATTCAAGCAGAAATACTGGATTCCTACGAGAGAGATATGACTAAATATGCAGACAATAGTTTATCAAATAAAATCATATCAGCATTTGATTCAATTCCGGTGCAACTTGCAAAAGATAATCCGAAATTTCAATATAAAGTTATTTCTAGAGGAGGAACATCAACTATATTTGGAGAAGCCATTTTATGGTTAAAGAATAGCGGAATAGTAAATCAAGTATATAAAGTAGAGCCGGAATTACCGCTAGAAATGCATAAAGATTTAGCATCATTTAAACTATATATGAGTGATGTAGGTTTATTTGTAAATAAAGCAAGGTATCCATTGTATCAAATAGATTTAGATACTGTGCCAACAATGATTTCAATGGGACCACTTACAGAGCACTATGTGGCAAATGAATTAAGAATAAAGGGATATAATTTGTATTATTGGGAATCAAATGGAAAGGCAGAATTGGATTTTATGATACAAAAAGATACAGATATTGTACCAATTGAAATAAAAACAAGTACACATACAAAAGCAAGAAGTTTAGATTTATATATGAAAACATATAAGCCTAAATATGCTATTAGAATTTCTGAAAAAAATTTCGGTTTTGAAAACAATATTAAATCAGTACCGTTGTATGCAGTGTTTTGTATATAGGGAAGATAAAGAGGCGTTTTTTGTAAATGTCTCTTTTTTTATAAAAAATAGCCCATACGCAATTTTCGACAAATTTTGCGTATGGGCTATGATAAAATACAAAAGAAGACAAAATTTTACAATTAAATTAATAAAAGAAATGGAGGTGAATATATGAGGTTAAAGCTATTTTTTAAGTTAGAAAATAATATAATAGATGTGCAATATAGAAAAGGGATTATTAGTTGGATAAAACATGCAATACAAGAATATGATGACAATTTATTTAACCAAATTTATAGTGCAAATCAGAAAAAGACATTTACATTTGCACCAATTCTTTCAAAGCCGATATTTGATAAAGAAAAAATACAAATGCAAGATAATCAATTTTCGATTATGTTTTCGGCATACAATTATCTTTATGCATTGCACTTATACAATTCTTTTCTAAAACAAAAATTCCAAAGATTTTCATTAAATAAAAATTCTATGACATTAACTAGTATTGTAATGATACCAGAAAAAACAATTGAAACAAATTCAATTAAGATAAAAATGTCTTCTCCTATTATAGTAAGAAATCACGATAGAAATACTCTAAAAGATATGTATTATGCGTATGATAGAGAAGAGTTTAATAAATACATAAGGATTAATATAGAGGAACAATTAAAAGAAGAAAAATTAGACTCAAGCTTATTAGAAGGGTTCGAAATAAAACCATTAGAAGCTAAAAAGATAATTATTCCAGTATATGAAAAAATGATAGAATGCTCTATAGGAATATTTAAACTAACTGGAAATATAAAATTATTAGAATATTTGCAAAAGGCAGGAATTCGGTGCTAAAAAGGCAATGGGATTTGGATTGTTTGAAATTTTGTAGGAAGGAGGATAAAATGGAAGAATTTACATTAAGGCTAAATAATTTCTTGTTTAATAGCGGAATATTAGGATTTTATAGAGTTCTATACAATGCTGAAAAGCAGAATTTAATGGAAGCAAAGGGAAATTGCTTAATTGTTAAAAAATCAGCAATAGATAACTTTGAAGAAGATTATATAAATGCAATGATAGATACTTACGAAGAAGATACTAAATGGTACACTATTGTATCTTTAAAGGAAACAGTTAGACAGATAGATCAAGATAGTAAGCAATTAGAAGGGATATATACACAAATAAAGAAAGCAGTAGAAAGTGCAAGTTATAAATCGGCTTATGAAAGCATACAAAAAAATTCAGAGGAAGATATATATGAAATACTAAAACAAATAAAAGCAGAGACTAATTTTGAAGCAAAGAAGAAATTAATTATAAAAATAATTGAACATTTAGAAAAAAATAAAAAAGTATATTGTATGAAAGATATAATTTATACAAAAATAAATTGCTTTTGGGAAAATGTATCTTTTTTAAATCGTTCTGCCAATAAAAAGGATATTAAAGAAGAATATAAGAAAACATTTGTATCGCCATTAAAAGCATATCTAAATCAACCTAAAAAAAGTGATTATAGATGTATTGAATGTGGAAATGAAGTAAGCAAATCAGAAGCAAGTGGAATGAGTTGGTTAAAAGATGTTGGGGTTGATATGAATAGAAAAAAATCTGGCTTTTGGAATTTCAATGAAGATATGTTTTTATGTCCAATCTGTAATTTGATATATTCATGTGTTCCATTAGGATTCTATATGATTGGAAGCAATGGGATATTTATAAATAACAATGATAGTTTTATAGCACTAAAAAGAGATAATCAAATATACAATAGAGATGAAAAAATATCATTAGAAGGAGCGTACCACAAAACAATATATAATTATATAAATAGAATGAGTCAAATTGGTAATGAAAAGAAAGCAAAATTTGAACCTAAGAATATACAAGTAATAAAAAGAATTGGAAGTAAAGATAATCAATATTACGAGTTCAATATATTATCAAAAGATAAATTAGAAATTTTAAAAAAGGCATCAAATCAATTTGAATATTTAGTAAATTCTAATATATATCAAGAAGTGTTAACAAATTTAATTTATAATCAAAAACAATATAATTTAGTGGATAGACTATTAAAGCAAAAATATGAAATAAATTATGTAAAACCAATTTTAAATATTGAAGCTATTAATATGGAAGGAGGAAGAAAAATGGAAGATAGAAAAAAACTTATTGATGATGTAATAAAAGCGGGAGAAAGTTTACAAAAGTATTTTTTTGTAAAGAAGGAAAATAACAATAAATTAAAGGCTTATGAATATAGACTTCAAAATGCTTTGAAAGCAAATAAAGTAGAGGAATTCTTAAAACAATTTACTATGTTTTATGGCAGCTTAAACGATTTTCCAATGCCTAATGGAGAGGGTATATTAAAGTTAATAGAAGATCCAGATTATTTTAGATTATTAGGATATTCTTATGTATATGGATTAGGAAAGAGAATAGAAGGGGGAAATAAAAATGAAGAATAAGGGATTAACATTATCAATGATAATAGAAACAGAAAGTGCAAATTATGGAGAAGGGTATAACAACATTACTACACTAAAGAAATTAACTAGAGGAGATGGAAATACATACACATATATTTCAAGACAAGCATTAAGATATAATATAGTAGAACAAATGAAATGTGATAATACACCAGTGGAAGCAATAGGCTCAGGAGAAAAGAAAGTAATACAATTTCATCCAGATAGTACAATTGCAGAATATCCTGAAATTGACTTTTTTGGATACATGAAAACAAAAGGAGGAGATTCTGCTACAACAAGAAATGCAGTTGTTAGGCTAAGTAATGCAATTTCTTTAGAGGAATTTGAAGCGGATACAGATTTTTTAACTAATATGGGACTAGCTAAAAGAATAGATGCAAATAACTCTATTGCACAAAGTGAAATCCACAAATCATATTATGCATATACTATAACAATTGATTTAGATAAAGTTGGAGTGGATAAAGATATTGAAATAAGCGAAGAAGAAAAAAAGAAAAGAGTAAAAGAGCTGCTAAAAACAATTGAATTTTTATATCGTGATATAAAAGGAAGAAGAGAGAACTTATCACCTATTTTTGCAATTGGTGGAGTTTATGATAGAAAAAATCCATTTTTTGAAAATAGAATTCAAGTAAAGAGTAATAAATTAAATACAAGTATGTTAAAAGAAATAATTAATGCTGACGAAGATATAAGTAAAAACACAAAAGTTGGATATATAGATGGAAAATTTGAAAATAATAGTGAAGTAAAAGAAGAACTACAAACAATGAAGATAAGTGAATTTTTCGATGGGTTAATAAAAAAAGTAGAGGAGGAATGCTAGGTGCAAGCAATTAAATTAATTGCCAGACAAACATTAGCATCTTATCGTAAGCCAAGTAGTATGCAAATAAAAGAGTCATATCCGCTACCACCATATTCTACAGTAATTGGTATGATACATACTGCATGCGGTTTTGAAAACTATGTTGATATGGATATTAGTATACAGGGTACATATTATTCAAAAGTTAATGAATTATATACAAGATACGAATTTAAACCAGGATATTATGAAGAAGGAAGACATTCTATGAAAGTGGTGTCAAATAATAATTCTACAACGGGATTATCTATGGGACCTGCACATATAGAATTATTAACCAATATTAACTTAATTCTTCATATACTACCAAAGCAAGAAGAAATGATTGAAAGAATATATGAAGGATTAAAGTTTCCCAAAGAATATTTGAGTTTAGGAAGAAAAGAGGATTTACTTATTATAGAAGATGTAAAGAAGGTTAATATAGAAGAAAAAATACTAGATGAAGAATATATACTAAAAAATGATATTTATATTCCAATATCACAAATAGATGGAACAGAATCAACCAACGAAGGAACTGTATATAATTTAAATAAAAAGTATAGTGTTAATTCAAAAACAAAATTAAGGTATTGGGAAGAACAGATTTTAGTAAAACATTTTGGAAAAGAAAGTTGTATGTATCCAGAAACTAAAATAAAAACAGATGGCGAAGATATCGTATATTTAGCATAAAAGGAGATTTTAATGGAAAACAAAGCATTAGCAAAAACTGAAAAAGAAAAAACAATTAAGCAACACACAGATGACTTATTATATCAATATGATATTTTAAAAATTTTGTATAAAGATATTATGGATGAAGATGATTGGCAACTGCTAAAAGAAGCAGTTGTCCATCATGATTTAGGTAAAATAAACTCTAAATTTCAAAATAAACTATATAAAATATTAAAATACAACGAATTTTTGCCAGAGTTGGATGATAATGAAGAAGTACCACATAATTTTTTAAGTCCAGTTTTTATTGATACTAAAGAATTTGAGAAAAAGTATGGATTAACAAAAACTAAAATACTAGTAAGTGCTGTTTATTATCACCATAATAGAGATGAAAAGCTAATAAGTAAAAATGATATTGAAGATATAAAAAAACAAGCTAAATATATTGGTATGGATAAAGATAAAATAAATCCATACTTCAGGAAGTACTTATTAAGCCCGAACTGTGAGGAAGATATTGAAATACTTGAAAGCAGAGAATATATACAAATAAAAGGTTTATTAAATAGGCTAGATTATGTAGCAAGTCTTGATAAGAAAGGTGTAAATGTAGAAGAAGAAGTAACACAAGATGGAGAAACAGTAGCAGATATAATAAAAGGAAAATTTAAAGATTCTTTTAGAGAAGTTCAAACGTATATGTTAGAAAATGAAGAAAATAATTTAGTGGTTGTTTCGTATACCGGAAGCGGGAAAACAGAAGCAGCGTTATTATGGATAAGAAATAATAAGGCATTTTATACATTACCACTGAAAGTTTCTATAAATGCTATGTACAAAAGAATTAATAATAATATTAAATATAACAAAGCGTTGTTATTACATTCTGATGCGTATTCATACTATAAAAATGAAAATGAATTAATAAAGTATGATAGAGCTAAGAGGATGTCTGCACCACTTATTATAACTACAGTAGATCAAATATTTAAGATTGCTTTTAAATATACAGGATATGAAGAAATTCTGTCTACATTAAGCTATTCTAAAATAGTTATAGATGAAATTCAAATGTACTCTCCAGAATTATTGGCTTATATCTTGTTGGGATTAAGTATGATAACAAAAGTAGGTGGAAAATTTGCAATTATTACAGCTACTTTTCCACCAGTTTTATATAATATTATGGACTATTTAAAAATACCTTATGTAAAACAAATACAAGAATTTAAACCTCATATTATGAATAGACACAAAATTCAAATTAGTAATGAAGAAGAATTTAATTTTCAAAAGATTAGAGAAATATCAAAACATAAAAAAGTGTTAATAATTGCAAATACTGTAAAAAGAGCACAGGCTATATATGAATGTTTAGCTGAAAGTAATGTACATTTATTACACAGTCATTATATAAAAGAAGATAGAGATATTTTAGAAAACAATATTTTAGAATTTGGTAATAGAGATAAGAATGACGAAAGTGGAATTTGGGTGTCTACACAGATAGTAGAGGCTAGTTTAGATATTGACTTTGATATATTATTTACAGAAATGTGTTCGATTGATAGTTTATTTCAAAGAATGGGAAGAGTATTTAGAAAAAGATTATACCAAAGTGAAGAACCTAATGTAATTATTTTAAATAATAGAAATGGTGTTCCATATATAATAGATTCAGATATATACGATTATACATTAAGAGAGCTAGAAAAGTATAATAACAAAAATATTTCAGAAACCGATAAACAAAATATGATACGAAACATATTTAGTTTAGAAAAGAATAAAGAATTGAAAGATTCTAAATACTATAAAAAGATAAGAAAAACAATAGAAATGATGGAGGATATAAGACCTAGCCAAGCGGATAAGGAAGAAATAAGTGATAAATTCAGAGATATCCAAAATGTTTCATTAATACCAGATAATATATATGAAAATCTATATAGTGAAGGAAAAATAGATATATGGAATAATATATTGAAATCTGAAACAAGTTACTTAAGTGAAAAAATACAAGTTAAAGATGAAATAAGAAAATATGTAGTAAATGTGAGATGGAGTAGAAAGTTAGACATAGGCAAGGATGAATTGTTTTATAAAGGAAGTAACATATATAGAACTAGATATACTTATGAATTTAATAAAGATTCAAAAAGAGGTTTAGGGTTAATAATGAAAAATATGCACAATACAGGATATTTTGATGAATAGGAGGTTGCGATGAAAAGTGTAACAGGTTTGATGTTCTACTATTACTTTATCTGTCAAAGAAAGTTATGGTATTTTGCAAATGAAATAAATATGGAACAAAATAGTGAACTTGTATCTATAGGAAAAGTGTTAGATGAGACAAGCTATTCTAGAGAAAAAAAGAACATAATGATAGATAATACAATAAATATAGATTTTATAAAGAATGGAGCAGTTTTGCACGAAGTGAAGAAAACTAAATCTATAGAAGAAGCTGGAATTTGGCAGATAAAATATTATATGTATTATTTAATGAAAAAGGGTGTAAACACAATTGAAGCTAAAATAGATTTCCCATTATTAAGAGAAACCAAAGAGGTAATACTTGAAGATGAAGATATAAAGATAATAGAAAATGTAATAAAAAGCATAGAGGAAATAGTATCAAACGATAAAATACCACAAGTTATAAATGATAAGATTTGCAAAAAGTGTGCATATTATGATTTGTATTATGTATAGGAGAAGGGTATGAAACAATCATATTATTTATATAAAAGCGGAAGAATTCAAAGAAAAGATAATACTTTAGAAATTGTATATAAAGATAATACAAAGAAGTCAATACCAGTAGAAAGAGTTGACGATATATATGTAATGACAGAGTTTGACTTTAATACAAGTTTATTGAATTTTTTAGGTAAGTATGGAATTTCTGTGCACTTTTTTAATTACTATGGGTTTTATACAGGAACTTACTACCCCAAAGAGGGATTAGTTTCTGGAAAGCTTTTAGTAAAGCAAGTAGAGCACTATAGTGATTTAAATAAGAGACTAAAAATTGCTAAAAGTTTTATAGATTCTGCGTCATACAATATCTATAGAAATTTAGTTTATTATAATAATAGAGGAAAAGACTTAACACAATACATGGAAGAAATAGAACATTTAAGGAAGCAAATACCATTATGCAATGATGTGCAAGAACTAATGGGAATAGAAGGAAATATTAGAAAAACTTATTATGATTCTTGGAATATTATTATAAATCAAGATATAGATTTTGAAAAAAGAATAAAAAATCCTCCTGACAACGCTATTAACTCACTTATATCTTATGTGAATACAATTATTTATACTAGAACATTAAGTGAGATATATAAGACACAATTGAATCCTACTATAAGTTATTTACATGAACCTTCAGAAAGGCGATTTTCTCTTTGTTTAGATGTTTCAGAAATATTTAAACCAATATTAGCAGACAGATTAATTTTTTCTATGTTAAATAAAAAACAAATAACAGAAAAGGATTTTGAAGAAGGATTAAATTTTTTATATATAAAAGAAAATGCTAGAAAAGAAATTACAAAAGAGATAGATAAAAGACTTCAAACAACTATAAAACATAGAAAACTAGATAGAGAAGTATCGTATGAATACTTAATAAGATTAGAATTGTATAAATTAATAAAGTATTTTACAGAGGATATTCCATACGAAGGGTTTAAAATATGGTGGTAGAATGTATGTTATTTTAGTATATGATATAAATTTAGAAGAAAAAGAAGGTCAAAGAGTTTTAAGAAGAGTTTTCAAAACATGTAAAAAGTATTTAGTACATATTCAGAATTCTGTTTTTGAGGGAGAATTATTAGAATCACAAGCAATAAAATTAAAAGCAGAATTAGATAAATATATACGAGAAGAAAAAGATAGTGTTATTTTATTTAAAAGTAGGAGCCATAAATGGCTAGATAAGGAATTTTTAGGAAAAATAGAAGATGATAAAACATCAAATTTTTTATAGTAATATTTAAGCACATATTATTTTTTAAACTAAATTCATCTGTCGACCTCCAATAATGTAAAAATCATGTGGGTACGACAGATGTAAAAAGTATTGATATGATCAAATTTTGTAAATTTTAGTAAGAAATGAAGTTTATAATATTAATATAAAAAGTAATAGTCGACAGAATATAGGTATCAAACCTATGAGACCCAGGCTCTTTATTAAGACCTGTATTAATTTAAATATAGTAGAATGTAAATGTATTTTATGATTTAGAAGACAATAAAACACGTCAGTATTAATTTAAATATAGTAGAATGTAAATTCAAATTGATTATACATATTTTCTATAGTTAAGCGTTGTATTAATTTAAATATAGTAGAATGTAAATGTAGAATTAAATGGCTCTGGAGCAATGGATTTAACTGGTATTAATTTAAATATAGTAGAATGTAAATTATGGAACACATATAAAGGGCAGAAAGATATATAAGGTATTAATTTAAATATAGTAGAATGTAAATTTGAAATATAATAGATGTTTAAACTTAATAGAACGTATTAATTTAAATATAGTAGAATGTAAATTCATTTTTCCAGTATCCAAGTTTTACTTCGTCTATATCAGTATTAATTTAAATATAGTAGAATGTAAATTCATAAATGTGGCTCTTTCTAATTTCAATTACTTTTAAGTATTAATTTAAATATAGTAGAATGTAAATTTTTGAGATAGTTTCGATGCCAGTCGGACTATCTCTGTATTAATTTAAATATAGTAGAATGTAAATAAATCTACTATAGAAGAACCTAGTTTGTCAAAATCTGTATTAATTTAAATATAGTAGAATGTAAATATATTGTTATCTGTTTTAGAATTTAATTCTGATAGTGTTTCGTATTAATTTAAATATAGTAGAATGTAAATACAAAATCACCAACTTCAACAGTATCTCCAACTTCTGTATTAATTTAAATATAGTAGAATGTAAATAATTTTGACTTTAAAGCTTCTTGCAAAACTTGAGAGTATTAATTTAAATATAGTAGAATGTAAATAAAGATAATGGCTTTCCGTCAGTCCATAAAGTATCTTGGTATTAATTTAAATATAGTAGAATGTAAATCGGAGCAACAAGTCAGAAATCACAACGGAGTAAATCAGTATTAATTTAAATATAGTAGAATGTAAATTGTTTAATTATAAAATAGAGAACAGCTATAAAAAAGTATTAATTTAAATATAGTAGAATGTAAATATGGATTCCATATTCATACTCACCGCCTTTCGTTGCGTATTAATTTAAATATAGTAGAATGTAAATTCAAACAATCTAATGTTAATGTCTTGTAGTGGTTCTGTATTAATTTAAATATAGTAGAATGTAAATAAACTAACATTAGAACAAGGCACAAGTAAGAATAAAGTATTAATTTAAATATAGTAGAATGTAAATTTATAAATATCCAACCAGTTAGATACTCTTTTTTCGTATTAATTTAAATATAGTAGAATGTAAATAGAATTTGTAAATAACCATACTCTTGATATAACAGGAGTATTAATTTAAATATAGTAGAATGTAAATTTAGAATATCCTTTTCCTATTATCAAATCTGCATCGGTATTAATTTAAATATAGTAGAATGTAAATCCGAAAAATAGTATATCACGGGTTGTGAAAAAAATCAGTATTAATTTAACTATAGTAGAATGTAAATGTAAATATAACCTTTTTAAGTAAAGATAATTTGCTATGTATTAATCTAAATAAAGTAGAATGTAAATGTGTTTGGAATAGTTTTTATTCCGCAATGAGCCAAGCAAGTATTAATCTAAATAAAGTAGAATGTAAATATATATCAGGAAAAAGATCTAGCAAAGAAGAATATTAGTATTAATCTAAATATAGTAGAATGTAAATAATTTATTTTTTAATAGATTATAGTCTGCTGATGTAAGTATTAATTTAAATATAGTAGAATGTAAATGAGTCTTGTGTTCCAAATTTTTCGCTTTGTGTATCAGTATTAATTTAAATATAGTAGAATGTATATTAATTACACACATAATTCCCAAACTTTCCCAAAATTTGGGTAAAATATTGCAAGGTTTAATTTGTTATGTTACAATAAAACTAAATTTTGAAATAGCGTTATATGAAAGGTGATTATTACTAATGGAAAAAGAAAAATTTGAGCTAACAAATCCACAAAAATCTATATGGCTAACTGGGCAGATGTATCAAGATATGCCAATTGAAAATATTTGTGGCTCTGTTTATATTGAAACAAAAATAGATTTTGACGCATTAGAAAATGCAATTAATATGTTCATAGAAAAAAATGATAGCTTTCGTATAAAGCTTACAAATGATGGAGGGCAAATACGCCAATATATAAGTGACTTTGTACCAACAAAAGTAGAGAAAATAGACTTAGCCAAAGATGAAGATGTATGTAATATTGAAAAAGAATTAGTGTCTAAAGTTTTTCCACTTATAGATACACTTTTGTTTGAATTTAAAATGTTTAAA
Organism: uncultured Eubacteriales bacterium; assembly: GCA_949840345.1. GTDB lineage: Bacteria > Bacillota > Clostridia > TANB77 > CAG-508 > CAKPQL01. Next base: position 29,569 of record CATKWX010000008.1, read on the forward strand.
CTACCAAACGGGCAGGGTGGATTTACAGTTGTTACACATCATTTAATTGCTGATGCATGGAGTTCTGGTATTGGTGCAAGTGAAATAGTAGATTTTTATGCAGAACTTACTAATGCAAAACCTTGCGAAGAAAAAGAAATGCCATCATATATAGAATATATTCATACCGAAAAGGAATATTTAAATAGCGAGAGATTTATAAAAGATAAAGAATATTGGGAAAACTTATTTCAAAATATTCCAGAAATAGCTAAAATTCCAGCTGTAAATGAAGAAGTAACAAACAAACTAGAGTGCAAGGCGAAAAGAAAACAATTTAATATTTCAGGAAGTGTAATAGAGGAAATTAATAAATTTTGTACCGAAAAAAGAGTTTCTATATTTAATTTCTTTATGGCAACTTTTGCTATATATTTAGGAAAAGTGTCAAGTTTAAAAGAATTTGTTATAGGAACACCAATTTTAAACAGAAAAACATTTAGGGAAAAGCATACTACAGGTATGTTTATTAGTACTGTTCCATTTAAAATTTCTTTAGAAGATAATTTAGAATTTGCAAGTTTTGTATCAATAATAGCAAAAGACTCACTTAGTATGTTAAGACACCAAAAGTATCCATATCAATACTTGTTAGAAGATTTAAGAAAAAGAAATTCATCTATACCAAATTTATATGATATTCTAATTTCTTATCAAAATATAAGAACTGAAAAAGAAACATCAGAAATTATTCCATTTAAAGTTAAATGGACTCCAAATGATTGTTTATCTGACGGAATGAATATTCATATATATGACATGAATGATACAGGAAGCTTAGATGTAGCATACGATTACTTGCTTTCACGCTATGATGAAAACACAATAGATGAAATACATAACAGAATTTTATACATAATAGAGCAAGTACTTAAAAATAACAAAATAGCATTAAATAATATAGAAATTATAACACCAGAAGAAAAGAAAAAATTGTGCATTGAATTTAACAATACAGAATTTGAATATGATAAAACAAAAACAGTAGCAGAGCTTTTTGAAGAACAAGTACAAAAAACACCAGAGGCTGTGGCACTTGTATTTGAAAAGAAAGCAATGACATATAAAGAATTAAACGAAAGAGCAAATAGTTTAGCATATTATTTAAGAGAAAAAGGGGTTACAAGAAATACTATAGTAGGAATTATGGTAAATCGTTCCTTTGAAATGATAATAGCAATTTTAGCTGTTTTAAAATCTGGTGGCGCGTATATTCCAATAGACCCAGAATATCCGGCAGAGAGAGTTTCATATATGCTTGAAAATAGTAAAAGTAAGTTTTTACTTTCAACTAAATCCTTAAATGAAAAGCATAATTTCGGGCAAGAAATAATAGAAATTGATTTAGATTCAGAACTATATAATAATCCTAAAGAGAACTTAAAACATATAACAAAACCAGATGATTTATCTTACTTAATTTATACTTCTGGCTCTACTGGAACTCCAAAAGGAGTTATGCTTACACAAAAAAACCTATGCAATTTTTGTGAATCAATGTACAATAAAATAGAATACTTAAAATCAGATAAACAATATTCTATAGTTTCAGTTACAACAGTTTCGTTTGATATATTTGTTTTTGAAACTATAGTTTCACTAACACGTGGGCTAAAGCTATTTATGACAAATTATTTTGAACAAAAGATTACTACCAAATTAGAAAGATTAATTAAAGACAATAAAATAGATATTATACAAACAACACCATCAACAATGAAATTCCATTTGGATAATTTATCTATAAATTCTAGTTTATCAGACTTAAAATATGTTATGCTTGCAGGAGAACAATTGCCAAAATCACTAGTAGAGCGTATCAAAAATATTGCACCAAAGTGTACTATTTACAATGGATATGGTCCATCTGAAACAACTATATTCTCTACAGTATGCAATGTAACAGATTTAGATGTTATAACCATCGGAAAACCAATTGGAAATACACAAATTTACATTTTAGGGAAAGACAAAACAATTATGCCTATGCAAACTCCAGGAGAAATATACATTGCAGGAGATGGAGTAGGACTTGGTTATAAAGGAAACAACAACTTAACTGAGAAAGGATTTTTGGAAAATCCATTTACAAATAATTCTAAATTATATAAAACTGGAGATTTAGGAGTTTGGCTTCCAGATGGAACAATAAAATGTTTAGGAAGAGTAGATAACCAAATAAAATTAAGAGGATTACGTATTGAAATTGGAGAAATAGAAGAAATAATAAATTCTTTTGATAGAGAGAAAAAGTTAAAGTCTGCAGTTATATTAAAAAATGAAAATGGGAATGTTTCTTTGCACGCATTTTATAGTATGCCAAAGGAAGTAGATATAGCGGAACTAAAGAAATTTATTAAAAGCTATCTGCCAAATTATATGATACCAAATACCTTTACATATATAGAAAGTATTCCATATACGCCAAATGGAAAAATAGATAGAAAGGCACTACAAAATGTAAAAATAAATACTCAAATAATAGAAGATAGCGAGTTAAATTTGCCTAGAAATGAATTAGATGAAACTATATATAAAGTTGTAAAAGAAAAATTGAACATTGAAAAATTCGGAATAGACCAGAACATATTTGAATATGGTGCAGATTCTTTAATAGTTATAAACATATTAACAGAATTATTCCAATATGATTTAGGATTAAAAGTTGGAGATTTTTATCAATTTCCAACAGTAAGGCAGTTATCTGACCACATCTCAAGCAAGGGGTATTTAGGTAAAAATATAGATGAAAAAACCTTAAATAGTGTAAACAACATTGTTAAGAAATTAAATACACAAACAAATGCACATAAAAATTCAGATAAAAAGAGTTTATTAATTACAGGCTGTACGGGATTTCTAGGAGCACATTTACTTGCTAGAATTTTAAAGTCACCTGAAAATGTAGATAATGTTTATTGTTTAGTTAGAGGAAAGAACAATGAAGAACCAAGAAAAAGATTATATGATACAATGTTTTTCTATTTCGGTAATGAATATGATGCACTTTTAGAAAAGATGGTTACAGTAATAGAAGCAGATATTTCAAAAGAGGATTTAGGAATACATCCTGCGGCATTTAAACTTTTAAAAGAAAATGTTAACACAGTTATTCACTCAGCTGCTAATGTTAAACACTATGGAAACTATGCAGATTTTGAAAAAGCAAACATTATAGGAACAAAAAATATAATTTCGTTTTGCAAAATAGCAAATGCAGAGTTACATTATATTTCAACCATGACAATATCTGCAAATTACTTAGTAGAACAAGAAAATAATAATATTGTTTTTACAGAAAGTAGTTTTTTCGAAAATCAAAACTTCGATGAAAATGTGTATGCTAAAAGTAAACTATTAGCAGAGGAGAGCGTATTATCAGAAATACCAAATGGATTAAATGCTACGATTTATAGAATTGGGGATTTAAGTGGACGTTATAGTGATGGAGTTTTCCAAAAAAATATAGAAGAAAATTCAATATATTTAAGATTAAAATCTATATTAGAAATAGGAGCAATTTCTGATGCACTAAAAGATTTAGAACTTGAATTTACTCCTGTTGATGAGGCGGCAGATGCAATAATAAAAATAATATGGTCTGATATTGCAAAAAATAGAATATTCCATATATATAATCAAAATAAAATAACAACAAATGACTTAATTTATATGCTTCAAGATTATAAAGAAATTAAATATATGAACCAAAAAGACTTTGCTAAATATGTAAAACAACTATCTACAAATCAAGCAACAAAAAAGAGCATAAAAGGAATTATAAACGATTTTACAAACGAGTCAGATCTTATTTATAACCATACAATACCAGTAAGCAATAGAATTACTTGTGATTACTTAAAAAATTTGAATTTTGAATGGTCAACATTAACTAAAGAATATTTTAATAAATTAATTGAATACATGAAAAAGGTAAATTTTATTAGTTAATTGCGAGGGCTAGCTCTGCTTATGGCTTAATTTTGACATATAATTATTAAACAGTAGAGTAAAAGTATAGATATGTAATAAATATGCAATGAACCAATTGCAAACGCTGTAGGGAGCGGCGCCCTCGCCGTTCCGTACTTCAGAGGAATACGATAAAAATAATAATGAATAATAAATGTAGGGGCGCATGATTGCGCCCCAGGGTAGAGCACAAAAATCGGAGATTTTTGAGGAGGAACACAAATGAAGTTAAAATTGAGAGAAAAATATAATAATTTAAGTCTATCAACAAAAGTATCACTATTTTTCAGTTTAATAGCAGGAGTAGTATTTATTCTACTATACAATGTATTACCAATTTTGTTAAACTACCCGCCAGATACAATTAATACGGAATTCGATAGAAGTGTTTCAATTACATATTATGCCTTTCAGTGGCTAGCTATAGCAGTTTCAATAATAGCTATAGTAGTTGTATATTTTAAGCTTTCATTAAAAAATCTAGATAGATGGTGGAAAAATAAAGATTACAAAAAAGATACTGTATTAAAAATACGTAGAAAATGTTCAGTATTTCCATACCAAACATATATGATTATTGAGATTTTTCCAATTTTAATAACAATATTAATACTTTCTATAACAGGAAGTCATCCAGAAATATTAATATTCAAAATTGGAACTATAGTACTTAGTTTTTCTACATTAGTAGGTGGAGTTCTTTTAATAGTTATTAATAAATTACTATATCCATTTTTAGTAGAAACTTCAAATCATTTAAAAATAAAGAAAACTAATAAACTATTATCCTTAAAGGTAAAATTGTTAATTCAATTATTTCCGGGTATTTTAATTACAGCACTATTAGTTTCATTAATTGGTTATTCTACACTAACAAGAGAAAAAGGAAACTTATTAAATGACTACTATAAAGTATCTTTAAATAATGCAATTGAAGATAATAAAGAACATATAATAGAAAATATACAAAGTATAGATTTCTCAAGTTACTTAATGAATAATACAGATTTCTTCTTTATCGAGTATCCAGATGGAACTGTTAAAACAAGCAATGGAAGTGAATTAGGTTCATTTTTTATAAAATATATGCATGACTTATCTCCAACGCACGAAAATAGAGTTTATGATTCATATACAATAGATGCACAAGGTGTTATAAAAACAATAGAATACCAAAATCAACAATATACAATAGGAATATATTTTGAAATATTATCATTTGAAACCTTCTTCTTCATCCTATTATGGTCATTAGTTTTATTTATATTTAACTTAATAATATTAATGTATGTTACACGTTCAGTACAAAAAGATATAGAAATGGTTGTTGATGGAATGAATAATATCATAGCAGATCCATCTAAAATAACAGATTCCAAATTACCAATTACATCAAATGATATATTAGGAGACCTAAGTGTATCTTTTAATAGCATACAAGAATTAACAAAAAATAACATAGAACAAATTCACGCAAATCAAGATATATTAGTAGAACGTGAGCGTCTAGCTTCTTTAGGACAAATGGTTGGTGGAATTGCACATAACTTAAAAACACCAATAATGTCAATTTCAGGTGCAGCAGAAGGTTTAACAGACTTAATAAAAGAATATGATTCTTCAATTGGAGATAAAGATGTAACAGATGAAGACCACCATGACATAGCAAAAGATATGCAAGTGTGGGTAGACAAACTAAAAAATTATGCAGAATATATGTCTGATGTTATTACAGCAGTAAAAGGGCAAGCGGTTACTTTGGCAGAAGAGCAATCTGTAGATTTTACCATAGGAGAGCTTGTTAAACGTATAAATATATTAATGAAGCACGAATTAAAAAATGCATTAGTCACACTAAACACATATATGCATATAGATGAGAAAATTGAATTAAAAGGAAATATTAATAGCTTGGTACAAGTTATTAATAATATGATATCAAATGCAATACAAAGCTATAATGGAAAACCAGATGAAAAGATAGATATGACAATATATGGGGAAGACAGAAATGTGGTTATAAAAATTACAGATTACGGTTCAGGACTTCCAAAAGTAGTGCAAGATAAGTTATTTAAAGAAATGATAACAACAAAAGGAAAAAACGGAACAGGTTTAGGGCTATTTATGTCATATTCAAATATACGTGCACACTTTAATGGAAACATTACATTTGAAACAAAAGAAGGAAAGGGAACAACATTTTATATATCATTGCCATTGGAATAAATTTTAATAATTGTAATATAAAAATATAATAAAAGAATAAAAATATTCGGATACATTACAAAATTTAAAAAATTCTAATTTGATTTTATGGCACCCTTTCAATAAAACGGACGAGCAATGCTCGCCCCTACGAAAAACATATTGCAAACGTTGTAGGGGTCGGCGTCCTTAGGCGACCCGCACGACACCACCTAAGCCCTTAAAATCTACAATTTTCTCCAAAAGTATTGCATTTCCCACAATTTATACATATAATCAATGTGAAATATATCTATAAGAAAGCGAGGATATATATATGAGAAAAGGGATTGTGCAAAATGAAAATTCCACATATAAAATAATTGCTGTTGATGATGACCCTGGAGTTATAGATACATTATCTGTATTTTTAAAACGTTCACGGATATAATTTAACTGGAATAACAGATCCATTAGAAGCAATAGAGCGTATAAAAAATGAGCATTTTGATATGCTAATTTTAGACTTTATTATGACTCCTATTCATGGAGATACAGTAGTTGAAGAAATAAGAAAATTCAATAAAGATTTATACATATTGTTATTAACAGGACACAAAGATTTAGCTCCACCACTTGAAACTATTAGGAGATTAGATATTCAAGGATATTGTGAAAAGAGCGATAAGCAAGACCAATTATTATTATTAATTGAATCTGGAGTTAAATCTATTTCACAAATGAATATGATAAAAGATATAAATGATGAACTAAAAGATACATATGACCAATTAGAAAAAGCATATATGGAAAGTATTCAAACACTTAGATACACAGTAGAGGCAAAAGATGCATACACAAGAGGACATTCAGATAGAGTATCAGAATATTCTGTATTAATTGGCAAGAAATTAGGCTTACAAGACGGTGATATTAAATTATTACAAATTGGTGGTCTATTCCACGATATAGGTAAAATTGGTGTTCCAGATAGCATATTATTAAAAGAAGCAAAGCTAACGGATGACGAATATTCACAAATTAAAAATCATCCTTCAATAGGAGCACATATACTTTCAAATGCAACGATTTTTGCAGATATAATACCAATTGTAAAGCATCATCACGAAAAATATGATGGAACAGGATACCCTGGTAGACTAAAAGGAGAAGACATACCATACTTAGCAAGAATTGCAGCAATAGCAGATACATTTGATGCTATGACATCTGTAAGACCATATAGAAAGGCATTGCCATTAGATATAGTAAAAGAAGAGTTTAGGAAATATTCAGGAACACAATTCGATCCAGAAATTGCAAAAGTTTTCTTAGAAATATTAGAAACAAATTATGAGCAAATTAAAGAAATACAAGAAAAATATCCATCATAAAAAATAATTATGTTGCATATTGTATGGGCGGGCTTTATGTCCGCCCATATGCATTTCCATTTTTATGCAACACCTATTTTTAATTTTTTATTTTCTTTTTCAATATGTAATCTATATTCTTCATATTGTGTCATTGCATTTTTTAAAGCTTCTTTATATGCATTAGAATTAGTTCTAAATTGCATTTTGCAAAATGCCTGTATTAATGTAGTATTAATTATTTCACGGCTATATCTAATAATATCTGGACTTATAACTAAAATCTTATTTCTAGCAATTTTATAATATTCATTTTTTAGATTTTCTACTTTATAATCTTCTGGTGCAAATTTTACGATGTGTCTTGCAAGCTCTAAAGCTTCTTCTAGCTCTTTTGGTGCAAGCTCTGTATATAATTTTTGTATGCTTAAATTTATAATATCTATATTATCTAAATTTTTAAATTTTTTAGGTAAAGTTAATTCAAATTCAAAATCTTTTTTTGTTAATTCTATTGAATTAGAGGTAGTATATTTAATATTTAATTTATAGCTATTTCCTAAAATAGCAATTGTTAAATATGATTTATAGCTAAGCTTCTTTTCAAAATTTAATACCTTCATAATATTACCTCCAAAATAAATATTCGTAAAATATTTGTTCGATTAATTATGATTTATTTTACATCTTAAAAAATAATATGTCAATATGTTTTAGAAAATTTGTTTGCAAAAAAGGAAAGCCCCAAAGCATTAGCTGCTTTGGGGTGTTTGTAGATTACTGGGTTTGTTTTATTTCGTAGTGTGTTCCAGCAGGAACAAATTGAATTATTTTGTTTGCAACAGTTTCTCCTATATCTACTTGGTGTGTAGCTATAAAGAGTATTTTATCTTTGCAAAATTGCTTTATGAAGCCGAGAGTCTGAAGTGTGATTTCGTCATTTAATGCATTCGTGGCTTCGTCAAACGCGATAATTTGAATATCATCGTTTAAGTTATAAAGGAGTCTTGCAATTGCAAGCCGTTGCTTTTGTCCAGTTGAATAGTTGTTAATCTTTGAAGTACTAAGATACCTCGTTACATCCATATCTTTTTCTGAAATTTCCTCATATAAGTGAAGTCCTTTCAAAATACGGAATAACTTATCTGTATCCACTCTTTTGCCAAGGGTAATTTCTGAAAGTACGTCATTACAACCGATTCTGCCGTCTGTTTGATGCAGTACAGTGCCAATACGCCCATTTGTACATTTTTTAAAGTTGAGTTTAAAACTGTCAAATTTCATATAGTTTGTTACCAACTTAAGCAATGTACTTTTTCCAGAACCTGTTGGACCTACAAATAATACGATATCACCAGATTTAAATGTAAGGTCTGTAGGGTTCTTAAGAAGGAAAGGTGTTTCGCTGTTTAGCACTGGGTATTGCACTTCAAACTTTGGTACATCGATTTCAGATAAGTAAGCAAAAAACTCATCTTCTGGTTGATTTTCTTTGTCATAAATCTCCAAGATTTTAGAAAAGTCTTTTTCATAGTTTTTGATTTCCTTATAAGAGTCGATGGCACCAGAAATACTGCGAGCAATATTTGAAAATGAATGTTGGGTACTTAAATAAATTGTTAAAATAGAAATAATGCTTAACACTACCTCTAAATTAATGTTTTCAAGTCCAACCTCATAAACCTTTACTGCAATAAGTGCAATAACAGATAAGGCACAAATTGTGTGTTCTACACCAGTCAATTTGTTAGTATTGAAATTTCTTGTTCTAACATTATCAAAAGATTCTTTAGAAACTGCATAATAATTGCTAATCATATATTTTGAATGTTCATTATTCAAAGGTTCAATATTCAAAATATCATTAAAAATTTCTTTTTTCTTTTGATCAATTTTTTTGTCAGATTTACGAAAGTTATCATTGAGTTTAATCCGTATAAAAGCGGTAAATAAAGAAATTACTGAAGTAAATATTACTATTGCAATAAATGCAAAAGAGTTTTTTATTTCAGAATAACTTATTTTTATAAATCCAACAAAAGAAACTATCAATACTATAATGTCTGCAATATCTGTAATAGAGTAAATTTTAAAGTCCCACAGCTTATCCAAATATTTGTGACAGGAATCTTGCAATCTACTTGCTGTCATAATTTCTGAAGAGCCGTTTTCTTCGTTTCTTACCCAAACTTTACCTCGAGTTTTGAAGAAGAGTTTTATTGATATTTCGCTAAGAGATAAATTTTGCGCTTCATCAAGAGTAACTCTAATATTGTCAAATAATATTCTGAAGAAGCCTCTAAGAGTGTCGCTAATGAAGTTCGTGCCAATAAAAATTAAGCCAAGTATAATATGTCCTGCAACAATTTGGTCTTTTCCAAGCTGTAAAGAAAATGCTAATGCTTTAAATATAATAGAAAAACTAATCTCTATTATAATAACTTTTATAGCCATTTTCCGAACGTTGCTTGGAATTTTTGTTGTCTCGTGTTTTATAAACATAAAATAACCATCCTTTCAAAATACGTAATCTACAAACTTTCCTTTTGCTAAATGGGTATACATAAATTATATCATAAATTGCGAATTATGTAAATTTTTACAGAATTTAAATTCCAAATTACATTTGTATAAAAAAACCATAATTACACAAAATATGTAAATGAAATATTTGGAGGTTTTTTATATGAATTTAAAGGAATATAAAACATTAACTATAAAAGGTGCTGTGTTAGATAAAAATCAGTTAGAGCAATATATAGAAAAAATTGCTGCAAATCATAATTTACAGCATTTTTCAAATAGTAAAACATATCCAATTCCTAGACTTAAGGAAAACTTTAAGTTTATAACAAAAACCTATGATATATTAAATGAACATATAAAAATGGGAATAGATATGTATCCTGCAGGAGAGTGGCTACTAGATAACTACTATATAATTGAAGAAACAGTGCAAACAATTATAAAAGAAATCTCACTTAAAAAGTATAAAAGCTTTATTGGACTTGCAAACGCACCATATGAGGGATTTGCAAGAATATATGTGTTAGCTTCCGAAATAGTTGCATATACAGATAGTAAAATAGATTATGATAATTTAAAAGACTGTTTACAAGCATATCAACAGAAGAAAACCCTTGGAATGGAAGAGATTTGGAGTTTACAATTATTTTTGCAAATTGCAATTATAGAAAATATACGTAGTATTTGTGAAAGAATTTATTCTTCTCAAATGCAAAAGTATAGAGTGGAAAATATTGTAGAAAGATTAGTTGAAAAAAAAGACTATAAAAATCAAAAATACAAAACAAACCATAAAGAGCAAATAAGAGATATATCATACAAGGAAATGAAATATCCATTTATAGAGTATATGTCATATAAGCTAAAGAAATATGGTAAAAATGGAATAGCATACTTAAATATATTAGAAGAGCAAGTAAATAAAATGGGAGTAAGCATACAAGATGTAATAAAAAGAGAGCATTTTCTTATTGCTACATCTAAAGTATCATTAGGAAATAGTATAACAAGCCTAAAGGAAATAGGAAGATTAAATATATTAGATATATTCGAGAATATAAATGGTGTAGAGGTTGTATTAAATATGGACCCGGCAGAAGTTTATAGCAAAATGGACTATAGAACAAAAGAATATTATAGAGGAAAAATTGAGGAAATTTCTAAGAAAACTAAAATTTCAGAAATTTATATAGCAAATAAAGTATTAGAGTTAGCAAATAGAAAGGATTTATCTGAAAAAGAAAAACACGTTGGATATTACTTAATAGATAAGCGGAATAAATGATTTGTATATAGGTTTGCAATTAAAGCCTAAACTCAAAAAAAATAATGCATTAAAATATATATTGTCTGTGTACTTAATACCATTAATACTGACGTTTTGCATAGGAGCTTATATAAGTATGTTTAACACTGTATGGGTTGCTATAATATTATCTATACTTATATATTTGCCAATTACAGAAATATATGTTCAAATAATAAACTATATATTAACAAAATTTACAAAAGCAAAGCTAATACCAAAATTGGACTTTTTAAATGGAGTTCCAAAGGAGGAGGCAACTTTTGTAGTAATTCCAACAATAGTAGACAGTGCAAAAAAAGTAAATGAATTAATGCAGAAATTAGAGGTTTATTATATTGCAAACAAAAGTGAAAATTTATATTTTGCTCTTCTAGGAGACGCAAAGAAAAGTCAAAATGAAAAGGAATTTTACGATGAAGAAGTTGAAAAGGCAGGCTTAGAAGCAGTAAAAAGATTAAACGAAAAGTATAAAAATGAAACGTTTCCAATATTTCACTTCTTATATAGAAATAGACTTTGGAACCCAAAAGAAAAATGTTATTTAGGGTGGGAAAGAAAAAGAGGATTATTGACCCAATTCAATTCAGTATTGTTACAAAAAATGGAAATTGTAGGGAACGAGACATCCGTCGTTCCGAAATCCTCTTCTAATGTTGCAAAAATTAACCACTTCAAAACCAACACCCTTGCAAATGAACAAAACATTCCTAAAATAAAATATATAATAACCCTAGATTCAGATACAAATTTAAGTTTAGATTCAGCCTTTGAACTAATTGGAGCAATGGCACATATCCTAAATAAGCCAAAACTTAGTAAAAATAGAGATGTAGTAATAGAAGGGCACGCACTTATGCAACCAAGAATTGGTATAGATTTGGAATCTTCTAAAAAAAGTATATTTACGAAAATTTATGCAGGCTTAGGAGGAGTAGATTCATATAGTAATGCAATTTCAGACATATACCAAGATAATTTTGATGAAGGAATATTTACAGGAAAAGGTATATACGATTTAGAAGTATTTTCAGAGGTGTTAAAAAATGAGATACCAGAAAACACAGTATTAAGTCACGATTTGCTAGAGGGAAGCTATTTAAGATGTGCACTAGTAAATGATATAATTTTGCTAGATGGATATCCATCTAAATATAATGCTTATATGGGAAGAAACCATAGATGGATAAGAGGAGATTGGCAAATTGTAAGATGGCTATGCAAAAACATTAAAATCGTAGGGGCGGACGTCCCTGTCCGCCCGCCAAAAAAACGAAATCCTCTAAATACCTTATCTAAATTTAAAATACTAGATAATTTAAGAAGAAGTTTAATACCAATATTTGCATTTTTATCAATATTAGTAAGTACAATTTTTATTTTTATGAACGATGTTGTAGGGGTCGCGTCCTTAGGCGACCCGAGTTATTTAATATACACAATAGCATTAGTTGCAATAACAATGCCAACTATTATAGATATATTAAATTATATAATATTTAAAAAAGATGTACGGAAGCGGTTTTATAAATGCATATAAAAGCTTCTCAAATAAAATAAGTAGATTTTGGGCAAGCATATACAGAGGAATTTTAGAAATAATGCTTTTACCACATAAAGCATATGTAAATTTGAATGCAATAATAAAAACAATATACAGAATGACTGTTTCAAAGCAGAATTTACTAGAATGGACAACCGCAGAAGAAGCAGAAAAGCAAGCCAAAACAGATATATTATCTTATTACAAAAATATGATAATAAATTTAATATTTGGAGTTTTGGCAATACTTGCTTTTATTCAAACAAATAGCATTATATTAGTTGTTTTAGGAGTATTATGGATAATTGCACCTGCTATTATGTGCAATATTAGTATGGGAAGCGTAGACAATAAGCCAAAATTGAAAAAAGAGGATACTGAATATCTAGTAAATTTAGGTAAGAAGACTTGGGAATTCTTCAAAAATCATATAAATGAAGAAAATAATTTTTTACCACCAGATAATTACCAAGAAGATAGGCTTCAAAAAATAGCTTATAGAACGTCTTCAACTAACATTGGTTTAGGTATGCTTTCAATAATTGCTGCAAGTGATTTAAAATATATTACTATAGAAGATGCTTTGAGTTTGCTAAACAAGATGTTAACAACAGTAAATGGTTTAGCAAGATGGAATGGACATTTATATAACTGGTATGATACCAAAACCTTACAGCCGCTTCTTCCACGATATATATCTACTGTTGATAGTGGAAACTTTGTAGGTTATATGTATGTTTTAAAACAATTCTTAATTGATAAAAAAGAAACTATAGAATATGAACCTTTAGAAAGAATGATAAGCATAGTAGAAGACTTAATTGATAATACCGATTTTTCGGTACTATATGATTATAAAAAAAGATTATTTTCAATAGGTTTTAATGTAGAGGAAAACAAATTAACAGACTCTTATTATGATTTATTAGCCTCAGAAGCAAGGCAAGCAAGTTTAGTGGCAATTGCAAAGAAAGATATTCCTTCAAAACATTGGAATAATTTAAGTAGAACTCTTACAACTTTAAACAAATATAAAGGGCTAATATCATGGTCAGGAACTTCATTTGAATACTTAATGCCAAATATAAATATAAAAAGGCACGAGGGAAGCTTATTAGATGAATCTTGTAAATTTATGATAATGAGTCAAATTGAATATGCAGAAAAACTTGGGATACCTTGGGGAATATCAGAGTCTGCATTTAATTTAAGAGATTTAAACTATAATTATCAATATAAAGCTTTTGGAATTCCTTGGCTTGGACTAAAAAGAGGCTTAGCAGATGATTTAGTAGTTTCATCATATGGATTAATATTAGCTCTATCAGATGAGCCACAAGAAGTAATCGATAATTTAAAAATATTAGAAAAAGAAGGAATGTACCGGAGAATATGGGTTTTATGAATCAATAGACTACACAGCTTCAAGATTAAAATACGGACAAAAAAATAGTCCAGTAAAAACGTATATGGCACATCACCAAGGTTTAATATTATTATCTATAGATAATTTTATAAATAATAATATCTTACAAAAAAGATTTAGTAGTAATCCAGAAATTGCAGCAGTAGATATTCTATTACAAGAAAGAATGCCAGAAAAAGCTATAATAACAAAAGAGAAAAAGGAAAAAGTAGAGAAGGTAAAATTAAGAAAACACGATAACTACACAGTGAGAGTATATAATAAAGTAAGTGAAAATTTACCAAAATCTAATGTAATATCAAATGGAAATTATACTATATGCATGGATGATAAAGGTGACGGATTTAGTAAATACAATAATATACTAATAAATAGATTTAAAGAAACATCAGATTATCAACAAGGAATATACTTTTATATAAAAAATATAAATTCAAAAAGAATATGGACAAATACGTATTCAAACTATTTAGGAAAACCAGATAAATATAGTGTACAGTTTGCTCCAGACCAAAACAAAATAATAAGACAAGATGGTGGAATACAAACTTCAACTAAAATAACAGTAGCACCTAATGATAATATAGAAATAAGAAGATTAGAATTAGAAAACAATGGAAATAACGAAGAGGTATTAGAAATAACTTCTGTGTTAGAACCAGTAATATCAACAAAAGAGCAAGATTACGCGCATTTAGCATTTAATAATCTGTTTTTAACATATGAGAGAATTGAAGATATAATTTTAGCTAGAAGAAAGCAAAGAGATACCAATGTTTTAGATATGTATGTAGGGGCTTGTATGTTTACAGAAAATGAAACAATAGGAGAACTAGAATATGAAATAGATAAAGAAAGATTTGTTGGAAGAAATAATATAGAGTTACCAGTAATGGTAGAAGAATCAAAACCACTTAGCAAACAAACAGGCTTAGTCACGGATTCTATAATTGCAATGAAAAGAACTATAAAAATATTGCCAGGTCAAAAAATTACAATAGACTTGATAATAGGAGTATCAAACGAAAAACAAGAATTACTAAACAATTTAGAACAGTATAAAAATGCTGGAAAAATAACAGAAACATTTGAATTATCTTTTGCAAGAACAGAAGCAGAAAGTATATATTTAGATATTAAAGGAAAAGATATTGAAACTTACCAAACAATGCTTTCATATTTAATGTTTCAAAATCCGTTAAAAGAGATAGAATTAAAAGATATACCTAAAAGGCAATATACACAAAGCGAATTATGGAAATTTGGTATATCAGGAGATTTACCAATATTACTTGTAAAAATAAAAGATATAAATGATATGTATGTTATAAATGAAGTGCTAAGGGCTTATGAGTTTTATAGAGTTAAAAATATAAATATAGATTTAGTAATATTAAATGAAGAGGAATATATATATGAACAATATGTGAAAGAAGAAATTGAAACAGCTATATTAAATAGACAAATGAGCTTTTTAAAGAATAATGGTATATATGTTTTAAACTCAAAGGAATTAAAACATGAAGATATAGATTTATTAAAGTTTAGAGCTAACTTAATATTAGATGTGTCCTTAGGAAGTATAAAATCGCAAATAGAAGAAAAAGAAGAGGAATTTTTAGATACTTTATCAAATATAGGTTTAGAAACTCCGACTGAGGTAATGATAGAAGAGGATGAAAATATAAATATAGAAAATGCAGAAACTCTAAAATATTTTAATGAATATGGAGGATTTTCTGAAGATGGAAATGAGTATAGGTTAAAAGTAAGTAAGAAAAATAATATGCCAACAGTATGGTCTAATATTATGGCAAACCCTAAATTTGGAACAGTTGTAACAGATAATTTAGGAGGATATACATGGCATAAAAATAGTAGATTAAATAGAATAAGCACATTTTCTAACAATGCTGTAGTAGATATGCCATCAGAGATTATATATTTAAGCGATAAAAGAAACGGTAAAGCATGGAGATTAGGCAATAAAGACAAACAAGATTTGTATATTACTTATGGATTTGGGTATACAAATTTTAAAACAATAACAGATGGAATACTTCAAGATTTAGATATATTTGTACCTAGAAGTGATAATGTAAAAGTGAATTTGTTAAAGTTAAAAAATATATCTAATAATAAAAAAGAGTTAAAATTGATATATTATATTAACCCTTGTATGGGTGAAGATGAACTAAAGTCAAATGGATATATAGACATACAAAAAAATAATAACATCGTATATGCGAAAAACCTATATAATTCGTTAGAAGAAAACTATATTGCATATGTTTCAACAAGTGAAAAGATAGATTCATATACTGGAAATAAATCATTTTTTGTAGGCGAAAAAACAATAGAAAATCCAAAAGCAATATCAAAGGTATCATTAGATAATAAAAATGCTTTAGGAAAATCAAGTTGTATTGCTATTGAAATGAATATAGAGATAGAACCGTATGCAGATAAAACTATCGCGTTAGCTTTAGGCGAAGAAGAGAACTTAATAGATGCTAAAAATATTGCATATAAATATTCTAATATACAAAATTGTAAAGAAGAATTAAGCAATGTAAAAAATTATTGGTATGAAATGTTAAATAGAATACAAGTAAAAACGCCATTAGAGTCTATGAATATTATGCTAAATGGATGGATAATTTATCAAACTATAAATTCTAGGCTTTGGGGTAAAACAGGATTTTATCAATCCGGTGGAGCAACAGGATTTAGAGACCAACTACAAGATACTTTGGCACTAAAATATTTAAATCCGGAAATATTAAAACAACAAATATTACTACATGCATCACATCAATTTATTGAAGGAGATGTAGAACATTGGTGGCATGCAGAAACTAAAAGGGGTATAAGAACTAGATTTTCGGATGACCTATTATGGTTGTGTTTTGCTACAGCAGAATATATAAATACAGTTGATGAATATTCAATATTAGACGAAATTGTGCCATATATTGATGGAGACTTGCTAGAAGATGGAGTTGATGAAAAATATGATGTTCATCATGAAAGTGAGCAAAAAGGCTCAATATATGAACATTGTATAAAAATTATAGAAAAATCAATAAATTTTGGAGAAAATGGATTGCCTAAAATTGGTTCAGGAGACTGGAACGATGGATTTAACACAGTAGGAAATAAAGGAAAACGGCGAGAGTGTTTGGCTAGGTTTCTTCCTTTATGATATTTTAGAAAAGTTTATACCAATTTGTAAATACAAGCAAGACAATGAAAGAGCTACAAAATATGAAGAAATAAAAAACAATTTAAAAATTGCAATAAACAAAAATGCTTGGGATGGAAGATGGTTTAAAAGGGCTTTTACAGATGAAGGAGATATTTTAGGAAGTATAGAAAATGATGAATGTAAAATAGATAGTATATCTCAAAGCTGGTCTGTAATATCAAATGCAGGAGATAATGATAAAAAGTTTATTTCAATGGATAGTTTGGAAAAACATTTAATAGATAAGGAAAATGGAATAATAAAATTGTTAGATCCTCCTTTTGATAAAGGAAAGTTTAAACCGGGTTATATAAAGTCATATTTGCCAGGAGTTAGAGAAAATGGAGGACAATACACGCATGCTGCGGTATGGGCTATAATTGCTTTTACAAAATTAGGATTTGGAAATAAAGCAACAGAATATTTTAGGATGATAAATCCAATAGAGCACGCAAGAACAAAGGAAGAAGCAAGAAAATACAAAGTAGAGCCATATGTTATACCAGGAGATGTATATGGGGAGAATAATTTAGCAGGACGTGGTGGATGGACTTGGTACACAGGCTCTAGCAGCTGGTTTTATAAAGCAGGACTTGAATATATATTAGGGTTAAAAATAGAAAAAGGATATTTGAAATTAGAGCCTTGTATTCCAAGCGACTGGAAAGAATATAGCATAAGATATAGGTATAAAACGAGTATCTATAATATTAAAGTAAAAAATCCAAACTCAAAGCAAACCGGTGTAGAGAAGTTTATTTTAAATGGCAATGAGGTAGAGGATAAGCAAATAAAGTTAGTCGATGACGGTAGTATCAACGAAATTGAAATAATAATGTAAAAAGACATATCCGTAAAAGAAAATGATAAAATTTTGTAAAAAAACTTGTGTAAAAAGTATTAATATGATATATAATAAATAAAATAATAAGTCTTATGTTGAAAGGCGGGATTTTTTTGGAACTAAATAATAATAACAAAGGGGATAAAAAAACAATACTAATAGTAGACGATGAAAAGCCTATAGTAGATATACTAGTTTATAATTTGCAAAAAGAAGGATATGATACTCTAGAAGCTAATGATGGACTAGCAGCTGTAGATATAGCTCTAAAAGAAAAACCAGATTTAATATTGTTAGATATAATGTTACCTAAAATGGATGGATTAACAGTATGTAAAAAAATAAGACATACTCTTAATGTGCCTATATTAATGCTAACAGCAAAGGATGAAGAAATAGACAAAATATTAGGTTTAGAGTTAGGAGCAGACGATTATATAACAAAGCCATTTAGTGTAAGAGAATTAATGGCAAGAATAAAGGCTAACTTAAGAAAAGCAGATTTAACAGGTGGAATAGATGGACAAGATTCAGAGGAAGAATCAAATACGAATAAAATAAAAGTAGGAAACTTAAGCTTAGATTTAGATAAATTTGAAGCAAAGGTTGGAGATGAAGTTATAGATTTAACATTAAGAGAATTTGAAGTTTTAAAATTCCTTGCAAACCAACCGGGACAAGTAGTTACAAGAGAGACACTATTAGAAAAAGTTTGGGGATATGAATATTATGGAGATATAAGAACAGTAGATGTAACAGTTAGAAGAATAAGAGAGAAAATAGAAAAAGATACATCTACTCCTAAAATGTTAATAACAAAAAGAGGAGTAGGATACTATATAGCATCGAAATAGAACAAAAAAAGGGCTGTAAAGCCCTTTTTTGGTGATAAACAGTGAAAAACATATTGCAAACACTGTAGGGGTCGGACTTGTGTCGACCCGTGAAAAGTGAATAGTGAAAAATTAATAGTGAAGGGTACAAAAATCTTCGATTTTTGATGTAGGGAACAGACCAACGTCGTTCCGTGCTTCGAAGGCAATGTAGGGGCACCGTTTGTGGGAATACCCGTTAGGTTATGACACCACTGTGCCCAAAAATCGATTTTTGAGAAAGAAGGATGTCGAATTGTTAAAAAATATTCAAATAAAAATAATATTAGTGTTAGTTATAGTAGGAATTGTTGTAATGTCTGGTATAGGGATATTTTTGGGTATAACTATGCAAGAACTAAAACAAAATGTAACAGAAACAGAAGCAGTTGAAATTCAAATGCAACAAGCGAAAGTGTTGTTCATATCTGGAATATCTATATATGCAGTTATTTCTATTATGATAGGTATGTTTGTAAATAAACACATAGTAAATCCTACAACAAAATTAATCAAAAGTGCAGAAAAAATGGCTTCAGGAGATATTACAAAAATAAGCAAGAGTAAAAATGAAATTACAGACTTAACAGATGCTTTTAACTATATAAGTGTAGAAATGAAGCAAAATTTAAACGAAGCAACTAGACAAAAAAAGCAAATGGAAACTATACTTTTGCATATGACAGATGGAATAATTGCCTTTGGAATAGATGGTGATATAATACACATAAATCCAGCGGCTAAAGCCTTCTTGGGACTAGAAAAGGATGATAATAATTTTGAAAGAATATTCAAAAAGATAAATATTGATATAAATATGGAAAAAGTAATATATTTAGAAAACTGGACATCCTCAGAACAAAAAGTAAAAGTTGGAGATAGATATATTAATATGTTCTTTGCACCATATAAGGATGAAAACGATAGACCTGCAGGTATGATTGTTGTAATACAAGATATAACAGAGCATGTAAAATTAGACAATATGAGAAAAGAATTTGTAGCAGATGTATCTCATGAATTAAAAACTCCAATAACGTCAATAATGGGATATGCAGATACTTTATTAGAAGGTGAATACGAAAAAGAAATTCAAGATAAATTTTTAAATGTAATAGCATCAGAAGCACGTAGAATGGCAAAATTGGTAAGTGATCTACTTACATTATCAAGATATGATAATTCTCAAACAAAAATAGAAAAAACAGAGTTTGATTTAGGAGAACTAGTAAAGAAATGCCAAGAGAAACTACAAATAGAAATAGATAAGAAACATCAAGATACAGAATGCTTTGTAACTGCTAATGTTCCACCAGTATTTGCAGACAAATATGGAATGGAAAGAGTAATACTAAACATATTGTCAAATAGTATAAAATATACTAGAGATTTTGGTAAAATAAAAATATATGTTGGATTTGTATATAATAATGCATATATAAAAATTATAGATAATGGTATGGGAATACCAGAAGATGATTTAAATAGAATATTCGAAAGATTTTATAGGGTAGATAAAGCTCGTACAAGAGAAATGGGAGGAACAGGACTTCGGATTATCAATTGCAAAAGAAATACTAGACAAAAATAATGGAAGTATAGATATTAAAAGCGTTGTAGGACAAGGTACAGAAGTAGTTATCCAAATTCCAACAGTAAATAAATAGTATAAAAATATTGATTAATTCTTTAGGCTATTGTATAATGTAAAAATAGAAAGAAGGTTTATACATATGATAAAAGTTAGTCCAAAAGTAAAAAATGTAATGGAATGGATTTTTTGTATAATAGTTGCTGTAATATTAGCGCTATTATTTAGACATTTTATAGGAACACCTACGATAGTACAAATGCCATCAATGAAAACAACATTAATGCCAAATGATAGATTAATATTAAATAGATGGGTTGCAACAGTAAATGGAAAGATAGATAGAGAAGATATAATAACATTTGAAGCACCTACTGGGAATGGAACGATAGATAATCCAATTGCAAGATATGACTATAATCCAACTAAATTCTGGGAAAAATTCAATTATTACTTTTTAGAAAATGGTAAAACAAGCTATATAAAAAGAGTAATAGGAATAGCAGGAGACCATATTGAAATAAAAGACAACAAAGTATATAGAAATGGAGAATTACTAAACGAAGAATATTTACAAGATGGAATAGTAACAGCTCCTAATGGAGGGGTATTTACAGATGTAGTAGTTCCAGATGGATGTATATTTGTAATGGGAGACAATAGACCACAAAGTGCAGATAGTAGAAATTTTGGATGTATACCATTAGATAGAGTAGAAAGTAGAGTGCTTTTCAGATTCTGGCCATTAAACAAATTCGGAAAGGTAAAATAAAATGAATTTTGAAAACATAATAGGAAACGACAAAAACAAAGAATTATTAAAAAATATAATAGAAACAAAAAATATTTCACACGGATATATGTTTTTAGGAATATCTGGAATTGGCAAGTTTTTATTTGCAAAAGAATTTGCAAAGGCAATTTTGTGTAATGAGAATATAGGTTGTGATACGTGTAAATCTTGTATAGAGTTTGATAACTCAAATAATCCAGATTTTCAAATAATAGAGCCTGAAGAAAAGAGTATAAAAATAGAGCAAATAAGATTAATGAACAGTAAAATATATGAAAAGCCAATAATATCAAATAAAAAAGTATATATAATAAACAATGCTGAAACTATGACAAAAGAAGCACAGAACTGTTTGTTGAAAACTTTGGAAGAGCCACCAGAATATGCAGTGATAGTATTAATTGGAACAAATGAAAATATGTTTTTAAATACTATAAGATCAAGATGTGTAAAAATAAACTTTAATAAGATAAAAGATGAAGATTTAAAAGATAGACTTGTTAAAAAATATGGATATAAAAATATAACAGAAAATTTATTGAAATTATTTTCTGGAAGTTTTGAAAAAGCAATTTCTTTACAAGGTAAACAAGAAATATATTTAAACATAGAAAATACTTTTAATAATATTGAGAATACAAATATAATAGATTTATTAAATCAAAAGGAAATAATTACAAAAAACAAAGAAGAAATAGTAAATATATTAGAATATATAAATGTTTTATTTTTTGATAAAGTTAAAAATGGAAATAACAATTATATAAAAGCAATTAGAATAGTTGAAGACACAAAGGATAGATTAAACAAAAATGCGAATTTAGATATGACAATAGATAATTTGTTAATGAAATTATGTGAAACAATAAATAATTAAAAAGGAGAAAATATGAAAAATATAGTAGGAGTTAGGTTTAAAAAGCCAGGGAAAATATATTTCTTCGACTCAAACAACCTTACAATAGAAAAGGGAACTTACGTAATAGTAGAAACTGCTAATGGAGACGAATACGGAGAAGTAGTTATTGCAAATAGGCAGTTACCAGAAGAAAAAATAACTAATCCCTTAAAAAAAGTTATAAGAATAGCTTCTTACAAAGATATAAAACAATTTAAAGAAAATAAATCTAAAGAAAAAGAAGCATTAAAAATATGCCAAGAAAAAATAAAAAAGCATAATCTAGACATGAATTTAATAGATGTAGAATATAAATTTGATAACTCAAAAATTTTATTCTATTTCACAGCAGACGGAAGAATAGATTTTAGAGAATTAGTTAAGGATTTAGCAGCAGTATTTAAAACCAGAATAGAATTACGTCAGATTGGTGTAAGAGATGAAATAAAAAGACTAGGCGGAAACGGAATGTGTGGAAGAGAGCTTTGTTGTTGTTCATTTTTAGGAAATTTTGAAACAGTATCAATAAAAATGGCAAAAGAGCAAAATATTTCTTTAAACCCATCTAAAATATCTGGAAACTGCGGAAGATTAATGTGCTGTTTAAAATATGAACAAGAAGTATATGAAGAAAAGTTAGGCAGATTACCTAAAATTGGAGCAATAGTAAAAACAGAAGACGGTGTAGGAGAGGTTTGTGGAGTAGAAACTTTAAAAGAAAGAATTAAAGTAAAATTCACAGATTCAGAAGATACATTTTATAAACGATATGATGTAAAAGATATAAAAATAATAAAAGATGCAGAAGAAAAAGATGATATAAAAGTAGATAATCCAGAGGACTTAAAAGAATTAGAACATTTAGAAAAACTAGAAAAAATGGATAAAAACGAAGCAGATTATTAAACAAAAATAAATTGCAAACACTGTAGGGAACAAACGGGAGATTATCTACGAAGTTAGTGCCGAGTGAAGAATTAATAGTGAATAATGAATAGTGAAGAGTACAAAATTCTTCGAATTTTGAAGGTGGTGATGAAAAATGGCATATAAAATTACAGACAAATGTATTAGCTGTGGAGCATGTGCAGCAGAATGTCCAGTAGGTTGCATATCACAAGGTGATGAAAGATATGTAATAAATAAAGAAAGCTGTATAGAATGCGGAACATGCGCAGGTGTTTGCCCAGTTGGCGCACCAGAACTAAGCAATGATTAATAAGAACCGTAGGGGCATGCCGTTGGCGTGCCCTATTCTTTTAATCGATTATTTGGCAAAATGTAAAAATATATTATATTTATAAAGCCTGAATGCTCTAAAAAGGCAGGAAGGAGGTGCGTCATTCGTGAATGACCTTATAGAACTACTACAACTTATTATAATTTATTACATAATAAAAAAATTAAGTAAGTAGTAAAAAAGACTAGGAAAGTTTTAAGAGGCTTCCTAGTCTTTTTATGTGCTCATTCATTACTTGACCTTATTTGCAATTGCTAAAATTATAATAGCATATATTTTATGCTATGTCAAATAATATTTCGGATATTAATTAAAAACTTGACTGGTTGGTATATTGACATAGGAAAAAAATAGCAATATACTATAGTGGATGTAAAAATCGTAGGAGCACTGCTTGCCTTACGGCAAGAGTGAAGAGTTAATAATTAACAGTGAATAATAGTATGTAGGGAACAGACCAACGTCGTTCCTAAAATGAATAATTATTCGTAGGGGCGAGCATTGCTCGTCCGCACTCCGAAGGCATACCCCATAGTGAATAGTTAAAAGTTAAGGGTGAATAGTGAATAGTACGAAATTTGCTATTCGCAAATTTTGAAGGAGGCAAAGGAATGGAAAATCTAATAGAAATTAGATGGCACGGAAGAGGCGGTCAAGGTGCTAAAACAGCATCATTATTGCTTGCGGATGCTGCATTTAACACAGGAAAATACATTCAAGGATTTCCTGAATATGGACCAGAAAGAATGGGTGCACCAATAACAGCGTACAACAGAATAAGTAATACACCAATTACAGTGCATAGTAATATTTATGAACCAGATTACGTAGTAGTTGTAGATGATACACTATTAGAATCAGTTAATGTTACAGCAGGCTTAAAAGAAACTGGTGCAATAATTATAAACACAACAAAAGATGAAGAATATTTAAAAAAAGTTTTAAATGGATATAATGGAAAAATATTTACAATAGATGCAAGAAAAGTATCAATGGAAACACTAGGAAAATATTTCCCTAATACTCCAATGCTTGCAGCAGTTGTGAAAGTAAGTAAAGTTATGACAGAAGAGGAATTCTTAAATGATATGATAGGTTCTTTTAAACATAAATTTGCAAAAAAACCAGAAGTTATTGAAGGAAATATGAAGGCATTGGAATTGTCTTTAAAAGAGATAAAACAAATTGGTTAAAAAATAATGTTAGAAAATTTATGCAATGAAATATAAAATAAAAATCGAACACCCGCCTTCTGGTAGCTTTAACTGTAACTAGCCATATTTTCGTAGTAGTAATTTATTATATTTTCATATTACACCGCGTTTAAGGGTGTGGCAGATTTTTAATTTTCATATTTCATTGTAGATTGTTTACTATAAATATTATATAAATTACTAAAAGGGAGGAAGAAAAATGTCTGAAATAAACTCAACCACACCTTGGCAAGACCTAACAATAGGTGGAAATATATATGAAGCTGGAAATGCAAAAAATTTTAAAACAGGAGACTGGAGAAGTGTAAAGCCAATATACTTATCTGAAAAATGTAAACAATGTGGTTTATGTTTTCCAGTTTGCCCAGATGATGCAATACCAGTAAATAAAGAACAAAAAAGAGAAGATTTTAATTACGATATGTGTAAAGGTTGCGGAGTATGTGCAAAAGTATGCCCATTTGGTGCAATCGAAATGCAGTAAATATATATTGCAAACATTGTAGGGGCACCGTTTGCGGGAATACCCTGTAGGGAACGACGCCCTCGTCGTTCCGCAGACACCACTGTGCCCTTGTTAATGAATAGTGAAGAGTACAAAATTCTTCCAATTTTGAAAGGAGAAATAAAAATGTCAATAAGAGAACGTTTAAGTGGAAATGAAGCAGCAGCAATAGCTATGAAACAAATAAATCCAGATGTAGTAGCAGCATTTCCAATAACACCATCAACAGAAATACCACAATATTTTTCAAGTTTCGTAAGCAATGGAGCGGTGGATACAGAATTTGTAGCAGTAGAAAGTGAACATAGTGCAATGAGTGCTTGTATCGGAGCAGAGGCAGCAGGAGCTAGAGCAATGACAGCGACTTCATCTAATGGTTTATCTTTAATGTGGGAAATGATATATATAGCTTCAAGTTTAAGATTACCTATAGTAATGTCTCTAGTAAATAGAGCAGTATCAGGACCTCTAAACATACATAATGACCATTCAGATGCAATGGGAGTTAGAGATTCTGGTTGGATACAATTATTTTCAGAAAATAATCAAGAAGCATATGACAATTTAGTTATGGCACATAGAATAGCAGAACATAAAGATGTATTATTGCCATTAATGGTATGTCAAGATGGATTTATAACATCACACTCAATAGAAAATATAGAATTAATAGAAGATGATCTAGTAAAGAAATTTGTTGGAACATATAAACCAGAGCATTACTTATTAAATGACAAAGAGCCTATGGCAGTTGGACCTTTAGATTTACAAGCATATTTATTTGAACATAAAAGACAACAAGCTGAGGCTATGAGAAATGCAAAAAAAGTTGTATTAGAAGTTTCAAAAGAATTCGAAAAAATGACAGGAAGAAAATATGGTTTCTTTGAAGAATACAAATTAGAAGATGCAGAAATTGCAATAGTTTGTATGAACTCAACAGCCGGAACTACAAAGTATACAGTAGATAAATTAAGAGAAAAAGGAATTAAAGCTGGGTTATTAAAAATAAGAATGTTTAGACCATTTCCAACAGAAGAAGTTGCAAAAGCATTATCACACTTAAAAGCAGTTGCAGTACTTGATAAAGCAGATTCTTTAAATGGGGCTGGTGGAGCTCTATTTGAAGATGTAATATCTAGTATGTATGTATCAAACATACATGTACCAACTGTAAATTATGTATATGGTATTGGTGGAAGAGATACAAAAGCAGACGATATAGAAAAAGTGTACAATGATTTAAGTGAAATTGTAAAAACAGGAAATATAAATAATCCATACAGATATTTAGGAGTAAGAGAATAATAATAAATGGTTAAAATGTAGGGGCACCGTTTGTGGGAATACCCGTTAGGTTACGACACCACTGTGCCCAGGATAAAAGGAGGAGAAAAATAAAATGGCATATAATCATAAAGAAATAATTGCAAACCGTCCATCTAGATTTACATCTGGGCATAGAATGTGTGCAGGATGTGGTGCACCACCAGTAGCAAGAATGGTATTAAGAGCATTAAAACCAGAAGACCATGCAGTAATAACAGGTGCAACAGGTTGTATGGAAGTTTCAACATTTATATATCCATATACAGCGTGGACAGATTCATTTATACACACAGCATTTGAATGTGCAGGTGCAACTTGTTCAGGAGTTGAAGCTGCATATAAATCAATGAAGGCTCAAGGAAAATTGCCACAAGATAAAGATACAAAGTTTATAGCATTTGGAGGAGACCGGAGGAACTTACGATATAGGAATACAAAGTTTATCTGGTGCAATGGAAAGAGGACACGATATGGTATATGTATGCTATGATAACGGAGCATATATGAATACTGGTATTCAAAGATCTTCTGCAACACCAAAATTTGCAGATACAACAACAACACCAGCAGGAACAAAAGTGCCTGGAAAAATGCAATCAAGAAAAGATTTAACTTTAATAATGGCAAATCATCATTTACCATATGTTGCACAAACTGCTGCTATAATGAACTTTAAAGATTTATATGAAAAATCTGAAAAAGCAATATATACAAAAGGAGCATGTTTCCTAAATGTATTAGCACCATGCCCAAGAGGTTGGGGATATCCAACAGAAATGCTAATGGAAATAAATAAGCTTGCAGTTGAAACTTGCTATTGGCCATTATATGAAGTAGAAAATGGAAAGTATAAAATAACCTATAAACCAGCAAAGAAATTGCCAATAGAAGAGTTCTTAAAACCACAAAAAAGATTTAAACATATGTTTAAACCAGGAAATGAATGGATGATAGAAGAATTCCAAAAAGAAGTAGATGCAAGATGGGAAGAACTATTAAGATTAGAAGAAATAACAAATAAGGAATAAACCAAAAAACTCCAACTCTTTTAAGAGCTGGAGTTTTTTTGGTTAACCTGAAAAATTTTGGCATTAGTCGATGTAAATTCCTATTGCTGCATCGAATTTTGAGTTATGGCAGCATTTGCGAAAAGCCATAATAGCATCCCATATAAAGGGGTCAGCGTCTTTGGCAACAAAGTCCAACAAGCGATAGAATTCGCTGGGATAATCTGCTTGACCGTTGAGAAGCAAGCCCTTAATTAAAAGATGTGCTTCATTGTCCTGGCTTTTGACAAACCGGAAGTCTTCTCCATACAAGGAAATTACGTGAATTTTACGAGTTTTCTTGGATACATAAATGTACCCAGTTTGCGTCATCTGAAATTTTTCAAAGTCACGAATGTTCATAAGAACCTCCTATAATGTTGTAGTAAATCTAAAGTGAAAAAGATTTACTTTGGTTAAAAGGAATAGTACAAGTATATCAAAACAAACACATTATGTCAATATTGAATATTTAACATGATTTGTGATAATATAATATGGGCATCGTTTGTGGGAATACCCGTTAGATTATGACACCACTGTGCCCTAATAAGAATAGCAAAAAATAGGAGAAATAAATGGATATAATTGATATTGCAAACAAAATAAATAATGCAGGGGGAAGACTATATTTAGTTGGTGGGGCTTTAAGAGATGAAGTAATGGGAAAAGAAAAACATGATGAAGATTATTGTGTAACTGGCTTATCCTCAGAAGAATTTTTGAATCTTTTTCCTATGGCACATACAAGAGGAAAAAGCTTCGAGGTATATGATATAGAAGGCAAAGAATTTGCTTTAGCAAGAATTGATAGAAAATCTGGATTAGGACATAAGGAATTTGAAATAACAACAGATAAGTCTATAACAATTGAGCAAGATTTAGAAAGAAGAGATATAACTGTAAATTCAATTGCAAAGGATGTTTTAACAGGAGAAATTATAGACCCATTTGGAGGAATAAAAGATATAAAAAATAAAATAATAAAAGCTACATCAAAAGCATTTGCGGAAGACCCATTAAGAGTATATAGAGTTGCTAGGTTTGCAGCTCAGCTAGAGTTTAATATAGATATACACACATTAGAGTTAATGAGTAGTTTAAAAAATGAATTAAATACATTATCAAAAGAAAGGGTATTCGAAGAATTTAAAAAAGCAATGTCACAAAATAAGCCATCAATATTTTTTGAAATTTTAAGGAAAGCAAATGTGTTAGATGTGCATTTTATAGAAATATATAATTTAATTGGAGCCTTACAACCGATACAATATCATCCAGAAGGAGACGCATATAACCATACAATGATTGTACTAGATGAAATTTCTAAAAATACAAAAGACTTAAAAGTAAGATTTGCAGGTTTAGTACACGATTTAGGAAAAGGGCTAACTCCGAAAGAAAAATATCCTCATCATTATGGTCACGATAAAAATGGAGTAAAACTAGTAGGAAATTTGGGAAATAGAATTTGTGTACCAAATGCATGGATTAAGTGTGGGAAGGTTTCGGCAGACGAACATATGAGAGGTGGAATTTTTCATAAAATGAAGCCATCAAGACAAGTTCAATTTCTAGAAAAAGTATCAAAATCATATTTAGGGTTAGATGGGTTGCAATTAGTTGTAAACGCAGATAAAGGTACGAGAGGAGATGCAAATGAATTCGCTAATTTAGGTAAAAAAATGTTACAAGAAATAGATGGAGAATATATTTTTAAAAAATATGGTAAGCTAGACGGATTAGAAATAAAGGAAAAATTATATGAAAATAGAGTTAGATGGATAATTTCACAAAAAAACTTGACATAATCCAAAAAATGATGTATAATTTAATCGTACTTGGGAAACTGAGTGAAAAATCATGAAGGGAGGATCAGGTTATGAACTGTAGAGCACCGAATATAGGAATTTGTTTGAACATTAATTAAACACCGACGCTGCGGCCATAGAAGGTCTAATATGAAACGGTACATGACTGGTTTTACCTAGAGTATTTATTTGTTGACAAATCTATTGGCGACAAAATTTACTCTCCCCCATTTTATGGGGGGCTTTTTTTTTTATGATTTCATTGACTTTTTTTGAAAAAAAAGGTAATATATATAGTAGTTATTTAGAGTAACTAATTTTTGAGGAGGAAAAATAGTTATGGGAGAAGTAATAGTAATCACATCAGGAAAAGGTGGCGTAGGAAAAACAACAACAACAGCTAATTTAGGAGCAGCCCTAGCATTAGAAGGGAAAAAAGTAGTGTTAATAGACACAGATATCGGTCTTAGAAACCTAGACGTAGTTATGGGATTAGAAAATAGAATAGTATACGATATAGTAGATGTAGTAGAAGAAAAGTGTAAATTGAGACAAGCCTTAATAAAAGATAAAAGATTTGATGAGCTTTTCTTATTACCAGCAGCACAAACAAAAGATAAAAGTGCTGTAAATGAAGTTCAAATGAGAGAGTTAGTTAATAAATTAAAAGAAGAATTCGATTACATATTAATAGACTGCCCTGCAGGAATAGAACAAGGATTTAAAAATGCTATAGCTGGTGCAACTAGAGCAATAGTTGTTACAACAGCAGAAATATCTGCAATAAGAGATGCAGACAGAATTATAGGTTTATTAGAATCATCAGAAATAAAAAATCCAGAATTAATAGTTAATAGATTGAGACCATCAATGGTAAAAAAAGGTGAAATGATGGATGTTGATGATATCATAGATTTATTATCAATAGACTTAATAGGAGTTGTACCAGATGATGAACACATAATAAGCCAAACCAATAAAGGAGAGCCAGTAATACAAAATAAACACGCACCTTCAGGAAAAGCATATTTAGAAATAGCAAAAAGAGTATTAGGTGAAAATATCGATATAACTATACCTGGCAAAGAAAATTCGTTCATAGCGAAAATAAAAGCGTTTTTTGCAAGAAAATAATTAATACATACGGTTTGGGGGATGGAAGATGTTTGAGAATATTGCTAATTTTTTTAGAAAATTAATGAAATCAGAAAAAAAAGAGCAAGGGTCAAGAGATGCAGCAAAAGAAAGATTACACCTAGTATTAATGCAAGATAGAGCAAATGTGTCAGCTGACTTTTTAGAACTAATGAAACAAGAAATAATTGATGTTATAAAAAAATATATAGAAGTAGATGAAAAAGAAATAGATGTTAGATTAACAAACAAGGAAAATGAAGATGGAACAAATGGAGCACCTGCGTTATATGCCAATATACCAATTTTAAATATTAGAAATGAAATGAAAAAAGAAGTTATGACAGAAAAGCAAGTTGAAAATACAGAAACCGAAAACAGTGAAGACGTAGGGACTTTAACTTCTAATTCGGAAGAAATGCAAGAAAATCAAAGTAAGGAAGAAACAAAACAAGAAAACATAGATGTAGAGGTAAGCATTGCTTGTCCGGAAGAAATACAAGAAAATCAAAATAATGGAGAAATGAAACAAGACAATGCAGATGTAGAGACAAGCATTGCTCGTCCAGAAGAAATGCAAGAAAATCAAAATAATGAAGAAACTAAACAAGAAAATATTGAAAACATAGAAGAACAAAGTATTGAAACTGTTAATGTACAACCAGAAGTAGTTAATCAAACAAATAATATATAAACATTTTAGATAAATTTTTAAAGGGCGTAATCAATGTGTTACGCCTTATATAATATTAGGAAACAGAGAAATTCGACTTTTGATTGATATAATGCGGGCGGACTTAGAGGCCCGCCACTACAAAAAACATATTGCAAACTTTGTAGGGGTCAATGCTCACATTGACCCGTTTAGGCGAAGTTTAATTTACATATTGGAAAGGAATTGCTACTAACAATGAATAAAAGAAATTTAAAAAATACAGAATGGAGCATATTAATAATAAGTTTGGTACTATTCATAATAGGAATAGTTGCACTATATTCTTGCACCCAAGCTACTGAATTTGACGAAATGAAAAAGCAAATAATATGGTTTGTAGTAAGCATACCAATATTAATTGTATTTTTTGTTGTAGATTATAATTTAATAAGCAAAGCTTCATACGTAGCATATGGTATATTTATTCTTTTGTTAGTAGGTGTTTTATTTACACCAGAAATAAATGGAGCAAGAAGTTGGTTTAACATTGGAGCATTTTCACTTCAACCTGGAGAGTTTGCAAAAGTGTTTGTTGTAATACTGTTTTCCACAATAATATGCAAATTTCAAGAAAAAGGAAAAAATGAAATAAATAAACCTTGGAAATTAATCTTATCATTGATGGTTGTAATATTACCAACATTGTTAATTATAATACAGCCGGATATAGGAACAGCAGCTGCATTTATTGTATCTACAATTTTCATTTTATTTGTAGCAGGAATAGATAAAAAATATATAATAGTAACTTGTGCTTTAATAGTGATATTAGTACCATTAATATATATGTTTGTATTGCCAGATCACGCAAAAACTAGAATAGACGTATTCTTAAATCCTAATTTAGACCCTAGAGGTTCTGGATACAATGTAATTCAGTCTAAATTAGCAGTTGGCGCAGGAAAAGTATTTGGGATGGGAATTTTAAAAGGAAACCAAACACAATTGGGATTTTTGTATCCTAAAACTACAGACTTTATATTTGCAGTAGTTGGAGAAGAAATGGGATTTATAATTTCAGCTGCAATAGTTATATTATATGTGCTATTACTAACTAAAGCCATATATATTGCAAAAACTGCTAAAGACGATTTAGGCTCATATGTAGCCACAGGAATAGTTCGGAATACTGTTTTTTCATGTATTAGAAAATATAGGCATGACCGTAGGACTATTGCCAATTACAGGAGTTCCATTGCCTTTTATAAGTTATGGAGGAAGTTCACTTATAACAAATTTTATATGCATAGGTATATTGATGAATATTAGTTCTAGACGCCAAAAAACAATATTTTAGTAGTTTGAAAAATAATTAGCATATTGTGTCGTTATTTAAAACTAGAAAATCCTCGATGTACAAATGTACACCTCCGGTATTTCTAGTTTTAAATGCCTAGCACTATACTAATTCTTTTTCAAACTATTAAAAAAATAATCAGCATATTGCAAACATTGTAGAAAGGAATTTGAACACACAATGTATATACATCCATTAAAAATAGGAAATGTAGAATTAAATAACAATATATTGTTAGCACCAATGGCAGGTATAACAGATAAATCCTTTAGAATTATGTGCGAAGAAAAAAGTAATCCACGGACTTGAGTTTACAGAAATGGTAAGTTCAAAGGCAATATATTACAAAGATGAGAAAACACAAAAATTAGTAAATACAGATAATGAAAAAACTAAAGTAGCTATACAGATATTCGGAAGTGAGCCAGAGATAATGGCATATTCTGCAAAAGAATTAGAATGTAAGGCAAGCATTATAGATATAAATATGGGATGCCCAGCACCTAAAGTAGTAAAAAATGGAGATGGAAGTAAGCTATTATTAAATTTAGAACTAGTATTTGAAATAGTAAGTAAAGTAGTTAATGCAGTGAATGTTCCAGTAACAGTTAAAATGAGAAAGGGTTGGAACAATACAAATATTGTTGCAGTTGAAGCTGCTAAAATTATAGAAAAAGCAGGTGCAAGTGCTATAACAATACATGGAAGAACGAGGGAGGAGTATTATTCAGGGAAAGTAGATTTAGAC
Organism: uncultured Eubacteriales bacterium; assembly: GCA_949840345.1. Lineage (GTDB taxonomy): Bacteria > Bacillota > Clostridia > TANB77 > CAG-508 > CAKPQL01. The sequence goes on from CATKWX010000008.1 coordinate 63,225, forward strand.
ATAATAAAAAAAGTTAAAGAAGCAGTAAATATACCTGTAATAGGAAATGGAGATATAAAGAATGCTAAAGATGCTTTAAAAATGTTTGAATATACAAATGTAGATGGAATAATGATTGGAAGAGCAACTTTAGGTAATCCTTGGGTAATAGGGCAGATAAAAGAAGAGTTAAATGGAAATGTGGCAAATTTGCCTAGCAATGATGAAAAACTTAAAACAATAAAAGAGCATATAGATTTGGAAATAGCAGAAAAAGGAGAGTACATAGGAATAAGGGAAATGAGAAAGCACATTTCTTGGTATATAAAAAATTTAAAAGATTCAAGTAAAGTAAGAGAAAAAATTAATATATTAGAATCAAAACAAGAAGTTATAGATTGTCTAAATGAATATTTTAAAACATTGTAAATATAATTGTAGGGGAAAGAATTTCCTATTGCATAGGAAAAATCGCAAGATTTTTCTAGAGCAACAAGGTTAAGTTTCATTGATCCGTGCATATTTGCGAAGCAAAATGCACATATGGCGAAGCCACTTTTCTTACAATTATATTTTTTTAAATATATTTAATTGCTTGCAATAAAAATATTGCATATTGTAGGGGCGCATGATTGCGCCCATTGAAGAGTGAATAATGAAGAGTGAAGAGTACAAAAATCTTCGATTTTTGAGAAAGGTTGTGAATTATGAAAAAAAAGGTTTCTATAATAATTGCTATAGTATTAATTATACTTGTAATTTTTTTATTTTTTATAAAAAATAATTATAATTTTTTTAAATTTGGAAATAATATGAGTAACAAATCAGCTGATGAAATAAAAAATTATATTTTAAATATTGATTCATTTAGTGCAGAGGCATCGGTTACAATAACAAGTAATAAAACTACAAATACATATACATTTAATCAAAAAATTAAAGGTAATAAGTGCGTTCAGGAACTGCTAGAGCCAGAAAATATTGCAGGATTAAAAATATTGTATGATGGAGTTAATATAAAAATAGAAAATACAAAAATAGGAATATCTAAATTATATGAAAACTATAACTGTATAACCAGTAATTCATTGTGGATAAATACATTTATCAATGATTATAAAAATGAAACAAATGAAAAAACAATGTATGAAGAAAATAACAAGATTATATTAGAAGTAAAAGTAAAAAATGAAAATATATACAATGCAAATAAAAAGCTATATATAGATAAATTGACGGGCAAACCTGTAAAAATGGAAGTACAAGATATTACACAAAACTTAAAGGTTTACATATTATATAATAAGGTTGAAATAAATACCTTGCAGGAAGAAAATATAATAGCCTTTAAATTAAATGGTGAAAACGAAGTAATATAAAAATAATAAAAAGTCTTTCTGCGAAATTTGAACTAATATTTAATATATAAAATATACAAATTAGCAGGAGTGAATAATATGGTAGTAAAAAGAGGCGATATGTTTTATGCAGATTTAAGTCCTGTAATAGGTTCTGAACAGGGCGGAATAAGACCAGTATTAATAATACAAAATGATACAGGAAATAAGTATAGCCCAACTGTTATAGCGGCAGCTATAACATCTCAAATGGGGAAAAATAAATTGCCAACACATATTGAATTGGATTCAGACGAATTTGGCTTAAAATCTGATTCAGTAGTATTAGCAGAACAAATAAGAACAATAGATAAAAGCAGACTTAAAGAAAAGATAGGACATATTGACGATTTAAACACAATGAATAGGATAAACAATGCATTAGGAGTAAGCTTCGGATTAGGAGAATAGACGGTAGATTGTAGGGGCGATTTTAATCGCCCGTGCTACGAAGCAAGTGCCGAACGAAGAATGAATAATGAATAGTGAATAATTATTTGTAAGGATACAGTTTGAAAAATCACTGATAAGATGTGATACACTGTGTCCTTATATATTTACATAAATATCAGAATGTGGTATAATTTTAATATATCCTTTATCTTTTATCTGTTTTATTTAATAGATGAAATAAAGGAATTCCTTAGTCCCTGGCATTTTGCCAGTTTTCATAGATAAAATACAACCCTAAAATAGGAGGAATTCATATGTACAGTTCAAAGACGGAAACAAGTGGAACAGGTAAAGCTATAGTAATTATAGTTATTATAATTCTGCTTATGCATTCTTGTATGAGAGTAACAACAGAGGCGACGTATGATGTTATCGTTACAGATAAGGCAGTAAAGAGAATTGAAGATAAGGATCGTTATTTGATATACACTGAGTTGTTAGACACTGGAGAGACTCGGGTATTCCAAATAACAGATTCGATTAGTCGGATGCGATTCGATTCAGCGGATATGTATGCTAAGATAAAAGTTGGAAAGTCATACCAATTTGAAGTTTATGGTATGAGAGAAGAACTTTTAAGCAATTACGAAAACATAATTAATATCAAAGAAATCACATCTGATGAAATGGCAACAGAGACACAAACAGTATCAGACGAAGCCACAACAGAAACTGCTACATAAAGTATAACCCCATTAAAACTTTCGTTTTAATGGGGTTTACTTTATTTATTGCCTAATATGTATCAAAATGCCCAATTTCTATTGACACAGAATTAAATGAGATTTATTTAATTAAAATATGCAATATTTTATCAAAAATAAATATTTACAATTAATAAATCGAATGATATAATCAATTGGTATTATAAAATGTTATAATTAGGTGTAAAATATATATAAATTATAAATGTTATAGAGAAGGGGAATAAATATGAACCAGATATTATCCGTTGGAAATAAAAATGGAAAGAATAATAATTCAACAGTAGATATAAAAAAGATTATTATATTTTTTAGTATTGCAATAATTATATTTGGGGCAGTATTAATAATTAATGGAGTTGTAGGTTTGAACAAAAATAACAATAAAGATAAACAAAATACAGGAGCTGTTATAGAAGAAACACCAACTCCTGAAACTCCTGCAAATGATGATGAAGAGGCGCCTACAATAGAGTTATCAATCGCAGGAGAGAATATAAATATAATAGCAAGAGATGAAACAGAAATGGATTATATAGAGTATACTTGGAATGATGAACAACCACAAATAGCTAAAGCAAGTGTAGACGATAAAAATAGAATACAAGCTACTATTACTTTAAAACAAGGAACGAATGTCTTAAAAGTAACAGCAGTAGATAAAGCAGGAAATATACAAGAGAAAACTCAAGAATTCCAAGGCAAAATAAGACCTGTTGTAACATTACGTAAAACTGTACAAGCAGATGCAGTAATAATTAAAGCTACTTGTGAAGATGGATTAAGTAAAATAGAATATACTTTAAATGGAGAGTGGACAAAGATACCTTTTGATGAGTTTACTTATACCAAAGAAGAATGGGAAACTGTTGGTGTAATATTAGAGTACTCTGACGATGGTAAAATAATAAGTGCAGAATATACACAAAAATTACTAGAGGGAGAAAATATATTTAACGTATATGCTTATAGTAAAGAAGGATTAGTAGGAACTGCAGATGGTAAAGCTACTTATCCTGAACAACAACAATAGAAAACAATTGACTGTTTTTAATGCAAGGAGAGAGTATGAGTATAAATAATGTAATAGCATATTTTATAATATATTCATTTTTGGGTTGGATTGTAGAATCTGTATACAAAACGATTTTATCTAAGAAACCAGTAAATAGTGGATTTTTATATGGACCACTTTGCCCAATATATGGATTTGGTGCTATAATAATGTGCATTTGTTTGAAGGATTTTAAAGATAATGTTGTCTTGTTATTTATAACAGCGTGTTTTATTCTATCAGTATGGGAATATATTGTGGGATGGTTACTAGAAAAAACCTTTAAAACCAAATATTGGGACTATTCAAATAATAAATTTAATATAAATGGAAGAGTGTGCTTAAAAAATTCATGCTTTTGGGGAATACTAGCAATTATATTTATAGAGTTTTTACATCCTCCGGTTCAAAATATAATAGAAGGTGCACAAAAAGAACTTTTAATTTATACTAATGTAATACTATTTTCTATAATGTTAGTGGATTGTATATTTAGTATAATAAAAGTATATAACATAAATATAAATATAAATTTATTAAATGAAATAACAAAAAGTATAAAACAAGAAATTGAAAAAATAAAGGAATATGCAGGGAATAAAGCAAGTTCAAGCGAAACTCTACAACACATTATAGAAGAACTAAAAGAAAAACAAGAATTTATAAAAGCAAAACTAGAAAAGCAAACAGCAAGACTAAGAAAGGCTTTTCCGACAATGAAGCATTTAAAAATAACAGAATTTTTAAACCAAAGAATAGAATCTATTAGAAAAAATAAATAGAAGTGAGGAGTACATATGATACAAGATATATGTATAATAGATGAGGACAACAGTATTTTAGAAAGAATAAAACAAAGATTTAAAGAAGAAGCAGAATTTAGATTTTTAAGCATAAGAACAAACGAACTAGATATTGCACTTAAAAATATACCAACGCTAATAATTATAAATGAAGATAATATAAATGAAGATATATCTCTAATTTGCAAAAAGATACGTGAAAACGAAGATAATAGCATAACACCTATAATAGTAGTATCATCAAATAAAGACAAACTACATAGATTAGAAATATTAAAAGATGAAGTAGAATATTATATAACTGCGCCAATAGATTATGATTATTTTTATCATACAATAAAAAATATAATAAGATTAATATATGCAAATAGAAGAGTAAGTCCACTAACCGGACTTCCAGGTAATGTGCAAATACAAGCTGAAATGAAAAAAAGATTATTAAACAAAGAAGTTTTTGGAGTTTTATATTTCGATTTAGATAATTTCAAAGCTTATAATGATATATATGGCTTCCTACAAGGAGATGAAATAATAAAATTTACAGCAAGAACTATACTAAAAAACGTACATACAGAAGAGAACAAAGACTGTTTTGTAGGGCATATTGGTGGAGACGATTTTGTAGCGCTAGTAGGAAAAGACGCAGACTACGAAAAAATATGCCAAGATGTTGTTGCAGAATTTGATGCAGGGATAAAAAGATATTTTTCAGAAGTGGATTTAGAAAGAGGATATTTTGAAATAGCAAATAGAAAGGGAATACTGGAACAGTTTCCACTTACTTCAATATCAATAGGAGTAGTAATAGCAGACCAACAAAGATTCTACAACACACTAGAAATTGCGGAAGTAGGAGCACAAGTAAAACATACATCAAAAGTAATAATGGGTAGTAGCTATGTAATAGATAAAAGAAGACAAAGAGAATAAAAGTTAGATGTTTGCAATAAACCGTAGGGGCGAGCATTGCTCGTCCGAAATTGTAAAAATTGCCATTTGACAAATTACTATAAAAAGGTTATAATGGATTTATGAATAAAAAATGGAGGTGTTTTATATGGCAGCAAATTGTTCAAATTGTGATTTATATAAAAGAGGAGAATGTAAACCATCATCAAGTGATATGGATTATTATGCAAGACATACATGTTCAAGATATGAATAATAATTATTAGAAAGAGTATCGTAAAAAGATACTCTTTTTTTTATATACATCTTGACAGTTTACAATAATCAATATAAAATATAATAGTATAGTAAGTTAAATTATAAACTATAAAAATAAATTAGTTATATATATTTATCTGAACATTGAAAATTAAATAGAAAGAGGTGCATATTATGGATAACACAATATTAGCAATTGTACTTACCTTTCTAATCTCAATGGCAGTTGGAATACCTGTTGGTATTTTAATAAGAAAAAAGACTGCTGAATCTAAAATACAAAGTGCTGAAAATGAAGCAAAAAGATTATTAGAAAATGCAAGCAAGGAAGCTGAAAATAAGAAAAAAGAAGAAATATTTAAAGCCAAAGAAGAAATTTTACAAGCAAGAAATGAATTAGATCAAGAGATTAAAGAAAGAAGAAGCGAGGTACAATTACAAGAAAAGAGAATAATTCAAAAAGAAGAATCACTAGAAAAAAGATCAGATATGTTTGAAAAAAGAGAAAATGAACTAGAAGAAAGATTCAAAGAATTAGAAGACAAAAAATCAGAAACAGAAGAATTACTAAATAAACAAATTCAAGAATTACAAAGAATATCAGGATTATCTACTGAAGAAGCTAAAAAACAATTACTAGAAACATTAGATAAACAACTTATAAACGAAAAAGCAGCATTAATAAAAGAAGTAGAAAGCAAAGCAAAAGAAGATGCTAACAAAAATGCTAGAGAAATACTTACTTATGCTGTACAAAAATGTGCAGCAGACCATACATCAGAAACAACAGTATCAGTTGTAGCCCTACCTAATGATGATATGAAGGGTAGAATTATAGGTAGAGAAGGTAGAAACATAAAAGCTTTAGAAACACTTACAGGAATAGACTTAATAATAGACGATACTCCAGAAGCAGTTATACTATCTGGATTTGACCCATTAAGAAGAGAAGTTGCAAAAATTGCCTTAGAAAAACTTATAGATGATGGAAGAATTCATCCTGCAAAAATAGAGGAAATGGTTGAAAAGGCAAAAGAAGAAGTAGAAGCAACAATAAAGGCAGAAGGAGAAAGAGCAGTTTTAGAAACAGGAGTACATGGTTTACCACAAGATATAATAAAATTAATTGGTAAATTAAAATATAGAACAAGTTATGGACAAAATGTATTAAATCACTCTATAGAAGTTTCAAACTTGGCTCGTATAATGGCAGAAGAATTAGGATTAGACCCTAAGCTTGCAAGACGTGCAGGATTACTACACGATATAGGAAAAGCATTAGACCACGATATGGAAGGAACACACGTTGAAATCGGTGTAGATGTATTAAAGAAATACAAAGAAAATGAAATAGTAATAAATGCTGTACAAGCACATCACGGAGATGTAGAGCCAAAAACACTAGAGGCAGTACTTGTACAAGCAGCAGATGCAATATCTGCTTCAAGACCTGGAGCAAGAAGAGAAACATTAGAAACATACATTAAGAGATTAGAGCAACTAGAAAAAATTGCAGATTCTTTTGATGGTGTTGAAAAATCTTTTGCAATACAAGCAGGAAGAGAAGTAAGACTTATAGTTAAACCAGAAAAAGTTTCTGAAGACCAAATGGTTATAATGGCAAGAGATGTAGCAAAAAGAGTAGAAAACGAAATGGAATATCCAGGACAAATAAAAGTAAATGTAATAAGAGAAACTCGTGCAATAGAATATGCAAAATAGGAGAAAAATGGTGTATTTTGAATACACCATTTTTTGTTGAATAGGAAATTTGATTTTTTTGATAAAATAGTATAAAATTATAAATATAGGCTAAGTTTTGATAAATAATAGGTGGTGAATATATTTATGGGAATGATAGAAAAAATAGCACAGAGTCTAAAACAAAAACAAGATAGTATAAAGATACAAAGATTTATAGAAAAAAGAGAAGGATATAGAGACTTATCAGTATATGACTTAGAAACAAAACAAGGAAGATATGAATTTTTAAAAACGAATTTTAAAGATATAGAATTAGAACAAATAAACTGGGTATTCGAAAAACTAAGCGAAGAAGAAATAAGAAGTATTATTAATGATATAGATGATATGACTTCAGAACAAGCATATTATGTACAGGCAATATTAAAAGATAGTAATATAAGAGAGAAATATGAAGAAGAAGTAAGAGAATATTTATCATCAACATATGATAAACATCCAATAGAAGAAGGAGATTATTTATTAGACACAATACATAAATATAGAGATATAATGAAGTTATCGACATTAAGTAATTTTTTGGGAGGCATAGATAATATTGATGATTTTATAAAAGAGTCACAAGACAGTATGTATAGGTATGGTAAAGATAAGGGAGATTTAATTAAAAGATTAGAAGAGATGAGTGAATGGTGCCATTCTGAAGAAAACTATAGAGCAATTGGTAATTTTATAATAGATAATTATACAGAATATGTAAATCTTTATAGACCAATGTTACCAACGCAAATAGGACCGGAAATAGACATTAATACTTTTTTTGACAATATAGGTGCAACTATTGAAAATGATTATAAAAAAACTGTATTAAGACAAGTATTAGAAAACGCTAGTTACTCAGTAAGTAGAGAGAATTTAAATGCATTAGCATGCAGATATGCTCAAAGATGTGGAGAAAAGGGTTTAAAAATAGAAACTGTAGAATTTATAAAATCGCTAACTTTTGAGGATGGAGAAAACTTCTTTCTACAGTACAAAGATATAATAAAAAATAATCAAGAAGCAGAGCAGATATTATGGGAAATGTTAAAAGATAAACTATCAGGCAAAAGTGATGAAGATATAATAAAATTTGCAAGCGAAAATCATTTACCTAGGAATCTTGCAAAAGATGTGATTATTAAGTATATAAAAACTCCCGCAAACAAATTGAAAATGACAAAATCTTATATAGATTATATGTCTGGAGAAGATATAGAAGACGTTATGGAAAGTTGTATACCAAATGAAGCAATAGATAATGCAGATTTTGTAGAGCAAATGGAAGTATTGATACATGTAAAAAAACAGCAGGAGTTACAATACAGAAGTAAAGGAAAAGTTGAAGATGTATACCCAGAAAAACCAGTAAAAGGAAGTGATATAGAATATAACGAATAGAGATTTATTAAATAGAAAAACATCCAACCTAATTTAGGTTGGAGTTTTTTTTCCTCTTACAATTGTACCACTTATACCTTTAGTTCCACTAGATAAAGAAGATTCTATATCGCCAATAGAAATATATTTGTGTATATCAGTTTCAGCTACTTTTTGGGCTACAATAAGTGGGTCTACAAAGTCGATTAAAACTCTTCCGAGGAGAAGAAGCAAAATCTGCACCTGCATTAATTATTGCTTCGAAATAGCTTTGACAAGCTCCGGCAAAAATTACTAATTTCTCACTAGAACTAGCCCACTTTCTGGCTTCTATAACAGTATTTATAAAATACTTAGAATTACGGTAGTTATATATATTATTTTTATCGGCACCATTTTTTAGCATAGCGTCATGACCAGTTATTACTAGTATATCTGGCTTGTATCGCTCTAATAAAATTTTTATAATATTTGGTTGTTTATTTTCTGGTACATTTTTTACAATTGCTTTTAATCCTGCTTGCCTATAATATTTTGCAGATTTTTCACTATAACGCCTATCGCCATCTAAATGTAATATAACAGCATTACTTTGGAGAGAAATTCTATTTAGTCTATTTAAATTTTTATTTCCGAGCAGATTTAGTTACTAAACTCAAATCAGATAAAGGAGAATCTGCAACAATTCTAGAGTTTAATCCTTTTAATATGGCAATTTGCTTATTCTGCTTGGTTCCAATAATTTTATCAATTACAAATACTATGTCTTTATTGTATGATTTTCTTGCAACAATACTTCCGCTTTTTAAATTGCTTATCTAACTTGTTAAAATATAAGAAATTCAATTATAACAATCCTTCCTTTCCACAATAAATATAATAGGACAATACATAATATGAAATTTTAAGTCGAATTGTGATAGGAAAAATCTACTATTGATTTTTTATGTAGGATAAAATATAATAAATAAAAAAAGGAGAATGAAATGAAAGAGCAATTTGACTTTTATAGCAAAACTGTACTAAAATCGTACAATTTAGACGACAAAATGAGATATCAACTAAATATGCTAGATAATCTTGATGTGTTTACAAGAAAACATTGTGAAAATGTCGCAAACTTAACTTGTAGAATATGTGAATATATGCATTTAAATAAAGAATTTACAATATACTGCACAATTTGTGCATACTTACACGATATTGGAAAACTATTTATTCCACCAAGCATTTTACAAAAACAAGCAGCACTAACAGATGAAGAATTCGAAACAATGAAAACACATACTATAATAGGTTACGATATGTGTATGAAGGATCTAAAATTAAGACCATATGCAGTAGGTGCAAGAAGTCATCACGAAGCTTTAAACGGCACAGGATATCCAGATGGATTACGAAAAAAAGATATTCCAATAGAAGCACAAATAATTAGAGTGGCAGATGAATATGATGCAATTGTAAGCAAAAGACAATATAAATCACATATTGATATTTCAGACACATTGGAAATAATAATAGGAGATTCTAAGCCAAGTGCTAAATCAGATGCGTTATCAAAAATAACAATAGATTCTAAAGTAGGTAAAGTAAATCCTAAAATAGTTAAGGTACTATTAAAAGTAGTAATAGATGATATAGAATATGAAATAGCTTGTTTATATGAATATGTAGAATATCTAAAATCACAAGTAGAAAGATTAGAACAAATAGACAACTATTATAATAAAATGATAGTTCAAAAAAGAGATAGCAAAAAACAATACTTTGCAGAAGGTATAAAAGTGTTACTAGATAAGAATGAAACAATGGAGAATTATAAGGATATATTATATGAATATCAAGATGCATTAAAAACAAGGCAAGAAAAAATAGAAAAATTGAATAGCGAAATAAAGAAAATAAAGAAATTAAAAGTATGTCAATCTAATATGGATCTTGCATGTGCTGAAGTATAATTAGTTTCGGAAATTTCACGAGATCAAATATT
>CATKWX010000009.1 GCA_949840345.1 uncultured Eubacteriales bacterium
TTACGGGTCGTCGGGGACGCCGACCCCTACATATTATCGGGTCGACCCATAAATTTATTGCGGAACGGCGAGGGCGCCGTTCCCTACAGTATATATTTTATATTATAAATAATATACTAATACCTTTTATTTGTAAATATATTTTTTGCTTTTTTATGTAGAAATTTCTTCCTAATTTTTAAATTAATTTATTATATAAATCATCAAATATTTTCTTTGCATCTAGTTGTTTTATAAATGTAACTTTGTGTCTGTTTTCAGTAAATTTAAAGGTATTATCATCATTTATTATTGGACAGCTTATGTCCATTGTTTTAAACCAGTCTTTATTTACCATATATGCAATTACACTTATATCCCACAATGGATGTTTTACAGTTGGTCCATGTAGTCTATTATAAAATCTATAGCATAAATAATCACATAATTCGTTTTTTCCTTTTAATTCATGCTCTAATTCATATATAGAAACCATCAAATTTGAAGTTATTGGAGCGCATGGCATTACAGTTAGTTTTACTTTTGATTCAAATACTGTTTTTACAGCATCTACATCTTGCCTAAAATTAAAGTCCTGATTATCACCAAACAAAAAACCACTGCCTAACCATATAACTTCTATTTTGTCTACTATTTCTGGTGCTTTTTTGATAGCTAATGCAACATTTGTTATACAAGCTATTGCCAAAATATATGTTTTGTCATTTTTTATTGCTGTTTCTATTATCTTTTGTACTGCATCATTATTTTCGTTATATCCATTTGTTAAATAATTTGTTGAGCCTTTATATATATTTGTCTTTTCTAAATTTAGATAATCATATATTTTACAAGCTTCATTAAAACTTGCATCAATAGAATCTGCCAGTGTTTTCTTCCAGTCTCCATGCTTAAATGGTGCAATTGTAATTGCTTCTATATTAAATTTATCTCTATTTTTTAACAAATATGCTAATGCAAATTGGTCATCTGCTTCGTTATATGTGTCTGTATCAAGTATAACGTTAATCATTTGTTTTCCTCTTTTCCCACAGTTTTCTTATGTATTTTAATGATAGAGTAGATAAAGTAAAGCCTTCTTCCATTTATTTTCTCCTTGTTTGTTTTGTAATATTTATTCATTACAGAACATAAGGGCACAGTGGTACCGACGGAACGACGAGGGCGTCGTTCCCTACAGGGTATTCACATAAACGGTGCCCCTACAATCTAATTATTCATTACAAAATAAAAGTAACCAATGGTTACTTTTATTTTGAGTGTATATATTTTATCTCATTGCTTCTTCACAAGCAACTGCTACTGCAACTGTTGCACCTACCATTGGGTTATTTCCCATTCCTATTAATCCCATCATTTCAACATGTGCTGGAACTGATGAACTTCCTGCAAATTGTGCATCTGAATGCATTCTTCCCATTGTATCTGTCATACCATATGATGCTGGTCCTGCTGCCATATTGTCTGGATGTAATGTTCTTCCTGTTCCTCCACCTGATGCTACTGAGAAGTATTTCTTTCCTAATTCTATACATTCTTTTTTGTATGTACCTGCAACTGGATGTTGGAATCTTGTAGGGTTTGTAGAGTTTCCTGTTATAGATACGTCTACACCTTCTAAGTGCATTATTGCTACACCTTCTCTAACATCGTTTGCACCATAGCATCTTACTTTGCTTCTTTCTCCGTCTGAATAAGCTATTTCTTCTACTACGTTTACTTTTCCCGTGAAGAAATCGAAATCTGTTTTTACATATGTAAATCCATTTATTCTTGATATTACTTGTGCTGCATCTTTTCCAAGTCCATTTAATATTACTTTTAATGGTTCTTTTCTAACTTTGTTTGCTGATTTTGCAATTCCTATTGCTCCTTCAGCTGCTGCAAAACTTTCGTGTCCTGCTAAGAACGCAAAACATTTTGTTTCTTCTGATAATAGCATTGATGCTAGGTTTCCGTGTCCTAAACCAACTTTTCTATCGTCTGCAACTGAACCTGGTATACAAAATGCTTGTAAGCCCTCTCCTATTGATTTAGCTGCATCGGCAGCTTTTTTATCTCCTTTTTTTATTGCTATTGCTGCACCTAAAGTGTAAGCCCAGCAAGCATTTTCAAAACATATTGGTTGAACACTTTTTGTTATATCGTATGGATTAAATCCTTTTTCTTTACAAATATTTAGTGCATCTTCAAAATCTTTTATACCGTATTTTTCCATTACTGGTTTAATTTGATTAATTCTTCTTTCATAACTTTCAAATAGTGCCATTTATTTTACCTCCTATTATTTTATTATTATGGTTTACACGGAACGGCGAGGGCGTCGTTCCCTACATATTTTTTTGTAAGCGAAGCAAAAGTGGTATATTACTAGGAAAACAAATAAATTTTTTTGAGATTGTACGTGTGTACATCGAAAAAATTTATGAAGTTTGACAACGTAAGATGCCACTTTTCATTCGTTTACCCACCTATTCTTTTCTTGGATCAATAACTTTAACCGCCTCATCGAATCTTCCATACTTTCCTGCTGCTTTTTCTATTGCTTCTAATGGTTCCATTCCTTTTTTGATGTTTTCCATCATTTTTCCTAAATTTACATATTTGTATCCTATTATTTGGTTATCTTTGTCTAATCCTATGTCTGTTATGTATCCTTCAGCTAATTCTAAGTATCTTGGACCTTTTGATAATGTTGAATATATTGTTCCTACTTGGCTTCTTGTTCCTTTTCCTAAGTCTTCTAGTCCAGCTCCTATTGGAAGTCCTCCCTCTGAAAAAGCTGATTGTGTTCTTCCATATACTATTTGTAAGAATAATTCTCTCATTGCTGTGTTTATAGCATCACAAACTAAGTCTGTGTTTAATGCTTCTAATATTGTTTTTCCTACTAATATTTCTCCTGCCATTGCTGCTGAGTGTGTCATTCCTGAACATCCTATTGTTTCAACTAATGCTTCTTGTATTATTCCTTCTTTTACGTTTAATGTTAGTTTACATGCTCCTTGTTGTGGTGCACACCAACCAATGCCGTGTGTTAATCCTGAAATATCTTTAATTTCTTTAGATTTTACCCATTTTCCTTCTTCTGGAATTGGTGCTGGTCCATGGTCTACTCCTTTTGCAACTGGACACATTTCTTCTACTTCTTTTGAATAAATCATTTTTATTGCTCCTTTCATTTTACATATATATTTATAATATTAATAACGTTGTTTAGGTATTCCTTTGTGGTAGCGGACGAGCACTGCTCGCCCCTACGGCATTTGCAATATATTTTTTATATCATGCGGGCGATTAAAATCGCCCCTACGATACATATTATTTATTATTGCATGGGTGCATAATTACACCCTAATTTTCTATTTTATCAACAAACTTTCGCCTGTCATTTCTGCTGGTTTTTCTAAGTCCATTAGATCTAACATTGTTGGTGCTAAATCTGCTAGTTTTCCTGTTTTTAGTTTGTAATCTCTACCTACTAATATTAGTGGTACTGGGTTTGTTGTGTGCGCTGTATGAGGCTCTCCTGTTGAATAATCTATCATTTGTTCTGAATTTCCGTGGTCTGCTGTTATTAATAACGCTCCTTGTTTTGCTTCAACTGCTTCTACTACTCTTGCAACACAAGCATCTATTGTTTCTAATGCTTTAACTGCTGCATCAAAATTTCCTGTATGACCAACCATATCTGGGTTAGCATAGTTTAATATTATGCAGTTATATTTTTCACTCATTATTGCATCTACTACTTTGTCTGTAACTTCTATTGCACTCATTTCAGGTTTCAAATCATATGTTTCTACTTTTGGTGAAGGTACAAGTATTCTATCTTCTCCCTCATATTGCTTTTCTTCTCCACCGTTAAAGAAGAAAGTAACATGTGCATATTTTTCTGTTTCTGCTATTCTTAATTGTGTTAATCCTAATTTACTTACATATTCTCCGAATGTATTTTTTATTTCATCTTTTTTAAATGCAATATTAACGTTTGGTAATGTTTCATCATAATTTGTGAAGCATACATAATATAAGTTAAAGATTTTTCTTTCAAATTCGTTAAATTCTTTATCTACAAGTGTTCTTGTTATTTCTCTTGCTCTATCTGGTCTAAAGTTAAAGAATATTACTGAATCGTTATTTCCAATTGTTGCAATTGGTTCATCTCCATTGCAAATAACTGTTGGAACAACAAATTCATCAAATACTTCTTTTTGATAAGAATCTTCTATTGCTTTTATTGCGCTTGCTTGTTTTTCTCCCTCTCCAAATACTAACGCTTTATATGCCTTTTCTACTCTTTCCCATCTTTTGTCTCTATCCATAGCATAAAATCTACCTATTATGCTAGCTATTTTTCCAACACCTTTTTCAGCCATTTTCTTTTCTAAATCTGTAATATACATTTCTGCTGATGCTGGTGGTGTATCTCTACCATCTAAAAAGCAATGTACATATACATCTTCAAAATCTTTTCTCTTTGCAAGTTCTAATAGGGCATATAAATGACGTATATGACTATGAACTCCACCGTCTGATAATAGTCCCATAATGTGTAATTTTGAGTGATTTCTCTTGCAATTCTCTATAGCTTCTACAAGCTCTGGTATACTAAAGAAATCCCCATCTTCTATTGATTTTGTAATTCTTGTTAATTCTTGATATACTATTCTCCCTGCACCAATGTTAGTATGACCTACTTCTGAATTTCCCATTTGACCTTCTGGTAAACCTACATCTAATCCACTTGTGTGTATTTGAGTATTTGGGTTTTGTTTGATTAGTTTATCTAAAGTTGGTGTATTTGCTGCTTTTACTGCATTTCCATTATCATTTGTGTTTATTCCATATCCGTCTAATATCATTAGCATTGTAAGTTTTTTATCCATGTGCGTTCTTCCTCTTTTCATTATTTACGGGCACAGTGGTGTCACATATAGTGGGTATTCCCACAAACGGTGCCCCTACATTTTATTTGTAATTTACTATTTTGGCGAATTCTTCTGCATCTAAACTTGCTCCTCCTACTAGCCCTCCATCTATGTCGCTCATTTCGAACAATTCTTTTGCGTTAGATGATTTTACACTTCCACCGTATTGTATTATAACTCTGTCAGCTACCTGTTGTCCATATTTTTCTACAATTTTTTCTCTAATCCATTTTATGCTTTCGTTTGCATCTTCTTTTGTTGCTGTTTTTCCTGTTCCTATTGCCCAAATTGGTTCATATGCTATTATTATTTTTTCTATATCTTTAGCGTCTATTCCTTCTAATGCCAATTCTGTTTGTTTTGTAATTATTTCTTTTGCAATTCCTGTTTCTCTTTGCTCTAAACTTTCTCCAACACAAACTATTGGTTTTAAGTTGTAGCCTAAAGCTGATTTTATCTTTTTATTAACTGTTTCATCTGTCTCTGCAAAATATGCTCTTCTTTCTGAGTGTCCTATTATAACATACTCTACACCCATTTTACTTAGCATATCTCCTGATATTTCACCAGTGTATGCTCCTTTTTCTTCCCAGTGCATATTTTGTGCACCTACTTTTATGTTTGTTCCTTGTGTTTGCATTAGTACATAGAATAAGTCTATGTATGGTACACAAACTATTACTTCACTATCTGTGTCTTTTACAAGTGGTGTTAGTTTTTCTATTAATTCTATTGCTTCATTTGGAAGTTTATTCATTTTCCAATTCCCTGCTATTACTTTTTTTCTCATATTTTTCATTCCTTTCTTTTGGGGTATGCCTTCGTAGCACGGAACGACGTTGGTCTGTTCCCTACAGTATCTAGTATACCGTTGTTGTATGGGCGACCATTGGTCGTCCGTACCTACAGTTATTAATTACATATTGTTTATTATTTCTTCTAATTTTTTTATAATGTCTTGCATATATTCAGATTTTGAATATGTATATTGCTCATCTTGTGTTTCTACAATCTTTTTTAACTCATCTAATGTTATGTATTTTAATTCACTCAATTCTGCATATTGAATTGTATATTCTTCTATTTTTTTATTTGTTTTTAATACATATGTATATTGAAATCTACTATTGTGTCTACTTGATTTTTTACTTATATATATTTTTTTCAAATCGTCTATTGTAACTTTTAGTCCTATTTCTTCTTCAATTTCTCTTACAATAGCGTTTTCAGGTGTTTCTCCTGCATCTATATGACCTGCACATATTCCCCATTTGTTTGGAGCTTGCTTTTTCTTTGTACTTCTTTTTTGTAATAGTAGTTCTCCTTTTTCGTTTATAACCCAAACTGCAACTTCTCTATGCCATAAACCAGTTGAATGGACAATTTCTCGTTCTTCTGTTTTTCCTGTTAAATTGTTGTTTTCGTCTACTATATCAAAGTATTCCATAGGTT
Source organism: uncultured Eubacteriales bacterium (assembly GCA_949840345.1). Lineage (GTDB taxonomy): Bacteria > Bacillota > Clostridia > TANB77 > CAG-508 > CAKPQL01. Next base: position 6,384 of record CATKWX010000009.1, read on the forward strand.
TGCTCCTTTTATTGTATATTGTTTCATAGAAATAATTATTCATTAAGAAATGCCTTCGAAGTTCGGGTCGCCTAAGGACGCCGACCCCTACAACAAAAATCGAAGATTTTTGTACTATTCACTATTCATTATTAACTATTCACTTTTCATTAAGAATTGCCTTCGAAGTGCGGAACGACGAGGGCGTCGTTCCCTACAATATGTGTATGCCATTGGAGTTACGGGTCGATGTGGGCATCGACCCATACAACAAAAATCGAAGATTTTTGTATTATTCACTTTTCATTATTAACTATTCACTTTTCATTAAGAATTGCCTTTGAAGTGCGGGCGGACACAGGGCCCGCCCCTACAACTATTTATCTTGTAAACAGTCTATGCCCGGTAACACCTTCCCCTCCAAGAATTCAAGTGATGCTCCTCCACCTGTTGATATGTGTGTCATTTTGTCTGCTAGACCTAGTTTTTCTATTGCTGCTGCTGAATCTCCTCCACCTATTATTGTTACTGCATCAATATTTCCTAGCTCTGTTGCTATTTCCTTTGTTCCTACTTCATATTTAGAAAATTCGCATACTCCAAGTGGTCCATTCCACATTACTGTTTTTGCTGTTTTTAATATTTCTTTAAATTTAGCTATTGTATCAGGTCCAATGTCTAATCCTTCCCATCCATCTGGTATATCTTGTGAGTGTACTATTTTGTTTTCTGTGTCGTTTGAGTATTCTGTTGTTACATTTGAGTCTATTGGTAATACTATTTCTACATTTTTTTGTTTAGCTTTTTCTAATAAGTTTCTTGCTAAATCTAATTTATCTTCTTCACAAATTGATTTTCCTATGCTATGTCCCTGTGCCTTCAAGAATGTAAATGCCATTCCTCCACCTATTAGTAATTTGTCTACTTTTTCTAATAAATTTTCTATAACTGCAATTTTATCTGATACTTTTGCTCCTCCAAGTATTGCTACAAATGGTCTTTCTGGATTTTCTAAAGCATCTCCTAAAAATTTTATTTCTTTTTCTATTAAAAATCCTGAAACGGCTGGTAAAAACTCTGCAACTCCTGCTGTTGTACTGTGTGCTCTATGTGCTGTTCCGAAAGCATCGTTTACATATATATCTGCTAAACTTGCTAATTCTTTAGAGAATTCTTTATCATTTTTTTCTTCTCTTGCATCAAATCTAACATTTTCTAATAATATAACATCTTTTTCTTGCATATTTTTAACAAGTTCTTTTGCGCTTTCTCCAACTATATCTTTTGCTAGTTTTACTTCTTTTCCTAGTAAATTGCTTAAGTTTTCTGCAACTATTTTTAATGAATACTTTTCGTTTACTTCGCCCTTTGGTCTTCCTAAGTGTGAGCAAAGTATTACTTTTGCATTGTTATCTATTAAATATTGTATTGTTGGAATAGCTCCTTTTATTCTTCTATTGTCTGTTATTTTTCCTGTTTCTAAATCTTGTGGTACGTTAAAGTCACATCTTACTAATACTTTCTTTCCAGATACGTCTATATCTCTAATTGTTTTTTTTGCCATAAGTTACCTCCTAATTTAATTAGCATAGGGCGCAATCATGCGCCCCTACATTTATTATTCATTATTCACTATTCATTAATTTTTCGTTGATATATATCTTGCAAGATCAACCAATTTATTTGAATATCCCCATTCATTGTCATACCAAGCTACTAATTTAACAAATGTATCTGTTAGAGCTATTCCTGCTTTTGCATCAAATATTGATGTATGGCTATCGTGTATGAAGTCTGATGATACAACATCTTCGTCTACATATTCAACTATTCCTTTTAATTCATTTTCAGATGCTTTCTTAACTGCAGCACATATTTCTTCGTATGTTGCAGGTTTTGCTAAATTACATGTTAAGTCTACAACTGAAACATCTATTGTTGGTACTCTAAATGCCATACCTGTTAATTTTCCGTTTAATTCTGGTATTACTTTTCCAACTGCTTTTGCAGCACCTGTTGATGATGGTATTATATTAGCAGCAGCTGCTCTACCACCTCTCCAGTCTTTTTTAGAAGCTCCATCAACTGTTTTTTGTGTTGCTGTTGTTGAGTGAACTGTTGTCATTAATCCATCTTTTATTCCAAAGTTATCGTTTATTATTTTTGCAAGTGGTGCTAAACAGTTTGTTGTACAAGATGCGTTAGATATAACGTTCATACTTGGATCATATTTATCGTTGTTAACTCCCATAACAAACATTGGGGCATCTTTTGAAGGTGCACTTATTATTACTTTTTTTGCTCCTCCTTCTAAATGTGCGCTTGCTTTTTCTACTGTTGTGAATACTCCTGAACATTCTAATACATAGTCTACTCCGTTTGCTCCCCAAGGAATGTTTTTAGGCTCCATTTCATTATATACTTTTATTTCTTTTCCATTAACCATTAATTTTTCGTTTTCAAATTTTACTTCCCCATTAAATCTTCCGTGAACTGTATCATATTTTACCATATAAGCCATATAGTCTGCTGTTATAAATGGGTCGTTTATTGCAACAACTTCTACATCTCCTTTCTCTAGAGCTGCTTGAAATGTTAAATTTCCTATTCTTCCGAATCCGTTAATTCCTATTCTTATTGACATTTTGTTTCCTCCATTCTGATACTTTATTTTTGTATCTTTACAAATTTTAGTCTTTTCAAGACATAGCTATTTTATACCAAAAAAGAATACTTGGCAAGTATTCTTTTAAATATTTTTATATATTCCATTGTTTATTATTTATTAAGGAATGTCTTCGTAGCACGGGTCGACACAAGGTCGACCCCTATAGTGTTTTCAATATGCTGATTATTTTTCATATTTCCCAAATGAAAAGAAATTTTGTATCCTATTCCATACCCCTGTATTTCCTTGCGCTGATTGTTGTACAGAATATCCTATTTTAGAATCTGATATAAAGAAGTTTCTTACTTTTGTCCAGAAACCTATTTTTGCTGGTAAATTTGCTTGTGTTAGTTTAAAGTCTGTTCCATTTGTGTTTGTTTGATTTATGTCATTTCCTTCATTTAACCCTAATTGCCCTCCAACATTTACTTCTTTTATTAACTGACCATTAAATGTTGCTGCATTATATGCATTTTTTACTAGTTTTTCTTTATTTAATTCGCCAAATTCATTATATAATATATTTGTAACATTTTGTATTTGTTCATTGTTATTTGTTTGTCCGTTGTCTGCAAGTTCTTCTCCTATTCCTATATTTTCTCCGCCTACAGTTCCAAGATTTGTATATAGTCCGCCATTACCGTTTTCTGTTCCTTGTGTTTGTGTAGCAAGCTCTCCGCCATTTATTGTTCCAAGGTTATTGTATAGTAAACCATTTCCATTATCAATTTCAATACCTTCTGCGCTTGTTAGTCCTTCTGTTTTTCCTATTGTTCCAGCATTGTTTATTTGGTTATTTAATGTACCTTGTATACCTTTAGCTGTAACATTTGTATATAGTTGTCCATTTGCTACTGAATCCCAATCTAGTACTGGTCCTACGTTTATGTTTCCTGCATTAGTTGTATTGTTTTCGTCTGTAAAATATTGTGATAGTAAGTCGCTAAATGCATTGTCTACATTTAATTCATCTAAATTTTCATTTGTTTCTCCGTTCATTTTTTCCTCCTTTGTTTAAAGTATGTCTTCGAAGCACGGACGACCAATGGTCGCCCCTACAATAATTATTAATCTGTGGTTAATTCTTTGTAGCACGGAACGACGAGGGCGTCGTTCCCTACACTATTTATGAAATATATTTTTATATCATAAATATATACCAATATATTTTATTTGGCAATATGTTTTTTTAAATTTTTAACATTCTTTTTGTAATTGCCATATCTGTTTCATATTTTTCTAATCCACCATGAACTTTTTGATAGTTTTCTTCACCTTTTCCAACTAGAACAATTACATCCCCTGATTTTGCATTAGCTATAGCTTTTTCTACTGCATCTTTTCTATCTATTACAATTTCGCATTTACTCTTATCTTCTACATATAATAATATATCTTTGCATATGCTTTCTACATCTTCGTCTTGTGGATCTAGTGCGCTTAAATATACATAATCAGAATTACCTACTACAATTTCCCCAAATGCTTTTCTTCTATTATATGCTTTACTTCCGTGACTTCCACCAACAGATACTATTCTACGGTTTGGATAATCTAATTTTATTGATTCGTACAACTTTCTATAGCTTAATTCATTATGTGCATAGTCTATTATTACTGTTATTCCGTCTTTTTCTATAATATTCATTCTTCCTTGTACTGATGTTTTTAAAAGTCCTTTTTTAATGCTTTGGTCATCCACACCTAATTTCTTTGATATTGTAATTGCAGCTAATGCATTTTCTATATTGAATCTTCCTAATATATTTATTTCAAAGTTTTGTTTATAATTATCAACTTTACTTACTACATCAAATTTAAATCCTGATTTTGTTTTTTCTACATTTTCAAAGTAATAATCTGCACTTGCATCTGTTCCATAGGTTATTACTTCCTTATCTTTACACTCACTATAAATTGCATCGAAATAATCTGTGTTTTTATTTATTAGAACTCTTCTTGAGTTTTTTACTAATTGTATTTTACATTGTAGATAATCTTCAAAGTTTGGATGTTCTGCATTGCTTATATGGTCTTCTCCAATATTTAAGAATATTGCATTTTTAAATTCTACTCCATATACTCTGTCTCTTTTATATCCTTGTGAACTTACTTCCATCGTTAAATACTTGCATCCATTTTGTTTTGTTTCGTAGAAAAGCCTTTCTAGTTCTATTGCTTCTGGAGTTGTATTATGTGCTAATTCATCTGTTGTTCCTGTATAATATTTTATTGTGGAAATTAATGCTGTTTTTGAATTTGTATATTCATCTAATATATTTTTTATAAAACAACTTACTGTAGTTTTTCCTTTTGTTCCTGTTATACCTATTGTTTCTATGTCTCTAAATGGATAATCATAAAATTCTAGAGCAATAACTGCCATTGCTTTTTGTATGTCTGATACTATTATATATTGCAAATCTACATCATATTTTTCTTCAGAAACATATATGTTTGCGCCTTTACTTATTGCTTGCTCTAAATATTCTGGCTTATAGTGTTCTCCTTTGCAAAAGAACATTGTGTTTGGTTTTATACTTCTTGAATCATATGATATGAATTCTATTAATGTATCACCTTTACAATTTTTGCTTTTTATGAGTTTTTCTTTTTCTAAAATTTCTATAACTTTTTCTACAGTAATCATAATTTTTTCTCCTTTAAAAATTGGGGTTGGTCTTCGAAGTACGGGCAGACACAAGGCCTGCCCCTACAATAATTATTCAATATTTATATTTTATATTATTTCTCCTATTAATGCAAGGTTTTCGAATTTATTTATTTTAACTGTTTTTATTTCGTTGTCTACAGCTTCATTCTTAGGCACTTTTACTGTTATATAGTTTTTGGTATGTCCTTCTATATTTTCTCCAATAATTTGTTCAAATAGCACTGGAACTTCTTTGCCAATATAATTTTCCATAAATTCTTTTTCGTTTTTATCTGATAACTCTATAAGAATATTGCTTCTTTCTTCTTTTTTATTTCCATCTATTTGATTTTCCATTATTGCAGCTTTTGTACCATTTCTTTGAGAATATTTAAATATGTGCATTTTCATAAATTTTATTTTACTTAAGAAGTTGTATGTAGATTTAAATTCTTTTTCTGTTTCTCCTGGGAAACCAACTATTATATCTGTTGTTAGTGCCACTTCCGGATAAGCATTTCTTAATAAATTAACTATATGTTCAAATTCTTGTGTTGTATATTTTCTATTCATTCTCTTTAAGGTTTCATCACATCCGCTTTGTAATGATAAATGAAAATGGTCGCAAATTTTTTCTAATTTTGTTAGTCTTGCTAAAAATTCTTCAGTTATTATTGTTGGCTCTAATGAACCTAAGCGTATTCTTTCTATTCCATCTATTTTATTTATTGCTTCTAGTAAATCTATTAGGCTTGTTCCATCTTTAAAATCTCTTCCAAAAGACGCTATATGTATTCCTGTTATAACTACTTCTTTTATTCCATTTGCTGCAATTTGACTGATTTCTTCTACAATATTTTCTATTTTTCTGCTTCTAACTCTTCCTCTTGCATATGGAATTATACAATATGAGCAAAATCTATCACAGCCGTCTTGTACTTTTATTACAGCTCTTGTTTTATCTGTATATGTAGTACACCCAAATTCAACAAATTCCTTTTGTTGCATTACATCTGTTACGAGTGTCTTTTCATATTGTTCTATACATTTAACAATATTACTTTTTTCATTGTTTCCTAAGACTATATCTACTTCCTCTATTTTTTCTAATTTATCTTTTGCTACTTGCGCATAACATCCTACAACAACCAAAATAGCATTTTTGTTTTTATGTTTTGCTCTTCTTATTATTTGCCTTGATTTTTTATCAGACATATTTGTAACTGTGCAAGTGTTTATTATGTATATATCTGCTTTATCTTCAAAATCTACTATTTCGTAATTTTCTTCAATGAATTTTTGTATCATTGCATTTGTTTCATATTGATTTACTTTACAACCGTAATGTGTAAAATGCTACTTTTTTCATTTTAGCCTCCTTGTATAATATATGTAGATGGTATCTGCGGAACGACGAGGGCGTCGTTCCCTACAGTGTTTGCAATATTTTTTTGTACGCAGAGAGACGGAACGGCGAGGGCGCCATTCCATGCAACGTTTGCAATATGTTCTATAATTTCAAAGGCACGTTTTTTCCGTGCCTCTAATCTTTTTCCTATTTTTTTCTTCCATCTAACATATCTAAATTGTCTAATGCTTTTCCTGTTCCTAATGCTACACACGATACTGCATCATCTGCAACCATTACGTTTATTCCTGTTTTTTCTTGAAGTAATTTATCTAAACCATCTACTAAACATCCTCCACCTGTTAAATAAATTCCTCTATCGCTTATATCTGCTGCAAGTTCTGGTGGTGTTCTTTCTAATACACTATGCACTGCATCTATTATCATATCTGCAGGTTCTTTTAATGCTTCCATCATTTCGCTTGAAAGTATTTTTATAGTTTTTGGTAGTCCTGTAATTAAGTCTCTACCTCTTATTTCCATATCTGTATCTTGTATTTTAGGATATACACATCCTATGTTCATTTTTAGATCTTCAGCTGTTCTTTCTCCTATCATTACATTATGTTTCTTTTTAACATATTTTATTATATATTCGTCTAATTTATCTCCAGCTACTTTTATTGATGTGCTAACAACTGAACCACCTAACGCTATTACTGCTATGTCTGTAGTTCCTCCACCTATATCTACTATCATATTTCCACAAGCTCTTGATATATCTATACCAGCACCTATTGCTGCTGCTATTGGCTCTTCTATTAAGTATACTTTTCTAGCTCCGGCTTGAGTTGCGGCATCTATTACTGCCTTCTTTTCAACTTCTGTCACTCTTGATGGTATACATATCATTATTCTTGGTGCAAATACAAACTTTCCGCATACTTTTCCTATAAAATGTTTTAACATCTTTTCTGTAACAGTATAGTCTGATATAACTCCATCTCTTAATGGTCTTGTAGCTACTATATTTCCAGGTGTTCTACCTAACATTCTTCTAGCTTCTTGCCCAACTGCTAGTACTTCATTTGTTACGTTATTTACAGCAACTACTGATGGCTCTCTTAATACTATCCCTTTTCCTTTTACATATGCTATTACTGTAGCTGTTCCTAAATCTATTCCTATATCTTGTCCAAAACCAAACATTAGCATCGGCTCCTTCTTTACTATTACATTATTATTACAAATTTGTTACAATTATATTACATATTTTTGTAAATAGCAAATGTTTTTTTAATTTTTTAAACATATTTTTTTACAACTAATATTTGTTTGTTTTTTCTAGTAGTTCCTTCTAGTTTATCTACTTCAAATTTTCCCTTTCCTCGTATTACAATTACATCTTTTTCTTTTACTTGTTTATCATTTTTAAATTGTTCTTCGTAGTTTATAAAAACTTTTGCCTGTTCAATCATCTCATTTGCCTTTGTTCTTGATGTATTTGCTAGTTCTGAAACTATATTATCTAATCTTAAAGATTGTACTACTATTCTAATTTCTTCTTTTTTTAATTCTATTTGTTTAATATTCTCTATATTTTGCAAGCTTATATTTGATTTACTAAACCTTGTTAATTGTTTTATATTTTGCTCTAAGTATTTAGATATTTCTTTGCTTACTATTATATCTGCTCCCGTTTCATCTACTAATATATCTCCAAATTTCTCTCTTTTTATGCCCAATTTCATAATTCCACTTAAATAGTCTTTATGCTTATATTCTCCATATAAATTTTTAGGCAATTCTATTCTTATTATTTGCATATAATTATTTAAATTGCTTAGCATTAAATCTTTTGTTAGCTTTTCTGGATATATTATCGCTATATTTCTGCTTGCTTCGTTATATCCACCACAAAAAACATAATTACATTTTGATATATTTAATATACTTTTAGCAATTTTAAATTGAAACATATCCAAAAAATCTGTACAAGTTACTATATTTTTCGTTGAACTTGCTTCTATTTTATCTAGTATTTTTGATACTAACAATTTGTCTTCTGATTTTGAATATTTTTCTAGTAATTCCGATTTATTCATTTTTAACTCCTATATAACCCTCAGTCTGCTATGCAGACAGCTCCCTTAGGTAAGGGAGCCAAGATTACTACAAAAACCTTGCCCCCTTTAAGTAAAGGGGGTGTCACGTAGTGACAGGGGATTGACCAATGCTTGCCCCTATAATAAACTTTGTCTCCTTAGCTCATTTACATATGCATTTATATCAAATGGCTCTAATCTTTCAGGTTCTCCATAATCTTTTCCAAAAGTATCTACTGTTATAGTTTCTATAATAACTGCTTTCTTTGGTTTATCGTTTGCATCAGTTTCTACTTTTCCTATTTTTTCTATTATTTCCATTCCTTCTGTTACTTTACCAAATGATGCATAAAGTCCATCTAAATTTCTATTATCCTCTAACATTATAAAGAATTGTGTTGATGCAGAATTATATCCTTCAGTTGGTTTGCCTACATTACTGTAATCTGCTCTAGCCATAGATATAACACCTTTTGTATGTTTTAAATTGTTGTTGAATTTGTTTATAGCAAACTCTCCTGGTATTGTAAAATCTGTTTCACCAGAACCTGTTCCTGCTTTATCTCCACCTTGTATCATAAAACCATCTATTATTCTATGGAATGTTAATCCATTATAATACTTTTCGTTTATTAAACTAATGAAGTTTTTAACTGTATTTGGTGCAACATTTGGATATAATTCAATTTTTACTGTTCCATAATCTTTTATCTTCATTGTAACAACTGGATTTATTATTTCTTCATTATTATTCATATCTTTCTTCTCCTTATTTACATCGCTTTCTTTATCATTCTTATTTTCAACCGTTTGACTAGACTTTTGCTCATCTTTATTTGCTTCTTCCTTCTTATTGTTATTATTCCAAATTAGTAAGCCTGTAGCAATAGCAGCAATTGCAATTACAACACATAAAATAATTACAATATAGCTTTTCTTGCTAGCTTTAGTTTCATAAGTTGCAACTTTATTTTTATTGTTTTCTTTGCTCATTTTTAATACCTCCTTCAAAAATCGAAGATTTTTGTACTCTTCACTCTTCACTTTTCACTATTCATTAAAATGGGCACAGTGGTGCCTAAGTATAACGGGTATTCCCACAAACGGTGCCCCTACATTCCTTCTTAGAACGGGTCGATGTGGACATCGACCCCTACAATATTCATTAAAAAATTCCTTCGGAGAGCGGAACGGCTTTGGAAGCCGTTCCCTACAAAATTCAATTTTAACGAAATTAAATTTTGGCAAGGAAAATTTCATTTAAAAGGCAAGGACGCATACGTGTGTATGTAACCGCGTTTTAAATGGAATTTGACACCGCCAAAATTGTAATTTCGTTAAAATTACATCCTTTCGGGCATTTCCATGCCTAGCAACTCTGCTCCCGTTTTTAAAACCGTTCCTACTGCATATGTTAAATATAATCTTGCATCTTGCACTTGCTTATCTTCTGTTAATATATGATATCCATTATAATAGTTACTAAAGCTTTGAGCTAAATCTATTAAGTATCTTGATATAATTGATGGTTCGTTTTTTTCTGCTGCTTGAATTGCAACATCGCTAAATGAATATAGTAGTTTTATTATGCTGAAAGCTTCTTTTTCTGTTATTTTAGAAAAGTCTACATCATTTATATTTGGTATATACCCAGCTTTACCTAATACACTTTTTGTTCTTACATATATATATTGTATATATGGTCCTGTTTCTCCTTGGAAATTTAATAACATATCCCAATCAAATATTTCATCTTTTATTCTGCTGTTTGATAAATCGTTAAATATTATTGCTCCAACTCCAACTTTTCTTGCAATTTCGTCTTTATCTTCTAACTCTGGATTTTTTTCGTTTATTATATTTTTAACTTTTTCTATTGCTTCGTTTAATATTTCCTCTAATAATACGGAATTTCCTTTTCTAGAACCAATTTTTTCTCCATCTTTATCTACAACTAGCCCAAATGGTATATGTTCGCACTTCTTTGCATATTCTCCATATCCCATTAGTTCTAGCACTTTAAATACTTGTTTAAAATGTAACTGTTGCTCATTTCCTACAACATATAAGGCTTTTGCGAAATCATATTTGTTTATTCTGTCTTCAAGAGATGTTAAATCTCTTGTTGCATATATTGTTGTTCCTGCAGATGTTATTATTATACAAGGTGGCATTCCAAATTCTTCTAAATCTACTATCTTTGCTCCTTGTGAGTCTTTTAACAATCCTTTTTCTTTTAATTCTTCTACTACTTTGTCCATTTTGTCATTATAATATGCTTCTCCATTATATGAATCAAATTTTGCATTTAATAGTTTATATGTCTTTTCATAATTTGCAAGACTTAACTCACGTAACCACTTCCAAGTTTTTAAAGCCTCAGCATCGCCATCTTCAAGTTTTTTGAAAGCTTGTCTTGCTAAGTCTGTCATTTCTGGCTTTTCTTTTTCTTCTTTACTAAATCTTACATATATTTTAAGTATTGCATCTATTGTATTTGTTGTTAAATCATATTCATCTTTCCATAATTCTAATCCTGTCATTACTTTTCCAAATTGTATTCCCCAATCTCCTAAATAGTTTATACCCACACTATTATAACCTAAAAATTTGTATATTTTGTACAATGCTCCACCTATTACAGTTGACCTTAAATGACCTATATGGAAAGGTTTTGCAATATTAGGAGATGAATAATCTATTACAACATTACTACCTTTTCCTATATCTACTGAACCAAATTTTTCTTTTTTGTTATCAACTTCTGTTAATACTTCTTTTGCTAGTGTTTGCTTGTTAATGTAAAAGTTTAAGTACCCACCTTGTATTTCTATTTTTTCTATTATACTTTCATCAATAGCTATTTTTTCTTTTATTTCTGTTGCTATCATTGGAGGTGCTTTTTTTAGTTCTTTTGCTAGTTTAAAACAAGGAAATGCAAAATCTCCTAATTCACTATTAGGTGGTATTTCTATATAGTTTACTAATTCTTTTTCATCTAAATTTACTGACATGGCTATTGCTTTTGCAATTTCTTCTTTTATATTAATCATTGTTTTTCTCCTTTTTTGGTATTTCTCACAGGACGGGTTGCCTAAGGACGCCGACCCCTACAATTCGGAATATATTTTATCATAAAAATTTAAAATATGAAATAGTTTTAAAAATTAATCTTCAATATTTTTTCTTTGCTCTAATTGTTTCTTTGCTTTTTCTATACTATCAATAAACTTTTGCTGTAATATATCTTTAGGCACATATTTTGTTAGATACTGTGCTACATGTATTCCACTGTTATCTAATTCTAATAATTCTGCCATCATATTGCTTTTGGATGCACACAATATTATTGCAATTGGCGTTTCTTCTCCCTCTGCTTTTTCGTATCTATTTAACCATTTTAAATAGAGCTCTACTTGTCCTTTATATTCTGGCTTAAATTTATCTAATTTTAGTTCTATAATAACCAATCTTTTCATTTTTCTATGATAAAATAATAAATCAATATAATAGTCTTCTCCATCTATTGTTATTCGCTTTTGCCTCGATAAAAACGCAAAATCATTTCCCATTTCCAAAATAAATCTTTCTAATTCATTTAAAATCGCATTTTCCAAGTCCTTTTCACTATATGTATCTTTCAAATCTAAAAAATCTAAAATATATGGATCTCTAAAAAATAAATTTGTAGACATTTTATTATCTTTATTTAGCAATTGCAAATCATTTATTATGGTTTGTTCTGATTTTTGTGATATAGCTGTTCTTTCAAATAATGCTGAACTTATTCTTTCTCTTAAAGTTCTTACTGACCAAAGTTCATTTGCACACATTATAGTATAAAATTCTCTTTTTAATTTATCTGATATTTGTAATAATTCAACAAAATGTGACCAACTCAATTTTCTCGACAGTGTCGAGAATTTTTCAATATCAGTAAAATATTCATAAAACTTTAACATTCTAAATATATTTGCCTTGCTATATCCTTTACCATATTCAATTACTAGTTTTTTGCTTAATTTGTTTATTATAGATTTACCATATTCTGCCTTTTTGTTATCAAGTATATTTTCTGTTATATACTTGCCTATGTTCCAATATAAAAATGTCATTTCGCTATTTATTTTTATAGCTACGTTTCTCTTAGCATTTTCTATCAATGATACTATTATACTATATAAATTTTCTACATTTGTATTATCTAAATTGTTCATTTTACCTTCTTTCTTTTGTTTATTCACTGTTTTGGGAATTTTTGGGGCAGAATTGCCTTAAGATTTAATTTATAGATTTATATTGATATCAAAATATGTAAAATTTTACCATATTAATGTTTTTATTGCAAGATATTTTCATTTACAAAATTTTACATTTTTCGAGTGTTTTTTTTGTATAAAAACGGACGACCAATGGTCGCCCCTACAATTACACATCTATTATATTTACCGCTTCTATTTGTTCTTCTTTTTTATTATGCTCTATAACATCTACTAGCGCATTTACTGTATCTATTGCTGTAAAGCAAGGAATTTTACATTCTACTGCTGTTCTTCTTATTCTAAATCCGTCTCTACTTTCGACTTTACCTTTTGTTGGTGTGTTTACTATAAAGTTTAATTTTCCTGAATGCATTAGCTCTAATATGCTGTTTTGTCCTTCCCATATTTTTTCTACTGTATTTACTTTTACTCCGTTTTCACTTAAATATTTTGCAGTACCACTTGTTGCATATATGCTAAATTGTTTTTCTTGTAATTTTTTTGCTATTGGCAATATTTCTGGTTTGTCTTTATCTCTAACTGTTATTAGTACATTACCGTTTTTGTGGTATCTTCATTCCGCTTCCAACAAATGCCTTAAACAACGCTTCTGAAAAGTCTTTTGATACACCTAATACTTCTCCTGTTGATTTCATTTCTGGTCCTAAACTTGTGTCTGCATTTTTTATTTTTTCAAATGAGAATACTGGCATTTTTATTGCTATATATTCACTTCTTCTATATATTCCTGTTCCATATGGCATATCCTTTAATTTTTTACCAAGTATTACGTTTGTTGCAATATCTATTACTGGAAGGTTTGTTACTTTGCTTATATATGGCACTGTTCTACTAGAACGAGGATTTACCTCTATTATATATACTTGCCCTTTGCAAATTATAAACTGAATATTTAGTACACCTATAATATTCAACTCTTTTGCAATTTTTTCTGTGTATTCTATAATTGTTTTTTGGTGTTCTTCAGATATATTTTGTGTTGGATATACAGATATACTGTCTCCTGAGTGAACTCCCGCTCTTTCTAAATGCTCCATTATTCCCGGTATTAAAATATCGTCTCCATCGCATATTGCGTCTACTTCTAGCTCTTTTCCTAACATATATTTGTCTACTAATATTGGGTGTTCTTGTGCAATTTTATTTATTTCGTTTATAAACATTTCTACTTCTTTATCATCATATGCTATTGCCATACCTTGTCCACCTAATACATAAGATGGTCTAACTAATACTGGATACTCTAATTTGTTTGCAACCTTTAGAGCTTCTTCTACCGTATATACTGTTTCTCCCTTTGGTCTTGGTATTCCACAATTATTTAATGCATCATCGAATTCTTTTCTATCTTCTGCTCTATCCATATTTTTCTCTGATGTACCTAGTATTTTTACACCCATTTCTGTTAATGCTTTCGTTAGTTTTATTGCTGTTTGACCACCAAATTGTACTATTGCACCATATGGTTTTTCATTTTCTACTATGTTTTCTACATCTTCTGAGACTAATGGTTCGAAGTATAATTTGTCTGCTATATCAAAATCTGTACTAACTGTTTCTGGGTTATTATTTACAATAATTGTTTCATATCCTGCTTGTTTTAATGCCCATACAGAGTGAACACTACAATAGTCGAACTCTATTCCTTGTCCAATTCTTATAGGTCCTGAACCTAATACCATTATTTTTTGTTTTCCTGTACTTATATTGGCTTCGTTTTCTTCATCATAGCTTGAGTAATAGTATGGTGTTTGTGCCTCAAATTCAGCACTACAAGTATCAACCATTTTAAAATTAGCTATAATGTTGTTTTCTTTTCTTAATTTCTTTATTTCTTCAACTTTTACTCCTGCAAATTCTGCTATTGTTTTATCAGTATAACCTAATTCTTTTGCTTTTCTTAAAACTTCAGGTGTTAGCTTTTCATTAGATAAAGTTTTTTCCATATCTACTAAATTCTTTATTTTGCTTATAAAGAATTTATCTATTGTTGTTATATGGTGTATATGTTCTATTGTTAGTCCTCTTCTTAAAGCTTCTGCAATTACCCATATTCTTTCATTTGTAATGTTGTTTAATTCTCTTATTATTTCTATGTTTGTTAATTTTTCAAATTTTGGCATTTTCATACATTCTATATTTTCTTCTAGCGAACGTATTGCTTTCATAAGTCCTGCTTCTAAACTTGGTGCTATTGCCATTACTTCTCCTGTTGCCTTCATTTGTGTACCTAAAGTTCTTGTTGCTGTTAAGAATTTTTTAAATGGCCACTTTGGTATTTTTACTACTACATAGTCTAATACTGGCTCAAAACATGCATATGTTTTTTTAGTTACTTCGTTTTGTATTTCGTCTAACGAATAACCTATAGCAATTTTTGTTGCTACTTTTGCTATTGGGTATCCTGTTGCTTTTGATGCAAGTGCAGATGAACGGCTTACTCTTGGGTTTACCTCTATTACTGCATATTCAAAGCTATTTGGATTTAGAGCAAATTGCACATTACATCCACCTTCTATTTTTAGAGCTGATATTATTTTTATTGCTGAGGTTCTTAACATTTGATATTCTTTATCTGCTAGAGTTTGTGATGGCGCAACTACTATACTATCTCCTGTATGTACTCCAACTGGGTCTATGTTTTCCATATTACATATCGTTATACAAGTTCCCAATGCATCTCTCATTACTTCGTATTCGATTTCTTTCCAACCTGCTATGCATTTTTCTATTAAAACTTGATGTACTCTAGATAAGTCTAATCCGTTTGCTGCTGTTTCCTCTAGTTCCTCCATTGTATATGCAATTCCTCCACCTGTTCCACCAAGTGTATATGCTGGTCTTACTATTACTGGTAGTCCAATTTCTTTTGCAAAGTCTAGAGCAGACTGTACATCTGTTACTACTTTACTTGCAATACAAGGCTCTCCGATTTCCTCCATTGTGTCCTTGAAGGCTTGTCTATCTTCTGCTTTTTTTATTCCCTCAGGTGACGTTCCAAGTAATGTTACATTGTTTTCTTCTAGGAAACCAGTTTCAGCTAGCTCCATTGCTAAGTTTAGTCCAGTTTGACCACCTAAGTTTGGCAATATACTGTCTGGCTTTTCTTTTTTTATTATTTTCATTACTGTTTTTACTGTTAATGGCTCTATGTATATTTTATCTGCCATATGTTTATCTGTCATTATTGTTGCAGGGTTTGAGTTTACAAGTACAACCTCTATTCCTTCTTTTTTTAGTTCTGAACACGCTTGTGTTCCTGCATAATCAAATTCTGCTGCTTGACCTATAACTATTGGCCCGTGAGCCTATTACTAATACTTTTTTTATTTTATTATTTTTTGGCATAATCGCATCTCCTTATTTATTTTTTCGGAACGACGAGGTCGTCGTTCCCTACATTTTTGCAATATGTTTATTGTTGTTTTTTTATCATCTTTACAAATTCATCGAATAGATATTCTGAATCTTGTGGTCCAGGGCAAGCTTCTGGATGGAATTGTACTGTCATTATGTTTTTGTTTTTATACTTTAACCCTTCAACTGTTCCATCGTTTAAGTTTATATGTGAAACTTCTGCTATATCACTGTTTATTGAATCTTCAACTATATAATAGCCGTGATTTTGTGAGGTTATATATACTCTTCCAGTTTTTAGATCTTTTACTGGATGGTTCGGTCCACGATGTCCGTATTTTAGTTTTGCAGTTTTTGCTCCTGTTGCAAGTCCCATTAGTTGATGTCCTAAACATATTCCAAATATTGGCTTATTTGAATTGTATAATTTTTTTATTGTTTCTATTTGAGTTTTACAATCTTCTGGATCTCCGTGGTCCGTTTGATAACATTATTCCATCAAATTCATCTACATTTATATCAGTTGTACCTGCTGGAAATACTGTTACTTGGCATCCTCTTTTTACTAAACATCTGATTATATTTTCTTTTGCACCATAATCCATTAGGGCAATTTTTATTTTGTTTGCGTCGCCTATATTATACGGAACGACGAGGGCGTCGTTCCCTACGTTGTTTTTGTTTATTTGTCCTTGACCACTGTAGGTATCGTTCCCTACAGTGTATTTTTCTTTGCAGGTAACTTTGTCTACTAAACCTATTATCTTTTCATTTTTGATTTTTTCTATAATTTCATCAATATTGCTTATATCATCTGTTAGCATTCCCTTCATTGTTCCATGGTTTCTTAATATTTTTGTTAATTTTCTTGTATTTATTTTAGTTAATCCTGGAACTTCGTTATCTACTAAAAATTCGTTTAAAGTTTTTTCGCATCTAAAATTACTTGGGAGTTGTGCAAGTTCGTGTATAAATATTGCACTCATCCACATTTTCTTAGATTCGTAATCTTCTGGTATTATTCCATAGTTTCCAATTAAAGGATATGTCATACACATACCTTGTCCACAATATGACGGGTCTGTAAATACTTCTGGATATCCTGCCATTGATGTGTTAAACACTACCTCACATATCGTGTCTTTAATATAGCCAACTCTTTCTCCTTCAAATACATCTCCATTTTCTAATACTAAATAGCCTATCATTTTATTCCTCCACCCTTCCATAATTTTGAAAAAGAATTAGTATATTGCTAGGCATTTTAAATGAGAAATACCGGAGGTGTACGTTTGTACATCGAGGATTTTCTCGTTTAAAATAACAACGCAAGATGCTGATTATTTTTCAAAAAAAAGAGACTGTAAAAAACAATCTCTAAAATAAATATATACAATTAGAAACAAAAGTGCCACCTAATTTTTCTTTTATTGATTTTGTTGATATATGTAATGTTCTCATCTAAAATACCCCCAATTTTTTGGACGAATACGGACAACCAATGGTCGACCCTACGAGCCCCTATATTACCAAATTTGACACTTTTTGTAATTTTCACTTGCATAATTATAGCAATAATGTTTTTGTTATGCAAGAGTTTTTTAAAATTATTTGTACATATCTATACTATTTCTATATCTTTTTTATTTCTTCTAAATATCTTTAATAATATGCTTTTTATCATTCCTATATAATACTTAAATTCTTCTGTTTTGAAAAATATTATACATATAATTATTGTAGGAATAATTAATGCTATAGCAGTACTTATTATAGCTTGTACAAATACATTTCCTACATGTATGAATCCATTTATTATCATTGACATAGCTATTATAAATGTTGCATATATTATGTATTTAATAAATTCTTTATAATAATTCTTCCATTGTTTATTAAATAAAGGAATATATACATATTTAGGATAACTATACAATAGTATTACTAGTGAACTTACTGCAGTTCCTAAGAATACGCCTGCTAATCCAAATATTTTTAATAAAACTATTGATGCAACTAAGTTAACTATTGATTCAACTATTGGCATAAATCGATCTTTATAAAAAATACCAGCAGCTTCTTTAAACGACATTAGTGTTCTCCTCATACCTTGAATAAAAAACTTTATTATTAATGAAATTAGTATAAATTTCCCTAATATGTATTGTTCTCCAAAGAATATTGATATAAATGGTTCTATTACACAGGCTATTCCTGTTGAACCTATAATAAATACTACAAAGTTAAGAAGATTTAATTTTTTATATACACTATAATTTTTATCCTTATTTCCCTCTGTTAATAGGTCTCCTATACTTGCTGTAGTTGATATTAAAATTTGATTCAATATTGTTGTAAGTGCTGATAATACTAAATTGTAATTTGAATAATATGCTACTGTTATTAATCCTTCAAAAAATACTGAAATTAATATCGTATCTGTGCTATTTACTACAAATCCCGCTATTTTATGGAAGAATAAAGCTTTAATGTTCTTTATAATACTATTTTTGGTTTCACTTTCCAAAGGTTGAACATCCTTTTCTTTTATATATGGATACATTCTATTTGCAATTATTGATATTACAGCATTTTCAAATACTCTACACAATAATTTTATTATTAAAAAAGCTGTGTAATTATGAGTTGTATATAAAAATGCAATTTGTAATCCGTTCATAACAATTAAATATATTAAATGTACTATATTTATTATGTATTCTTTTTGATTAGCATAAATAATTGATCTCTTATAAGCTATTACATATGAAAAAATAACATCTGACAAGAATAATACATATAATAAATATAAATTCTGTATTCCTTGTGTTTGTCCAACTATTTGTTTTAAGAATAAACCTATTATAAACCCAATTACTAGCATAACTATTATTATTATTGTGTAACAATGTTTATAAAACTTCATTAGGGATTTTATTTTTTCTTTGTCTTGTTTTGCTATTGGTTTATATAGATTATATATTATCGCAGAACTTATTCCTAATTCAGCAATTGATAGCATTGATAGTATGCTTGTAAAAAGAGTATTTAAACCTAAATATTCTTCTCCTAAGGTCTGTAAAAATATAGATTGTATTACTATTCCTAATATTATGTTTATAGTATTACTTATTAATCCAAATAAAATGTTTTTCGCAGATTCAATTGACCTCATTATGTATTCCTTCTTTCATTAGTTCTTTTATTACTCAATTAATCATTTCGTATTCCATTAAATATAAGCATAGTCATAATCCATGCTCCCCAAAATTGAGGAGTTATTATAAATTGTAAAAATTGTAATGCTTCTGCTCTTGGTATTATAAATATATTTAATGTTGATATTAACACTATTGAAGCAACAAGTCTGTTCTTTTTTAATAATTCAGGAATTTTAATTAGTGCATACCCTAAAATTAAACTATAAGCAATTACTCCTATGTGTCCAAAATCAGTATATGTTTCTAGTATGTATGATGAGCCCCATCCATGTCCTTCTAGATAATCAGTTCTTTTCAAATATGACAAAATGTGTGAGTAACTATTAGATTCTAATGCACGAGTTATATTATTTCCAGGAGGTAAATCCTCTATTCCAAATAGTTTTTGTGAAATCGTACTATATTTAAAATAATCTATAAATCCTCCAAATGTATAATTATGATTAGATATATCCTTTATAGCACCCTTTGCTGTATATCCAATATTTAAAACATCATATGTTACCCCTTGACTATAAAAGAAGTCTCCAAACAAGCCTATAAAATTATTGGTTGGTAATTCCTCGTCTACCCTTAAATAATTAAAAATAGATAAGCCAACAATCGTTACTGGAACCATTATAATTAATATTCTTTTTTCTAGTTTTCCAATCCAACTACTTGTATTATCCAAATAGTCTCTAATAATAAAATAAGCAAATATAAATAATGCAGATACAATAAGTGGTGTTCTTTGCCCTATTAAAAATGTTGGTAAATTATATAATAAAAACACTCCAAGTGGAATAATTACTTTCCTTTTCTTTGGCATGGTTGCTAAAAAAATACATAACAAGTTGTTTGACATTCCTGCCATAAATGTCATAATTGGATTGAATGAATTTTGATATGTTAGATAATATTCTACATATTCTCTTCCCTTCATATAAATAAGTTTGTCATATTCTGTTATAATTGAAAAGAATGAACATATAAAAAACAATATTAATGCAATATTTGCAAACAATTCATTTTTATTGCGATCAATTTGTATATCTTCTTTACATTTACAACGTTTTTGTGCTATTCTTGCACCTATATATATCGATAATAAAGACATTATTAATAGTAAAAACACATTCTTATGTGAGTATACTGAAAATCTACTTATCCAATCCCTTCCTGTTAGAATACTTACAAGTGGCTTTGAAAGTAAAAAAGTAAAAAATACTATATTAAATATTATATAATATATGTTTTTCTTGAAATCTCTTTTTGAATATACAATATTTAATACAACTCCTATAATGGATGATGCTAACAATATATATAATTGAGAGAATATGAATCCTACTATAAAAATCAATAAATTCACAATCCACCAGGAATCAATATTATTCTTTTCTGTTTTCATCTCCTTAACTCCTTTATATGTTCTCTCTGAATTATTATTGTCAAAAAATATATAAAAGTCTTTAATTTTATTAATATATTTTTCTTCCATTTCAAAATTATTATTATAACTCTTTATTAGTTCATCAATTGCTTCTTCTACTGTATATGTTACTTCTCCAAAACCATCGTCATAGTTCCAGTATCCTTCTTCTAAATGATTTTTTCTAAAATCATCATAATCAAATTGAAAATATTGTAATGGTTTTTTCATATAAGCAAAATCAAATGCTATACTTGAGTAATCTGTTATTAAGTATTTTGATTCTCTTAGTAGTTCTTGTATGCTTTTTTCGGTCTTATCAACTATTTTTATACTTTTACTCAATGATACAAATTTATCCTTATATTTCATCATGTTATCGTGTAAACATATATATGCATCTAAATTAGAATTTTCTAAAAAGTTTATTAATTTTCTGTTGTTTAATAACTCTTGTATTGTCTTATAATACTTAGAGTTTAAAAAGTTCTCTTCATTATTTTCAAATTCTTTTCTCCATGTAAACATTATTAATATTTTGTTATCGTTTTTAGATTCATCCCTTAATACATCATACCTACAAAATCCTGTTTTTTTAACTGATTCTTCTTTATACCCTAGTTCATTTATAACAAAATCATATTCTTTATTTCCGGCACAGCAAAACAAATCTACTTTACTTTCTTTTGGGAATAGGCACGGTACTTTATTTTGTGTTATTCCATGTTGTAAAAAGACTGACTTAAACCTATATATAAATGTTCCTTGTAAATTAAATACTATTTTAGGAAAAGGTAAACCTGAACCTATTTGCGAACTTATATATTTGGTTGCAGCAATCGTATATATATTGTGTTTGATTGTATTTCTATATAGTATGTTTTTAGGATATTCTTTTAGTTTGTTATAATAAATTGAATCTTTTTTTATAACATAATATACATCTTTTTTCTTGTTATTTTCCATTAAATACTTAAAAAAAGCATATCCATTATCCTTTGCATCGTCACCATTTTCTGAAACTATCCAAATATCTTTTTTTATTATTCTTAATAACATACCTGGTATAAACGATATTGCAATAATAATTAATTCTATTATATCCTCTAATTTTATTTTCTTTAATTTGCTAAACATTTTTCCTCCATTATGCAAACAATTCTTCATAATTGTAATTATACAATAATTCTTTTGCTTTTTCAAAATATTGTTTATAATTTTCTTTATTTAATATATACTCTTCTGTTTTCATTTTCTCTGCTATATATTCATTAATTTTTTCTGAATAATGTGTATAATCTTTATAATTATCTAAATTGCATATTATATTTTCATCTGCAAAAAATGAACTTAATTTTACATTTGGAAACTGCATAAAATATTCTGCTACCATCTGCTGTGAATGTATTACTGCTTCTAAATCTCCTCTTCTATTAAAATAGTCGTAATATAAAATGCTGTATGGTGGAAAGAATATGTTAAACTCTATATCTGGATTTTCTTTAATATATTTTCCTATTTTCTCACAATTTATTTTTACATTTTGCTCATATATATCAATAGGTTTCTTTGTTTCAATGTCTGGTCTAATATATTGTGACATCATTGCATCTTTTTCAAATACACATAGTTGGTACCATGCATATGTATCATCTGCATTTTGAAAATTATTTTCTATAGTACGTTTTATATAAGGCATCGTATAATTAAACATTACTGTTTTATTTAGCAAATACTTAACATCTGTAAATATATTTTCATCATACAAATATTCAGGTATTTTACTAGGTATTTCAGCATTAGGGTCATCTATATAAGAACTTATATCACATCCATAAAATATCTTTTTTATTTTCACTTTATCATTTTTTAATGCTTCACTAAATAATATATCGTAATTTGGTATCCTTCCTCCTTGAAATGATAATTTTACAGTATCACATTGAAACAAATCGTTTAACTGACTAACTTTAAAGTTCTCTGTCATTGATGAACCTGTTAAAATAGCATCATATGTTAAATTTTTAGCCACTCCTATATTTTGATATGCAGCTTCCTCTTGAACAAGTTTTATAGGATCTATTGGAGCATGATAATGGTAAAAAGGATCTACTATTATAATTGTTAATATAAATCCAACTAGTAATAGAATCGATATTATAAAAAATGTTAAAATAAACTTGTTGTATTCATTTTTCATTAAATTTCCTCCATAAATACTTTATAAGAATAATTGTTCATAGTCATAATTATATAACAACTTCTTTGCTTCTTCAAAATATTGTTTATAATTTTCTTTATTTAATATATACTCTTCTGTTTTCATTTTTTCTGCTATATATTCATTAATTCTTTCTGAATAATGTGTATAATCTTTATAATTATCTAAGTTGCATATTATATTTTCATCTGCAAAAAATGAACTTAACTTTACATTTGAAAATTGCAATAAATATTCTGCTACCATTTCTTGAGAATATAGTAATGCCTCTAGTTCCCCTCTTCTATTAAAATCATCATAATATAAAATGCTGTATGGTGGAAAGAATATGTTAAATTCTATTTCAGGATTTTCTTTGATATATTTCCCTATTCTTTCACAGTTTAATTTTACATTTTCTTCATGTATATCAATAGATTTCTTTTCCTCAATATCTGGTCTAATATATTCTGACAATACTGTTGATTTACTAAAGTCATACCACATGTACCACATATAAGCATAATCTATATCCGGAACTTTGTTTTCTATACTTGTTTTTAGATGTGGTAAAGCATTTTCAAACATTACTGTTTTATTTAATACATATTTAACATCTGTAAATATGTTATTATCATACAAGTATTCAGGTATTTTATTAGGTATTTCTGCATCCGGATTTTCAATATAAGCAATTATATCACATCCATAAAATATTTTCTTTATTTTTACTTTATTATTATTTAATGCTTCATTAAATAATATTTCATAATGGTATATTCTGCCTCTAGGATAAGAAAGCTTTATCGCATCGCAATCGAATAATTGATTAATCTGACTTATTCTAAAATTTTCTGTCATCGATGAGCCTGTTAAAATAGTATCATATGTTAAATTTTTTGCCATCCCCACATTATAATATACTTGTTTTTGTAATTCGGGTATTAGCGCTATTGGTTTTATTGGTTCATGATAATGACAAAAAGGATCTATATAAATGATTGTTGTCATAAATAGAAATATTAAAATAAATGATAATATAAAAAATATTAAAATAAATCTATTATATTCATTCTTTAATCTTTTACCTTTCATCTAATTATACTCCTGTCATATTAAAAATTAAAATATAAAAATGTACTTACACCAGATAAAGAAGTTATAGATGCAACTAGTAATACTGCTGAAACAACTGCTGTTCTTATATTTGGCTTAAATTCTTCTACTCTTTGGCTAGTATTTTTCATACGTAATATGGCAAAAAATGCAAATGCAAAGAATAACAATAAATATAAATTTCCGTAATTTGTAGCAATCCATGTTTTTCTATTAAACATTTCAGCTATCCAATTAAATTCTGGAATTGCAAAGGCTGATGATATATCTGTAGCAATTGGTCCAAAATTAAGTTTTAATATATGTTTTATGATATTTACTGCATCTGAAATTGAATCTGCCCTAAAAATTATCCATGTAATATTTATAAATGTAAACGTTGTAAGCCATTCGAACACCGAACATTTTTTTGTACGACGTGTTTCAAATACTCTATTTATAATGGATGCTAGTCCATGCAACATTCCCCATAATATAAATGTAAAATTTGCGCCATGCCATATTCCACTTGCTAAAAATACTAAAAATATGTTTACGTATGTTCTTATTTTTCCTTTTCTATTTCCACCTAATGGTATGTATATATATGTTGTAAAAAATCTTGTTAATGTAATATGCCATCTTTTCCAAAACTCAACTACAGAATATGATTTGTATGGCGAATCAAAGTTAATTGGTAGTTTTATATTAAACATATATCCTAGTCCTAATGCCATATCACAATATCCACTAAAGTCAAAATATATTTGGAAAGTATATGATAACATTCCTATTATTAAGTTTGTTGTATTTGCATCATTAGGATTAGCAAAAACATAATTTGCAGCAATTGCAAAAACATCTGCTATTAATACTTTCTTAGCTAATCCAAATGAAAATGCCATTAAACCTTTACTGAAATTTTCTGAATTAAACTTTTTATTTTTTTCATCTTCAAATTGTGGTATCATTTCTGAATATAATGTTATTGGTCCAGCTATTAATTGCGGAAAGAAGGTAACAAATAGTGAATAATCTAGTAACGTATAATCTTTAACTTGTTTTTTATATGAATCTATTACATATGCCAACTGTTGGAAAGTAAAGAAACTTATTCCCAATGGAAGCATTACGTTAATTAAATTAAAATTAGATGAAGCCATGCTATTTATTATACCTATTAAGAAATCGTAATATTTATAATAAAATATCATACCTAAATTAAATGCGAGCCCTGCTAATAATACTAATAATCTTAGCTTTTTTCCCTCTATTTTTCTAAATATTCTATTAATTAGATAGTTCGCTAAGATACTTACTACTATAATGTACAAATATTTTATATTGAAATATGCATAGAAATATAGAGAAGCTATTACTAGTATCAATTTAGCTATCTCATATTTCTTTAACTTATTAAATCCAAAATATAATAATAATGTTATTGGCAAAAATACTAAAATAAATATATATGAATTAAATAACATGTTTTTTACTCCTTTAATAATACTTCTTGTAATTTTATATATAATTTTAATGGAAATATTATTTTCATTAAAGCACATCTTAAAAATATTCTTTTTCTTAATGGAAAATTTTTTAAGATTAATTTTATGTCTTGTCCATTTAAACTAATTTTACAATTTTCTATATTTTCTATAATTTCTTTATTTGAATAGTTATTTTTTACTAAACTATATGTTTTGCTATATAATAAATGTTCAACCATTCTTTGTAGAATTGCTTCTTTATTTCCATCTATAATATTTTCGCAAAATTTATTATATGTTATATCATAAAAAGATAAATCTTCTAACCTGTTATTTGAAGCTGAATTTTTCCTTTGATAATAATTATATATACACTCATTTATATACACTACTCTATTGGCCCAATATGCAGCAACGGGAATAACTGGTAATTCTTCACAATTTTTTATTCCTTCTGGATATTTTAAATTATGTTCAACAAAAATTGATTTTTTAATTAATTTTGCACTAGATGTTATTGGCATATACGCAATACAAGTATCTTTATCTACAATAGAATTATTGAATAATTCATTATATTTTATTTCTATTTTCTTCTCACTATCATTTGTCATATAATAGCCTGCAACTACATAATCTGCATCATATTCCTTTTGACAATCCATTAATTTTTTTATAGCATCATTTTCATACCAATCATCCGGATCACAAAACATTATATACTCTGATTCTGCAATTTCAATTCCTCTATTTCTTGAAAATGATACTCCTCTATTAACCTCATTTTCTTCTAAAAAAATATTATCATATTCCTCAACATATTGCTGTATAATCTCTTTTGATTTATCCGTTGAACAATCATCAACTACTATTATTTCATCTACTTTATATTCTTGGTTTAGTAATGCATCTAAACATCTCTGTATATATTTTTCTGAATTATAATTAGGTATTATTACAGATACTTGTTTCATTATTTCTTCTCCTTTTTTATAAAGAGTGCTTTTATTATTCCAACTACCGTTCCAATTCCATAGCTTAAATGCAATATTAAGAAAATAAAAGGTAGTAATAAATATGTTATACTAAATTTATTTTTTATTGTTATAAGAATTAAATTTAGTATATTAAATAATAAATAGGCACCTGCCAATAAATAGAAGAATATTGGGAATCCTATACAACTCATTATTATTGAAAATAATATTCCAATAACAAATAGAAATGGTATAAAATGATAAATAGAAAAGCATTTAGGGCAGTACTTTAATGTTATACCTATCCATTTTCCATTACCATATTTCTGCTTTATCATTCCCTTTAAGTCACTTCTGGCAAATCTATATGATTTTATGTTAGGTGAAAGTAAAAATTTGTATCCTTTCTGTTTCATTCTATAATGCATTTCATTATCTTCTGTTCTAGCAAGATTTTCATTATATAACCCTACATCATCAAACACCTTTTTCCTATACATTGCAAAAGCTAATGTACTTACATATTCTTTTTCTTCTTTCCTTCTAAAATCTGCTATTCCACATCCAAAAATAGATTCCTCTGCAATTAGTAATAACTTTTCTTTCCAATTATTAGTTTGCGTTACACTTATACATTTGCCTCCAACAATATTTTCTCCATTTTGAATTTCCATGACATTATTAGATATGAAATTTTCGTCAAAAAACGTATGCGCATCTACTCTTATTATAGCCTCTCCCGTTACTTCTTTTAGTGCTACATTCCAGCCTCTTGGTAATGTTTTGCCCTTATTCTCTAATATCTTAATATCTTTAAATTCAGATTTGTTTTGCTCTGAAAATTCCTCCATAATTTGCTTTGTTCGATCTTCTGACATTCCATCTACTAATATAACTTCTATATCTTTATGTGGATAGTTTTGTTTTTTTAGTGAATTTAAACTTTTATCTAAAAATTTCTCAGCATTATATGCTATTATTATAAATGATACTAACACTCCTTTATTCTCCTTGTTTCTGACAAAATATTTTCAGTTTAAACTATATCATTTATCAGTCTTTTATGCAAGCTATTTTTTTAAATACTTTTTCCATTTTTCTATAAATAAAACTTTGCCACTTAATATTATTTCTCTTGAAAGTCTTTCAACTTTTCCTATATATTAAAATAGGCATTATACATAAAATATGTACATGCCTATTTATATTCTTATTCTATTCCTTCATTACATCTTCTATAGCTGCTTTAGCATCATTTACTGATTTTTGGTCAGGTATTGTAACGTATAATTGTTGACTTCCCATAGAATAAGTTGATCTTGTTGCTGGTGTACCAGTTAATGAAATTGTCTTTATCGTCCAGTTTGGCATATCTTCTAATTGTTTCTTTACTATAGCACTAATTTCTTTCTGGTCTATATTAGTATTAAAACTTCCTGATAATGAGTTAAGTATACTGTTATATTTTGTTAATATAGTAGTACTTTTTGAAACTTTATTTATTATACCTTCTATTACTTTTTGTTGATTTTTTATTCTTTGGTTATCCCCATCTGTAAATGAATTTCTTTCCCTACTAAATGCTAATGCTGCTTCTCCAGATATATGATTGTTTCCTTTATTGAATCTATAAACTTGCTTATATTCCCAAGGATCATTTACAGTAAACGCATAATCTGAATTTACATCAATACCACCCAAGGTATCAATAAGTTTAACTAAGGTTGTAAAATTTACTCTTACATAATAATTAATATCTATTCCTAAAAGGTCCTCAACTGTAGTAACGGTTTCTGTTATTCCATAAATTCCAGAATGTGTTAACTT
Source organism: uncultured Eubacteriales bacterium (assembly GCA_949840345.1). Classification (GTDB taxonomy): domain Bacteria; phylum Bacillota; class Clostridia; order TANB77; family CAG-508; genus CAKPQL01. Next base: position 35,001 of record CATKWX010000009.1, read on the forward strand.
ATCTTTTGCTTTTTTAGAATGTAGTGTTACATAATAATCTCTCGGTATAGATGTAAGTAATATTTCATGTGTATCTAAATTTACTGTAATCAAAACATTAGCATCAGTTCTTGCGACTTTATTAATATTTCCAAAAACGTCTATTCCACTAACATATATATTAAATGATCCGTTTTTTATATTATATTTCGTATTTTCATCTTCTATTTTTGCTTCTGTTTCTATTTTATGAGCTTCTGTTGCTATGATTTTAGTGTTTTCCTTAAAGTTTTCAATTTCTTCTGACAATATTCCATATTGAAATGAACTTATAAGAATTGCATCTATTTTGTTATCTAATAAATCATTACCTAATTTTAGGATATCATCACTTACTATTATTTCGTTTTTTACTTTATCTTGTATCTTTATTTTTACATCTTCCTCTAATTGAAATGCATATATATTCTTGTCTTTTACATCTTCAATTTTATTATAAGGAGAATTATTATTTACTACTACATAATAATGTTCTTCTTCTGCTATTTCTCCGAGCATTTCCTTTAGCCAATCCATTGTAATATCTATATAATGAGTTGCAAAAATATAACCCACAGATATAACAACTATTATAAGTAAACATAAAATATTTAATTTTAGCGTTTTGTGTTTTTTAGTTAATCCTATTATTAATAATATAGCAAATATAATTATAGCTGTTGTGAATATTGCTATGTAAGACATTGGTAACATATTAGTTTTAATAACTGAAGTATAAAACTTAACATTTATCACAATAAAGGCTATTGCTATTATTATAAATGCTACACGCAATTTATTTGATTTTACTCTTTTATTGTTTGATTCCTTTTTTCTATTTACATTACTATTTGATAAATGTTTTCCCATTGATTTTGCTCCTTTACTTTATCTTTTAATAAAATTGCTGGTATATTTTTTTACAATTAAACTTTACATATAAATTATTAATTACTAAAAAACTATTTTATAATTCCTATTGCTGTATTTATACAAACCTTTAAATCTTCTAGTATACTGAATTTTTTTATATACTCTAAATTCCATTTCATCTTTTCTGGTAAAACTCTATTTATATAAATATCATCTACTTTTTCGCCTTTATTCAAGTATTTGCTAATTATTTCATCTTCATTTTTATATTTTATACTTGCTCTAGATGTTATTCCCGCTTTCATTAGTAGTGTTGCCTTCATTTCATCTGTATATTTATCTACGTACTTTTTTACCTCTGGTCTTGTTCCTACAAAAGACATATCTCCTATTAAAACATTTATTAGTTGTGAAATTTCATCTAGTCTACATTTTCGTATCAATTTACCAACTTTTGTTATTCTTGGATCTTCTCCTATTGTTACTAAACTGCCTATCTTGTCTGCATTTTGCACCATTGTCCTAAACTTAAATATTTTAAATATTCTTCCATACTCAGTTATTCTTTCTTGTTTATAGAAAACTGGCCCTTTAGAATCTATTTTAATTGCTATTGCTATTATTAGAAAAAATGGAGACAAAATTATTAACAATATTAGTGATATTAATATATCAAATACTCTTTTTAATAGTATACTTGCTTTTTTCTTTTTTAATATATCATAATATTTTTTAGTTTCTTCATTTTTTATATTGTGTGGTATATCTTCCCACTTTTTTAAAATCATTTTAAATCTCACTTACTATCTTTCTAAAATTTTCAATTATATAATCTACTTCGCTATCGGTTAATTTAGTATATAATGGTAAAGTTATTTCGTTTTTATAAAAGTCATATGCATTAGGGTACTTTTCAATATCAAATCCTAAATTCTTATATGCTGTAAGTAATGGTAGTGGTTTGTAGTGTACGTTGCACGCAATTCCTTGTTCTGCCATTTTTATAATTATTTGATTTCTCTTTTCTTCGTCTATTCCATTTACTCTTACTAAATATAGATGACCTGAAGAAGTATGATTATCATCTTTATGGTTTAATAATTTTACTGGTAAATCTTTAAAAGCATTGTTATATTTTTCTATAATTTGTTGTCTTCTTTCTAATAATTTAGGATATCTTTTTATTTGAGCCAAACCTATTCCTGCAGTTATATCTGTCATATTGCATTTATACAATGGTGCAACTATATCATATTCCCATGCTCCTAATTTATTTTTATTTAGTGCATCTTTTGTTTGTCCATGTAAAGATAATAATTGATACTGCTTGTATATATATTCATTATCTAATCCTTCTCTACTTCTCCACACAGCTGCTCCGCCCTCTGCAGTTGTTAAATTTTTTACAGCATGGAATGAAAATGTAGTAAAATCTGCATACTCCCCTGACATCTTATTATCTTTTTTTGCACCTATTCCATGTGCACTATCTGCTACAACAATCACTCTATTATATAACTTTTGTATATCATTGCTAGGTATAAACATATTCTTTTTTTCTTCTACTATTTTATATATTTTGTCATAATCACATATAATTCCAGCTATATCTACTGGTATTATAACTTTTGTTTTTTCATTAATAGCATTTGAAAGTTGATCATAGTCCATTTCAAATGAATCTTTTTTAGTATCTACAAGTACAATTTTTGCACCTACATGTGCAATTGGACTTGCAGATGCAGTATATGTGTATGCTGAAGTAATAACCTCGTCTCCTGGACCTATTCCTAATATTCTAAGTGTTAGTTCAAGTGACGCAGTTGCAGAATTTAAACAAACTGCCTTTTCTGTATTACATAGAGTTGCTATTTTTCTTTCAAATTCTTTAGTTTTTGGACCTGTTGTTATCCATCCAGATTTTAATGCATCTATTACTTCATTAATTTCTTCTTGTCCTACATCAGGTGGTGAGAATGGTATGTTCATTTTGGGTATCCTCCTTTTTGATTTTTATGCGGAACGACGAGGGCGTCGTTCCCTACGGTGTTTGCAATATATTTTTCGAAATCTATTGTTTGTTTTGTATTCCTTCTCTATATGTTGGTATAACTTTCTTTACATTTTCTTTTATTTGTTGCATTGTTATATTTTCGTCTTTTATAATTTCATTCCATATATTAAGCTTGTCATCTAATTCTTCTATTGTTATATTAGATGGTTTTGCTATATATATTTTGTCATGCTCTGTTGTTGTTAATCCTTCTTCAGACATTAATAATTCTTCATATAGTTTCTCTCCAGGTCTAAGTCCTGTAACTTCTATTGGAATATCTACATTAGGTTCTAACCCTGATAATTTTATAAGACTTACCGCTAAGTCATAAATTTTTACAGGTTCTCCCATATCTAATACAAATATTTCTCCACCTTTTGCATAAGTAATTGCTTGTAGTACAAGTTGTACAGCCTCTGGTATTGTCATAAAAAATCTAGTAATTTCTTTATGCGTTACAGTAATAGGACCACCTTTTGCTATTTGCTTTTTAAATAGAGGAACTACTGAGCCATTACTTCCCAGTACATTTCCAAATCTAACTGCCACAAATTCTGTATTGCTTACTTTGTTTTTTGCTTGTATTATCATTTCGCACATTCTCTTTGTTGCACCCATTATATTTGTAGGATTAACTGCCTTGTCTGTAGATATTAACACAAATCTTTTTACATTGTACTTATCGCAACAATTTACAACATTATATGTTCCGAACACATTATTTTTTATTGCTTCTAATGGATTTCCTTCCATTAAAGGTACGTGTTTATGCGCAGCAGCATGAAATACTACATATGGGTGATATTTTTCAAAAATATGCTCCATATTCTTTTTATCTCTAATACTTGCTATTACTGCATCTATTTTTATATCTTTATATTTTGCCTTTAATTCTAATTCAATATCATATAAACTATTTTCATATATATCTAATAAAACAATTTCTTTCGGTTTAAATTTTACTATTTGCCTACACAACTCTGAGCCAATAGATCCGCCTGCACCAGTTACCATAACAACATTATCTTGAATTAATTTTGAAATATTATCATTATCAAGCTCTATTGGATCTCTTCCTAAGATATCTTCTATTTCTATATCTCTCAAACTTTGTAAAATGTTCTTATCTTCAATTAAATCTTGAATTCCTGGTAATATTTTTAATTTTAGTCCAGTTTCTTGACAAATAGCCAAAATATCTTTTCTATCTTTTGCTGATATATTTGATATTGCAAAGAAAATTATATCTACATTTTCTTGTTCACAAACTTTTATTATATCATTTCTATCTCCTATAATTCGTACTCCTCTAATTTTACAATTTCTTTTCTTTTTGTTATCATCAATTATTCCTACTATATGATATTTACTCATTAATCTTGTTTTTAAATTTTTAACTACATCAGTTCCAGAATCTCCTGCTCCTATTATAAGTAATCTTTGCGGTTTAATTTTTTTATTTGTGGCATTTTTATTATTTAATGCAAGTCTTATTACCCCTCTATATAAAACCATTAAAATTCCAATGAAAATGCCTGCTAATATATTTTCCTTTGTAGATAAAATATTTAACCAGAAAACATCTTCTAAAGCAGATATAACTATGCAAGAAAGCACACAAGCAATCGCATATGTTAAATATTCTTTAACACTTTCATACATTGTAATATTTTTATATACGCCAAATAAGTTTAAGAATAATTCATAAACTAAAATTGATATTATAATCGAACTAATCATTTGTCTATTTATAAAAACATCAAAATTAACATATATATCTTCAACAAATATTCTCGTTAAAAAGTATGAAAAAAATATTATACAAATATCTATAATTAATAAACATAATTTTGAGTATTTTCTAAGTGATCTTAATAATTTCATTTTTACATCCCCATAGTTTAAAATTTACTTATGTTATTATATATAATAACATAACATTTTTCAACAAAATATATAAAATTTTTATATTTTTTGGTCTTAAATTTTGCGAAATAATTTCTACTATTCTTTGTCTATATTTATTTTCCTATCTATTATATACTGTGGTCTATTTTTAGTTTCATCATATATTCTTGCTATGTATTCTGATATTATCCATATTGATAGTAATTGGACTCCACTAAATAATGTTATAGCAACCATTATAGATGTCCAACCTGCAGTTAAGTTGTTTAGTTCGAATATATATGAGACTAAAGAATATATTAGTATTGCAAGTGATAATACTATCGATATTATTCCTAGACCTCCAACAAGCTTTAGAGGCTTACTAGAAAAACTTATTATTCCGTCACCTGCCAATTTTAACATTTTCTTTAGCGGATATTTAGTTTTACCGGCGAAACGTTCTTTTCTCTCGTATTCAAAAGCTGTTTGTTTAAATCCTACCCAGCTAAATAGGCCTCTCAAAAACTTATTATGTTCTGGCATTGAGTTTATTACATCTATAACTTTTTTATCTACTAATCTAAAATCCCCTGTATCTCTTGGTATTTCTACATCTGATAATGCATTTAAAGTTTTATAGAACATCTTAGCTGTTAATAATTTAAATTTAGATTCTCCTCTTCTTGTTTTTCTTTTTCCATATATTACTTCATTTCCTTGTTCCCATAGTTTTAGCATTTCTGGTATTAGTTCTGGTGGATCTTGTAAGTCCGCATCTATTATAACTATTGCATCTCCTGTTACATATTTTATTCCTGCTGTAACTGCTGCTTGGTGTCCAAAGTTTCTTGAAAATGATATTATTTTTACATTCGAGTCTTTTTTTGATATATTTTCTAATATTTCCAATGTTTTATCTTTACTTCCATCGTTTACAAATATTATTTCGTATTCATAACTATCTATGTTTTTTAATACTTTCTCTACTCTGTTATAACATTCTTCTGCTACCGCTTCTTCATAGTACATTGGTATTACAACTGATACTTTTTTCATATTACTGCTCCTTTGGGCGGACGAGCAGTGCTCGCCCCTACGTTATTTTTTGATATTTCTTCGCAGAACGGGCAGGCACAAGACCTGCCCCTACAAGCCGATTACGCCCTAAAATAATTATTCATTATTTCTTTAATGCTTCTATTAACCATTTTCCTGCATTAGATAGTTCATCTAAAGTCCAACCAGTTACTTTATCGCAATTTGAATTTATTATTGCTGAGGTTTCTTGTTTATTTGATAAATTCCACATTACCCAACTAATTTTGTTTTCATTTAAGAAATTTATCCATTGTTCAGATTGGTTATAGTCTATTCCACCATTTCCTGATGCATCACAAATTCCAAATTCTGATACAAATATTGGAAGTCCAGAATCTATTGCTTTTTTTGCTTTGTTTCGTATCCAGTCTGTGTGTGTTGCAGCATAGAAGTGTAGAGCATACATTATATTATCGTATCCTTCTATTGGGCTTTTAGCAACAATGTCTACATCTTGTGACCAAGTTGGTGTTCCACATATTATTATTGCATCTGTATCAATTTCTCTTATTTGTTTTATTACATCTTGTGCATATGGCTTTATTTCTCTTTCCCAACTTACGTTTCCATTAGGCTCATTACATATTTCATATATTATATTTTCATTATCTTTGTATTCTGTTGTTATTTCTTTAAAGAATTCTATTGCTTCAGCTTTGTGTGTATTAGGATTTCCATCTGATAAAATATGCCAGTCTACTATAACATATAGTCCTAATTCTGTTGCGTAATTTATGCCTTCTTTTACTTTTGTGTGTTGTTCTTTTGTATATCCTACATTTGGGTCTGTATACATTGCAAGTCTTACTACATTTATTCCCCACTCATCACGCATAAATTCAAAGGTTTCTTTATTTACATACTGAGGGAACCATTGTAATCCATGAGTACTTATTCCTTTTAATTGTATAGCTTGTCCATTTTTATCAACTATATTAGTTCCTTTTACACTTAAGTTACCATGAATTGATACTGGAGTATTTGCTGTTTCTTCTGGATTTGGTTCTTCGCTTTTAGGTGTCTCTACTGTATCATTTTTTTCTTCCTCACCTGGTGCAATTGATTTATTTTGGTTTATTAATACTATTATTGCTGTCATTATTAATATTAGTATTATTGCAGTTATTGTTTTCTTCATATAAATCTTTCCTTTCATATGTAAATTCTTCGAAGGCGGGTCGCCTAAGGCCGCCGACACCTACAAGCCGATTACCACCCTACAACATTTGCAATTAAGTTTCCTTCTGAACACGGAACGGCGAGGGCGCCGTTCCCTACAATTATTCATTATTACGTTATTACATTTTATATTTTATAACATTACATATGCTTTGTAAACACTATCAGTGTAATATGCTGATTATTTTTAAAACTTATTTTGCACTATTTGAACAATATCTGCAATATAATCTCCTATTATAGGAATATTTAATAATATTATTTTTTGCAGAATATATATAAGTATTGCTGTTATTAGTGTAACTCCTATTCCTATACCTACTCCTCTTGCAATTCCAGCTATTAAATTTCTCTTTAAGATCTCTTTTTTATTTCCAAGTATATATGTCATTTCCATAATATTAGATTTTTCTAAACTTTCGCTTATTTTATCTATCTTGTTTTTTAATTCTTTTAACATTAAAAAATCACCCAAATCTAGTTTGGATGATTTTTCTATTTATATTCATTTATTCGTTTCCTACATCAATTTTTTTAGCCTCATCTTCTCTAACTTTTTGCTCTAATTGATCTATTAATTCTTGTAGTTTCTTTAAATCTTTTCCTACCATTTCCCAATCGTTGCTCTTGCTAGATTCTTCTAAATTGTTATTTGCTTTTATTATTGCCTTTACCAAATCTTGTATTGTTTCTGTATTTTCTACTTCTATTTCTACTGCATATTGAGATAGTAAATTGGTTAAGGCTTCTTCTAAATTATTTCCAATTGCTAATTTTGTACCTGAAGCTACTACTACCTTTTTAAGTCTAGGTTCTTGTGTCTCATTAAGCATTACTTGATATATAGGCTCTATGTATAACAAAGTATTGTTTATTGGTACAACTATCATATTTCTTGTAATTTTTGTTCCTGTAACATTTATTGAAGCAATCTCTTTTGCTAATTCTTCGTCTTCTTCTATTTGTGTGTCCAACTGCATTGGACCTAGTATATTACTTCCTTCTTTATATTTATATAATGTTAGCTTTGCTTTTGTATTGTGATTATATGTTCCAACTAAATATGAAACTATATTTTGTTTTCCACTTTGTGTATATGGTACTACTAGTCCTAATTGGCCTTCATCTGAATCTACTGTCTTTACAACAGTATAATATGGTCTTACAGGTGTACTTGCATTTGCAGATACTTTTGAAATGTTTTGTTTAGCAATTGCCCATACATCGTCAGTTCTATATAATACTTCTGTTTGTACATCATGATATAAAGATATCATTTGTGCTTGAATATTATATAAATATTCTGAATAGACTATATGTTTTTCAATATCTTCTGGTATTTCTCCGCAATCAAATAATGTTGGATATATATTATTATATACCATTGCTATTGGGTCTGTTTTATCTGTTAAATAAAATTTAACAGTTCCATCATAAGCATCTACTAGCACTTTTACTGAATTTCTTATATAGTTTATTTTATGCTTGTAACCATCTACCTCTATTATAGTTTCTTGAGAATATGGATAATTATTTGATGTTGTATAAGCATCTATTACCCATACAAGTTTTCCTTCATCTGTAATTACCATATATGGATTTTTATCATACATTAAATACGGCATTATTGTTTTTACACGCTCTAATATGTTTCTATTTATTAGTATTTTGCTATCACTAGTTACATTAGTTGAAAACGCTAATTTTAAGTCTCCTTTTGACATTCCTAAAACTAATCTATCCCAGAAATTTAGCTTTAGCCCAGCTTGTCCATCATAAGTGTTTTCATTATTTGTTATATTTGTTGTAGGATAATCATATTCTAATGTATTTTTTGCATTCGTTACAACCGTTTCGTCTGTTGACATACCAAAATATATTCTAGGTTGATTTATATCTATTTTTTCGTCAGATAAATCGAACTCTTTTTGTATATATGCTATATCTCCCAATTCTTCTGTTTGCACTGCTGACGTTATAACTGCTCCATATCCATGCGTATATTGATATGTTTTATTATTATATGTTCTTCCTGTAGCATTACTTACAATTTCTCTAGGAGTTACATATATAAGCGTTGATTTTCCGTCTATATCATATAATCCTATTTGTGAATCACTGTAGCTATAATATCCTAGATTTGTTTGATACATTTTTAAATTTTCTAATGTTATGTCTTTGCTTACTAAATTAATATTATTTAATACTTTTTTATAATTTTCTACATCATTTAAAGTAATTGTTCCACCATTATCAATTTCAATTTCTTGTATATCTATTCCATATGCTTTTTTTGTACTATTTAAGTTATTTGCTATGTATTCCTTCTCTTTATCTAATTTACTTTGATTAACATATAATAAATCGAATCCAACAATTACTACAAACATAATTATTAAATACACTGGTATTATCAATAAGGACGTAACAAGTTTTTTAATTTGAGATTTTTTGAAGAATTTAATTGCTAAAAATATACAAACACTTATTAATATTGCAAGTATTCTATATCCCCATAATTTTATTGTAACATCTGAAAGTCCTGCCCCTAATAATTTAGTTTTTTGTTCATTTGCTAAATCAAGTATGTTGCCATAAAGTATGTCTTGTGTTTTTACAAATACCAAACTTGATATTGCAATTGCAACTAGCATAATATTTACCATTAATTGTTTAATAAATACACTTTTCTTTAACGATTCTGGATTTATTCCTTCTTCAAAATATTTGTTAAAAGCTACTATATAGTACACTGCTATATATATTGTAATTGCTACAATTAAAACTATAATATAAGTTAATATAAATTCTATAAATGGCTTTTGGAACATATAATATCCTATATCCAAATTAAATATAGGGTCTGTCTCTCCAAACCATCCACTATTAAAGAAAAGCATTACTTTTTTAGTTAGCATATCTGATGTAAGCATTGTTACAATAATACTTACAATAAAAGCTATTGATTTATTAGGTAGCCTAGGAAGTTGCTTTTTTTCTTCTTCAAAGAATTTTCTTAATCCTCTTTTTGTTATTCTTGTAGCTATATATATAGCCAAAAATAAAATAGCGAAGTTTACTAAATTGCAAATCACTTTATAATATATATTTTTTGCAAATACATCTGTATATTGTTCTCCTATTTCTAGAATTGCTAAGTAATTCCCTCTAAATGTAATATAACAATATAATAGATATATAGCCAAAAAAGCTAGAACTAACAACATTCTTTTTTTACTTTTCTTTTGCACTTCTACTTTTTTATTCTCTACTTGCATTTTTACCTCCTATATTATTGCATTAACAAATTCCTCTGAATTGAATATTTCCATATCGTCTATTTGTTCTCCAACTCCTATAAATTTTACTGGTATATTATTTTCAGAAACTATACCTAATACAACTCCACCTTTTGCTGTTCCATCTAATTTTGTAAGTACAATTCCTGTTAAATCTACTGTTTCTTTAAAAGCTTTTACCTGTGAAATTGCATTTTGTCCTGTTGTTGCATCTAACACTATTAATATTTCTTTACAGCAGTCTGGCATTTCCCTATCTATTATTTTTTTAATTTTTACTAATTCGTCCATAAGATATTTCTTATTGTGTAGTCTTCCTGCTGTATCACAAATTAAAACATCTGCATTTGTTTCCTTTGTTGCTCTTATTGCATCAAAAACTACAGATGCTGGGTCTGTTCCTTCATTTCTTTTAACTATTGTTGCATCTGCTCTATTAGCCCATATTTCTAGTTGCTCTACAGCAGCTGCTCTAAATGTATCTGCTGCAGCTATAACAACTTTTTTTCCATCTTTTTTTAACCTACTTGCTATTTTTCCTATTGATGTAGTTTTTCCGTACTCCATTAACACCAACTACTAGAATAATTGATGGTTTTGTATCTAGTTTAAGCTCTTTATTTGGTTCATCTAATATTTTTATCATTTCTTCTTTTAATGTACTTTTAACTTGTTCTTGCTCTGTAATTTTTTCTTTTTTTATTCTATCTCTTAAATTTGCTATTATTTTAGAAGATGCATCAAATCCTATATCTGACATTATTAATATTTCTTCTAGTTCTTCTAATAACTCTTCATCTACTTTTCTAAAATTACTAAATACGTTATTCATTTTTTCGCTAAATGAATCTCTAGTTTTTCCTAAACCATTCTTTAGTTTTTCAAAAAATCCCATAAGTCACCTCTTTTAAATTTTTCACAACATATTAATTATACCACATATTTCCTTAAATGTATATATTTTACGATAGTTTTATTCTAATATGTTCTCCATAAGTGCTTCTTCAATAATTCTTGCTCCAACTCTATATTCTCTTTCAATTTTTCTATTTATAAATCATTTTAGATTTATGTATTTTAATAATTTTATCTTCTAGGAATTGCTCCATCAATTATTCCACCTCTTGGATTTTCTACATCTCCGTTGTATCTAGGTATCAAATGAACATGTATATGCATAACCGTTTGTCCTGCTGATATCCCACAATTCATACCAATATTGTATCCACTAGGATTATACTTTTTATCTAGTATCTCTTTAGCTTTATCCATTAACTCAAATATTGCATTCTTCTCTTCTAATGTAGTTTCAAAGAAATTCTTAACGTGTCTTTTGGTCATAAAAAGAAGATGTCCTTTATTTACAGGAAAGTCGTCGAATCTAGCAAATGCATATTCATTTTCTAATATCATTTTTTCCTTTTCTTGTTTCCATTTACAAAATAAACATTCTTCCACTACTATCACTCCATTAATTAATCTCATTTAGTATATTATATCAATATAAATTAATATACACAATAATTATAATTACTTTTTTATTTTTTGCTAGGGTAAAGAACAAAGGTGGCTTCGCCACTCGGAACGACGAGGGCGTCGTTCCCTACATTGTACAATATAATTAAAATCTTGCTATTTGCCTTTTTTATGATATCTATAATCAAGCTCTATGCGTCATATATTTGTCCATCAAAAAATATTCTTTGTTTGATATTTTCCTCTAGTTGAAGTTGATTAAATATTATATTAAATTTTTTGTCCTGCTCTATAAATTTTTTATCCATTTTATTTTCAACAGTAATTACTCTTTCAAATAAATTCTTATTGGTATTTATAAATTTTCGCATTTCTACAAAAGCTCTCATAATATTTATGCTTACATCTACGGCAATATTATTTTTTAATACACCTGAAAGCATTGCTATTCCTTGTTCTGTAAATACATATGGCAAATATTTTTCACTTCTATATTTGTTATTTTCTCCTTTTGATGTGGTTCCATTTTGGAACCACATTTTATCCATTTCTGTTTTAGTAAGTTGAAAACAAAAATCTTCTGGAAATCTATCAATATTCCTTTTTACAGCTTTATTTATATTTTTAGTTTCATAATGATATAACATAGCTACGTCGCTATCTAGCATTACTTGCTTATCTCTTATTGTGTATATTAAACTTTTGATATCTTCATTAGATAATTCATTTTGAATTATCGCCTTATTTTCTTCCATAGCTTCACATCCTTATTTTGAATTACAATAATCTAAATATTTTTCTGATATTATCAAGATTTTTATTTTTTATAATTTTATAAATTTGGAAATTTTTTATTAGATAAAAATTCATAGAATAAAATTTTGAATTAATTATTCTCTATTCATTATTAATTGTGACCTGTTAAAGTCGCATATTTGGAGCGATTTAGGAGGTTATTTGTGAAAAAAATATCCTATTTTTAATAGTGCTCCACCCACATTTTGCTCAAAAAAATAATTGACTCATCAACTGTATATATGTTTTTTAACATAAAACTTTTAAATTTCATAGTATTTTTTATCTATCCCTATTAGTTTTTTCTTGGCTTTTTTCCATTTGTAAAAATCTTAGAATATATCGAACTGCTATTTCTCTATCATTTTGTCTATGAAGTCCATGTGATGCTCCTTCAATCGCTACAAAATAAGCTTCTTTGCATTGTTCTGCAATATTCTTATTGACTTTATATGGTGTAGTTTGATCTGCTGTTCCTTGCAAAAATAATATTGGCATATTAATCTTTTTAATTCTTTCTTCTGGTTGTAACTCTCTTGTCTCTCTCATAAATGTTTTACTAAGTGACATTATTTTTCCAGTCGTTTTACTTTTGATATTTACACTACCCTCTGTTAAAGCTTTTCTATAATTTCGGATTCCCAATGATCCTTTTGGATTTCCTTTGTTATTGTCAATAGAACCAGAATATACAATCATTTTTTTTACTTGTGGAAAATAAGCATAATTAATTAAACTTAAAACACTAGCACCAAAACTTGCACCTAGTATCATTAATTGAGAATATCCTTCATTTTGAACTAACCATAAAGTTGCTTCCAGGTCTTTCTTTAGCCCCTCCATTGTCATTTCAATATCTTTTCCATCACTTTTTCCATGGGCTCTAAAATCAAATCGAAAAGTATCATAACCATTATCTACCAGTATCTCTGATAACTTAGTAAAATCGCCATATTCATCTCTATCAGTTTTAAGTCCATGGCACATAACTATACAACTTTTATTTTGTTCTTTTCTCATAAGTGTTCCACTTAATCTTGTTCCATCTATACTATTATAACAAATTACTCTTTCATTCATAACAATTCCTCTTTTCTACAAAAGTTATTTTTATTAAATATATATTTTTTACCATAAAATAGTACATAATTTTTTAATAACTTTTTATAAATTCTTATATGCCACTATAACTTGGTTTTACAAGGGTTTGTGGCTTTTCTTGTTTTGGAAGATTCTCACATATATTCTCATAATTTCTTATATTTTCGCTTTCAAAAGTAGTAAAAAAGTAGTAAATTTCACTTTTTAATACTCTTTCCATTTCGATCTTTGCTGATTCTGAATTTACGTGTGCGTAGTAACTTAATGTTATAAGAATATTAGAGTGTCCCATAATATATTGTAATGCTTTTGGATTCATTCCTGAATTAGCCATTTTAGTACAGAATGTATGCCTTAGGCTATGAGGTGTTGTTTTATGTGGTAATGATTCTGTGTGGCATTCATTGTATTTAGAAACTAGACCACGAAATACGTTAGCATAATCTCTTGCTATTCTTGGAAGTCCATTTCGATTTAGAAATACAAAGTTGCTATATTCGTCAATAACAATAGATTTAATATTCTTCCTATTTGCTATAATTCGTTTTAATGCTTGAAAACACTTATCACTCATAGGTACTTTTCTAACTCCTGCATCTGTTTTAGGTGTTTCAATGTAATAACCTTGTTTATTTTTTAATAATTGGTGATCGATATTGATTTCACGATTCGTAAAATCCAAATCTGTTTCTGTTAATCCACACAATTCAGATGCCCTTAAACCTGTTTCAAGAAATACTATTATATCGTCTACATACTTATAATAGATTTTACTATTTTTCATAAACTCTAATAAGTTATGTTCTTGTAATGGTGTAAGTGGAACTCTAGACTCTGTATCGTCGTCGATTATGTCCTTAAGTTTAAACTTAAATGGATTCTTCCTTATGCAGTCGTCTTCTATCGCCATATAAAATATAGCTTTTAAAGACCTTTGATCGTTCTTAATGACTTGATACGGAGTACCCTTTAATTTCATTCGTATAGCCCATTCTTTAGCATCTGACGGCTTTACATTCTCAATAGCACATACTCCAAGTTTGTCTTCTTTTAGGGATTTTAAAAGCCTTTCTCGTCCTACTTTTGTATTATCTCGTACATTAGAGTGGATTCTGATATATTTCTCGTAAAGATCACAGACAGTCATTTTTTTACCTGTAGAGTCTATTCCATCGAATAAGTCTTTTTGTAATGCTTCTTCTTTTTCCCTTAATGATAAATCTTCTCTTTTTCCTTTTGGTAATTTATCTAGTGGTGTAAGCTTCCAAGCATACAAAAATTTTGGCTTCCCGAAATTATCAATATATTTATAAGCATATCTTCCGTCTTTTCTTTGGCTCTCTCCATTTTGTAGTATACGTCCTTTTTTATCTCTTCTTTTTTCTGACATATATTTTGCTCCTTTCAATTAGAAAGAGCCTTGATATGCAATATCATTATATCACAAACAAGGCTCATTTTTCTATATCGCATTTAAAGAATCTATTATTTTTTCTAATTGCTTTCTTTTTATTTGAATTCGATTCCCATTCATTAGCACCCAACTAGAATTGAGATTTGCTTCTGCTAACTTGCGAAGTTTATTCTCGCCTATACGAAAATACTTTGATGCCTCTTCAATAGTAAGTGTATATTTTTCACTTATAGGAACATCATTGTTATTTGATCTATAAAATTCTTTTTGCATTAGAACCATTTCCTTTCATTTTAAAATTTTAATCATAATCAGAATTTAAGTAAGAAAATTCTCTGTATTCTTCCATAGTCATTTCTTTTGTTAAGAATTTGTCATTTTCCTTATAGTGGTAGACTATAAGATTTATTCTTCTTTTTAATTGATCGTAAGTATCACTTTTAAATAAATACATTTGTTTATATAATACATCAGGTGGAAATATACTTGTTATATGTACTTCATTCCAAAGGCAAAAACTATTAGTGTAGCGACTATGAATCTGTGTTTTATAGCCCTCTATCATAGTCAGAAGTAAGGTATAAGGTAGGCTTTCACTTCGTAGCTCATCCATAAAGAGTATAGGTTCTCCATTATATTTGTCTATAAAACCATTCGTATATTCACTTACTCTGTAAATATTTTCTTCTCCATATTCTTCGGCTAATTTTATGTATGTATAACTTTTACCTGTCCCAGCCTTTCCATAATGCCAATATACTCTGACATCTCTTTTAGGTGGAGTTTCTTTATATCTTTTTCGGTAGTATGCATCTTTAGTAATTTTTTCAAATTTTCTATATGCAAGTGATATATCAAAAATTTCATTCGGAGTTAGACCTTGTTCGATCAATTCTTCGATAGCTTCTATGTCGTTTCGTTTTCCTTGCTTTCCTTGGATATCTCCACAATATTTTATTAAAAGTACTTTTTCGCCTTTTTCTTCATATTTCCCACGTTTGTTTATGTAATCGTCTGCCTGTTGCTTATTTCCTTTTGTAGGCTGAATATTCATACCATTAAATAGCTTTTTGATCCCAGAGAATCTAATGCTTTTCTTATCTTCTAGTACACAATGTAGGTGTTTTAATCCCTTTGCTGAAATGCAATAAGCAACTGCACAGGTTCTTTGTGGATTATCTTTAGTCCATATTTCGATAACTTTATCTACTATTTCTTCTGGTGTACCCTCGAATCCGTGTAATTCAGGATTATTAAATTCGCAAAACCAAGATTTACTAGGCTCATTTTTAAATTCCATAGTGTTTTAACCTCCTTGTATCAACATTAGATACATCGTTTTTTATTGATTTTTCAACGATTCATTAGCAATTTGTATCTGTATCGAAGTCGGGGGCAATGCTAACCCCTCCTTTACGGTGGCTTTCGCTACGCTTCGCCACCGTCTATTGGTTTTGATAATGCTTCTATACAAATTTCTTTTATACGTTCCATATCATTAACTTGTCCTATTTTGATAAAGTGTAGATCAGCACTCTGTAATAAAACTGCACCCTCGCCACGATTAAATTCTTTCTTTTTTATTTGTTCCAAATGATCGGGCATAAGCATTTCATATATCGATTTCCCAACACCTAAAATTATAACTATTCCATAATTTAATCTCGATCCAACAGGGAAAGCCACAGCATCAGGTCGCTGACAAGAGCATACAAGCCTTATAGATTTAGACCTACCCATTAAAAGTATTTCGCTAACATCATTCATAACTTTTTTAGCCCTTGTTTTATCTTCATTCATAAGAGCAAGTATATTTGCCATATATTCGTCCCATATAAAAGTGATAGGGTGGCGTGTCTTGTCTTTTCCTGACATTCTATCATTTAACCTATTGTGAACTATTTCCAATAACTCCGTTGTTTGTTTGAAAGAACGATAACGGGGAGTGCCACGCAAACATTCGAACATATCGTCAGCTTTGTAATCGGCAAAATAGTATTCCCCTGACGGATCAGCCAAAATTAGCTTTGTTAGTAACCCGAATTCAGCAAATGACTTACCCGATCCACTCATTCCCGATAATAGAATATGGGAATTTGTTCGTGGCGAAATATCAACATTTATTTCTTTTTTAATTCCAAAGTTTTTCCAATATTCCAAATCATAGCCCAAAGTTAAGGTATTACTAGATTCTGTCATCTTTTAATTCTCCTTTTGATTTAATACTTTTCTTTAAAATAAAATCAAAGTATATATATTCTTGATCACTTTCTATTTTATCTATAATCTTGATTCCTAATTTTTGTTCTATATCTGTTCTTTTTTC
This sequence comes from uncultured Eubacteriales bacterium, assembly GCA_949840345.1. GTDB lineage: Bacteria > Bacillota > Clostridia > TANB77 > CAG-508 > CAKPQL01. Next base: position 52,526 of record CATKWX010000009.1, read on the forward strand.
TTCGTATTTAGATTCTGAAAAATCAGGAGAATAAAACTTAAAAGTGTTAATATTATTGTTAATATTGCATCTTCTTTTAAATTTTGAAACATAAATAGGTACTTTGTGATCTTCTTTTATATTGAGAACATCTTTTACGTCGTCTTCTATTTTTTTTGCTTTTTTAGGCTTTCCAAACCACGTTATAATACCAAAGGTAAAAATACCAAAAATTAACCAAAATAGAATGTAGACTAATAATTTAAAAATATTCTTATAACTACTTGGATCATAAATAAGAATCCAAAGAAGTATTGCAATGATTATATAGAGTGAAAATATTATAAATTTTAGCTTTTTTGAAAATAGTTCTTTTATACCTTGCTTAAATCTTAATTCATTTACTTTTTGATTTCTTCTTCTGATTTGTCTTTCTTCAAAACTTAATTTATTTTGTACTTGATTCTTCATACATCTTCTCCTTTAATGCTTCCAACAGATCAGGCGATAAATCTAACTTATCAATAGAATCTGTTAAGCTATATTCTATTTTATCTATATATGTAATGCCGATTTCTTCTTTTGCTAAAGCTAACCAAACTTCTCCCGTATCTGAATAAAAAATTTGAGCTATTTCGTTATAATTCAATATGTCATTATCGTATATGCTGATAGTGGTATAATATTTATTAAATATAAATATGTAGTAGTCGTCATTTAACGTTATAGTTTTGTTCTTGTTTAGATCAAAAACTTCTTTTAATTGTAATAGATTCATAATTCTTCTCCTTTTAAAAATTAGTTACAGGTAGGGTGTAGCTATAAACTACACCACCTGTATACACTTTAATTTTGCATTATTTTTTGCTTGTTTCGGTAGAGCCAACGAATTCTATAAGACTAACATTTCCGTATCTATCGTAATGAAATTCTTCTACATCTCTGCCTACAAGACTTTTAATTTCTAACGTAGTTAATTCTTTGCCAAAAGTTTTTGTTAAGACATTATACTTTACTTTAACTATTGAAACCTTAAGTCCTTCGCTTTTATCGTTATTGCCGAACTCTTCTGCACAATGAAGATTAACATTATGAAATGGATTATCTTCATATACGCCAATTCTTTCTTCAATACCTACAATTTTCATAGACTTTATTCTCCTTTCTTTAGATTTTTAAATGTTGTCGAACGATTCTCTCGCTGACACTATAGTTATAGGCGATTGTATATTTGGCTGAAAAATAAAGGTGTATAAATGATACACCCTTTTTTTACATACAAAAAAAAGCCGTATTTTACTACAGCTTCTATTAAAATCAATAAATCAAAATACTATGATAAATAATTATTTTTTATTTTAGTTTTTCTTTTGTTCTTGTTTTTTCTTGCTCTTCTTTTTAGCCTGTGGATAAATATTTAAAAAATCTTTTTCTTCAATACCTAATAATTCTAATACTTTATTACAATATTCAATAGGATATCCATTTAATTTCTCCAGAACAAAGGCATATGCAAGATGCGTCCTATTATTTTTTTTAAAACTATATCCAGCTGTATCTAGAAGTGCATTTATAGTATGACTTGATAATTTGAAGTATATACCAAAAGATACCATTGCTTTTATACTTGGTATTGCTCCCTTAGTTTTATAATATTTAAACGTCTCTTCACTTAAATTTGTTGCTCTGCAAAACATTGATTCAGTTATATCTTTTTGTTCACAAATATTTTTAAATTGTTCTTCGAAAGTTGGATATCTTAAATTTATTGCATATTCTTCTTGAAATCTTGTTGATATATCTTTAAAGTTTTTTTCTTCTAATTTTTCATAATCTTCATATTTAGCAATTTTTTCAGTCTTTGCAGATATATCAATATTTCTCTTTTGTTTTTCAATAATATCTTTCAATAAACGATCTGTTTTTCCATTAGTTATATTATGATATTCGTCAGATTCATAAAAATCATTAAGTTTATTGTTAATATTTTCTACTATTTTCTTAATTTTAACTCTATTAACTCCAAGCTTTTTTGCTATATTTGTATCATTCATTTCTTCTTTGTATTTAAATGTATAAATAAGTTTTTCGTGAGGATATAAAGTTTTAAAAAAAGCCTCTTTTATTAGCTGAATATCTTTTTTGTTTTCATTATCTATTGTTTGTTCTTCAGGTGTCATAGAGTTATCAGCAATAACATCAGAAAGAGTAGCATCACTTTCACTATCAATAGTACTTTCTAATGAGATATTTTGTTGTGATAATGTTTTCAATTCAACTAATTTCTCTAATGGTATTTCTAATCTATCAGCAACCTCTTTATCAGTAGGATCACGTTTTAACTCTTGTGTTAATTCGTTTTCTACTTTTTTCATTTTATTTATTCGTTTGCTATTATAATTTGAAATACCTTTTGTTTCAGCAATATAATCTTCAATTTCCCATTTGATCCAAGGGGTGGCAAGTGTAGATATTTTAGTTCCTTTGCTTTCATCAAATTTTTCTGATGCTATCCAAAGACCATATCTTCCATAGTGTAATAAATCTTCAAATGGTACACCATTTCCTATATATTTTTTAGCAATACTTTTAACTAACCACTCATTTTCGTTTAATATTCTTTCTTCTTCCACACAAATCCCACCTTATTTAATAATA
>CATKWX010000010.1 GCA_949840345.1 uncultured Eubacteriales bacterium
ATGGAAACACATGGGTAGATTACACAGCACCAATAACAGTAGAAAAAAACATAACTATAAAAGCAAGAGTAGTAAACACAAGTGGAGTAGTATTAGAAGAACAACAAAAACAAATAACAAACATAGATAAATTAGCACCTAAAGAATTTACAATGACTGTAACTTCAACAACAAATAGTATAACAGTAAATGCGTTAGCAGAAGATGCAGATGCAACAGAAGATAATGGAAAGAGTGGAATAAAAGAATACGAATATATATTAATAAATGGAATATGGAGCAATTCATATAAAACAACAGAGACAACATATACATTTAGCGATTTAACACCTGGAATAGAGTATACAATAAAAGTAAAAGCAATAGATAATGCAGGAAATGAAAAAATGGCAAAGAATTCTAATGGAAATGACGAAAACGGAGAGAAAATAACAATAGGAACAATAGATGATTTAATAGAAAGCTTAGGAGGAATAAGAATAACAGCAACTCCAAGCACAGAAAACTGGATAAACCAAAATGTAAGAGTAACAGTAACATATCCGGAAATAGCAGGATTAACAAAAGAAATAAGCACAGACGACGGACAAAACTGGAAAACATATACTGGAAGTGAAACAATACAAGGAAACACAATAATAAAAGCAAGAATGAAGGATAGCAAAAACCAAACAAGTACAGAAAGAATATTAGAAATAACAAATATAGATAAACTAGCACCTAAAGAATTTACAATGACTGTAACATCAACAACAGATAGCATAACAGTAAGAGCATCAGCAGAAGATGCAGAAGCAGAAAACGGAAGTGCAAAGAGTGGAATAGCAGGATATAAATTTAAAATAAACGAAGAAGAATGGACAGAAATTGCAACAAGTGGAACACATACTTTTTCAAATTTATCATCTGGAACGCAATACACAATAAGAGTAAAAGCAATAGATAATGCAGGAAACGAAAGAATGGCAAAAAATAGTAAGGGAAATGAAGGAGAAGGAGAGGAAACAATAACAAAAACAATAGATGACTTAATTGAAGAAACTGGAGAGGAAATAACAATAACTCCAAGTACAACTGAGTGGACAAATGAAAATATAACAATAACAGTAACATATCCAGAAATAGCAGGATTAATAAAAGAAATAAGCACAGATGACGGACAAAATTGGAAAACATATACTGGAAGTGAAACAATACAAGAAAACACAACAGTAAAAGCAAGAATGAAGGATAGTAAAAATCAAACAAGTACAGAAAAAACATTAGAAATAACAAATATGGATAAACTAGCACCTAAAGAATTTACAATGACTGTAACTTCAACAACAGATAGTATAACAGTAAGTGTGCTAGCAGAAGATGCAGAAGCAGAAAACGGAAGTGCAAAGAGTGGAATAGCAGGATATAAATTTAAAATAAACGAAGAAGAATGGACAGAAATTGCAACAAGTGGAACACATACTTTTTCAAATTTATCATCTGGAACGCAATACACAATAAGAGTAAAAGCAATAGATAATGCAGGAAACGAAAGAATGGCAAAAAATAGTAAGGGAAATGAAGGAGAAGGAGAGGAAACAATAACAAAAACAATAGATGACTTAATTGAAGAAACCGGAGAGGAAATAACAATAACTCCAAGTACAACTGAGTGGACAAATGAAAATATAACAATAACAGTAACATATCCAGAAATAGCAGGATTAACAGAAGAAATAAGTATAGATAATGGATACAATTGGACAACATATACTGAACCAGTAGAAGTAGAAGGAAACACAACAGTAAAAGCAAGAATGAAGGACAACAAAAATCAAACAAGTACAGAAAAAGCATTAGAAATAACAAATATAGATAAACTAGCACCTAAAGAATTTACAATGACTGTAACTTCAACAACAGATAGTATAACAGTAAGTGCGTTAGCAGAAGATGCAGATGCAACAGAAGATAATGGAAAGAGTGGAATGGCAGGATATAAATTTAAAATAAATGAAGAAGAATGGACAGAAATTGCAACAAGTGGAACACATACTTTTTCAAACTTAACATCTGGGACACAATATACAATAAAAGTAAAAGCAATAGATAACGCAGGAAACGAAAGAATGGCAAAAAATAGTAAGGGAAATGAAGGAGAAGGAGAAGAAACAGAAACAAAAACAATAGATGATTTAATTGAAGAAACAGGAGAGGAAATAACAATAGAAGCATTCCCAAGCACAGAAAATTGGACAAATCAAAATGTAACAGTAACAATAACATATCCAGAAATAGCAGGATTAACAAAAGAGATAAGTATAGATAATGGATACAACTGGACAACATATACTGAACCAGTAGAAGTAGAAGGAAACACAACAGTAAAAGCAAGAATGAAGGATAATAAAAATCAAACAAGCACAGAAAAAACATTATTAATAGATAAAATAGACAAACTACCACCAGTTGACTTTGATGTAACAATAGAAACAACAGCTAACACAATAAAATTAACAGCATCAACAGCAGATGCAGAAGCAGCAAACGGAAGTGCAAAGAGTGGAATAGCAGGCTACAAATTTAAAATAGACGAAGAAGAGTGGACAGAAATAGTAGAAAGTGGAGAATATACCTTTACAGAATTAACAGAAGGACAAACTTATAAAATAGTAGTAAAAGCAGTAGACAATGCAGGAAATGAAACAATAGCACGTAACTGCAAAAATGGAGAAAATGAAGGATTAGATATTACTCCTACTTTAGTACCAGAGTATTATGGAAAAGAAGTAACAAATTATGAATCTCCAGTAGAAGGAATAAAATGGAGAATATATCATAAAGATGATGAAAATATTTATTTAATAGCAGATGATTATGTGGCATATAATAATTTGCCAACGAGTACAGTAGGTACTGCATTAAATAGAGGAAATACAGTTTTTGAGGCTAAGTTTGTCGACATGGTTAATGGAAACGATTATTCAGGAAGTGAGTGGATATTAAATAATACAAATCCAAAAGCACAAAAATGGTTAAATATATATTTAACATCATATCCAGATAATACGAATCATAATATGAGAGCAATAGCTTATATGATGGATACAACTAAATGGAGTGAGAAATTTGCAAATAGTGATATGGCAGAATATGCAATAGGTGGACCAACAATACAACTATTTTGTGCTTCATATAAAGCAACACACCCAGATAAATATATTGAATGCGATAGTATAAATTCAATAGGATATGAAACAAAATGGAATACAGATGATAAATATACCAGTAGTACAGGAAGTGTGGAAGAAGGTGAAATTACAGGAACTAATCTAAACGGATTAACAAAAGATGATTTTAATGGTATTTATATAAAAAGCGATAAGAATAAAAGCCCAGGAATGTGGGTAGCTTCTCCAGGAGGAATGATAAGCCTTGATATATATGGATTAACGTGGTCAGGAACTGTTGGTAAATGGTCTGTATTACATAATGAACTAGGTTTCCGCCCAATAGTATGTATAAAATCTGGATATGACATTGTAAAAAATGATAAAACAAGCGAAGAAGAGGAAGATACATATAGAATAGTAGACGTAAGACCTACATATACAGTAGAACTTAATGCGAATGGGGGAATAGTAGTTCCAGCAGTTATAGAAGGAAAAGGAGGAGAAACCGCAACTCTACCTACACCAACAAAAGAGGATCACGAATTTAAAGGTTGGTACACAGATGAAGAATTAACAACAGAAGTAACTTTAGTAGATGGAAAATATATAATAACTGAAAGTACTACTTTATATGCAAAATGGCAAAGCTTACAAGTATGGGCTAAATTATATGCGGATGGAACAGATAAGACATTAGTATTTACAAATGCAAATAAAGAACTAAGTGGATATGGAACATTAGAAGCGTCATATGATAATATACATAATTACACATTTAGCGAAAATAATAGTCCATGGTTAGAAGATAGGGAGAGTATAACCAAAGTAGTTATAGCAGAAAAAATAGTACCATTGAAAACAGACTATTTATTTTATAATATGACTAATGTAACAACAATGGATTTAAGTAATTTAGATACAAGCAAAGTTACAGGAATGTTTAAAATGTTTAATGGATGCAGTAATTTAACATCATTAGACGTAAGCAACTTTGATACAAGTAATGTAATTAATATGTCATGTATGTTTACAGAATGTAATAGATTAACATCATTGGATTTAAGCAACTTTGATACAAGTAATGTAAAAAGTATGTGGTCTATGTTTAGTAACTGCAGTGCTTTAAGATTATTAGACTTAAGTAATTTTGATACGAGCAAAGTAGACAGTATGGTTAATATGTTTGGCGGATGTAGCAGTTTAACATCGTTAGACGTAAGTAACTTTGATACAAGTAATGTAACTGATATGAGAAGTATGTTTGCTAGATGTAGCAATTTAATCTCATTAGATGTAAGTAACTTTGATACAAGCAAAGTTACAGATATGGAGCAAATGTTTAATGCTTGCAGTGGTTTAACATCATTAGACGTAAGTAATTTTGATACAAGTAATGTAATTAATATGTCATGGATGTTTACAGAATGTAATAGATTAACATCATTAGATTTAAGTAATTTTAATACGACTAATGTAATTCTTATGAGGTTTATGTTTAAAGGATGTACTAGATTAAATACACTAAATTTAAGTAATTTTAACACAAGTAATGTAACAAGAATGTCTGAAATGTTTGATGGATGTAGCAATCTACAAAGCTTAGATTTAAGCAGCTTTGATACAAGACAAGTAACAGATATAAACTATATGTTTAGAGATTGTAGTAGTTTAACATCGCTAAATGTAAGTAGTTTTAATACAAGTAAAGTAGACTATATGTCAGCATTGTTCAGAAATTGTAGTAGTTTAAAGACATTAAACTTAAGTAATTTTGAAACAAGCAAAGTATGGTGTTTTGGAAGTATGTTTGAAGGATGTACTAACTTAGAAACTTTAGATGTAAGTAATTTTAATACTATTGGAATTAACAATGCAGGAGGAGGATATGGCAGTGGTATGGATAATATGTTTAAGGGATGTACGAAATTAACAGAATTGGATTTAACAAGCTTTTATTACCCAGAAGAGGGAGATGGATATTTTAGTTGTAGCGAAATGTTTTATGATTGTACAATGTTAGAAACAGTAAAAGTTAGTTCTATATGGCATAATACGGATAATACATATCTATTTAATGGAAGCATTGCAACTGATGTAACTAGAGTGTAAAGTAAGGAAACTTTGATTAACAATCCCTTCTCTTAATATGATTTCATATTAAGGGAAGGGGTTTTATCATATTTATAAAAACCCATTGCACACTGTAGAGGATCGAGACCTTAATCACCCCACATTTATTATTGCACCAAATTTGTCATATTTTGTAGATAAAAACAGCTTGAATTAACAAAATAGCAGTGATAATATATAAATATAAATTTTTTTAATTCAAAAATATTACAATTCAGTAATAAAAAATTCCCTAAAACAAAAATAAAAACAGTGAGGTAAGAGATTTGCAATATATAGATATAACAAGTCAAATGTATAATAATGCGAAGCCTAATAAAGGTAAAGTCAGTAAACAAAAGTATTTTAAATACGATAATAAAAAGTATTTAGTAGATGGGCATAATGTAGTATATAAACATAATGAAAGAGAAATAGAGGTTGCAAAACTGTTGAATAAAACGTTTGGAGGTAATGTAAAGATATTACCTAATATTAATTTTCCTCAAGGAATAAAAACACCAGATTATATTTTTAGAAGAGAAAAAATTGATCTAAAAAGAATTACTAGTAAAAGAATAAACGATTGTGTAAAAACAGCAATAAGAGATAGCAAAAGACAAGCTAATAATTTTATAATTGACAATACACTTCAAACAGTGAGTAATAATGCAATACTAAAACAAATTGACGAAATATATAAAACCGGAAAATTTTTATGGGTTAATAAAATTTATGTTTTGAATGGGGAAAAATTTATAAAAGTATATAAGAGGAAAAAAGAAAGGAGAAATGCTCTGCTCCCAACAAGGGGTGCAAAGCATTTCTCTAATAATTAATTATTAACTTGATTATACAATAAACCAAGGTAATAATCAATAGTTTATGCAAAAAAACTAAAAATATGAGTATTCTTCATTGAACAGGTTGATTAAGGTCTTGACCTATGCGATGCCTATTCTTATTATATTAACTTAAACCATTTAACACATCATTTTTTAATGTTTCTAACTTTTCTTTTGCATCATCTAGAGAAGTACCTTTTACTCCAATATAGAATTTTATTTTAGGTTCTGTTCCAGATGGACGAACACAGCACCAAGCATTATTATTTAAATCAAAGTATAATACATTAGATTTTGGCTGATTTATTGTAGCTTCCTTATTTGTTGCATAATCTATTACTTTGCTTGTTTCATAATCTGAAAATTTAGTAACTGTATAGCTTCCAAAGGCTTTAGGTGGATTTGATCTAATATCACTCATCATTTGCTTTATCTTTTCAGCACCTTCAGCACCTTTTAATACTAATGAATGTTGTCCTTCTATATAATAACCATATTTTTCATACATTTTGTTCATTTGATCCCATAGAGTCAACCCTAAAGTTTTATAATAGCAGACTGCCTCGCATAAACACATTACAGCTACAATTCCATCTTTATCTCTAGCGTGAGTTCCTATTATGCAACCATAGCTTTCTTCGTATGAAAATACAGTGTCGTATGAATTTTGCTCTTCAAAATCTCTTATAATCTTTGCAATATTCTTAAATCCTGTTAAAGCCTCAAACATTGCAATATCATAAGACTTACATATTGCATCAGTAAGGTTTGAAGAAACAATAGATTTAATAACTGCACTATTTTCTGGCAATGTATTTGCAGATTTTTTTTGAGATAAAATATATTCACAAATCAAGTTTCCTGTCATATTTCCATTAAATTGTATATATTCGCCAGATTTAGTATCTTTTACATATACACCTAATCTATCTGCATCTGGGTCATTAGCCAATACTATGTCTGCATTTTTTTCTTTTGCAAGTTTTAGAGCTAATTCAAATGCATTTGGGTCTTCTGGGTTTGGATAAGCTACTGTAGGGAAATCTCCGTCTGGTAGTTCTTGTTCTTTTACAATATATACATTTGTAAATCCAATTTCTTTTAAAATTCTTTGAACTAACACATTTCCTGTACCGTGTAAAGGTGTATAAACTATTTTAATGTTTTCGGCTTCTTGTTTAATTAATTCTGGGTGCACTAATAATTTTTTTAATTCAGCAATATATTTATCATCAATTTCAGTTGATATTACATTATATAATCCTTTTGATTTTGCTTCTTCTAAAGACATTGTTTTAATAGAAGAATAATCTGTAATTGAATTTACTTCGTCTATAATTCCCTTATCTATTGGTGCAACTATTTGTGCACCATCATCCCAGTATACCTTGTATCCATTATATTCTGGTGGATTATGGCTTGCTGTTATTATAATTCCAGAAATGCAACCAAGCTCTCTAATTGTAAAGGATAACTCAGGTGTAGGACGTAATGAATCAAATATATATGTTTTAATACCATTTGCATTTAGACATAAGGCTGCTTGCTCACTAAATTCTTTAGACATATGTCTTGAATCATAAGCTATTGCAACACCTTTTTTCTGTCCATTTTGTTTGATTATAAAATTTGCCAAACCTTGTGTTGCTTTACCTACAGTGTATATATTCATTCTATTTGTTCCAGCACCTATAACTCCACGAAGTCCTGCTGTACCAAATTCTAAATCTTTATAAAATCTATCTTGTATTTCAGCTTCATTAGTTTGTATACTAAGTAATTCCTTTTTTGTTTCTTCATCAAATGAAGGGTTATTACACCATTCATTATATTTTTCTTTGTAATCCATTTTTTACCTCCCAAAATTTAATTATTACATTTTATCAGATTAGAAAATATATATTCATTAATTTTAGAGCAATATAATATAAATAAAAATCGAACTCCGCCTTCTGGTAGGTCTAACTGTAGATAGCCATATTATCGTAGCGATACATTTTAACGGAACGACGAGGGCGTCGTTCCCTACAACATTTACCGCGTTTAAGGAGTGGCAGATTTTTATTTATATTATATTGCGAAAAACACATTAATTATTCATTAAATTATATTTAAATTGTTCCAATAATTCAAATATAAATTTCTTGCTGTTTCTGGACTATCCACACCAGTAGCATTTTTTACTGGGGCAAATTCATCCTCTCTTTTTACCCTTAAAATAGACATATCATCTAGGGTGCTAAATGCATCAAATATAAATGCTTCAAATTTGTATGCATTTGGCACATCTGATGTTACTATTTGTTTTTCTTCATTCATATAACTAGCTTTTTTAAAGGCTGAATGATAAGGTAAACTATTCTTACTTATAGCCTCAAGTGCTTTAATATTAAATAAATTACATATTATATGTGATTCACCAAAAACTAATTCTCCATTTTTGTCAGTTGCATTTGCCATTTCTTCAGATATTTCTGTGTATTCAACAACACTAGGTTTACCGTTTCTCTTGCAGAATACTCCAACTTTTTCTTTTGGACCAGCTTTAACTATAGATTTTCCTCCGGCTAATGTACTATTACTTATACATAAGCCCATAAGAACAGGGTCTACCATTTTTGCTAGAACATTATCTACTCCACCTATAAATATCCATTCAATGCCAATAGACTTCATATCTTCTAAAACGTGATTCTTAAACATAGATTCAAAAATTCCCCCATGCCCATTTGCTGCAAGTTTTATTAATCCATTTTCATTTAAAAGAATTTTTCCATTTTCTCCAACCATAGGTAGCTCGCCTTGTTTAAAGAAATGGATAGCTTCTTTTGGATACCCAAAATAGTTATTTTCTTCAAAGAAATTTACAGTAGCTAGATTGTTTTCATTACTAGTCATAAGATACCAGGGAATAGTAACTCCATAAGTGTTTTTAGCTAAAATTAAAGTATCACAAAGTATCTCGAAAATAGATTTATGATTTGGAAGACCTAAGTCAAAAGTACCTTTTGGACCATTATGACCAAGTCTTGTTCCTTGTCCACCAGCCATTGTAACAACAGCTAATTTGTTTTCTTTTATAGCTTCTATTCCTTTTGAACTATATAAATTCAACTCATCTCCGAGACAATTTAGATTTGTCTATATAAGAAATAGGTTCTATAGAATTTGTGTCAATATCAATTTCCTTTTTTGTATTTTCATATAATTTAGACATTAACTCAAAATCAATATCTAAGATTTGATTTAACAATAATTCTTTATTTTCAAGAGTTAAATCATCAAAAAAAGTAAGCAAATGCTCTTGGTTATGTTTTTTTAACAATTCCTTTACCTTAACAAGTTTTTCCTCCATTAAAAAGGCTCCTTTCTATATACAATTAAATTTAAGTACATATTATAACAATGAATTAGATTAGTCAAGAAAATAAATTTTATTCACAATTTTTAAAAATACTATTTCCAAAATTGCTTATGCGTGTTATAATACAAACTATCTAAAATTTGTAGGGAACGACGCCCTCGTCGTTCCGTAAAATCTTCGATTTTTGGAGGGAGGATGTTTAAATGATATTTAAAGACTACTATAAAATACTAGGATTAGAAACAAATAAAGTAACATCAGAGGAGATAAAAATTGCATATAGAGAACAAGCAAAAAAATATCATCCAGATGTTAATATTGGAGATAAAAGAAGTGAAGAACGATTTAAAGATATAAATGAAGCATATAAATTATTAAGTCAAGCACAAAGCAAAAGGAAGTACGATAGACAATGGAACAACTATATAGGAAGAAGAAAAGCAAAGGAAAATAATCAAACAGAAAAAGAAACAGCATCAAACGAAATTTTTTCAATGTTTTTTGGCTCAGGAGAAAAGGAGCAAAAAACAGAAGTTAAAAAAACAAAGAAGGTTCCAGCTAAGGGAGAAAACATAGAAACAGAGATAAGTGTTTCTATAGAAGAAGCATATTTTGGTAGCGAAAAAAGAATATCCCTAAGAGCAATAGATGGAAAAATGAAAACATTCGCTATAAAAGTTCCATCAGGTATAAGAAATAATGAGAAAGTAAGATTAATAGGTCAAGGAAAATCTGGAATTAATGGTGGAAAGAACGGAGACCTATTTATAAGAATTAATATAAAAGATGATTTGAAATTTAAAATAAGTGGAAACGATTTAGTAACAGATTTATACTTATCACCTTGGGAAGCGGCATTAGGAACTAGAGTTAATTTAGATGGAATAGATGAAAAAGTTTCTTTATACATACCGCCAGGAATACAGAGTGGAGAGAGAATAAAGATTCCACAAAAAGGTTACAAAGATGGAAAAGGTGGCAGAGGAGATTTAGTTGCAGAAGTAAAAACAGTAGTACCAAGAAAACTAGCAGAAAATGAAAAGGAATTATTTGAACGACTAAGCGAAATATCAAAATTCAACCCAAGAAGAGACTAAAATGCTATGTATTTTAATATAATGTGACCTTGCCTTCCTTACATAAGGGAGGTGGCACGATTGCTACGAAGAGCCTTGCCCCCTTTACTTAAAGGGGGTGGCACGTAGTGCCGGGGGATTTTAAAATAAGAAATAATATAAGAACCCTTTGGGCTCCTTCGTCGACAGCTCCCTTGAATAAGGGAGCCAAGGTTTAATTTACATAATTTACAATAAAGGTTGACAATGGCTCTTAAGTAGAGTATAATTATAAGTAGTTATGGAACAAAAGATAAAACTAAAAATGTAGAAGAGGGGTGCAATAAATGGAGGAATTTTTACAAGGAAAACATTTTAGCATTACAGATCCTCAAAATGTAAATACAGTAATATATCAAATTAAGGAAACAGAAAAAGAATATTTAAAGGATTCACCAAAATATACAGTTGAAAGACTAGAATACACAGAAGAGTTGGTTGGACAAAACAAAAAGAAAACATTTTTTGTTGACGAACCACATCCTGAAGGAGACAAGTTGGTGATACTTTCCTTTGGTAAGGAAAAAGTAGTTGTAAACATGGGAATTTTAGAAGAAGATAGAGTAAGAATTTCTAAAAAACCAGTTCCAATGAATTTTAAAACTTTATACAATGAAGAAGAAACAGAATATAAAGAATTTACATATACACCTAACCTGAAAAGACCAATATCAATAATAGATCCAGAAACTACAGAAGAAGTAAAGCCAGTTTTATTTATGGACGAAAATACAAATGAGATAAAAGGAAAATGCAAACTGCAACCTTATAAAAGCTACTTTGCATTTGAAGTGAGAGAAGATAAAACGAAGAGAGACCTATAAGGAGGATATAGAATATGGCAAATGAAGTAAAAAAATCTAAAAATACACAAAAGCAAAGTAAACCAAAAAGTATGGTAGAAGTTGTATTTGTAAATACAGCACTTGAAAAAAGTAATAAATTATTAGATGAAATAACTCAAGGAAATAATATATTTAGTTATTCTTTATATGAAAAAGACACAATGAGCATAAAATTTGAAGAACATAAAATAGACCAAAAAGGTCGTAGAATTTCTGATAAAGGAGAATTAATAGGACAAAAAGGTAAGTCAGTAATATCAGAAAAGATGAAAGCAGAATGGAGAAAAGAAGGAAAATTAAGAAAAGAAATAGATATGGACGAGAAATAACACACTAAAGAAAAGGTGAGAAATATGGGATATAAATTTAAAGGAGCAGTGAAAAAATATAGAGGTAAAATAACTGCAGCAATAATACTATGGATTGTATTAACCATAGTATTTATTTGCCCTATGGCACTTGCTATAGGTGACTCTTTTAAAGCAGGAAGCACATGGGATAGCCAAAGCTTTTTTATGACATTTGGAACAAATATAGTAAATCCATTTGGTGCATTAGCATTATGCTTTTCAGCCAATTATTTAGGGATATTTTTTAAATGTTTTATGTATTATACAATAATATATGGAACATTTATTTTAATAGGATTTTTTAAGGGTATACCTAAGAGCGAATATGAAGACATTGAGCATGGTTCAAGCGATTGGAGTATTAATGGAGAACAGTATAAAATATTAAGTCCTGATAAAGGAATAATATTAGCCCAGAAAAATTATTTGCCAGTAGATAAAAGAGGAAACGTAAATGTACTAGTAGTCGGAGGTTCTGGTTCTCGGAAAATCTGCATCATATGTTATACCTAATGCATATCAATGCTTAGGGTCATATGTTTTTACAGACCCTAAAGGCGAATTGTATGATAAAACAGCAGGATACTTAAAATCTCAAGGATATGATATTAAAATATTAAATTTAGTAAGACCTCAAAATAGTGATGGATATAATCCTTTAATGCATATTGCAAGTGAAATAGATGTTGACGTTATTGCAAATACAATAGTAAAAGGACAAGGTATGGCAAGTGAAAAATCTGACCCATACTGGGAAGATATGGCAGAAATGCTATTAAAGGCTTTAATATATTTTTTAATGGCGACTCGTCCAGACGAAGAACAGAATTTAGCAAGTTGTGCTGAACTAGTAAGAGCAGCAAATAGTAATTCTGGAGGGAACTTATTAACAGAATTAATGAATCAATTACCTTATGACCACCCAGCTAGAATGAATTATAAATCTATTGAGATAGCGCCAGAAAAAACATATGGGTCAATATTAAGTACATTGCAATCAAAACTAGGTAAGTTCGATTCAAAAGAAATTGCAGAATTAACATCTACAGATACAATAAATTTTGAAGATATAGGAAGAAGAAAAACAGCTGTATATGTAATTTCATCAGATACTCATGGAGCGTATGACTTCTTACTTACAATATTCTTCTCTCAAATGATACAACAATTATATGATTTTGCAGACGAAAATGGTGGGGCTTTAAAAATGCCTACATATTTTATACTTGATGAGTTTGCAAACATTGGTAGAATACCAGATTTCGATAAAAAGATATCAACAAGTAGAAGTAGAAAAATATCATTTAGTGTTATTTTACAAAACTTAGATCAATTAGAGGCTGTATATGAAAAATCACACGAGACTATAATGGGTAACTGTGATACTCACTTGTTTCTAGGAAGTAACTCTCAAAAAACAGTAGAATATTTTTCTAAAGCACTAGGAGAAAAAACATTAATAAGAGATAGTGTATCAGTAAATAAAAATAGAGATAACTGGAAACAAGGTTCTAGTGTATCTGATCAATTATTAGGAAGAGCACTTCTTACACCAGATGAATTAAGAAGATTAGATAATGACTTATGTATAATATATGAAAAAGGTATAAAACCTATAAAAGCAGATAAACATTATTACTTTAATGATAGAGGAACAGTTAGCAGACTAGATTCAACTAGAATGGATCACAACAATATAGATCCGATTGATAGAGGAAAATGGAGAAAATACAATCCATATAACCCATATAAGGAAGAATCTGAAGACGATAAGCAGCAAAATACCTCAATAGAATCATTAGATGATTTATTTGATGAGCCAGAGGAGGATAAAAAAGCTCCTGTTAAACTTAAAAATGATGATAAAAAGATAGATACAGAGGCACCAATGTTACCACAAGATGACCTTTTTGATATAGAAGAAGACAAAAAAGAAGATAAGCAAGAAGATACAGAAGATTTACAAAAGGAATTAGAAGCAAAATTTGATGAATTATTTGGAGCATTTGACGACGAAGACTAGACTTGTAGGGAACTAGACCAACGTCGTTCCGAATAAATAGTGAATAGTGAAGAATAATTGTGAGGAACGACTTTTGTCGTTCCTTATGTTTTGGTATAGGGAAAATCGCCTTTTTCGTTGATATAATGCGGGCGGACTTAGGGGCTCGCTTCTACAAAAAAACATATTGCAAACGCTGTAGGGGTCGGCGTCCCCGACGACCCGTGTGGCAAAACCACTTTTGTTCTTAATAATTTTTTATCCCTTTAAACCTTTTACAATATAATGCATAGAATATATTTATAGGATGTGGGTGATTTTTATGGGGGGTTTAACTAATTTATCTGGCTGTGAGTTAGTTGCTTTAGCTAGCATAATTGCTATAAAAATTTCAGAAGGGTTAACAGCAGATGAAACAGATACATTAGGAAATTTTTTCTCTGCACTAGGTTCAAATCTTAGCACAATAGCAGGTACTATTTAAAGCCAAAATATTGACTACTGGAAATATATATGATAAACTATAAAACAAAAGTTCTATAAAAATTATGAAAGGAGGAATAAATTATGAAATTTGTGCATATTGCGGACATGCATTTTGATGCTCCATTTACAGTTTTAAGTCAAAAGAAAGACTTAGGAGATTTAAGAAGAATAGAGCAAAGGCAGGTTTTTAAAAAGGTAATAGATTATATAAAACAGGAAAATATTCCATATCTATTCATTTCAGGGGACTTATATGAGCATGAATATGTAAAGCAAACTACAATTGAATTTATAAATAATTTATTTAAAGAAATAAAGGACACAAAAATATTTATATCTCCAGGAAATCATGACCCATATATAAAAAATTCATATTATAACAATTTTAATTGGAGTGATAATGTAAAAATATTTAAAGGCGAAATAGAAAAATATGAAGATGAAAATGTTACAATATACGGTTATGGATTTAACGATTTTATAAATACAGGGGTAAATATAGACAAGTTAAACATAGATACAAGTAAGTTAAATATTTTGGTTATACACGGAAGTGTTGATGCTAGTACAACCTTAGATTTACAGTATAATCCTATGAAAAGTACCATACTTAAAAGCAAAAATTTCGATTATATTGCGTTAGGACATATTCACAAATCTAATTATAAAGAAGAAAAAAATATTGTATATCCGGGTTCTACTATTTCATTTGGATTTGATGAATTAGGTGAGCACGGGATGATAGTAGGTAATATAGAAAAGGAAAATTTGCAAACAGAATTTAGAAAATTGGATGATAGAGAATTTATTGAAAAGGAAAAAGATATTACGAATATTGTTTCAAAAGAAGAACTAATTCAAGAAATAAACGAAGATAAGTTAGATGAAAAAAGCATGTACAAAATAACATTAATAGGGCAAAGAAATTTCGAAATAAATATAAACGAGATTCAAAAGTCAATACTACAAGATAATATAATAAAAATAAAAGATAAAACTAAAATGAGCTATAATTTAGAAGAATTATCAAAAGAAGAATCACTAAAAGGTTTATTTGTTAAAGTAATGTTAGAAAAGCTAAATAGCGGGGAATTTAAAGCAGATGAAGTAGAAAAAGCAATTGAAATAGGCTTAGAGGTATTGTAGGAAGGAATGTTAATAAATATGCATATAAACAATCTAAAAATAAATGGATATGGCAAAATTGAAAATAAAGAAATTGAATTAGAAAAAGGAATAAATGTAATAAAACGGCAATAATGAAACAGGAAAAAGTACTCTTTTAAACTTCATTTCTTCTTGTTTTTATGGTGCATCAAAAAATAAAAATGGTAAAGATATATCAGATTATGATAAGTATAAACCTTGGAGTGCAGAAGAATTTTCTGGAAAAATACAATATACCTTAGATAACGAAAAGACTTTTGAAGTATTTAGAGATTTTACTAAAAAGAACCCAAAGATATATGACGAAAATTTAGAAGATATATCTAAAACATTTAACATAGATAAAACGAAGGGAAATCAATTTTTTGTCGAACAAACAGGAATCGATGAGGATTTGTTTTTTAACACAATGTCAATTTCTCAAAATGAAGTAGTATTAGATAACTCAAAACAAAATACTCTAATACAAAAAATTACTAATGTAGTTTCAACAGGCGCTGATAACGTATCATACAAAAAAACAATAGAAAAACTAAATAAAAGGTTATTAGAAGAGGTTGGAACTGCAAGAACAACAGAAAGGCCAATAAATATAGTAGAAGAAGAAATTAAGAGACTAGAAGCGGATAAAACCGAATTAGAGCTATATAAAACAAAATCACAAAATATGCAAGAAGAAAAAGAAACTACACAAAATAAGTTAAATCAAATATCGAATACCTTAGGAATATTAAAGAAAATAAAAGAATATAAACAAAAAGAAGTATTAGAAGAGCAAAGAATAGGTATAAATACGAATAAATTATATGAGTATAATCAGAAATTAAAGACTTTAGAAGAAAAAAGTGAAGAACCTAAAAAATTAAAGAAAAATTATTTAAATCCAATAGTTGCATTAGTAATTTGTATTGGTATTATTGGAATTAGTGTATTGTTTAGAAACAGTATTGTAAGTGCAGCTTTAGGAGTTGTATTTGCAATAGGATTTATAGTTAATTATTATAAGTATAATTCATATAAAAAAATAACAAATAATCAAAATGAAGAAAAAATAAAACATGATAAAGAAATAGAATTTATAAAAGAAGCAATAAAACAATGTAATGAAGAGATAAATATAGATAGAGACAAAATAGAAAATAAGAGAGAAAAAGAAGAAGAATATATAAAAAGCAAATATGGAAATGCTAGCGAAGTGAATCAATATATATTAGAGGATATTGAAAAAATTGATAAATCTATTGAAGAAGCGCAAAAAGAATACAATGAAATTATTTTAAGAGAAAACACGATAAACATAGAAAAAGGGAATATTGCCAAAAAGCTGGAAAATTTAGCAAAACAAGAGGAACGATTAGAATATTTACACGAAGAGCGAGCTACTTTAATGAGTTTAGCTAATTCTATAAATTTAGCTGGAATAGGCTTAGAAGAAGCTTATACTATGATGAAAAATACAGTAACACCGAAATTTACTAGTGAACTAACAGACATAATAAAAGATATAACTGGTGGCAAATATAAAAAGGTGAAATTTATTGATGAAGATGGTCTTACAGTAGAGCTTGAAAATGGAGAGTATATAAACTGTAGCAGATTGAGTTTAGGAACTATAGACCAAATGTACTTATCATTAAGAATGGCAGTTTTAAGCGAAATAAGCAAAGAAACTATGCCAATATTATTAGACGAAACCTTTGCTTATTATGATGAGGAGAGACTAAGCAATATATTAGAATACATATCAAGCAAGTATAACAATAGACAAATAATTATACTAACTTGCACAAATAGAGAGATAGAGGCATTGGGCAAATTAAATGTGAAATATAATTTAATAAATTTGTAATGTGAAAATGTATTTAATTGCTTATAATAAATAATTGCACAATGTAGGAGCTTAAGCGTGTGTACCCTAAAATGGAAATTTTTTAAAAATACTTGCATATGATATTAATGTATGCTATACTTAATATAACTTAAGAAATTAAGAAAGTTAGGAACAAAACAAAAAAACCCTCGTAGCTGCTACTACGAGGGGCTTTGCTATTTATGTGGTTTTGTTGCTAGCATAATAAAACTTGTAATTTATGCTATTTTGGTGTATAATAATTAGGTAAAAAATGAAGATAGGAGTGTCTAATTATGTTTCAAAAATTAGAAGACGTAGAGAAAAGATATGAAGAGCTAAATACAAAAATTAGTGATCCAGAAGTTATTTCAAATCAAAATGAATGGAAAAAGTTAATGAAGGAACATGCAGAAATAACAGATATAGTAGAAAAATATAGAGAATATAAAAAAGTAAAACAGAGTTTAGAAGATGCTAAATCTATGCTAGATGACAAAGAATTAAGAGAATTGGCAGAATTAGAAATAGAAGAAGCAAAAGAGAAATTACCACATATAGAAGAAGAGCTAAAAATATTATTAATTCCTAAGGACCCAAATGATGATAAAAACGTTATATGCGAAATAAGAGGCGGAGCCGGAGGAGAAGAAGCAGCATTATTTGCAGGGACTTTATTTAGGATGTATTCAATGTATGCAGAAACAAAGCACTGGAAAATAGATATAATGAATGAAAACGAAACAGAACTTGGCGGATATAAAGAAATTACATTTATGGTAACGGGTAAAGGAGCATATAGCAGATTAAAATTCGAAAGTGGAGTTCACAGAGTTCAAAGAGTACCAGATACAGAATCAAGTGGAAGAATACATACTTCTACTGCTACAGTTGCAGTATTACCAGAAGTAGAGGATGTAGAAATAGAAATAAATCCAGCAGATATAAAAATGGATGTTTATAGAGCGTCAGGAGCTGGAGGACAACACGTAAATAAAACTTCATCAGCGGTAAGACTTACTCATGTTCCTACGGGAATAGTTGCAGAATGTCAAACAGAGAGGTCACAATTACAAAATAGAGAATATGCAATGAGATTATTAAAATCAAGATTATATGAAATAGAGCAAAGAGAAAAAGAAGAAAAGCTTGCCAAAGAAAGAAAAAGCCAAGTTGGTACAGGAGATAGAAGCGAAAAAATAAGAACATATAATTATCCTCAAGGAAGAATAACAGATCATAGAATTGGACTTAGCATATATCAAATGGAAAACTTTTTAAATGGAGATTTAGACGAAATGATTGATAGCTTAATTGCAACAGATAGAGCTGAAAGATTAAAAGGTGAAGAATAAGAAAAGTGGCAACGCCTAGATGTGCATTTTGCTTCGCAAATATGCACGAATCAAGGAAA
This sequence comes from uncultured Eubacteriales bacterium, assembly GCA_949840345.1. Taxonomy (GTDB): domain Bacteria; phylum Bacillota; class Clostridia; order TANB77; family CAG-508; genus CAKPQL01. The sequence continues at coordinate 18,699 of CATKWX010000010.1, forward strand.
CTTAACCTTGTTGCTCCGAAAAAATCTAGCGATTTTTCCTACGCAATAATAAAAATTTAATTCATAAAACCCACGATAATAAATAAACTATATATAGGAATTTATTTGTTCGGGGGTTTTTATTTTGGAGACTTTAATAAAAACGACATTAGTCGGATTATTTTTTGGAACATTTGGGACTACAATAGGCGGAATAATAGGTGTTACTTTCAAAAATACTTCAAATAGATTTTTAGGTTTTATACTAGAATTTGCAGCAGGTCTAATGATTTCAATAGTATGTTTTGACTTAATACCAGAAGCATTAGAACTATCTGGCTTAGTATATACAATAATAGGTGTTCTAGTTGGCGTTGTAGCTATGATTTTTTGTGATAATTTAGTAAAGAATAAATACAATGATAAAAGAGTTAAAAACAATAATTCTTTACTAAAAACAGGAATTATTGTTGGAATAGGCTTGGCTTTGCATAACTTCCCAGAAGGGTTAGCAATAGGATCTGGCTTTGGTGCATCTATAAAATTAGGTTATTCTTTAGCAATAGCAATTCTATTACACGATATTCCAGAGGGAATAAGTATGTCTGTACCAATGAGATACGGTGGTATGAACAAAACGAAAGTAGTGGTTTATACATTACTTTCTGGTGTTACAACAGGAATAGGTGCTTTTTTTGGTGCATTACTTGGAACAATTGGAGAAGGTGTGATAAGCATATGTTTAAGCTTTGCAGCAGGAGCCATGCTATATATAGTATCAGGAGAATTAATACCAGAATCTAAAAGTTTATATAAAGGAAGATTTGCATCTATTGGAAATATTTTAGGATTTGTTATGGGAATGTTGGCAATGAACTTATAAATATTTTTTACTGCTTAAAACTAGAAATAAAAAAACAACTCATAAAGTATAATATATATTATTTATTGCACCTTGGTGTCGCAATTTTCTTTTTAATTTTTTTAATATAGGAAAATTGCTCCATTCGCCCTTCGCTACGCTTCGGTTGGTCGCTTACGCGGTGCTTTAAATAATATATATTATACTTTCTAAGTTTACTTGAATAATATCTTTAAACCGTGCTATAATTACAAAATAGGAGTGATTTGTTTTGAAGAAGATAATGTTTATTTGTACAGGAAATATATGTAGAAGTGCAATGGCGGATGGATTAATGAAGAAACTGGCAAAAGATAATAATAAAGGAATAGAAGTTTATTCATGTGGAATATTTGCAGAAGACGGGGACATGCCTACTTTTAATGCAATAGAAGCTATAAAAGAATATGATGTGGATTTAAAGCCACATAGAGCAACAAACATACGAAGTTCAAAAATTGAAGATATGGATATAATTTTATGTGCAACAGTATCTCACAAAAATAATGTTATAAATATGTATCCTAATTTAAAGGACAAGATATTTACAATAAAAGAATATGCAGATTTTGATAAAAACGATTTAGATATCCCAGACCCTTGGGGATATGACATAGAAACATATAGATTTTGTGCAAGTACTATAAATAATTGCTTAGAAAAAATAATAAATAAAATAAGCTAACCTTCAGTAAGAAGGTTAGCTACTTCAGTTAAAAATACCACCACCATCTTCTTAAAATCACAGGACAAGGTGATTCAAAGAGTACATAGTAGTCCACCCGGGAAAACTGGGGTGTATGGCGTTTTCGTTGAACCTTTAGGTAATGCTTATTATGTCTTGCCATTTGCCGTCTTACTTGAGAGCATCGTTTAATGATGCTAGTAGTACCTACCATCAATACAAAAACTCCTTTCAAAATGGTATACTGATATTTTAGCATACAAACAATAATTATGTCAACAAAAAATGTGTTGACAAATGTCAAATTTAGTATATAATATACAAACCGTAGGGGCACGGTTCTAAGGGAATACCCGTATCTTACTACACCACTGTGCCCGTTTTAATTTGAACATTAAGAGAGTTAAAGGAGTTGTCAAAATGGAAGAACAGTTAAAAGAATTAAACGACAAACAATATGAAGCTGTAATGAATACAGAGGGACCATGCTTAGTAATAGCTGGAGCTGGAAGCGGAAAAACAAAAGTATTAACATATAAAATTGCATATTTAATAAAGAAAAAAAATATAAAGCCTTGGAATATATTAGCTATAACATTTACTAATAAAGCTGCAAATGAGATGAAACAAAGAGCGGAGGCTCTTATTGGAGATAACGTAAAGGATATGTGGATAGGAACCTTCCACTCAATATGTGTAAGGATGTTGCGTAGATATATAAATACAATAGGATATGATTCATCATTTGTAATATTTGATACAACAGACCAAAGAAGCTTAATAAAAGAATGCTTAAAGGAATTAAATATAGATGATAAACTATTTACAGATAGAGCAGTACTTGCAGAGATAAGTAATGCAAAAAACGAAATGCTAGAGCCAGATACATATAAGCTAAGGACAAATGGAGATTATAGAAAAGAGAAAATATCAGTAATATACGAAATGTATCAAAAAAAGCTAAAATCAAATAACGCATTAGATTTTGATGATATAATAAATTTGAGCATAAATGTTTTAACAGAAACACCAGAAGCTTTAGAATACTATTCAGAAAAATTTAAGTATGTATTAGTAGATGAGTATCAAGATACAAACAAAGCGCAATTTATGTTAGTATCTATACTTGCAAGTCGTAATGGAAATATTACAGTTGTAGGGGATAATGACCAATCTATATATTCATTTAGAGGAGCAGATATAACAAATATCTTAAATTTCGAAAAAGACTTTCCGGGCGCACAAATAATAAAATTAGAGCAGAATTATAGATGTACAGGAAATATTTTAAATACAGCAAATGAAGTTATAAGAAACAATGTTGCAAAATACAAAAAGACTTTATGGACTAAAAACGACAAAGGAGAAATACCAAAATTCTATCAAGCAAGAGATGAATACGATGAAGCGACATATATTGTTAATGAAATAAATCATTTAAAAAGAGAAGAATATTATAAATATTCAGACTTTGCAGTATTATACAGAATGAATACACAGTCTCGTGCTATAGAAGATATTTTAAGAAGAGAAAACATACCATATAAAATAGTTGGTGGACTAAAATTCTATGAAAGAAAAGAAATAAAAGATGCTATTTGCTATTTAAGATTAATCCATAATCCTTCAGATAACTTAAGCTTAAAAAGAATTATAAATGAACCAAAACGTGGAATAGGAAAAACAAGTTTAGATAATGTAGAACAAATTGCAGAACAAAACCAAATATCAATGTATGAAGTAATTAAAAAAGCAGAACAATTCGGCTTAAATAGAGTATTTATAAACTCTAGAGAATTTATAAATACAATGGAAGAATTAATGCAGGAAAAAGAAAGCTTATCAATATCTGAGTTAATAAAGGAAATGCTAAATAAAACAGGTTATACAAAAGCATTAGAGCAAGAAAATACTATTGAAGCAGAAAATAGAATAGAAAACTTAGAAGAATTATTAACTGTTGCAATAGAATTTGAAGAGCAATATGCAGAAAATACGCTTGCTGAATTTTTAGAAAATATTACATTATCAAGTGATGTAGATAACATGGAAGAAACTGATGATTCTGTTACATTAATGACTTTACATAGCGCAAAGGGATTGGAATTTGAAGTAGTATTTTTAGTAGGAATGGAAGAGGGAATATTTCCAAGTTATCGCTCAATTGGAGAAGAAAAAGAATTAGAGGAAGAAAGACGATTATGTTATGTTGGAATAACAAGAGCAAAAAGATACTTAAATATAACTTGTGCTAAACAAAGAACTATGTTTGGCTCAACTAGCTATAATGCAATATCAAGATTTGTAAAAGAAATTCCAAAGGAATTACTAGATGGAGATATTGAAGAAAAGTCAAAAAATACATATGAGGATAGTCAAAGTGAGTGGACATATGGAAATTCACAAGTTAATACATATAAAAGTAGCATAACTACAAATTCAATAAAAACAAGCAAGCAGCCGGCATTTGCATTTAGAACTGCAGAGAGTTTCTTAAAAAATATATCTGCAAAGCCACAAGATACAAGCATAGATTTAGCACAATACAAAGAAGGATGTAGAGTATACCATAAAAAATTTGGAGAAGGAACAATAAATTCTGTTGAACAAGAAGGGGACGATTTAAAAGTAGACATATCTTTTGACAAAGTAGGAAACAAAAGATTAATGGCAAAGTTTGCAGGATTAGAAATAATATAGAGATGTATGAAAAACGTTTATTACAAATTAATTTTTATATATAGTCAAAGCAGAGATATTTTTAAAATATCTCTGCTTTACTAATTATGACAATGCCTATTAAAATGTAAGATTATTTTTGTCCATTATATTTTTAAAATCTTGCGATATAAAAATATAAACAGGGACGGTTACGTCTTCAGTTCTGTAGACTGCAAAGTTGCCAGTACTAATACATGGATCTCTGTCGAGTGGGTCATAAATAAGCACCACATCTGCGTCGTAGGTAAAAGCGTCATTAGTCAAACCGTTTGCAAGCTCCATGCATTCTCTAGCTAACTTCCGGTTACCAATAGTTTCAAACTTTACAGAAAGAAAAGAAAGAATTGAAACCAATTCCTGAATTGTCATAAAAAATGACCTCCTTTAAATATTAATGCGGGGTTCTGATAACGAATATCAATAATATTATAACACATTTTATGTGATAAATGAATAAGATACACAAAAAATGATAATAATAACAACAAATTAACTTTAGAAAGGAAGGATAAAAATGGCAAATTTAAGTCAAGTTGAACTTCAAAACTTAAGACACTTAATAGGAGCACATGATACAACATATCAAAAACTAAATTCATATGCATCAAATTGTGTAGACCCTCAAGTAAAACAATTATTTACAAAATCTGCACAAGATGCATTAACAACAAAACAAAAGTTGTTAACATTTTTAAATAATTAATAGGTAAAAGTTTGAAAATTGAAAGGAAGGTAATCAAAAATGGACGAGAAATATATGGTTAATGATGTGTTAGAAGGTATAAAAGCTGAATTAACAACATACCAAGGAGTTATATCAGAGGCTGAAAATACACAGTTAAGACAAACAATACAACAAATAAGAAATAATGACGAAGCATTTCAATATGAGTTATTCAAAGTAGCAGCAGCAAAGGGGTATTATACACCAGCAGGACAAGCTACACAAGATGAAATAAACAAAGTTAGAAACGAAGTCAGTCAATAAATTTTTATGTATAAAAAATTATTGACTGACTGTAGGGGCGACCATTGGTCATCCGCACAATAAAATTTATATTACAGAAATGTTACAAAAATATTACAAAAGTGTTGCAAGAGGTGCCTTTGAGGGACCTCTTTACATGTTGCCCGTAAGGAAAAACTGCTATTAATTAGTAAATTAAAGAAAATAAGAGAAATATTAAGAAAATTGAATATAATTTTAAATAATCAAATGTAATACCAATTGTCAAAAAAAGGGGGATAATATAAACTATAACTGTTAGGAAGTGATTAATATTTTGAGAATAATGAAAAATGTATTTGTACATATCCGTTCATCATTAAAGTTATTATTTATATTAGCAGCAAGTGCTTTAATAATTTTTGCTATTGTAAAATTTGTTTATAGACCTATGTATAGTGTTACTTTCAATGGAGAATTTGTTGGATATGTTCAAGATAAAGATAAGTTAGAAAGTAAAATAAAAGAATATATGAAAACAGGAGAAGGAGAAAATGTTGCGTTTGTAGATATTCCAACATTGCCAGAATATAAAGTGTGCCTACTAAAAAAAGATAAAGTAGCAAGTGATGATGAAATATATGAGATGGTTAAAGCAACAGGTACTACATATTATAAATATTATGCAATAACTGTAGGAAACGAAGATAAAATATATGTACCAGATAAAGAAACAGCGGAAGCAGTAATAACTAAATTAAAAGACAAAAATAGTAGTAATAAATCTAAACTTGCATACTCTGAGAAATGTGAAACAGAAGTGAAGGAATTTACAGAAACTGAAAAAGCAGTAAAAGATTTATATGTAGAACCAGTAAGATCAACTTACGTTGCTACAACTGGAAGTGTTGGAAGTTATGGAGGAACAAATTCATCTAAAGGAGTAAATATAGGAATATATTTATCAAAGCCAACTACAGGAACCATTACATCAAGGTTTGGTGTTAGAGGTAGTGGAATGCATACAGGTATGGATATAGCAAATGCACAAGGAACTAATATATATGCTTCGGCTCCAGGAACAGTAAAATTCACAGGATGGTTTGGAGGATACGGAAATTTAGTAATAGTAACACATGGAAATGGAGTAGATACATATTATGCACATTGTAACACAATATTAGTATCTGCAGGACAATCAGTATCACAAGGGCAACTTATAGCTAAAATGGGTAATACAGGAAATAGTAGCGGACCACATTTACATTTAGAGGTAAGAGTTAATGGAGTGGCACAAAATCCACAAACATATGTGTATAACTAACGGGAGACGTAGGGGCGCATGCTTGCGCCCAATGAATAATGAATAATGAATAGTGAATAATATAAAGAATTACGAATGCAAATAAGAAATGCATTCGTAATTTTATTTTTTTATTGTATTTTTATTGCTCGTAATAAACATATTGCAAACGTTGTAGGGGTCGGCGTCCTCGACGACCCGTAAATAAACATATTGCAAACGTTGTAGGGAACGACGCCCTCGTCGTTCCGTGTGGCATTACCGCTTTTATTTTCTAACGATTCTTTTTTAACTAAAATATTTGCAACAAGTTTCAATTGCATTATTTTTAATAATTATTTTTCCATATTCATTAAGCTTCTTTTCAAATAAATCAGAATTACTTATATAAGAACTAAATTCTGCAATTAGTGCACAAAATGATTTTATTAAGCTTAAATCAGCTAAAATATTATTTAGTACTAAGTAGTAGCTGTTATTATAAGAATATAATATAGCTTTTTTAACCTTTTTTATGATTATATTATTAGTAGAGTTATGTAAAAGATTAGAGAAATCACAGAAATCTTCAAATGATTCGAATTTATATACAGCTAATTTCTTATCGATTTTAGTGGCTTTTCGTTTAACAAGCACTTTTTTCTTTTTTAAAGCATCTGAATCTGGAATTATTCTAGTAACATTTAAAACAAATTTACCGATCAAGAGTAGCAATTGCTTCTAAAAGTATTTTATAATCTTCAGTCCTAAATCCAACCTTTTCTTCGGCTTCTTTTAACATATCAATGAATATATCTTGAGCTTCTATAGAATTAGACATAAATGAATGAAAATCTATATTTTTTTCTTTTAAATCATCAATATTCAAAGTTATTCTAATTTTGTTTTCAGTAATCTTTTCAATTTTCATCCTAGCGATCCCCCCATTTTGAATGTAGCTATATATAAATAATTATACTACTAAACTTTAAGTTTTTAAATAATAAAAATTTGGTAAAAATACCAATAATAATATATTATATTAAATCACATATAAAAATGTACTTATAATAATAGCATAAAAATATAAATAATAAAAGGAAAAAGTTAAAAAAAAACATGGAATTTACTTGAAAAAATTATATTTTCCATATATAATAAGTACGAATAAAAAACGAATGAAGAGAGGGAACAATAATGGCAACAAGAGATAAAAATATATGGATACTAATAGTGTTTATACTATCTGGACTAGTAATAGGAGGATTATTAGGACAATTAGCAAGCAAAGTAGATGGATTATGGTGGTTATCATATGGTGAGAGCTTTGGCCTAAGCACACCGTTACAACTAGATTTAAGCATAATATCAATAACTTTTGCATTAGTGGTTAAAATAAACATTGCAAGTATAATAGGTATGGCTATAGCTATATTTATATATAGAAAGGTGTAGGTATTATATTAACAAAATGACACAATGTAGAAACGCCATTTTTGAGAATACCATTAAAACGTGACACTACTGTGTCTTATATTCTATGGGGGCAATATCATTTGAAAGGAAGTAGATTTTATGCCAATAAAAATGAAGGAACTCCCATTATGTGAAAGACCTTATGAGAAATTAGAACTGTATGGAGCAGAAGTGTTAACTAACTCCGAATTATTAGCAATAATAATAAAAACTGGAACAAAAGACGAAACATCTGTCATGCTAGCTCAGAAAATTTTAAATTTAAAATCAGACAATGAAAATCAAGATTTAAGATTTCTGCACGACATATCAATAAAAGAACTAATGACAATAAAAGGAATTGGAAAAGTAAAGGCAATACAAATAAAAGCAATAGGGGAGTTAACTAAAAGATTGTCAAAGCCAATAAATAATATGAAAATAAAAGTGAAAAGTCCAGGAGATATTGCTAATTTATTTATGCAAGAATTAAGATATGAAAAAAGAGAAATTATGAAATTAATTATTCTAAATAGCAAAAATGTAATACAAAAAATGGTTAATATTTCTTTAGGGGCTACTAATAGTGCATCAGTTGAACCTAAAGAAATTTTATTAGAGGCAATAAAAGGACAAGCAAATAGGATAATATTAATACATAATCACCCTAGCGGAGATCCAACTCCAAGTAAAGCAGATTATATGGTTACAGATAGAATATATGAATGTGCAGATATAATGGGAATAGAACTACTTGACCATATAGTTATAGGAGATGGAAAATACGAAAGTATATTATCAAAAACAAAATCACAATGATTATACAAAAGATATATTGCAAACGTTGTAGGGAACGGCGCCCACATCGACCCGTTCTTCGAAGGGATACCCTAGCACTGTAGGGGCATCGTTTGTAGGAATACCCGTTATACTTAGACACCACTGTGTCCGTTTTAATTAATAGTGAAAAGTGAATAGTGAAGAATGAAGAGTACAAAATTTGCTATTCGCAAATTTTGAGGAGGAAAGAAAGATGTTTAAAAAGTTGAATTTATTTAATTTTGGTGGAAAAGATATAGGAATAGATTTAGGTACAGCAAATATTTTAGTAACTTTAAAAGGAAAAGGGATTGTACTAAAAGAGCCATCAGTAGTTGCAATAGATAGAAGAAGTGGAGCAATAATGGCAACAGGACATGAAGCAAAAGAAATGTTAGGAAGAACACCAGACCAAATAAAAGCAGTAAGACCACTTAAGGATGGAGTTATAGCAGATTTTACAGCAACACAATTACTATTAAAAAATATAATAACAAAAGTATGCCAAAGATACAATGCTGGAAGACCAAGAGTAGTAGTTGGTGTACCATCAGGGATTACAGAAGTAGAAGAAAGAGCTGTTGAAGAATCAGTAGTACAAGCTGGAGCAAGAGAAGTATATTTAGTAGATGAACCTATGGCAGCAGCAATTGGAGCTAATTTAGATGTAGCAGAACCAAGTGGAAGTATAATCGTAGATATTGGTGGAGGAACAACAGAAGTAGCAGTAATATCATTAGGGGGAATAGTAATAAGTCACTCTTTAAGAATTGCCGGAGATGAACTAGACGAAGATATTGTAAACTACATTAAAAAAGAGATGAATGTTGCAATAGGAGAAACAACTGCTGAACAAATAAAAATGGAAATAGGATGTGCCTTACCACTTATGACAGAGGAAACTATGGAAGTAAGAGGAAGAGATTTAACAACTGGTTTACCCAAAAATATAACTATAACATCAACACAAATGGAAGAGGCAATGAGAGATTCTATATCAGAAATAATAGATGTTGTAAAATCTACTTTAGAAAAAACTCCACCAGAATTAGCATCCGATATTGTAGAAAAAGGTATTGTTTTAGCAGGAGGAGGGGCACTAATTAGAAATTTAGATAAATTACTTAGTCAAAAAACAAATATGCCAGTATTTATAGCTGAAAATCCATTAGATTGTGTTGTAAAAGGAACAGGAAAAACATTAGAAGACTTAGAGCGTCTAAAATCTGTCCTAATAAATGCAAGAAGACGCAGATAAAGTGAATAAAATATTGTAAACATTGTAGGGGCAGATGGCTTGCCTTACGGCAAGAATGAAGAATTAATAGTGAATAGTGAATAATAGTATGTAGGGAACGGCTTCCAAAGCCGTTCCGTAGACACCACTGTGCCCTATGCAGTGAATAATGAATAGTGAAGAGTACAAAATTTGCTATTCGCAAATTTTGAGGAGAATATCTTATGAATTTTATAAATAAAAATAAAAAATCCAGTATTATAGGCATATTAATAACCATTATTATATTAATAATATTAGTAATAGTTACCAATAATAATTCAATGCATATGGAAGGTATTGCAGGCAAAATTGTAATGCCTATCCAGAATGGATTAACATATTTGAAAAATAAGATAACTGGAAATAATGAATTCTTTATAGATATAAAAAATCTTAGAACAGAAAATGAGGAACTTAAGCAGAACAATAAAGAACTAGAACAACAGTTAAGAGAATTAGAAATAATAAAAGCTGAAAATGAAATGTTAAAAGAATACACTAATTTAACAGAAAAATACTCAGAGTACAAGACAATACCTGCATACATAATAAACAGAGATATAAGCAACTTGAGTGAGAATATAGTTATAAATGTAGGGTCAAATGATGGAGTAGAACCTAATATGTGTGTAATTTCAGAAAAGGGATTAGTAGGTTACGTTGTATCTTCAACAGAAAATACAGCAAAGGTTCAAACAATAATAGACACATCCACAAACGTTAGCTCAATTATAACAACTACAAGAGATAGTATAGTTTGTAAAGGAATTCTAGATAGTGATACAACAATAAAAGCAACATATATTCCTATAGATGCAACACTTGCAATCGGAGATACTGTAGAAACATCAGGAATGGGAGGAATATATCCTAGAGGAATTACAATAGGAACCATAAAAGAAATAGTTAATACTAAAAATATAGCTGACAGATATGCAATAGTTGAAACAGCAGTAGATTTTGCAAAGTTGGAGACTGTATTAGTAATAAAATAGCAACATATTTATTGCAAACACTGTAGGGAACGGCTTCCAAAGCCGTTCCGCAAATAAATACAAGCAAAATCCATTGTAAATGTTGTAGGGGTCGGCGTCTCCGACGACCTGCACCACAAAGGAATACCTGAATAATAATGAATAAAATTGTAGGGGACGGTCTTGACCGACCAAAAAAATGAAGAGTACAAAACTCTTCAAGTTTTGAGGAGGAAATTATGAAGAAAGTACTAATATACATAGGAATATTTATAACATTTATCTTCATATACCTTTTGCAGTCAAACTTATTTACTTGGTTCAATATTGCAGGAGTACAGCCCAATTTATTTGTTATACTAATACTATTTTGTGGACTATTTACTGGAAAAAATTCAGGACTTATATGTGGAGTAATATTCGGAATATTATTAGATTTGTTTTTACAAACAAGTGTAATAATAGAACCAATAATGTTAGGGATTTTAGGATATGTAAGTGGAATATTAGCAAAGAACTTTTCAAAAGAAAATAGGCTAAACATAATGATAATGGTAATAGCAACTACTTTTATTTATGAGATAGGAGTATATACATTAAAAATAATAATAAATAGCTTACAATTGGAGATATTGGAATTCATAAGGATAGTGCTTATAGAAACTATATATAATGCAATGATTACAATAATAATTTATCCAATGTTTCAACACCTCGGGTTAAAAGTAGAAGACAAGTTATTTGGAAATAAAATATTAAGATATTTCTAAAACAGAAGGCGGTGGAAATGTGATAGATACTGATAGAAATAAATTAAGATATAATATAATAAATTTAATAATATATGCAGTAGGAATAATACTTGTTTTGAGACTGTTTAATTTTCAAATAATACATGGAGAAGAATATAGACAACTTTCAAATAATAGGCTAACAAGAGAGATAGTAGTTACTCCAACAAGAGGAAATATATTAGATAGAACAGGAAATATATTAGTAGGAAATACAATGGGCTTCGAATTACAATTATATAAAAGCAAAATAGATAATGAGACGCTAAATAAAACAATACTAAATGTAATAAGCATACTAGAAAAAAATGGAGATACATATACAGATAATTTTCCAATAAAAATTAATCCATTTGAGTATAGTTATCAAGGGGAAACTTTAACAAATTGGAAAAAAAATAATAAATTAGATGAAAATACTACAGCAGAAGAAGCATTTTTTAGTTTTGCTACAAAGTATGAAGTAAAAAATAATGATATAGAAGAAATAAGAAAAATAATTGGAATAAGATATAGGATGCAAACAGAAGGATATAGTAGTACAACCCCATTAATAATATCAAGAAATATCAGCAGACAAAGTTTTATAGAATTAGATGAACAAAGTAACGACTTCCCAGGAGTAGATGCTGTGACAAAGTCTCTAAGAGATTATAAACATGGAAGTCTTGCTTCTCACATAATTGGATATATGGGAAGAATAAACGAAGAAGAATATAGAGAAAAAAGCGGAAACTATGGAATGAACGATTACATAGGAAAGTTTGGAATGGAATATATATTTGAAGACTACTTAAGGGGGAAGTCTGGAAAAAGACAAGTTGACATGGATATAAATGGAACAAGAGTAGCAGAATATGATACAGAAGAAGCAATACAAGGTTCTGATGTAGTATTAACAATAGATGCTTCATTGCAAAAAGTAGCAGAAAAGGCATTATCAGATAATTTAGAAAAATTGCGAAATGGAGGTTTTGGGGAAGTTTGTAATGCTACTAGAGGAGCAATAATAGTTACTAATGTAAAAACAGGAGAGATACTAGCAATGGTAAGCTTGCCAGATTACGAACCACAATTGTTTTTAAATGGAATTAGTGATGAAAAGTGGACAGAATATAAAGAGAACAATGCTTTATACAATGTTGCAGCGCAAGGAAGCTATGCACCAGGTTCTATATTTAAAATGGTAACAGCAATTGCGGGGTTAGAAAGTGGAGTTATAACAACAACAGAGAAAATAAATGATACAGGAGTATATCCATATGGACATAATCCAGTATGTTGGATTTGGACATTATATCATGGAGGGCATGGTTTAATAAATGTATCAGAAGCAATAGAAAAATCTTGTAATTATTTTTTCTATGAGATAGGTTATAGAATGGGAATAGAAGAATTGGAAAAATATGCAACATATTTTGGACTAGGTAAAAAAACAGGTGTAGAGGTACGTAATGAAACTACTGGAACCTTGGCAGGAAAAACATATTATGAAAAAGAAAAAAAGGGGGAGACATGGTATTTAGGAAATACATTGTCAGCAGTAATAGGACAAGCCGAAAATTCATTTTCACCACTACAAATTGCTAAGTACATAAGTATGCTTGCAAATGGTGGAAAAAATATAGACTTAACACTTATAAAAACAATTATAAACCAAGATGGTACACAAGTGTCAAGAGAAGAAATAGACAAATATGTAGATAAAGTAATAGGTAGAGTAAATGAGGATAAAGAAGATTTAAACATAAGCGAAGAAAATATAAATGCAATACTAAAAGGAATGAAATCAGTTACAAGTGATAGAGAAGGAACAGCATATTCAGCATTTAGAAATCTCGATATAGAAGTTGGAGGAAAAACGGGTTCTGCAGAAGCTGGAAACAAGCAAAATGGATGGTTCGTCGGTTTTGCACCATTTGATGAACCTGAAATATCAGTAGTGGTATTTGTAGAGGGAGGAGAACACGGAAGTTATGCTGCTGGAATAGCTAGAGATGTAATAGCAGAATATTTTGGAATGGATGCAGAAACAGTAATAGAAGATAATACAATAAAAACATATATGCAAACAATACAATAACATAATTTACGCAATTAAATATAATTTTAAAAAAATCTGCCACTCCTTAAACGCGGTCTAATACGAAACAAAAAATAATGTATCGCTACGATAATAGGGATATCTACAGTTAAAGCTACCAGAAGGCGGAGTTCGATTTTTTTAAAATATATTTAATTGCTTATAATAAATTTATTGCAAATGCTGTAGGGGCGGGCCCTGTGTCCGACCGTGCTCAAAGGAAATATCTTAATAAATAATAAAATAAAAGGAGGAAAAACAAATGGAAAATTGTGTTAGTATCAATTCAAAACAAGAAAAAATCATAATAAAAATTGCAGGACCAGCTACACATGAAGAAGTTATTAATTGTATGAAGGAAAAAATACCACAATTAAGTAAAATGTATCAAGAAGAAAAAATACCAATACTAGTAGTAGGAAAAGTATTAAAACAAAAAGAAATGGAAGAAATAAAAGACTTAATAAAACAAAACATAGATGTAGAAATAGAATTCGATAGTCCAAAAGAAATGGGTCTTTCAGTTATAAGAAAAGTATATGAAAAAAATACTGAAACATCAGAAACAAAATATTACAGAGGGTCTTTAAGATGCGGACAAAAAATAGAATTTGAAGGAAGCCTAGTAATAATAGGAGATGTAAATGGAGGAGCTGAAGTTATTGCTGGAGAAAATATTACAGTACTGGGAACATTAAGAGGACTAGCACATGCTGGCGCAAAAGGAAATAAAAAAGCGATAATTGCAGCAAGTGCAATAGATGCTCCGCAGATGAGAATATCAAATTTAGTAAAAGAAGTAGTAAAAGAAGAATTGCAAGTAAAAAAATGCATATATGCATATGTAAAAGACGAGGAGATTATAATAGAATAAGGGGTATTATTATGTACCGTAAAGGGTCGACGACTTGTTTAATATCATTTAAGCAATTAAATATAATTTTAAAAAAATCTGCCACTCCTTAAACGCGGCAAATGTTGTAGGGAACGACGCCCTCGTCGTTCCGTTAAATTGTATCGCTACGATAATAGGGATATCTACAGTTAAAGCTACCAGAAGGCGGAGTTCGATTTTTTTAAAATATATTTAATTGCTTATAACGAATAAACATATTGCAAATTAATATTTTTCTTACGATAGCAACAACAAAATTAATGCAATAAATAATCCTGTATCATCTACGCCTTCATTATATAAAAAGAAAATTAGTGAAAGCAATAGAATATCATCATAATGTAATCTAATGCCAAATATATCAAGGAAATCTCTATTTTCTAAAGAATTGCTATTATTACATTTTTCATTTGAGTTATTATCTGCATGAAACGATTTATCTGTGGTCTCATTTTCTTTTACCGAGCAAGAAAAATCTTTTTTTCCATATTGTAGAGGCGCACGCCCCTGTCCGCCCGTATGGAGAATATGATTTTTTATTTGCATTATGATTCTGAAAAGGATTTTTATAAAAACTATTAGTTTTAAACCTTGGAAAACCTAAAAATGGAAAACTTAAACTCATGATTTACCATCGCCATTTTGTTTAGAAAATACATCTATCATTTTAGACATATTTAAAAATTGTATATACTGGTCGACCTTACTTTTTCTACTATCTTTTAAGTAAGGCTTTAGGGAAATAAGTAATTTAGACCTTGGGTCTTCTTTAGAATTCATTTTATCCATAATAGTTTTAAACTTCATAATAGTTTCAAAGTCAATTCCCATATTATTAAAACTGTTTTCATTTTTATTAGAAGCTTCGCTTGAATTATTTGTATGTTCTGATGAATTGCCTTCTGTGTTACCCGTAGGAGTCGAGGCATCCGTCGTTCCGTTTAGAATTATTATTTAACATAGACATTAAATTACTAATAGCCTCAGGAGAGATGGAAGCATTATTATTAGAAGAATCATTGCCTTTGTTAGAAGAATTCATATTAGATATAATCTTTTGTAAATCTTCTGGAATATTCCCATTATTTATCATAGATTTAATTTTATCAAAAGCATTTTCTTCCATAATCTTTCCTCCTCTGCGGAACGACGCCCATCTGTTCCCTACATACCATTATTCACTATTCATTATTAACTATTCACTTAGGCCGCCGCTTCGTAGATAATCTTCCGACGGTGCCCCTACATTTACTATTCATTGTTCAATAGGGTGCAAATATGCACATTTACGGGTACTGATGTTTTACATATTTTTAATCTTATTTAAAATTTCGTTTTTATCATTATTTTTTAGTATCTCATTGGCTTTAGCCATACCCTTTTCTAATTCTTTTGGATCCATTTTAGATAACATATCCATAAGCTTTGACATATCTACATTTTCCACAGAAATCACCTCTTAATATAATTTATGTAATATATAGTAATATATGAATAAATAGAAAAAATGTGACTATATAATGAAAAATAAGAATTGTAACAAAAACTTAATATAAAAATACACGATTCGACAAAATAACAATATCCGTAAAACAAAATAAGGTAAAAATAGGAAAAAATACAAAAAAACACCTAAGAGTAGCCTCAAAACTATTGACGAATTCACAAAAAAATGGCATAATATAATTATGTATATATAATTATGGTAACTAATATCAAATTATATATATAAATAGGAGGTAAAAAAGATGCTAATTAAATTCTGTAAAAACAAAAAAGTTGGGAAAATACTAGCCATTATGCTAGTAATAACAATGACATTTGTAAATATTGCGTTCTTAGGAAAAAGTTTAATATCATACGCATTAGACGAAACTTTAGAAGCACAAGGAACTTCTACACAACACAACAATGTAAAGTTTGATGCATATTTTATAGACAACGGAGGAAGAACTCTTCACTCTGTTGCTTTTGATGCAACAAATAATATCCAAAAAATTAATTTATATCTTTCGGTTAGAAAGGCTGGATATCTAAAAGAAGCATATATCGATTTTAGAGACGAAGCTTATGGATTAAACACAAATTATGAAATATTTGGAGATACAATAGATTCAAAATTAGTACAAAGTATTAGCGAAAATATGAAAACAGTATCTTTAAATCACATAAATAGCGGAACAGATGCAGTTTTAGAAATTCCAATAAAATTAGATTTTACAGAGTTAATGGAAATAAATAAATTAAATAAAAATAGCCTAGTTACATTAAGAGGAATATACGTAGATGAAAAAGGTGAAGAAACACAAATAAATAAAACAATAAAATTAAACATAGCATGGGATTTAGAAACAGAATTAAATATAGAGCAATCAATTACTAAATATGTTCCATATGAATTTAATGGACAAACAGGATTAATATTACAAGTATTAGTAAAAGCAAGTCAAAATAGACAAGATAGAGTAATGCCAGTAAAATCAACAGAATTAAAAATAGCAGTACCAAAAATAGGAGAAAATTTACCAGAAAAAGTAACAGTATCAGCAAATAGTACAATGGCAACAAACGGAAACAAAGTAGAATTTACAAACAACAACTGGAACTACAATGCAGAAGACGAAACAATGACAATAAATACTCTAGGTTTTGCAGAAAAATCTTCAGTATGGTCAGGTATTGGAGTAGACGAATATTTTGTAACATACATATATCCGAGTGAAGTATATGAAGCTGTATTAAATAACGAATTAGCATTACATAGCACAGTAGAAGGAAAAATGGACCTATACAGTAAAGTTGGAATAACAACTAAAACAGCAACTTCTACTAGCGATGTAGTTTTAAGTGAAAAAATAGGAGATATAGTTACATATAATATAGAAGCAAATCAAAAAGAGATATCAAAAGGAAAAATGTATGCAAACTGCAATACAGAAGAAAAGGTACTTGATACAGAATACACTACTACAATAAAAGCAAATATATCAAATTTCGAAATGGTAAATGAAATAAGTATGAATTTACCAACAGATAATTTTGCAGATGCAGAAAATGAATACACTACAAAATTAGAAGGAATATCTTATATAAATTACAAACAATTAGTAATAAATAAATCAAAACTTCAACAAATATTAGGTGAAGATGGATATATTAATATAACAGACGAAGCTTCAAATGTATATACAATAAATAACCAAACACAGGATGTAGATGGAAACTATATAATAAATTTCGAAGGAAAAGTTGGAGACTTAAAATTACAAACATCAAAACCAATAGCAGATGGAATATTAGAAATAAATGTAAGCAAAGCAATATCAAAAGATATGGCATATACAAAATCACAATTACAACTTATAAACCAAATAGTTGTAAGAGTTAATGATGCAACAGATAGAATTGCTCTAACAGAAACTACAACAAATGCAAAATTAGAAATAAGCAACACATCATTATCAACAATGGTAGAAAACAAAAATGTAGAAATGAAAATACTATTAAATAATAATGTAGAAACTTCAGACTTATATAAAAATGCAACTTTTACAATAAATCTTCCTAAATATATAGAAGATATAGATATAACAGGCTACAACATAGTATATACTAGCGGATTAAGTTTAGAAAGAATAGAAAAAACACCTACAGAAAATGGTATAGTATTAAAAATATTTACAACAGGTGCAGAAAATAACTTTAGCACAGGAGTATTTACAAATGGTACAAACATAATATTAAATACAAATATAAAAGTAAATACATTAACACCAAACATATCAGATAAAGTAACTTTTGAATACACAAACGAAAATGCAACAAGCTATGCAAATGGTGCAAAAGAAGAAATAGCAATGAACTTTGTAGCACCAGAAGAAATGGTAACATTTAATAGTGTATTAACAAGTGGTGTAGAATCAACATCAATAGATGGAAATGAGCAAACAGCAAAATTAGAAATATTAGACTCAAGTAAAATAGCAACAATGAAAATATCAATATTAAATAAATATTCTAATGTATGTAACAATATTAGAATATTAGGAAGAATACCTTTTGTAGGAAATAAATCAATATCTACAGGAGAGGATTTAGGAACAACATTTAATGCAAAACTAGTAAGTGCAATAAATGCAAATGGAATAAATGCAGTAGTATATTATTCTAGCAACGAACTTGCAACTGAAAATTTAGAAGATGCACAAAATGGATGGACTTTAGATTTAGCCTCTATAGAAGATGTTAAATCATACTTAATAGTATTACCAGATTATGAAATGAAACCAACTGAAAAGTTAGAATTTACATATAATTGCCAAATACCAGAAAACTTAGAACATAATCAAAGTGCATATGGAACATATGCAGTATACTTCGATAGTGTTAAAGAATATGTAGCTAAAGCTCAAACAGAGGCAACAAAAGTTGGATTAACAACAGGAATTGGTGCAAATTTAGAAACATCAACAAAAGTAATATATCAAGGAAATGAAATAACTAGCGATAATGAAGTTCGTGAATATCAATACATAACATATAAAACAACAATAAAAAATACTGGAACAGTAGATGCAACAAAACTTAAATTAACAGTAGATTTAAAAAATGCAACTGTTGAAGATGCAAATGGTGCAACAGTTGAAGGAACAAAACTTGTATATGATATAGATAGCCTGCTTGCAGGAAAAGAAGAAACAGTAGAATATACTGTTAAAGTAAGTGAGATATCTTCTATTAAAATAGAAGGATTAATAACATCTACTACAACAGATGATGATGGAAATACAATAACAAAATATTATATTAAAGATTCTGAAGGAAATAAACAAGAAATAAATATAGAAGATTACTATAAAGTGTTCAATAATGTAAGTATAACAGCTGAAAACTTTGAAGGAACATTAGAGGATAAAAAAGAAACTTCAATAGAAGCGGCTGAGATAAAAGTTAAAGGAGACTATTCTATAGATGGAACATCATTTAGTAGTGGTGTTAAAATGCAATATAGTATAAACATAACTAATTTATTAAACAAAGAGTTACAAAACGTAGTAATAACAGATAAATTACCAGAAGGATTAAACTATGTAGAAAGTGTGTCTAAGGATGGAATAGAAATATCATATGATGAACAGAGAAGAACTGTAACAATTAAAATAAATAGTATTTCAGCAAAGACTTCAGTAGGACAATTAATATATTTAGAAACAGAACTTCCACAAAATGTAGGAAAAATACAAGTAAAAAATAGCATTAATGTTACAGCAAATGAAATACAAACATATGAAGCAAGGGCAAGAAAAATTGAAATTTCTGGACCTGTTTTAGGTATTAATTTAAAATCAGATATACCTAATGGTTCATATATAAAAGAAGGAAACAAGGTTGAATTAACAATAGAAGTTACAAATACAGGCGAAAGAGACGCTTCTATGGATAAAGTAAAAATAGAGTTACCAAAAGAGTTAAAGGTTAAAGAAGCTTACTATTATAAAAATGAAACAAATAAAGTAACTTTAAATAGTGGCAACAACAATTCATACTTTACTTTAGTAAATATAGGAAAAAATGAAAGTATAGAAATCAAAGTTATAGCAACAGCTAGAGCATATGGAGATGCAGAAGAAACTAATGTAGAAGTAATATCAAGTATAGGAGATATTCAATCAAATAAATTAACATATATAATAGAAAAATCAAACGATACACCAGTCGATCCAGATAATCCAGATAATCCAGATAACCCGGTTACGCCAACAGAGGAAACTTACAAAATATCAGGTACAGCGTGGTTAGATAAAAACGAAAATGGTATAAAAGATAGCGACGAAGAATTATTAGAAGGAATCGATGTATTATTAATAAATGCCGATACAGGAGTAATAGTAACAGACAAAACAAATGGGACATTAAAACAAACTAAAACCTCTAGTAAAGGAGCATACACATTTACAAATTTACCAAAAGGAAAATACATAGTAGTATTTGAATACAATTCAGCATATTACGATATAACAAATTACAAAGTAACTGGTGCAACAGATGATGTAACATCAAAGGCAATACAGTCTAAAATTAATAAAGATGGAAAAATATCAGTTGCAGGACTTACAGATGCAATAGTTATATCAGATTCAAGCAAAGCAAATATGAATATAGGTTTAGTTGTAAAACCAAAATTCGATTTAAGTTTAGATAAATCAATAAGTAAAATAACAGTTGAAAATTCAAAAGGCACAAAGTCATATGATTTTACAAACATAAAACTTGCAAAAGTTGAAATACCAGGGAATTATTTAAGCGGTTCAAAAGTATATGTTGAATATAAAATAAAGGTTAAAAATGAAGGCGAAATTGCAGGATATGCAACAAAAATAGTAGACTATATGTCTCCAGAGTTTACATTTAATGCAAGTGCTAATGCAAATTGGAACAAGGGATCAGATGGTAACCTATATAACGAAAGTTTAGCAGAAACTATAATAAATCCAGGAGAAGAAAAAGAATTAACATTAACGTTAGTAAAAACAATGACAGAAGATAACACAGGTATTGTAGCAAATTATGCAGAAATAGCTGAAAGCTATAATGAACAAAACATAGAAGACTACGACTCAAAACCAGGTAATATGGCACAGGACGAAGACGACTTTAGCAATGCAGATGTAATAATTTCTGTAAAAACAGGACAAGTTGCACTATATATAACAATAACCTTAATTAGCATAACAATAATTGCAGTAGGTGTATATTTTATAAACAAAAAGGTATTGAAAGGAGGGAAATAGAA
Source organism: uncultured Eubacteriales bacterium (assembly GCA_949840345.1). Classification (GTDB taxonomy): domain Bacteria; phylum Bacillota; class Clostridia; order TANB77; family CAG-508; genus CAKPQL01. The sequence goes on from CATKWX010000010.1 coordinate 40,302, forward strand.
GTGAAAGATAAGAAAACTTTAAAAATTACAAGCATAATAGTAGCAGTTTTAATAGCAATATTTTGTATAACTAAAATATTAGCTGCAGGAACAGAATTCGAAGATGGAGAAGAATGGGAAAGCACAGCTTGGGGATATTATGTTGTTACAGAAGATGGAGAAGTAATCTATTCAAAAGAAGAATATGAAAGCAAAGAAGGTATATATACAAGTGCTGAACAATTAGAAGGAGATGTAAAAGACAAGGGAATATATTATGATGAATTAGCAGGAAAAGGTTCAATATTTTGTATAGAACAAGGACAACAACTTCCAAGTAGACATGACGAAAACGAAGTTCGTAAAATGGGCAGTGGAGATAGTTTAGGAAGTCAATATCATAATGGTACCATTCAATCTGGATTAGATCCCACAACTGCAGACGCATTAGATGCAAATGAGAAAAAGGCATTAGAAAAAAAAGAAAGTGGAAATCCTGAAAAAGCATTAAGAGGAAGTTATGAATATAATTATTTTAAAGAGGGTACATATTATTCAAGAAGTTTAAAAGACTCAAAAGGAAATATAAATGGAACAATAACAACATTTGCAACAGAAAATGACGGAAGGATAAGATGGTCTGATGGAAAAGAGGAAATAATTGATGATGAATATGAAAGGATATCTTGGGAGGATGCGTATGTACTTGCAAATAGTAACCCTTTGGCAGATATAGAAAAAAATCCTGCGCAATTAGCTTTATGGAAATTGGGGAAATTAAACACAGGGAAGAAAGAAGTAGATAGTACAGATGGAGACGAGTTATATGAAAAAGCATTATTATTTGGTACATATAGACAAATAAAAGAGGAAAGAGAAGAAGAAAATGGAAAAAGCGGTCCAAAATTAGTTGATGCAGAGCAAGATTACAAATATAAATTTGCATTTGGTGAACAAGGCAATTATTTAATAGCAGGACCTGTAAAAATAGATTATGGAGATTTAACAATTACATCAGCAGATGAGAAGACAGAACTAGAAGTAAGACAAATCGAAAACTTTATAGTTTGGGGAACTTTAGCAGATAGTGATGAATTAAAAGATATTACAGAATATGTAAAATTTACAGATGAAGAAGGAAACGAACTAGAAAATATGAATGAAACAGTAGGAACTGCAGAAGGAAAAGGGGCTGGAAAAAAATTCCCAAAAACTAATGAAGACTTTTATATAAAAGTTGATTACAATAGTCCTATTTATACACAGGTAGTTGCTATAAATTCATTAGAAGTTTCTTTTAAAGAATTAGATGTAAGAGCTGTAGGGTATAAATTATCAGAAGTTATAGTACATTATACAGAATGGAAATCTAATAATATTATGTGGCAACATTGTACAGTAAAACATGAGTATGAAGAAGAAACAACAGAATATGATTCAATATCTGGGCAATGGATAACTACTACTGAGACGAAGACAGAAACTGAAACAAAGGACGATCACCTAAAAGGTAACTGCTCTATGGGAGAATCACCAACATGTACTTCTCATGATAATTGTACTATAACTGTAACACATGAAGACATTACAGCAAGCCCATCAGAAGGTATTCTTTTAGAAGGAGAAACTGATTCGTCTACATATGCACAAATGTTATTTTTACTACACAAAGCAGAACTATATTGGAGAAGATATAAATTAGTTGTATTATTTGGACCAGAAAACCAAAATCCACCAAGTGATATGACTCCACCACCATATACACCACCAGCAACAGAAACACCAGATATACCTCATAGAACATATATAGATATTGGTGGTAATGTATGGGTAGATGCAGAAGAAACTAAAGAGGGAACTGGAACAAATGGTAAATACGATGAGGGTACAAACGATTACCCAAGAAAAAATGTAAAAGTTACATTATATTTTGAAAATGGAACTATGGTAAAAGAAAGTGATGTAGCAGAATGGGCACGAAAGGACTTTAAGAATCCAACATATACAGACGAAAAAGGACGCTATGACTTCTATCAATTGCCAATGGATAAGAAATACTATGTAGAATTTACATATGACGGAATGACATATACCACAGTAGATTTCTTAAAAGATGGTACTGTATCTGATTATAAAGTAAATTCAAATAAAGATATATACAAAATAAATTCAAAAGCAGAAGAACAAAAAGGAAAGAGACAAGAGTTTAATAATAGATTTGCAGAAATACTAGGAAAAGGACCAAGTTATTATTCAGGAGAAAAAACAACTGGGGAGACTAGAAGTGGAGAAAAACTAGTATATAAAACAAAAATATTTGATAAAAACTTACAATCAAGGTTATTAACAACAACAGATGAAAAAGATGTCGAAAGACTTTGGAACAACGATCCTAATGATAGAGAGATAGGAACAGCAAGACCAGGAAAAGAAGAAGAAAAAAGTAAATATACAGGCGAAAATTATGAAATGACAGTAACTACAAAAGATAGAGAATTAATATATCCATTTGGAGAAAAAGAATATATAATATGGGAAGCAGAAAATAATATAAACAAACTAGAGTACTTAAAACATATTAATTTAGGCTTAAAGAGAAGACCAACAGCAGACTTAAGTTTAGCAGTAGATATAAAAGCTGGAGGTACATCTATTAAAGACAAAACAAAGCTTGTAATATATAGAACAAATAAAAAAGAAGAAGAAATGGTAATGAAAATGACAGAGAAGGATGCAGATGGCTTAATTAACGACACAAAAGTAAAAGCGTATACTGATGGTGAGATTGTACAAGATATAGCCGGAACAGACTACTATTGGCTTACAAATTTAAATGAGATATATACAAGCAATAATCCATATGGTGATGGAGAACAAGATTCTTTAAATGTATACGTATTATATAAAATAATAATTGCAAACCAAAGCGAATTATCTAATACAAAAGCAACAATTACATCATTAGTAGATTACTATAGTAAAGGATTAACTCTTCCAACTGAAGCAGATCAAAAAAGAATAAACAAAATATTCGAACCACTTGGAGCAAAGGGAAGTTACTCTTGGGTAGAAGGAGGAAATGCAGTTGCTTGGAAGAAAATATCAGATGAAAATGGATTTAATACAATAAAAGCTGATAACTTAAACTTAGAAATAGGTGGAAGCGGAGAAACAAAAGCAATATATCTTGTACTTAAGGTTGAAGAAAAAGATAAATTGCTAGATACAAACGAATTAAAGAACATAACAGAAATTGCTTCATATAAGTTTTATGACGAAAAAGGACCATCTGGATTAGTAGACTGCGACTCTGCACCATATAATGCAACACCAGGGGAACCAGAAACATACGAAGACGATACGGACGATGCACCAGTATTTAAATTAGACATAAAATATCAACCTAAAGTAATAGAAGGAAATGTATGGGAAGATTTATCAGGAACTCCAGGAGTTGGAGACAAAAAGATAAATGGTGTAAAAGTAGAACTAATAGAGTATGCATATAAGGATGGAAAAATAGTTGGAGAAGTAATAAGACCAGGATTAACATTAAAAGCAGATAATACAATAGGAGTAAAAACAGCTACAAATGATAGAACAGGTCAAGATGGAGAGGATGGACATTACAAATTCTTTGTTGAAGGTGGAAACTATGCTGTAAAATTTACATATGGCGATGAAACAATGCTAGAAACTAATAAAAAATATAATGCACAAGATTACCAAGCATCAAAAGCAATATATAGACCATTAAGTAAAATATATACAGAAGACTTCAATATGGCTAAAGCAACAACTGACGAATTAATAAGTTATTTATCAAGTAAAGGATTAGTAAAAATAGATGATTTAAGAGATATGACTCAACAACCTTGGGAAACTGAAGAGTGGGGAAAAACTATTGAAAATGGACATTCAAATGCTAGAGATTTAGCAGAATATAGAATTAAAGCAATTACAAATGCAATCGAATTAACTAATGGTAATTCTACTATATTAAAGACACTAAATGGTGAAGGTGGATATGGAAAAGGAAATGTACCTGAAGAATTAACAGATTACACATATATGGAATCTATATCAGATATAGTAATAATGGAATCAAACGATTTAGCCCAAACTAGTAAAATTGTTAACTTAGCATTGAAAGAAAGACCAATGATGTCTATTGATTTGGAAAAGGACGTTACTAAAATCGTTATAAAAACAAACGATGGAAGAGAACTTATAAATACAGATGATGAATCAAAATTATCTAACTTACAAAAATTAGATGGTATTCAAAGAGTATTTATGAACATGGATACAAAATCAATGGAAGGTGCAACTATAGATATAGATTACAAATTAACTGTAAAAAATAGTGCAGGTACTGATAATAGCGATAGATTAAGTAATTATCTATATTTAACAGGAGAAAATGCAAGAAGCGCTCCAACATCTGAAAAATATATAGTAGATAAAGGAGAAGACTTTAGCAATTTAATGACAATTTTAAATAATAAAAAATACTTTAATGGAGCGATAAAGACTATAGATGATGAATTACCAATAAGAGCAAACGAAATATACGACTATGTAAACATAAACTTAGAATTTAGAGCTGACGATAACAAAAATGATGCTGGTAAGGAAGTATGGGAAAAGATATACGATAATGAGAAAAATAAGGAAGAAATAGCAGTTGATGAACAAGAACTTAAAAAATATGTTACAGAGGATGTAATAACTCAATTATCTAAAGACAAAAGAAAAGTAACAAAAGTAATAAGAACAACAGTAGATGCAGAAAACGAAAAGACAAACTTATACACGACAGAAGAAAACAGCGAAGCTGAAATACTAGTTCATTTAGGAATTACTTTATCAGAAGACATTAATGACGATAATCCAGATGCATTTGTATACTCAAACTGTGCAGAAATAATACAAATATTCTCAGGTGCAGGAAGAAGAGATTATGATATAATACCAGGCAACTATGTGCCATATGAAGACCCAAAAGAACCAGATGAGAAATGGACAGGAACATCAACAGTAACACCACCATTAGGTGAAAATAGAGCAGTATACATAGTATTACCAGTAATATCAATAGGAATAGTAATTATAGGTATAATACTAATAAAGAAAAAAGTTCTAAAAAAATAGAACAAAAAACATAATAAAAAACGTAACAAAATAGGGGGCATACGGAAGATTATCTACGAGGCAGTAGCCGAATGAAAAATTAATAGTGAATAGTGAATAATAGGGAACGATGAATTTATCGTTCCCTATTATCATACATACAAAAATAATTGCAAACCCTACTTCATTTGTATTATACAATGCAATGTAGATAAATCTTGTGATTTAATTGTTATTGTATATGTATCTTCATTTTTTGAATAAATACAGGCAACCTTGTCGCCAAATTTACATTCTTTTTTATACATTATTTCTATATCTTTAAAATCTATATTTTTATATACATCCTCTGGCAAAATATTTGTTGCAATTCTCAAATACGATAAATTATTAGCGTGACCATTTATATCTAAATCGCCTCTTGATATAGTGTAATTTTCAATAAAATCAAAACTTTCAGGTTCTTTTAATTTTGATATAGGCTCTTCAAATAAAAAGGTATTACTTGGTTTATATATATCTAAAATTTCCTGAGAGGTTTTCTCTATATTTAAAGTTTTAAGGTCAATAAGTACCCATTTAGAAGTTCCTCTAGCTACTAATTCATTGTTTTTTGTGTATATCTCAAAATCACGATAAGAATACAATTTATCTGAGGCATTTGGCCAAGTTTTAACTGTCAATTCCGAATTCCAAGCTGGTCTTAAAAATACCTTCAATTTCCAATTTAATAATAACCAAGTATATGGCTTTTCTTCAACATGATTTATAGATATTCCTAAATGGTCTGAATGGTCTGCGGCAATTTCTTGCATCATACGAAGAATTCCGTAGTTTGTTAATTCATTTTTTGTATCAATATCACATATTTCAACGTGAAAATTACGTTCATATAAATTCATTTTAACTTTCCTCCAATATATATTCAAAACGGCGAGGGCGCCGTTCCCTACAATTATAGCAATTTAATAAAAATTATAACATACCAAAAAATATTTTGCAAATATTTTTATAAAATGTTGACAAGCCTTATTTCCGTATGATAGAATAATATAGCCTATTTCTAAAAATGGGTTTATAAACCCTCAGTCACCTAACGGTGACAGCTCCCTTAGGTAAGGGAGCCAAGATGTTCCGTAAATAACTTGCCTCCCTTATTCAAGGAAGGTGGCGCGAAGTGGACTAAGGGTTCTTAGTATATAAATTTAAGGAAGAGGAATTAAATTTTAGAAAACCTATTAGTAAAAAATCCATTAGGGCAGTAAGGGTTTTGAACTTAATAGTTAGTTTAATATTTAAGAGGGACTTTCTTAAAGTTAATATAAATTTCTTCTGCTCAAAATTTAAATCTTGAAGGAGTTGATTCATTTTGTTAACAGATGTAGTACACGAAAAGTGCGTTCGTAAAACATTTGCTAAAACAGGCGATTTCATTGAAATGCCAAATCTTATTAAAGTTCAAATTGATTCTTATGATTGGTTCATAAAGGAAGGTTTAGGAGAAGTTTTAAAAGACATTTCCCCAATTGAAGATTATTCTGGAAATCTTGTATTAGAATTTTTCGACTATTATATGGAAGAAAAAAGCAAGTACACAACAGAAGAAGCAAAAGAAAGAGATGCTACATATTCTACACGTTTACACGTTAAAGTTAGATTAATAAACCGTGAAACTGGAGAAATAAAAGAGCAAGAGATTTACCTTGGGGATTTCCCACTTATGACAGAAAGTGGAACATTTATTATAAATGGTGCAGAAAGAGTTATAGTTAGCCAGTTAGTACGTTCACCAGGATGTTACTATGGTTCAGATTACGATAAAACTGGTAAGAAGATATATACATCTACAGTTATGCCAATACGTGGTGCTTGGCTAGAATACGAAACAGATGCTAATGACGTATTCTATGTAAGAGTTGATAGAACAAGAAAACTACCAGTTACTACTCTTTTAAGAGCTATAGGTATAGTATCTGATGAGCAAATTATCAACCTTTTTGGAGAAGACGAAAAAATATTAGCAACTATTGCAAAAGATACTGTTAAAACAGGTGAAGAAGCATTAGTTGAAATATACAAAAAATTAAGACCAGGAGAACTTCCAACTGTTGATGCTGCAAGAAACTTATTCAATGGTTTATTCTTCGATCCAAGAAGATATGATTTAGCAAAAGTAGGAAGATATAAATTTAATAAAAAATTAAACTTAGCACACAGAATAACAAATCAAATAGCTTTCGATACAATAGTTAATCCTGAAACTGGAGAAGTTTTAGTTGAAAAAGATAGCGTTATATCAAAAGAAGTTGCAACAGATATTCAAAATTCTGGAATAAACATTGTTGATGTAAAAGTTGATAACAAAAAAGTTAGAATTATAGGAAACGGAACAGTTGATATTAAAGCTTTTGTAGACATTGACTTAAGCGACTTACATATAAAAGAATTAGTTAATTATGAAGTATTAAAAAATATAATAGACAATACAAATAAAAAAGATTTAAAGAAAGCAATTGAAGAAAGAATTAACGAATTAGTTCCAAAGCATATTGTTACAGAAGATATGATTTCTTCAATTAACTACTTATTAAACTTACAATATGGACTAGGTAGAACAGACGATATAGACCATTTAGGAAACAGACGTATAAGATGTGTTGGTGAATTATTACAAAATCAATTTAGAATAGGTCTTACAAGATTAGAGAGAGTTGTTAGAGAAAGAATGACAGTACAAGACTTAGATGTTGTAACACCACAAACGTTAATTAACACAAAGCCTATAACATCTGCAATTAGAGAGTTCTTTGGAAGCTCACAATTATCTCAATTCATGGATCAAACAAATCCATTATCTGAATTAACACATAAAAGAAGAATTTCTGCATTAGGACCTGGTGGTTTATCTAGAGAAAGAGCTGGTTTCGAGGTAAGAGACGTTCACTATACTCACTATGGTAGATTATGCCCTATAGAATCTCCTGAAGGACCAAACATAGGACTTATATCAGCACTTTCATCATTTGCTGTAATAAATGAATATGGATTTATTGAAACACCATATAGAAAAGTTGACCCAAAAACACATGCGGTAACAGATGAAGTTGAATATATGACAGCTGATGAAGAAGATGACTACATGATAGCTCAAGCTAGTGAGCCAAGAGACAAAAAAGAAAAATTTGTTAACAAAAAAATAAAAGTAAGATATTTAGATGAAATTATAGAAGTTCCATCAGACAAAGTTGACTACATAGACGTATCTCCAAAGCAATTAGTTTCTGTTGGTGCTGCAATGATACCTTTCTTAGAGCATGATGATGCTAACCGTGCATTAATGGGTGCAAACATGCAACGTCAAGCTGTTCCTCTTATGATTACAGATTCACCAATAGTTGGAACAGGTATTGAATACAAAGCTGCAAAAGACTCTGCAATAGTAGTTGTAGCAAAGGAAGGCGGAGTTGTACAAAAAGTTACAGCAGACCAAATTATAATAAAAAATGATAAAGGAAATACAGATACATATACTCTACGTAAGTTCAAAAGAACAAATGGTGGTACATGTATTAACCAAAGACCAATAGTAAGCGTAGGAGAAAAAATCAAAAAAGATGATGTTATAGCAGACGGACCATCAACACAAAATGGAGAAATGGCATTAGGAAAGAACGTGTTAATAGCATTTACAACTTGGGAAGGTTATAACTACGAGGACGCTATACTATTAAGTGAAAGATTAGTTAAAGAAGATGTTTATACATCAATACATATTGAAGAATATGATTGCGAATGTCGTGATACAAAATTAGGACCTGAAGAAATAACAAGAGATATACCAAATATTGGTGAAGATGCTCTTAAAGATTTAGATGAATCAGGAATAATTAGAATTGGTGCAGAAGTAAGACCAGGAGATATATTAGTTGGAAAAGTAACTCCAAAAGGAGAAACAGAACTAACAGCAGAAGAAAGATTACTTCGTGCTATATTTGGAGAAAAAGCTAGAGAAGTTAGAGATACATCTCTAAAAGTACCTCATGGAGAACAAGGAACAATAGTTGATGTAAAAATATTTACAAGAGAAAATTCTGACGAATTAGGACCTGGTGTAAACCAAGTAATAAGAGTATATATAGCTCAAAAAAGAAAAATATCTGTTGGAGACAAAATGGCTGGACGTCATGGTAACAAAGGTGTTATATCAAGAATATTGCCTGTTGAAGATATGCCATTTATGCCAGACGGAACTCCAGTAGATGTTGTATTAAACCCATTAGGCGTTCCTTCTCGTATGAACTTAGGTCAAGTTTTAGAAGTTCATTTAGGTGGAGCAGCACGTCTACTTGGATGGAAGGTTGCAACACCAGTATTTGATGGAGCATCAGAAGAAGACATTGAAGAACTATTAGAACAAGCTGGACTTTCAAAAAACGGAAAAACAATTCTTTATGATGGAAGAACAGGAGAGCCATTTGATAAGCCAATAACTGTTGGTGTTATGTATATGTTAAAACTTCACCATTTAGTTGATGATAAAATACATGCTCGTTCAACTGGACCATACTCATTAGTTACACAACAACCTTTAGGTGGTAAAGCACAATTCGGTGGACAACGTTTCGGAGAAATGGAAGTTTGGGCATTAGAGGCATATGGAGCAGCGTATACTCTACAAGAAATATTAACTGTAAAATCAGATGATGTTGTAGGAAGAGTAAAAACATATGAAGCAATAGTTAAGGGAGAAAATGTTCCAGAGCCAGGAGTACCAGAGAGCTTCAAGGTATTAATAAAAGAATTACAAAGTTTAGGACTTGATGTAAAACTATATTCAGAGGATAACCAAGAGTTAGAATTAAAAGAGAATATAGATGAAGGAATAGACTTTAATCTAGAAGACCAAAAGAATTTATTAGGTGAAGAAGTTGCAGACCCTGAAGAGGAATACATAGAAGACGATTCAGACGCAGATACAGATACTATATTTAGTGATGATGATATATTAACAGATGAGGACGATTTAAGCATAGACAATATAATGAACGATGAGGATTTAACCGACGAAGACATAATTGATGAATAAACGTATTGCAATACTGTAGGGGCACCGTTTGTGGGAATACCCGTTAGGTTATGACACCACTGTGCCCTATGCAATGAATAATTATTTGTAGGGAACAGACCAACGTCGTTCCGCACTCCGAAGGCATATAAAAAAACAAACCAATAATTGAATAGTTTAAATATTTAACATTTTAAACAAACATAATAAAATTGTTCGAGCCGTGTACGTTTAAAATAAGGAAATATTTTAAAAAACAAAACACATTGCAAACGTTGTAGGGAACAGACCAACGTCGTTCCGCACTCCGAAGAAATACCCGTTAGTGAAGAATGAATAGTGAAAAGAGAAGAGTACAAAATTCTTCGAATTTTGAAGGGAGATAAACCAAAAAATGGATGAATTAGAAATTTTTGATAAATTAAAAATTGGATTAGCATCTGATGAAAAAATAAGAGAATGGTCAAAAGGTGAAGTAAAAAAACCAGAAACTATCAATTATAGAACTTTAAAACCAGAAAAAGATGGTCTATTTTGTGAGAAAATATTTGGACCAACAAAAGACTGGGAATGTCATTGTGGTAAATACAAAAGAGTTCGTTATAAAGGAATAGTTTGTGATAGATGTGGTGTTGAAGTTACAAAATCTAAAGTAAGACGTGAAAGAATGGGACATATAGAACTTGCAGCTCCAGTAGCACACATTTGGTATTTCAAAGGAATACCAAGCAGAATTGCTCTAATGCTAGATATATCACCAAGAAGCTTAGAAAAAGTAATATACTTTGCATCTTATATAGTTACAGATAAAGGAACATCTGGGTTATCTAAATGTGATATTTTAAACGAAAAAGAATATCACGAAGCTGAAGAAAAATACGGAAAAGGTTCTTTTAAAGCAAGAATGGGAGCAGAAGCAATAAGAGAATTACTAGAAGAAATTGATTTAGAAAAACTATCTGAAAAACTAAAAAAAGAATTAGATAAAGCAACAGATGCAAAAAAAGCAAAAATTATAAAAAGATTAGATACAGTAGAATCATTTAGATTATCTGATAATAGACCAGAATGGATGGTTATGAACGTTATACCAGTTACACCTCCAGACATTAGACCAATGGTACAATTAGATGGTGGTAGATTTGCAACATCAGATTTAAATGATTTATATAGAAGAGTTATAAACAGAAATAACAGACTAAAAAGATTATTAGAATTAGGTGCACCAGAAATAATTGTAAGAAACGAAAAAAGAATGTTACAAGAATCTGTAGATGCTTTAATTGATAACAGCAGACGTGGTAGACCTGTAACAGGAGCTGGAAACAGACCTTTAAAATCTTTATCAGATATGTTAAAAGGAAAACAAGGTAGATTTAGACAAAACCTTTTAGGAAAGAGAGTTGACTATTCTGGACGTTCTGTTATAGTTGTAGGACCAGAACTAAAAATTTACCAATGTGGATTACCAAAAGAAATGGCAGTAGAATTATTTAAGCCATTTGTTATGAAGGAATTAGTAGGTCGTGGATTGGCACACAATATAAAAAATGCAAAAAGAATGGTAGAAAAATTAAGACCAGAAGTATGGGATATATTAGAAGATGTTATAAAAGATCATCCTGTAATGTTAAACCGTGCTCCAACACTACATAGACTTGGTATTCAAGCATTCGAACCAGTACTAGTAGAAGGAAGAGCTATAAAACTACATCCATTAGTTTGTACAGCTTTCAACGCCGACTTCGATGGAGACCAAATGGCAGTACACGTTCCATTATCTCCAGAAGCACAAGCAGAAGCAAGATATTTAATGCTTTCTGTAAATAACCTTTTAAAACCACAAGATGGTAAACCAGTAACAGTTCCAACACAAGATATGATTTTAGGAAGTTACTATTTAACAATGCAAGTTGATGGAGAAAAAGGAGAAGGTATGTACTTCAAAGATAAAGACGAAGCATACATGGCATACCAAAACGGAGACTTAGAACTACACGCTAAAGTTAAAGTTAGAATGACAAAAGAAATAGACGGAGAAATGAAAACTCATCCTATAGAAACAACAATAGGCAGAATTATATACAATGAAGGAATACCACAAGATTTAGGATTTGTAGATAGAACAAATTACGAAGATAAATTTAGACTTGAAATTGAATTCCCAGTTATGAAAAGTAATTTAGGAAAAATAATTTCTAAATGTGTTGATACACATGGATTATCAGTAACGGCAGAAGTTCTAGATTATATAAAATCAATAGGATATAAATATTCTACAAAAGGTGCTATAACAGTTAGCGTTGCTGACGTTGCAGTGCCAGAAGCTAAAAAGAAAATACTTGAAGATTCTGAAATACAAGTAGAAGAAATATCTAAACAATTCAGACGTGGTTTAATAACAGAAGATGAAAGATATTCTTCAGTTATTAAAGTATGGGAAAAAGCAACAAATGATGTTACAGACGCAATGAAAGAAAACTTTGACGACTTAAATCCAATATACATGATGGCACAATCAGGAGCCAGAGGTAACATGAACCAATTAAGACAAATCGCAGGTATGCGTGGACTTATGGCTAACACATCTGGTAAAGCGGTAGAAATACCAATTAAATCTTGCTTCAGAGAGGGATTAGACGTTCTTGAGTACTTTATTTCATCACATGGTGCTAGAAAAGGTTTAGCAGATACAGCTTTAAGAACAGCAGACTCTGGATACTTAACAAGAAGATTAGTAGACGTAAGCCAAGACATAATAGTAAGAGAAGATGATTGTGGAACACATGAAGGAATTGAAGTAGAAGCTATAAAAGATGGAAATCAATTAATAGAAAAACTAGAAGAAAGATTAATAGGAAGGTTCCCATTAGAAGACATTATAGATCCTAAAACAAAAGAAGTTATAGTTGATACAAACACAATGATTACAACTAAATTAGCAGAAAAAATAGTAAATGCAGGAATAGAAAAAGTAAAAGTACGTTCAGTATTAGAATGTAGAACAAAACATGGTGTATGTAGTAAATGTTATGGAATGGGACTTGCAACTCGTCAAAGAGTAAACATAGGAGAAGCAGTAGGAATAATAGCTGCACAATCAATTGGTGAGCCTGGTACACAGCTTACAATGAGAACATTCCATACAGGTGGTGTTGCAGGAGGAGATATTACACAAGGTTTACCTAGGGTTGAAGAGTTATTTGAAGCTAGAAAGCCAAAGGGATTAGCAGTAATTTCAGAAATTTCTGGTGTTGTATCAATTCAAGACAACAAGAAGAGAAAAGAAGTTACAGTTACAGGCAAAGACGACGCAAAAACATATGTAATAAGCTTTGGATCTAAACTAAAAGTAAAAGAAGGTATGGAAATTGAAGCAGGAGATGCACTAACAGAAGGTTCAATAAATCCAAACGAAATATTAACAATAAAAGGTGTTGAAGGTGTTCATAAATATTTAACATCTGAAGTACAAAAAGTTTATAGAAACCAAGGTGTTGATATAAACGATAAGCACATCGAAGTAATAGGAAGACAAATGCTAAAGAAAGTAAGAGTAGAAGATAATGGAGATACACCATTGTTTGCAGGTTCTTTAGTAGATATGTATGAATTCGAAGAAGAAAACAAAAAAGCAGTAGAGCAAGGTTTAAGACCAGCAGAAGGAAAAAGAGTTTTACTTGGAATTACAAAAGCATCACTTGCAACAGAAAGTTTCTTATCTGCAGCATCATTCCAAGAGACAACAAGAGTATTAACAGAAGCTGCAATAAAAGGAAAAGTAGATTCATTGATAGGACTAAAAGAAAACGTAATCATAGGTAAACTAATACCAGCAGGAACAGGAATGCTACAATATAGAAATACAAAAATCAATACAGAAGACATAGAAGAAAATGAAAACGCAACAGAAGATTAAAGTAAGGGCGCCGTTTGTGGGAATACCCATGACTCGTGACACCACTGTGCCCTTGCCGAATGAATAGTGAATAATGAATAATTGCTTGTAAGGGCGCAGTTTAAGGGATATACCAAATTAAATCCCACACTGCGCCCTTTTGTTATGGTATAGAAGAAACGATTTTTTGTTGATATAATGGTATTTAATTGCTTGTAATAAATATATTGCAAACACTGTAGGGAACGACGCCCTCGCCGTTCCGTAAACCCGTTAATTCCCTAAGAATTAACGGTTATTTTGTATAAAAAAGGTACTTTTATTACAAAAAAGTAATAAAAATGTAAAAAATGTACTAACAAACTTTCCGTAGAGCCATAAAGAACCTCCTAAAAAACCCTATTGCAAATAAAATAATAACTATGTATATTAAATATATATTGATAAATGGGTGTAGGGGTCTGCGGACTTAAGCGCCCCGAATTTTAGGAGGAAAAACAAATGAAGAAACTTTACCAAATAAAAAATAAAGTTATAATAATTAGCATTGCAATACTTCTTATTGCACTATGTGCTGTTTTGTGTATCTTCAAAGTACAAGCGACAAAAACAGCTAAAAACAATATAAGCCTAAATGCAGTAGCAGAAGGGATAAATTTACAATCTGATATTTACCATATAGAAGAAGGATATATCTCAAGAATACTACCAGAAACAACATTAAGAGACCTAAAAAACAACTTAGACAAAGAAGATATAACCATAACCAAAAAAGATGGAAAC
>CATKWX010000011.1 GCA_949840345.1 uncultured Eubacteriales bacterium
AGAGGGAAAAGAAGATTGTGGTGGAATAGTAGGTGGAGATATAAGTGTGACATTTACAATAAGTAATTGCTATAATGCAGGGAATATTGAAGGAAGTTATATGATGATAGGAGGAATAGCAGGTTGTGGTAATGCAAACAATTCTTATAATATAGGTAAAATACAAGGGGGAACTTATCATACTGCAGGAATAGTAGGAGGTGGAAGTGCAGATTATTGTTATAACAGAGGGAATTTATTAGCTACAGGATATGTAGGAGGAATTAATGGAACGAGTGCAAAAGTATCAAATTCATATAGTACTGGAAATATAAAATCAAATGGAAGCTATACGGGAGGAATTAGTGCATATAACAAAAATAAAAGTAATAATTATTTTTTACAAGGAACGGTAAATAATAAAGAGAGTAACGAAATTACTGGACAAAAGCCAGTTACAGAAGAAGAATTAAAACAGTTATCAAGAACATTGGGCATAGAGAATTGGAAGGATGATATTTACAATATAAATGATGGTTTTCCAATTTTGTCTTGGCAAACAGATAATGATAAGATAAATTTAATAAATGGGGATAATGCCTTTGTCGAAGATACAGAGGGAATAAACGGAGGCTACCCATTACTTGCGTGGCAAGTTGAGAGATAAGCTAATATTCCGGACGAGCTTTTGCAAAGCCCCTATGATTTGCAATGAACAGATATAAAATTCTCACATAAATATTGACTTTTTTGTAAATAATATGTAAAATATATATTATTAAAAAATAAAAATTTGCGTTAATATAAAATAAAAAACAACTATAGCACTGTTTAATAGAGAATAAATGCCGTGGCTGGAAGCATTTAAAATAAGTTTAGTTGTGCAACATATTTTAGAGCAATGAAGCTAAAAGTGGAGAAATTTTAATTTCTCAAATAGGGTGGCACCGCGGAAGATTATAAATCCTTCGTCCCTGTATATATGCATATACGAGGGCTGAAGGATTTTTTGTATATGTAAAAACAAATAATGGGGGGTAAAAAAATGAACGAGTACAGAACACACAATTGTGGAGAATTAAGGGCTGAAAATGTAGGAGAAACAGTAAAATTAGCGGGTTGGGTACAATCTGTAAGAGACCTAGGAGGAGTTGTATTTATTGACTTAAGAGATCAATATGGTATAACACAAATAGTAACTTCAGGAGATGATAGAAAAGTTGATGAAGTGCAAAGAATACCAGTAGAATCAACAATATCTATTAGCGGAAAAGTAAGAAAAAGAGATGAAGAAACTGTAAATAAAAACCTTGCAACAGGAGAAATAGAAGTATTTATTGATACAGTAGAAATTCTAGGAAAAAGATTAAAAAATCTTCCATTTGCTGTAAATGAAGAAAAAGATGTAAGAGAAGATTTAAGATTACAATACAGATTTTTAGATTTACGTTCAGAAAAATTAAAAGAAAATATCTTATTAAGAGCAAGAATCTTGCAATTTTTAAGGAACCAAATGATAGAGAGAGGATTTACAGAAGTACAAACACCAGTACTTACAAGTTCATCTCCAGAGGGAGCAAGAGATTATTTAGTACCAAGTAGAGTACATCCAGGAAAATTCTATGCTCTACCACAAGCTCCTCAACAATTTAAACAATTATTAATGGTTTCTGGAATAGATAAATATTTCCAAATAGCACCTTGCTTTAGAGACGAAGATGCAAGAGCAGATAGAGCTCCAGGAGAGTTTTATCAATTGGATATGGAAATGGCATTTGCAACACAAGAAGATGTGTTTAATGTAATGGAAAAGGTTATGTACAATACATTTAAAGAATTCTCAAATAAAAGAGTTGCAGAGTATCCATTCCCAAGAATTTCATATAATGAAGCAATGTTAAAATATGGTTCAGATAAACCAGATTTAAGAAATCCGTTAATAATACAAGATGCAACTGAAATGTTCCAAAATATAGAATTTAACGCTTTTAAGGGAAAAATAGTAAGAGTAATTGCAACACATAATGTAAAAGAATGTCCTAGAAGCTTCTTCGATGGAATGACAGACTTTGCAATAAAGGAATGTGGAGCAAAAGGTTTAGCATGGCTTCGTGTAAACGATGATAGAACTTTCCAAGGACCAATAGCTAAATTTATACCAGATGATGCAAGAGAAGAATTATTAAAAATAACTGATTCAGATGCAGGAGATGCAATATTCTTTATAGCGGAACAAAAAGGAATAGTTGAAACTCTAGCAGGACAAATAAGAACAGAATTGGGAATAAGATTAGATTTATTAGAAAAAGATGTATTCAAATTCTGTTGGATAGTAGACTTCCCAATGTATGAAATAGAAGATGGACAAATTGCATTTAGCCATAACCCATTCTCAATGCCACAAGGGGGACTTGAAGCTCTAAATACAAAGGACCCATTAGAAGTGCTTGCATATCAATATGATATAGTATGTAATGGAATAGAATTATCTTCAGGAGCAGTAAGAAATCATGACCCAGAACTTATGATTAAAGCTTTTGAAATAGCAGGGTATAAAAAAGAGCATATAGAGAAAAAGTTCCCAGCATTATTCAATGCTTTTCATTATGGAGCACCACCACATGCTGGAATCGCACCAGGTGTAGATAGAATGATAATGCTAATAACAGATGAGCCAAGTATACGTGAAGTAATAGCATTCCCAATGAACAGCAAGGCACAAGATTTATTAATGGGAGCACCAGGAGAAGTTACAGACAAACAATTAAAAGAGGTTCATATAAAAATAGATGTAAAGGAAAATAAATAATTGTAAGGGCACGTTACTACGTGCCCTTATTAAAAAAAATTGCTAGTTCTATTGCAAAAATAAATTTAATATAATATAATAGTTTCAAATGTGAGATTAGATGTTTTCATTTAATCTCAAGTGAATAGTGATAATAATTTGTAGGGGCACCGTTTGTGGGAATACCTGTATCTTGCGACACCACTGTGCCCAAGAATACAAAATTTGCTTCACAAATTTTGAGGGAGGAAAAGAGAAATGGAAAAAGTATCAAACATAGCAAAAAACTTATTTGCAGGATTTTTAGAATTATTATTTCATCCTGTATCAAAAGTAACTGAGACAGTACAAAAAGAAGACATAAAGAAAGGAGCAATAAAAGGAGTAATATTAGCATTTGCTTTAGCATTAATAAATGTGTTAGCTGAAATTAGAGCACTTAGAATAATGTATACAAAGGACAAATATTTTAGTAATGCAGTAGATTCATTTAGACCAATAGCAACATTATTTAAAACATTTGCATTTAACATAATAGGAATTATAGTTGTTGCATTAATTTTATTTGTAATATTCAAATTAGTTAAAGATCAAAAATCAATTACATATACATTATCAATGGTAGTAAATTCTGCAATAGTATATGCAGTTGCATTATTAATATCATTAATATTTGGTTTAATACCAGGAGTGTTTGGAACAACAGTTGCTACATTATTTATAGCACTTGGAAAAACACACGCATGTTTAACTTTAATAGTATCATTTATGAGTTCATTAACAAATGTAAATACAGACCAATTAATATTAGTTGCAATAGTAGTATTTGCAGTAGTTGGAATTATATCTACAATAATTCATTTAATAACAAATGAAGAATCTTTAGGAGATTTTACAAAGAGAAAATACATATATTCTCCAGAATATTATTCTGTAGAACCAGCTAAGGCAGATAGCTCTTCAGTAGAAGATATGATTAAAGATTCAGTTTCAGATTCAATAATGAATAGCTTATTTTAAGATAATATAAGAAAAGTGGCTTCGCCACATGTGCATTTTGCTTCGCAAATATGCACGAATCAAGGAAACTTAACCTTGTTGCTCCAAAAAAATCTAGCGATTTTTCCTATGCAATAAAAAAATAAACCACAATTAAGTGGTTTATTTTTTTAAAAATTTAATGTATAATATCATTTGGAGGAAAAACAAATGGTAGCAGAAATAATAGTAAATAGTACAGCAAAGCAACTTAATAGAATTTTTGATTATATAATACCTAAACAAATAGAAAAACAGCTAAAAATAGGTAGTAGAGTTTTTGTGCCATTTGGTAGAATAAAAAGCCAAGAAGGTTTTGTTATAGATATAAAAGAAAATTCCGAATTTGCCACAAGAGAAATTATAGAAGTTGAAGATTCTATATTACCTGAAGATAAAATAAACTTAGCAAAACTTATGGCAAGAAAGTATTTTTGCAATATATCTGATTGCGTAAAATTAATGTTACCTCCCGGTACTTCAACTAAAAATATAGATAATAGAATAAGCGAAAAAACAGCAAATTTTGTTTATTTAAAAATGAGTGTAGAGGAAATAGAATTTAATATACAAACAGGTGTAATAAAAAGTCCAAAGCAAATTAGATTATTAGAATTTTTAAAAGAAAATGATGGAATATATATAGTGGATTTAGAAAGCTTAACAGATACAACAAGAGCTATAACCAAAACGTTAGAAAAGAATGGTTATATAGAAATTGTAGAGAAACCAATAGAAAGAAATCCATTTATAAATAAAAAGGTACAAAGAGATGAAGACTTACAATTAAATGATGAGCAACAGATAAGCTTTAACAAAATAAATGAAAGTATAAAGCAACAAAAATATAATGAATTTTTATTATATGGAGTTACAGGTTCACGGCAAGACTGAAGTTTATTTACAATTAATAAAAAGAGTATTAGAAAAAGGAAAAACGGCAATAATGCTAGTGCCAGAAATTTCTCTTACACCACAAATGGTGAATAGATTTTTTGCAAGGTTTGGGGACTGCATATCTGTTTTACATAGTAAACTTATGCTAGGAGAAAGATATGACCAATGGCAAAAAGTTAAAGAAGGAAAATCAAAAATTTTGATAGGTGCAAGATCTGCAATATTTGCACCTATGGAGAATTTGGGAATTGTTATAATAGATGAGGAGCATGATACATCATATAAATCTGATACAACTCCAAGATATAATGCAAAAGAGATAGCAAGATATTTATGTAAAAATAATAATATACCATTAGTTTTAGGAAGTGCAACACCAGATATAGATACTTTTTATAAAGCACAAGTTGGCAAAATAGAGTTATTACAATTAAGTAAACGTGCAAATAATTCTAATTTACCAGAGGTAACTATTGTAGATTTAAAACAAGAATTAGCTAATGGTAATAGGTCTATGATAAGTGGAATTCTAAAACAAAAAATAGAAGAAAACTTAAAAGAAAAAGCACAAACAATATTATTTTTGAATAGAAGAGGGTATTCAACCTTTGTTATGTGTAGAGAGTGTGGATTTACTGCAAAATGTAGAAACTGTAATATTAGTTTAACTTATCATATGGCAGAAAATAAGCTAAAATGCCATTACTGCGGATATGAAACAAAAGTATTTAATATATGTCCAGTATGTGGCAGTAAGAAAGTAAAATATTTTGGTACAGGAACTCAAAAGCTAGAAGCGGAAATAAAAAGTATGTTTCCAAATGCGAGTACTATAAGGATGGATGTAGACACAGTAACAAAAAAGAATTCACATGAAGAGATTCTAGAGAAATTTAAAAATGAAAATATAGATATATTAATTGGAACGCAAATGGTAGTAAAGGGTCATCATTTTCCTAATGTTACTTTAGTAGGAGTTATTGCAGCAGACGGAAGCCTAAACATAGATGATTTTAGAGCAAGTGAGAGAACTTTTCAAATATTAACACAAGTTGAAGGAAGAGCCGGGCGTGGAGAAAAATCAGGACAAGTTATAGTTCAAACATATAATCCGGATAATTTTAGTATAGAATGTGCTAAAAATCAGGATTACGATATGTTTTATGAATCTGAGATTATATTAAGAAAAAGATTAAAATATCCGCCATTTTCTGATATAATATTACTTAACCTTACTTCGCAGGACGAAGAAAATATAGAAAGATCAGCAATTAAATTATACAAAATATTGCAAAAAAACGCAGAAAATAGATTAGAAATATTTAGGCCTATGCCATCACCTATAAATAAAATAAAAAATAAATATAGGTGGAGAATAATTGCAAAATGCAGGTTTAATAATAGTGTTATAGATATTATTAATAAAAGTTTAGATGAATATTATAAAAACAAAAGTTTAAAAGCAAGTGTTATAGTTGATGTAAACCCTACAAACATGGCTTAAACCCTTGCAATATATGCAGTTTTGATATATAATAAACGGGAGATTATCTACGAAGCAGTTGCCGAATGAATAGTGAATAATGAAGAGTGAAGAGTACAAAAATCTTCGATTTTTGAAGGAGGAAAAGAGACATGGCTATACGTACTATAAGACAAGCAGGAGACGAAATATTAAAAAAGAAATCAAAAGAAGTAGAAAATGTAGATGAAAAAATAGTTGAATTAGTAGAAGATATGATAGAAACAATGCATAAATATAATGGAGTAGGTTTAGCTGCTCCTCAAATAGGAATATTAAAAAGAATTGCAGTAATAGATTTATATGAAGAAGGAGACGGACCTGTAACATTAATAAATCCTGTAATTTTAAAAGAAGAAGGAACACAAACAGTAGATGAAGGATGTTTAAGTTTTCCTAACCAATTTGCTAAAATTGTAAGACCTAAAAAGGTAATAGTAGAAGCTTTAGATAAAGATGGTAAAAATAGAACAATAGAAGCAGAAGGGTTATTTGCACAAGCAATTTCACACGAAGTTGACCATTTAAATGGAGAAGTATTTGTAGACAAAATAATACCAGGAACATTAGAAACATATAACCCAGAAGAAGAGAAAAAAGACAAGAAAAAGAAAAAATAGAACCCTCAGTCACCTAAAGGTGACAGCTCCCTTAGGTAAGGGAGCCAAGGTCCTTCGAAGAATCTTGCCCCCTTTACTTAAAGGGGGTGGCACGATAGTGCCGGGGGATTTTAATAATAAAATAAAGGAGACCAAAATGTTAAACATTGTTTTCATGGGAACGCCAGATTTTGCAGAAGAATCATTAAAAAAAATATATGAATCAAACCATAATATATTAGCTGTTGTAACAACTTTAGATAAACCAAAGGGTAGAGGAATGAAGCTACAACCTACACCTGTAAAAGAATATGCTTTAAAAAATAATCTTAAAATATATCAACCAGAAAAAGTTAGAGGAAATACAGAATTTATTGAAGAAATTAAAACTCTAAACCCAGATGTTATATGTGTTGTGGCATATGGGAAAATATTGCCAAAAGAATTATTAGAAATACCAAAATACGGATGTGTTAATGTACATCCGTCACTTTTACCAAAATACAGAGGTTCAACACCAATACAAACAGCTATAATAAATGGAGATAAAACTACAGGTGTTACAACTATGTATATGGATGAGGAATTAGATTCAGGAGATATAATTTTACAAGAAGAAATAAAAATTGAAGATAATCAAACAGCAGGAGAAGTGTGGAATACTTTGGCAAAAATTGGAGCAAATTTATTGGTAGAAACATTAAATCAAATAGAAAATAATACTGCTCCAAGAAAAAAGCAAGGTGAAAATTATACTGTTACAAAAATGCTAGATAAATCTATGTCTGAAATAGATTGGGAAAATCAAACAGCAATACAAATTAAAAACTTGACAAGAGGATTAAACCCAATAATGGGAACATATTCAATTTTAAATGAGAAAAAAATAAAATTTTGGGATGTAGATGCAATAAGCGTAGACGAGTTTATAAGTAAATATACAGATTTTAAAAGTTATAAGCAAAGACTAGAAAGTGAAGTAACTCCGGGAACTATTGTATATATAGATTATAAAGAAGCAATATATATAAAAGCAAAAGAAGGAATAGTAAAGGTTAAGGAAATTCAAGGGGAAAATGCAAAAAAAATGAGTACACCAGATTTTTTAAGAGGCTATAGAATAGAAATAGCAGAAACTTTCCAAGCAAATTTTAAAAAATAGTTGTAAAAAAATACATAAATTGATATACTTATAGAACAGAATAAATTAGGTAAAAAATAGGAGGTATTTAAAATGGAAAATGAAGAAATAAAGGAAACTACATTAGATGTAGTAGCAGAACAGAATCAAAATTCAGCAGATGAAATAAAAATAGCAGATGACGTTGTTGCAGTAATAGCAGGTGTTGCAGTATCAGAGGTTCCTGGAGTTGCAGGAATGGCAGGAGGATTTGCAGGAGGAATAACAGAGGTATTTAGTGGAAAG
Source organism: uncultured Eubacteriales bacterium (assembly GCA_949840345.1). Classification (GTDB taxonomy): domain Bacteria; phylum Bacillota; class Clostridia; order TANB77; family CAG-508; genus CAKPQL01. The sequence continues at coordinate 8,250 of CATKWX010000011.1, forward strand.
AAAAATTTAGCAAAAGGTATAAAAGTAGAAGTTGGGGAAAAAGAAACAAAAGTAGATGTTAATATAATAGTTGAATACGGAACAAGAATACCAGATGTAGCTTTTGCAATACAAAATAGAGTAAAAAAAGCAGTTGAATCAATGACAGGGTTAAAGGTTATCGCAGTTAATGTTCATGTACAAGGTGTAAGTACAACAAATACTGTTGCAGCAGAAAAAACAGATACAACTGAAGGCTAGAATGTCGAAAGGATGATAAAAAATGAAATTTTTAGATAGATTAGCATTAGCAGTATTTTCAATAATAATATTTGTACTTGCTGTATTATTATGCTTATTAATGTTTGGATGGTTTGATGTAGAACTTGTAGAAAGTGCATTAAATTATTTAAAAACTAACGAAATTGCAACTAATATAACTATTGGGACATCGATAGTATTGTTATTACTTGCATTAAAGAGTATGTTTTTTGAATCATATTCAAAAGAAGAAGAACAATCAAGAGAAGGTATATTACTAGAAAACGATAATGGTAAATTATTAGTTTCAAGAGATACTTTAGAAAACTTGGCAACAAGTGTGGTAAAAACAAATAACAGCGTAGAAAATGTTGTTAGCCGAGTAATATTGGACAAAGATAAAAATCTTATAATATTTATTAACTTACAAGTAAAACCTAATGCAATAATCAAAGAATTATCTTCGGGATTACAAGAAAAAATAAAACAAACAGTTAAAGATTCTTTAGGACTAGAAGTAAAAGAAGTTAATATAAAAATAAAAAACATTACTAACGAAAAAAATGAGAAACAAGATGAAAAGGTAGCTACACCAAAAGTGACGATTGAAAAAGAAGTAAAATAGATGTTTAAAATATAAAATAAAGGGGTTGCTTAAATAATGAATGACTTTATAAACTTTTTTAATAAATATAAGGGTGCAATAATAGGAATTATAATTGCTGTTTTGCTATTAATATTTGAATTAGATAGAGTAATAATGGGAATTGTTATTATTCTAATATGTATGTTTGCAGGAAATTATGTACAAAGAAACAAACAAGATGTAAAAGAAAAATTAAAAAGATTTATAGATAGAATGTAGTAATTCATTGGAGGAATGTATGAATAGGTCTGAGGCAAGAGAGTTAGGTTTTAAATTTTTGTATCAAATTGAAGTACAGAAAGAATTAAACGAGGAACAAATAGAATTATTTTTTGATAATTATGAGATAACAGATAATAATGCTATGGAATATATTAAAGATTTAGTAAATGGAATAGAAGATAAAAAACAAGAAATATCAGATGCAATTTCAAACAATTTAAAATCAGACTGGAAAATAGAAAGAATTTCAAAAATAAATTTAAGTTTACTAAAACTTGCTATATATGAAATAAAATATAAGCAGTTACCATACAAGGTTGTAATAAACGAAGTAGTGGAACTTGCAAAGAAATATGGAGAAGACACATCTCATTCCTTCATAAATGGAATTCTAGCCAGCGTCGTGAAAAATATGGAAGATTAAAACCCTCAGTCACCTAAAGGTGACAGCTCCCTTAGGTAAGGGAGCCAAGGTGTTCCGAATAACCTTGCCCCCTTTACTTAAAGGGGGTGGCACGATAGTGCCGGGGGATTTTACATTGGGCAAAGAGCCAAAGGATTTTATAAACCAAAGGAGAATAAATGAAACCAGAAGCAATATCTGTAACAGAATTAAATAAATATATAAAAGAAAAAGTAGCAAGTGATGAATATTTAAATAGTGTTTTTGTTAAAGGAGAAATATCAAATTTTAAGCACCATTATACAGGACATATGTATTTTACATTAAAAGACGAAAATTCATTAATAAAATGTATAATGTTTAAAACATCAACTGCTACTTTAAACTTTGTTCCCAAAGATGGATTAAAGGTACAAGTTTTTGGTACTGTTGCCGTTTTTGAAAGAGATGGAGTATATCAAATATATTGTAAAGCAATGCAGGAAGACGGAGTTGGGTCTTTGCATAAAGCATATGAAGAATTAAAAGCGAGATTAGAAAAACAAGGATATTTTGATATAGCACATAAAAAGAAAATTCCATATATGCCAAAAACAATAGGAGTACTTACATCAAAAACAGGGTCAGTAATTAGAGATATAATAAATGTTTCAACAAGAAGAAACCCAAATGTACATATTAGATTATTACCAGTTCCTGTTCAAGGAGAAGGAGCAGGAGAAAAAATTGCAGATGCAATAGATTATATGAATAAAAAGCAACTAGCAGATGTATTAATAATTGCAAGAGGTGGAGGCTCACTAGAAGACTTATGGCCATTTAATGAAGAAGTTGTTGCAAATGCAATATATAATTCCGATATACCTATAATATCTGCAGTAGGTCACGAAACAGATTTTACAATAGCAGACTTTGTAGCGGACTTAAGAGCACCAACACCATCAGCTGCAGCAGAACTTGCACAAGCAGATGTTTTTGAACTAAAACAAAGATTAGAAACATATAATAGAAGATATAAGGTAGCACTAAAAAAGAAAATAGAATATATGAAATTAAGATACGAAAAGTGTATGGCATCTAGAGCATTTAAAGAACCATATCAAAGTATAAATGAGCAATATATAAATTTAGACATACAATTAAAAGCTTTGCAAAATAGTATAATGAATAAAATAAAAGATGCAAGAGCAATTTCTATGGAAACAATATCTAAATTAGATGCGCTAAGCCCGCTAAAAACCTTAACAAGAGGATATTGTATAGCAGAACATAATAATAAAATAATAAAAAGTGTAAAAGATGTAAAGCAAAATGATCAAATAAAACTAAGATTTACAGATGGCACCGTAAAGGCTAACATTTATCATTTGTAGGGCGTAATCGGTTTGTAGGGAACAGACCAACGTCGTTCCGTCTTGGAAGGAATACCCAAACGGGAGATTAGCTACGAAGCAAGTGCCGAATGAATAATGAATAGTGAATAATGAATAATTATTTGTAGGGGCGTAATCGGTAAGGAATACCCGTTAGGAATACCAAATTACGCCCTAACCCCAAAGGCATACCATAAAAATATTAATTTATAGGAGGAAAACAAAATGAACAAAAAAATCATAATCACAATAATTGCAGTTATATTAATAATTGTATTAGCAATAATTGTTGGAAAGAATTTAAGCAAAGGAGATACAGAGCCAGCAAATACAAATCCAGTTGACAATCCAACATCAACTCCACAACCAGAAGATGTAACTCCAACACCAGAAACTGCAAGTCCAGAGCCAACAGAGACACCTTCAGCAGAACCAACACAAAAGCCAACACAAACGATAGATACTTCCAAAATGAATACAAAACAAAAGAAAGAATATGCTGAAAGTATTGCTAAAAGAGAATGGGAGAAATTAGGAGTAAATAAAAAAGTATATTATAGAAGTGAAGAAGTAGACGGAAATGGAGAATGTTTAGTTGCAGTAAGAGATGAAGCAACAACAAATGAATTGATTTGGTATAAGATAAATATAAAAACAGGAACTTGTGAAGTATTAAATTAAATTGAAAAACAAAACAAAATATAGGAGGAAAAGATGGAAGAAGATTTAAACTTTGAAATAGCAATAAAAAATTTAGAGCAAATAGTGCAAGAATTAGAAAAGGGAGATCTAAATTTAGATGAATCTGTAAAAAAATTTGAAGTTGGAATGGCTCTATCTAAAAAATGCACAAAAATATTAGAAGAGGCAGAAAAGAAAATTACAATTTTAATTAAAGATGGAGAAAATGCTAAAGAAGAAAGTTTCGTGGCTACTGAATAGAAAGGATTTTACTTATGAATGTTTTTGAGGAAATATTTACAAACAAATATATATGTATACCGATACTTTTATGGTTCTTTATACAACTATTTAAGGTAATGTGGGACTTAATAAAGGACCACAAGTTTGACTTTAAGAGAATATTAGGAGCAGGAGGAATGCCAAGTTCACATTCAGCAGTTGTATGTTCACTAGCTGTATTAATAGGAAAAGATTACGGTTTTTCAAGTGCAACTTTTGCACTTGCACTAATTTTTGCAGCAGTAGTAATGTATGATGCATGTGGAGTACGACGTGCAGCTGGAAAGCAAGCAAAGTTACTAAATAAAATAATATCAACACCAGGTTTAACAGGAGTTCAAGTACAAGAAAGATTAGTAGAAGTATTAGGACACACACCAGTTCAGGTAGTTGTGGGAGCACTAATTGGAATTATCGCAGGAGCAATACTATAAACGGGAGATTAGCTACGATGTAATTGCCGAGTGAATAGTGAATAATGAATAATAACATGATAAAGGAGATAGAAATTATGGAAGATATAGAAATAGCAAGAAGTGTAAAATTAAAAAACATAACAGAAATAACAGATAAGATGGGGATTGATGAAAAATATGTTGAACAATATGGAAAATACAAAGCAAAAATTTCAAACAACATATTAAAAGAAATTGAAAGTAAAGAAAATGGAAAGTTAGTATTAGTTACATCAATAAATCCGACCCCATTAGGAGAAGGAAAAACAACAATATCAATAGGACTAGCAGACGGATTAACAAAAATAGGTAAAAGATCTATAATAGCGTTAAGGGAGCCATCTTTAGGACCAGTATTTGGAATAAAAGGTGGAGCAACAGGAGGTGGATATGCTCAAATTGCTCCAATGGAAGAAATAAATTTACACTTCACAGGAGATATACATGCTATAACATCAGCAAATAATTTATTATCTGCTTTAATAGATAATCATATCTTTTTTGGAAACGAATTAGGCTTTAAAGAAATTATATGGAAAAGATGTGTTGACTTAAATGATAGAGCTTTAAGAAAGATTCAAATAGGTTTATCAGGAGAGAAAAATTTAGTTCCTAGAGAAGATGGATTCGATATAACAGTTGCATCTGAAATAATGGCAATATTCTGTTTAGCTACAGATTTAAATGATTTAAGAACAAGAATTGGAAATATAATAATTGGATACAATGAAAAAAATGAACCTATAAGAGCAAAGGACTTGAAAGCAGAAGGTGCAATGACAGCCCTATTAAAAGATGCATTTAATCCAAATGTTGTACAAACATTAGAGGGAACACCTGCAATAGTTCATGGTGGACCATTTGCAAATATTGCACATGGCTGTAACAGTGTAATAGCAACAAAAATAGCAATGAAATTATCTGACTACACAATTACAGAAGCTGGATTTGGAGCAGATTTAGGAGCAGAGAAGTTCCTAGATATTAAGTCTAGAAACTTACCTAAGAAACCAGATGCAGTAGTATGTGTAGCAACAATAAAAGCATTAAAATATCATGGCGGAATGGATATAGCAGACATAGCAAATGAAGGATTAGAATATCTAGAAAGAGGAGTACATAACTTATTAAAACATATAGACAATATAAAAAATAAATTTGGATTAAATGTAATAGTTGCAATAAATAAATTTAATCAAGATACAGAAAAGGAAATAGAATTTTTACAAAACAAATTAAAAGAGAAAGGTGTAAACTTAAGTCTAGTTGAAGCTTGGGGCAAAGGTGGAGCTGGAGCAACAGATTTAGCAGAGAAAATAGTAGATTTATGCAATACTCCAAATAACTTTAACTATATATATGATTTAAGTGACAGTATACAAGAAAAAATAGAAAAAATAACTTCTAAACTTTATGGTGCAGAAGGAGTAGAATACACAGAGGAAAGTTTAGCACAAATAAAAAGAATTGAAAGTTTAGGATATAAAAACTTACCAGTATGTATAGCAAAAACACAATATTCTTTTTCAGATGATCCTAAAAACTTAGAATGTAATGATCCATTTAAAATACATGTAAAAAATGTTATATTAAAATCAGGGGCAGGATTTGTTGTAGTTTTAACTGGAAACGTATTTACAATGCCAGGATTACCAAAAGTTCCAGCATCAGAAAAAATAGATGTGGATGAGTCTGGCAACATAGTAGGAATATTCTAACTCGCTTTTCGAGAGTTAAGAGATAATAGTGAATAGCGAAGAACGTAATAAGATTTAAGGGTATAAGCTAATAGTGAGTTTATACTCTTAACTTTTAACTATTCACTATTAATTTTTCACTTCAGAGAAATATCCAAATATTGTAGGGGTTGCATGGTATGCAACCCTTTCTTCGAAAGCATACATAAACAAAATCAATAAATAACCTACCAAAAAATGTATAATATTTTTTACAAAAAAATGTTGAAAAATAGATATAGATAATATACAATAAAAATATACTATGTACAAACGTACTACATATATACCTATATTTCCGTAATGGGAGGAAACAAATGAAAAAACATAAAATAAACTATAAATTAATAATTGCAATAGTTGTAATATTAATACTATTACTTTTAGTATTATTTGCAAAAGGAGTAATAAAAATAAACAACAAAAACACAATAAATCTAGCCGAAAATCCAGAAAATGAATTAATATCTAATGAACCTAACCCACCACAATTATCAGCAGGAATGATACCAGTAAAATGGGATGGAACAAACTGGATAATAACTACAGCAAACGATAAAGAATGGTACGATTATTCCAAAGGCAAACCAGCCTACATAATGCTAAATGATGGAGATTACCAAAGTGAATTAATTAGAGATATGACTGGAAAGGAACTTGCTGAAAATGCTGTAGGGGTCGGCGTCCCTGATGACCCGTCTAAACGTGGCACAATATTTATATGGATACCACGTTTTGCATATAAAGATAGTGGAGAAATAGGATATATAAAAGAAGGAGTACAATTAGGTGAAGACTGGTATGTACCAGAAGTGTTTATATATAGAGTATCAGATAATACAAAAGCGGATTTTTCTTTATCAGGAGTATGGTTAGAAAAAGATGTAGATATAGACTATGCAAATGAAATAACTAAAATGAACCAAGAAGGAAGCATATATGGATTTCTTGCAAATACAAAAGCAAAACAGATAGGTTCAGGAGATAGATACGAAATTCAGCAATATACAAAAGTAGTAGGTGATTTAAATATAACTGAAATAACCAATCTAAATAGAATAGTACTACAAATAATAAATGATAATAAATATGAACCAATAAAAGCAAGCATAACCCATAATACAGTAGAACAAAGATTAGAAATACGAGTAACATATACAGCAAATGGAATACGAGAAATACTAGATGAATACGGAAACCAAATGGATTTAACAGAAGAAAACGGAATAATATATACAGATACAAGTAATATAACATTAGCAAAAGGAACATATAAATTTACAGTAGTAGACAACAAAGGAAACAAAAAAGAATTAAGCGCAGCACCAACAGTAAATAGTTTATTCAAAGTAGCATACATAAATGGAACAGACAATATGGATAATACTAACACCTACACAAAAACACAAGAAACAAAAACAACTGCAGAAAATACATTAATAAATCAATTAAAAGCAGCAGATTCATCTAAAACATATAGTAGAGCAATAACTGATTCGAACAAAGCAATAACAGCAATAACGCAAATAGGACGTACTGCAGAAGATGAACAATTGTATTTGTATGGTAAGTATAAAGCTAATTCAACTACTACATATTCATGGATTGCAGGTACTGCAGAAACAGTTAGTTGGACTAAAGATTCTCATAGTACTTGGGGAATTAAGAGTGTAAAAACTGATTCTTCAACTGGTAAAGTGAGCTTTGAAGATACCACTACTTTAAGCTCAAATTCTACGTTGTATTCAACTGGTTCAAGTTTATCTAACGTGGACTGGGGTAAGACTAAAACAGGAGTTGGATATTATAAGTGGTCTAATTATTCTCAATATAAGCAAACAATAAATAGAACATATTACCGTTGTGAGAAAAAAACCACATACTCACGAGAAACTTTGAACTCAAACGTAATAGCACGAGACGGAGCATATACAATAGGTTCGTCTACAAAAGTTCATAGTGATGGATACTGGTATGTAAGAAATAGTTTGGCACCAAAATACACACTACAAAAATACGACCAAAATCTAAACTTACAAAGTACATATGACGTAGATACAAAAATTCTAACAACAGAGCCAATAGACATATCAAATAGAGAAAACAACAAAGTAAAATTAACACTAAATACAACTGGCGCAAATTACAAAACATACATATCAAACGACAACACAAACTGGCAAGAAGTAACAGATATAACATCAGGAACACCAAAAGAACTAAATGTAGATGGATGGGATAATCTATACATAAAAATAGAAACAAACACAAGCAGAATAAACAACATAGATGTAGCATTTTACAAGGATTAAAACTCGAAAATTAAAATTTTGCATAAAATAACCACCTTTGGAAAAAATAAATTAAACTTATTTTTTAAAGGTGGTTTTATTTATGCTAAACAAAATAAAAGCAATGAATAAGAAAAAGAAAGTAATGGCCGTATTATTACTTATATCAATAATAGCGTACCTATCATATAATATTTTCTTAAGAGAAGAAACGTATGCGTTATCTAAATATGGATCTAGGGGAAATGAAGTAATACAAATACAAACTAAATTAAAAAGATGGGGATATTATAATGGTAATATAGACGGAATATATGGAAGCCAGACTGTTGCAGCAGTCAAATGGTTTCAAAGAAAGAATGGTTTAACTGCTGATGGAATTGCAGGAACTAAAACTTTAAATGCAATGGGAATATATAATTCTTCAAATAGCAGTTCTGGAACAACAAATAATTCAACAGATCTAAATTTACTTGCAAGGTTAGTTTATGGAGAGGCAAGAGGAGAGCCTTATACAGGTCAAGTTGCAGTAGCAGCTGTAGTTTTAAATAGAGTTAAAAGTTCATCATTTCCAAATACTATTGCAGGGGTAATATATCAATCAGGAGCATTTGATGTAGTAAGTGATGGGCAAATTAATATGAGCCCCAATTCAACTGCAATAAAGGCTGCACAAGATGCAATAAATGGCTGGGATCCTTCATATGGTGCAATATATTATTTTAATCCAAATACTGCTACAAGTAGGTGGATATGGTCAAGACCAATGACAGTTACAATAGGGAATCATAGGTTTTGCAAATAAAAATATAAATCGTAAAGATGTCAGCACAAAAATATAATAAAAAATAAAACTACTCGGCTACATTACAAAATATAAGAAATTCTAATTTGATTTTATGGCACCCTTCCAAGCAAAGCTTGAACTCTTTCCATAAAATCTGCATAAGAATTTCTAAAATTTTTCCATTTACATTCGTAATTTTATTATATTTTTGTGCTTTTTATAAACAAACTTATTTATTGTAATCTGATAATTTATATTTACCCACAAATTAATTTTCCAACTTGTTCAATTGTTCCAGCTCCTACGGTTAAAACCAAATCGTTTTCTTCGCAATTTTGTTTTATATAATTAGCTATATTATTAAAGTCAGAAATGTAAATAGCGTTTTTGTTATATAGAGAGTTTAATCTATTAACTAAAGTTTCTGATGTAATTCCATATGTGTTTTTTTCTCTTGCTGCATATATATCTGTAACAATAACATTATCAAATGAATTTAATGCTTTAGCAAAGTCGTCTAATAAATTTAGAGTCCTACTGTAAGTATGAGGTTGAAAGATAATCCAAGATTTATTATACTTCTTATTTTCCATAGCTTTTGCAGTTGCTATAATTTCTGTTGGATGATGTGCATAGTCGTCAAAAACATTTATATTATTGTAAGTGCCTATATATTCGAATCTCCTATGTGCTCCGGTAAATTTTGACAATGCAGATTTTATATGCATACGAGATATTCCATATTCATTACATAAACTTATACATGCAAGTGCGTTTGCAACATTATGAATACCTGGTACAGATAATTTAATTTCTCCATAATAGCAATTATTGTGATAAACATCAAATCTAGGGAACCCATTGTTATCAAATGATATATTTTTAGCTACAAAATTAGCTTTGGTATCTTTTAATGAATAGGTAACAGTTCTAGCCATTGTATGGTTACGTAAATCTAAACAATTTGTATCATCAGCGTTTAATACAAGCAATCCGTCTTTAGGTAATATTTTTACATATTTTATAAAAGCTTCTTTAATATGCTCTAAATCTTTAAAGTAATCTAAATGATCATTATCTATATTTAAAATAATTTCTGCTCTAGTTGAAAATTTTAAAAAGCTTTCTACATATTCGCAAGCTTCTAAAATAAAGTAATCGCTATTACCAACTCTATAATTACCACTTATTTGTTTTAATATTGCTCCAACTTGAATTGTTGGGTCAAGACCTGCTTCTATAAAACATAAAGAAACCATAGAAGTAGTAGTTGTTTTTCCATGAGTACCAGATACACCAATAGTATTGCGGTAAATTTTGGTTATGTATCCAACAAAATCTCCTCTTTCTACTACAGGAATATTATTTTCTTTAGCGGACAATAATTCAGGGTCATCTTGTTTAATTGCAGCTGAATAAACAACTAAATTAGCTTGTTTAACTACTTCTGGATTGCTACCAATGAAAACTGCAATTCCATTTTTTTGAAGTTTATCTGTAATCTCACTTGCTGAAGAATCAGAACCAGTTATAACAACGCCCCAATTATGAAGTATTTCAGCTATCCCACTCATACTAACTCCGCCTATACCTATCATATGTATATGCTTATATTTTACAATATTTTCTAAATTTGAAATGTCCATTACGTAACAACACCTTTCTATAAATAAATATTATATACTTATTTATATAAATTTTCAATATAATGTGATAAATATATTATATTAAAATTATAAATAAAAGGTTAAAAAATTAAAACTAAAAAAATAAATAATAATTGTAAAAAGTAGAAGGAAAAAAGTTTTTTTTGGCGAATAATATAAATGTACATAAAAATGAATATGTACATTTATATAAAAACTTTGGAAGGCGGTGCACGTAAAGATGCAAATAACAGATGTACGTTTAAGAAAAGTAAATTCTGAAAACAGAATGAAAGCAGTTGCTTCTGTAACATTTGATAATGAATTTGTAATTCATGACATAAAAGTTATAGAAAGTCAAAATGGATTATTTATTGCTATGCCAAGCAGAAAAACTCCAAACGGAGAATTCAAGGATATAGCTCATCCAATTAATGCTGAAACAAGGGAAAAAATTCAAACAGCTATATTAGAAGCTTTTGATGCTCCTGAAAGTGAAACAGCAGAAGAAGAATAATTTTTAATATATAAAAAAGAGCACTTTTAAGTGCTCTTTTTTGTGTAATAGGAAAAGTCAATTTATAATGCATGATGTATGGGCACCGTTTGTGGGAATACCCGTATCTTGCGATGCCACTGTGCCATTTTTTGTATATTATGAAAATAAAAAAATAAACAAATATATAATTATTAATTATTTTTGGAAAATTTTAAAAAAAGTTAGTTTTTTATATTGCTATTTATTTGAATTTATTGTATTATTATTAATATTAGGTAAAAAACGTGAAAGGAGTATTTCCGTATGAAATTGCATATAATAAAAAAGGTTGCAATAATATTTTTATTAATAATTACTATATTTGGAACTGTACAAGTATTTGCAACAAACGAAACAAATAATAATAATAATGAGAATACATCAGAAAATGGAATAGTAAGTAATGAAGTTGCAGGAGAACTTGTAAAAGTAAAAGAACATACAAAAAAAGAAATTCAAGATAAAATTGATTTATATGGTTCTGAAGCATATGGAATGACAGCATATATATTAGAAAAAGTTAGATTATACAGTATTCCACTTTGTTTTATAGGAATTGCTGTTGGTGCAATATTTCAATATGTTATAGGAATAAGAAAGTTAGATTTAAGAGATAGAGGATTAAAGCTAGTTGTCGCTTTTATAACGATATTAGTTATATGTCAAGTAGTACCATTAGTTTTTGCAATTGTAGTAAGAGGTTGGAGGGGTTAAACAAATGAAAGTTTTATTTGCAGTTAGTGATGAAAATATTTCTGAATCAATAGTTAAGGAATATCAAAAACAATATAAAGAAATAATTTCTTATAAGAATGTTTATTACTTTAATGCAATAATAAAAGAATTACAGAAAGATAAAAGCTATGATAGAATAGTTATAAGCGAAGATTTAGAACCATTTGCAAGCAATAACTATGATACTATAGATAAATTCATATTCGAAAAATTAGATAGTATAAGTGATGAAGCAATAGATACAGATGGAAAAGATACACAGATTATATTAATTACTACGGATAGAAGAAATTTCGGAGATAGTATGCTTGTGAAATTTTTTGGAATTGGAGTATATAGTGCACTTGTTGGACAAGATAAAAGCATTGAGAATGTTTGTGAATTAATTAAAAGACCAAGAACAAAGAAAGAAGCAAAACAATACTATAAAATAGATTCGGATGATGTAAACTATCAAACAGAAAATGAAAATGATGTTAGCGAAACTGAAATTCAAAACATATTATCTCATTATAAGAAATTAGGTAAAAATACTGATAAATATGTAGATAGTTTTAATAATATAGTTTCACAATACAGTGATGCTCAATTAAAAGTAATAATAAATTTTTTACCTGTAAGTGTTAAGGCTGTACTAGAAGCTGAGTCACCTAAATATCAAGAATTAGTGATATCAACAGGTAAGCATATAAAACAGAGAAAGCCTAATACAACACAATATGTGCCTAAGAAAATCGAAAATTATAAAGTTAATGATGCAAAACCTGCAAGTAGTAATATAAATCCGGATGAAATAAAAATAGATATGTTAGAAAACAGAATAAACTCTCCTAGAATGGCAAAACCTGTAGTAATACCAACTGAAACACAAGCAAAACCAATAAAAAAGGTGTCAGTAGATATGCCAAAGCCAGTTAGAGCGCCAGCTCCTGTAACGGTAAAGGCAGAAGATATTGAAGATATCGAAGAGGTTGAAGAGGTTGAGGAACCAGTAGTAGAAGCACCAAAAAAAGGAAGAGGAAGACCTAGAAAAAATCCTGTTCCAGACGAAAATGCAGTAGACACACCAAAAAGAGGAAGAGGAAGACCTAAAAAGGTAGTAGAGCAAGAAGAAGTAGTAGAAGATGTAAATTTATTTGGATTAGAAGAAGAGGATAATACTCAAGAAGATGTTAATTTATTTGAATTACAAAGTGATGAACCAACTATGCAAGAAATTCCAAATGAAAATTATAATGTACAAGAAAGAATGAATCAAGAATATAATAATTCTATTATGCAACAAAACTATAATTCAAATTTTGATTTGTCAGGATTACTTACAAGAGACAAAAAAGTAGTGTCATTTGTAGGAGCTACGAAAAATGGAACATCTTTTATAGTAAATAATCTAGCAGAATTATTCTCTTCTATGGGAATCTCAACAGCTATATTAGATATGACACAAAGCAAAAATGCTTATTATATATATACAAACAATGAAGAACGTTTAAGAAATATTGCAGAAAATTGTATAAATAATTTAAGAAGTAATATTCCAGAAGGAATAAAAGTAAATAAAAACTTAACAGTATATGCATCAGTACCAGGAGAAAAACAAAATATAGAAGATGTAGAAAATATATTATCTACACTTGTACAAAATTATTCTTTAGTATTAATTGATTGCGATTTTGATACTCCAGCAGAATATTTCCATCATGCACAAGAAATATATTTAGTACAAAGTATGGATGTATTAACAATACAACCTTTAACAGCATTTTTGAGAGATTTAAAAAATAAAAATGTATTAAATGAAGAAAAAATAAAAATAATTATAAACAAAGAGCATAGAGTAGATGGATTATCACCTAAAATGATAATTGGTGGAATGTCTTGCTATAATGCACCATCTATGTCTTTTAGTACAGAATTATTTGATAGGACAAGAATAAAATATACAACATTACCATTTGAGGTACAAAATTATTCAGCATACTTAGCTTCACTAGTAAATTGTAATATAACATTAAAACAATATACAAAATTATTTAACGCAAGATTAAAGGAATTAGGAAACATGGTATATCCGTTAATAGGAAAACAATATGGAAACAAATGGAAAAAATAATTAACACAGAAGATGGAAAATACTAGTAGTAGAGGTGATTTGATTGGGACTAGGAATAGTTGTAATACTATTGCTTGCATTAATATTAATTGCATTAGTTATGTACAATTTATCTTTAAGTAAAAAGATAAAAAAATTCAATAGTATAAACGAAACAATAAAAGGACTAAATATTGTACAAGATTTTATGAACACAATAGGCGAATCTACATCAGTTGATGAAAAAATAAACAAAATAAATGAAATCTTGCTAGAAAGATATGGAGTAAAATATTCAACAATAGTTGTATTTAACGGAGCAGAATATGTTATTAGAGCAACTAATGTAGACGAAAAACATTGGGATACTTTGAAAAATTTACACAAAGAAGAGATTTTCAAAGATAGTATTACAACAGCTCAAGCCAAGTATATTACAATAGATAGGGAAGAAGAAAAATTACCTTATCAAAAAATGGAATTTGGCAGAGCAAAATCAGCAATGTTTTTTCCACTATATATAGACAATGTATATATAGGGTACTGGATAATAGAAAGTGGAACAATGCATGCTTTTGATAAAATAGATTCTACAGTATTAGAAATAGTTAAAGAAAATATTGTTGCTGTATTAAAAAATGTAACATATCAAAATACAATGGAAAATATACATAGAAAAGATAAATTTACAGATTTATATTCAGCCGAGTATTTATATGGTAGAGGAAAGAAAATTATTGACCAATATACAACTTCTACAATATGTATGTTTAAAATAGTAAACATAGAAGAAATAAATGAAAAATTTGGTAGAAAAGCCGGAGATAACACAATAATACAAATAAGCAATTTAGTAAAAAAGAGTATATCTTCAGAATATTTATTCATAAGGTATATGGGACCTAAATTTGTAATTGTATTTTCTGGAGTAGATACTGAAAGTGTAATAGGATTTGTTCAAAATATAAAAGCATATATAGAAAATGTAAATATAGAAACACCAACTACAAAAGCAAAGACAAAATCTAAAAATACTATAAATCCAGTACTTAATTTTGTAATATCAAATTATTATAAAGGAACAGGACTAGAAGGTGTAAATAAAAAATTAGAAGACTACTTAGATAGCGCAGATAAAAATGAAAGTGATATAAACTGTATATAGAAGGGATGATAAGATATGAATATGGAGAATACTATGAGATTTAGAGTTGAAAAAGACAGTAATAGTAGAGCACAAGAAATACTAAAAAACGTTTATAACGCATTAGTTGAAAAGGGATATAATCCAATAAATCAAATAGTAGGATATATATTGTCTGGAGATCCTACATATATTACAAGTCATAATGATGCAAGAAACCTTATAAGACAAATAGAAAGAGATGAATTACTAGAGAAGTTGGTTAAAAATTATATAGGATTAGAGTAGTTTGAAAAATAATCAGCATATTGCAAACAATGTAGTGGCACCGTTGGAAGATTATCTACGAAGCAAGTTCCGAGTGAATAGTTAATAATGAATATTGAATAATGGTATGTAGGGAACAGACCAACGTCGTTCCGTTAACACAACCCAAGCTCGTTTCTTAAATAAATGAATTACACATTTTCAAACTAGTTTAAAAGGAATAATGATAATGAGAAAATTAGGAATAGATTATGGAGATAGTAGAGTTGGACTAGCTATAACCGATTTATTAGGAATAACAGTACAAGGTCTAGAGACAATTCATTATAATGGTAATGACAAAATTCTATTAAAAAGGCTAGATGAAATATTAAATGAATATGAAATAGATACTATTGTTGTAGGGATGCCTTTTAATATGAATGGTACATCTAGTACTAGAGTAGAAGTAACAAATCAGTTTATACACAAATTAAAATGTAAATATAATAAAATAAAAATTGAAACTATAGATGAAAGATTAACAACTGTAGCAGCACATAAAGCAATGAATTTCTTAGATGTAAATAAAAAGCAGAAAAGAAATATTGTAGATACATTATCTGCTGAATACATATTAGAAATATATATGAAAAGGAATAACAATACTTAAAATACAAATAATAATATAAGAAAAGTGGCTTCGCCTAGATGTGCATTTTGCTTCGCAGATATGCACGAATCAAGGAAACTTAACCTTGAAACTCTAAGAAAAATCTTGCGATTTTTCCTATGTAATAAAAAAGATATTAATATTGTATAAAATACAATTTAAATATATTAAATTTGAAAGGAGAAAATAAAAATGAGTGATGAAACAAATAACCCAGAAAACATGGAGGAAGAATTAGACAATATAATAGTATTAAATGATGAAAATGGAGAAGAGGTACAATTTGAATTTTTAGATTTAATAGAATTAGATGATGAGGAATATGTTGTATTATTACCAGTAGAAGAGGAAGAAGATTCAGAAGGAGAAGTAGTAATACTAAAAGTAGAAGATACAGAAAGCGAAGATGAAGAATCTTATGTAAGTGTCGACGATGAAGAAATACTTAACAAAGTATTCGAAATATTTAAAGAAAAATTCAAAGATGAATTTAATTTTATCGACGAAGAATAAAATCTCAATAAAAAAAACGGATTCTAAAATCCGTTTTTTTGTGGCATAGAAAAAGATCGCTTCTTTGCTTAAAATAACAGATATTTTAGACGACCAATGGTCGCCCATACATTTTACACAGTGCAAATGTTGTAGGGAAAGAAGCCCCCCATCGTTCCGCCTAGGCGTTGCAACCTTTTTCATGGCATAGAAAGGAATTTCATATGGATGGAATTATTATAATAAACAAACCCAAAGGCTACACATCACATGATGTAGTAAACAAAATTAGAAAAATATACAATACAAAAAAAGTAGGACATACAGGTACTCTTGATCCAAATGCAACAGGAGTTTTGCCAATACTCATTGGAAAAGCTACAAAATTATCTGATTATTTAATGGAACATAATAAAACATATACAGCAACTCTTAAACTAGGGGAAAAGCGTGATACAGGAGATTCGGAAGGAAATGTTGTGGAGATACGCAATGTGCCGGATTTTGTGGGGGCGAAAGATTTTGCCAAAATAACCAATATTTTGAATTCATTTTTAGGAAAACAATTACAGACACCTCCAATATATTCTGCAATAAAAATTCAAGGTAAAAAACTATATGAATATGCAAGAGAGAATAAGGAAGTAGAAATACCAAAAAGAGAAATTGAAATATATAGCATAAATTTAGATTCTATAAACGATTTAGAAATAAAGTTTACTGTAACATGCTCTAAAGGTACATATATTCGTTCTCTTTGCGAAGATATTGCTTTTAAATTAGATACAATAGGATATATGAAGGAACTTATAAGAACTAGAGTAAATAGATTTAGTATAGACGATTCATATACTATAGAGCAATTAGAAGAAAATATAGAAAATGTAAAAATAATCTCAATAGAAGAATTATTTAAAGAAAATGAAAAAATTGTATTAGATGATGAGAAATTAACTTTATTTTTAAATGGTGGAAGAATACGTGTAGGGGGCGGGTCCTTAGGTGACCCGCTTAAAATGGCAACAATTTACAATTCTAAAAATCAATTTATAGGAACAGGAACTGTAAATAAAAATATATTAAAAAGAGATATAATAATATAAATATCACAAAAAGGGCACGTCTTAAATAAAATATAATAAGGCAAATTGAAAAAATTTGCTAAATAAATTTTAAAGAGGTGCTTAAAAATATGGGGATAATTGTACAAAAATTTGGAGGAAGTTCAGTTGCAGATACAGAAAAATTATATAATGTATGTAAGCATATCATAAAAGAATATAATAGAAGTCAAAGTGTAGTAGTTGTTGTTTCTGCCCAAGGAAAAACAACAGATAAATTAATTTCAGAAGAAAAGGAAATAACAGAAAATCCAGACCTAAGAGAACATGATTGTTTAGTATCAGTAGGAGAGCAAATAACAATATCAAAACTTGCAATGTGCTTAAAAGAAAAAGGATATAATGCAGTTTCATATACAGGATGGCAATTACCAATAATAACTGATAGCGTGCATTGTGGTGCAAGAATAAAATATATTGAAACAGAAAAAATAAAGAAACAACTGGAAGCTGGGAATATTGTTATAGTTGCAGGATTTCAAGGAATAAATGAAATAGGAGATATTACAACGTTAGGTAGAGGTGGCTCTGATACAACAGCAGTAGCATTAGCTGCAAGCCTAAAAGCAGATAGATGTGATATTTATACAGATGTAGATGGAGTGTACTCATCGGATCCAAGAATAATAGAAAATGTAAAAAAATTAGATTTAGTAACTTATGACGAAATGCTAGAACTAGCAAGCTTAGGAGCAAAAGTGCTACACAATAGATGTGTAGAAATCGGAAAAAATTATGAAGTACCAATAAATGTAAAGTCAACATTTATAGATGAATCAGAAGGAACTAGAGTTATAAATAATAAAGATTTAGAGTCTTTATATATAACAGGAGTTGCAAAAGATGATAATATATCTAGATTAACAATAATTGGTTTAGAAAATAAAATAGGTAGAACTTATAAAGTTTTCAAGCTTCTTTCTGAAAACAAAATAAATGTAGATACCATAGTTCAGTCAGCAGGAGAACATGCAGTAAAAGATATTTCATTTACAGTAAAAACAAATGAAACTAAAAAGGCATTAAAAATTATAAATGAAAATTTGATAGAACTAGGTGCAAAAGAAGTAATATGTTGTGATAAATTATCTAAAATATCAATAGTTGGGGTAGGAATAGTAAATAACCCAGGAGTTGCAGCAAAAGTATTTGAAGCTTTATATGAAAACAATATAAATATGCATATGATTAGTACATCTGAAATAAAAATATCAGTATTAGTAAACAAAAAAGAAGCAAATTTAGCATTAAAAGCAATTCACGATAAATTTTATTAATAAATTTAAAGGGCACGTAATGTGCCCTTATTTGATGGTATAGAAAAAATTAATTTTTATTGTAACATATATTTATTAATATAAAAATCTGTTATTTCCATGTAATTTGTTGTTTGTTCATGATGGATTTTATGTATGTATTCATGTGGATTTAAAGGTTTAGAACTCTCATTTTTACCAATAATATATACCGCAATGTTAGAACAATGGTCTGAAATTCTTTCTAGGTTACCTAGTATTTCTAAAAATATAACACCACACTCTATAGAATAATTTTTCTTATTAAGTTTTACTGTATAAGTAGATTTAATATTGTATTCTAGCATATCAATAACTTCTTCTAATGGTTCTATTTTTTGAGCTAATTCGTAGTCATTATTTATAAAAGCCGTAACAGCCATTGTACAGATTTCATCTACTGCATTAAGCATAGAAGTAAAATCTTTCATAACAGAATCTGAAAAGCTCATATTATTTTTATGAAGTTTTTCCGCGCATTCCAATAAATTAGTACAGTGATCTGAAATTCTTTCAAATTCTGAAGAAAGGTGTATAATAGTAGTTACTTCTTTTGTTTCAGTATCATTTAAGGAATTTTCTTTTATCTTTAAGATATAATTATTCAATTCATCATCTATAGTATCTATAATATTTTCTTTATTTTTTATTCTTTTAACAGTTTCGTGATCATATTTATAAAAAAGAGATTTTGCATCTATAAAGTTTTCCTTAGCATAATTACACATTTTAGTAGCAGTTTTTTTAATTTGTTCAATAGCTAAAGCTGGTACAATAATTAATCTCTCATCTAATACATCTAAATCATTTATAGAATTAGTGTCCTCATCAGGTTTAATAGTAACAAAAGCTAATTTTTCTAGTAAACTAACAAATGGAATGAAAAGTATTGTTACTATTACATTAAATAAAGTATGGAAATTAGCAATTCCCCCCATATCAATCGGAAGATTCCAAAAAGAAAATCCTATAAATTTTTGTATAGTATATATTCCAACAAGGAATACAATACAACCAATTATATTAAAATACAAATGTACAAGAGCTATTCTCTTGGCATTTTTATTAGCATTTATGCTAGACATAATTGGAGTTATGCAAGTACCAATATTTTGACCTATTATAATAGGAATTGCGGAGGCATAACTTATTATTCCAGTAGAAGAAATCGCTTGCAATATTCCAACAGATGCAGAAGAGCTTTGAATAATTGCAGTAACAATGGCACCAATAAGCACCCCAAGTACTGGATTTGAAAATTTGCTAAACAAACTTGTAAACCAAACATTACTACTTAAAGGAGATACTGAAGCTTCCATTGAAAGCATACCTGTAAATAAAATTCCAACACCTAAAAAGGCACATCCTATATTTTTATATTTATCTTTTTTTAATGCTAAAAACATAATAATACCAATAATTGCAAAAATTGGAGCAATTATTGCTGGAGTAAGTAATGAAATTATAGAGCCAGAAGAGGTAGATAAGCCATTTAATCTAAGAATCTGTCCTGTAACAGTAGTACCAATATTAGCTCCCATAATTAAACCGATTGCTGATTTAAATTTTAAAATTCTAGCATTAACAAGTCCTATAATAATAACTGTAGTAGCTGCAGAACTTTGAATAATTCCTGTAACTAAAGCTCCAAATAAAATACTCTTAAAAATATTTCCAGTTAATTTTTCTAAAATTTTTTCAACTTTACCAGTAGATAATTTTTCTAAACTAGAAGAAAGTAAATTCATTCCAAATAAGAAGAATGCTATTCCGCCTCCTAGTTTTATAATCATACTAAATACATCAATAGGATTCAAGATTTACACCGTCCTTAAAAATATATTGCTATGCTAATTATAGCATAAGAAAATAAAAAATCAACCAAAATCAACAAAATTAGACACTTCTTGTAAATAATAAAAAATACGAACAAATGTATTGACAAATAAAATTTGAAGTGGTATAAATAATACAAACAAATATTTGCAAAGTTTTATTTTTGGGGGGATATAAATGATAAACACATTGCATATAAAAAATATTGGAATTATAAACGAAATCACTGTGGATTTAAACAAAGGATTTAATGTATTAACAGGAGAAACAGGGGCAGGGAAAACATTAATAATAGATTCATTAGAAATACTTGCGGGTGGTAGATTTTCAAAAGAAATGATAAGAAACGGTCAAAATTATTCTTTCGTAGAAATGCAATTAACAGTAGATAATGAAGAAATTATAATATCTAGAGAAATAAATATAAGTGGAAAAAATATGTGTAAAATAAACGGAAGAATGGTTACAGTAAATGAATTAAAAAGTTTTATGAGTAAAGTAATAGATATACACGGGCAACACGATAATCAATATATTTTAGATGTGTCAAGCCATATAAAATATCTAGACGAATTCTCAGCAGAACAGATTTTAGATTTAAAAAAAGAATATACAAATTTATATGATAAATATTTGCAAACAAAAGATGAACTTAAGAAAAATTATGGAGATGAAAAAGAAAAACAAAGAAGGTTAGATTTGCTTAAATACCAAGTAAACGAAATAGAAGTAGCAAATCTTAAAGAAAATGAAGATATAGAATTAGAAGAAGCACGAAAAGTAATGTTAAACACAGAAAAAATATCAGAAAGTTTAAATGGAGCAGATGAGCAAATAACAAATTCTGCAATAGAGGCAATAAATGTAGCAATAAAGTGTATAGAAAAAATAGAAGATATCGATATGGAATATGCTAAAACTTTAGGAATGCTTAAAGAAACTTATTATAATTTAGAAGAAATATCTAGAGACATAATAGATTATAAAGAAATGATTTATTTTGATGAAGATAAACGAAATGAAGTAGAAACAAGATTAGATACTATATACGATTTAAAAAGAAAATACGGAAATAATATATCAGAAATATTAGAATATAAAGATGATATTAATTCACAAATTTTCGAAATAGAAAATGCAGAAGAGTATAATAAGAAGTTAAGGGAGCAATTGCAACAATTAGAAAATAAAATGAGTGAATTAGGTTCAAAAATGCACGAAGTAAGGGCAAGAAATGCAAGTACATTAGAGTCAAAAATAAACAAAGAACTAGCAGATTTAGAAATGAAAAATGCAAGATTTAAAGTAAATATAGAGTATAATGAAAATAATTATACAATAAATGGTTTAGATAAAATTGAATTCTATATTTCAACAAATTTAGATGATGTATTCAAACCATTAACTAAAATTGCTTCAGGAGGAGAAATGTCTAGAATAATGCTTGCAATAAAAACAGTGCTTGCAAATGTAGACAATATAGAAACTCTAGTATTTGATGAAATAGACACAGGAATTAGCGGAATTGCAGCAAAAAGTGTAGCAGAAAAAATGAAAATAATATCTAAAAAACACCAAGTACTTTGTATAACACATTTAGCATCAATTGCAGCAAAAGGAGATTATAATTATTATATAAGCAAAGATATAATAAATGGAAAAATGCAAACAAGTATAAAACTATTAAATGAAAATGAAACAATAGAAGAAATTGCTAGAATTGCAAGCGGAGATATAACAGAAATATCATTAACACATGCTAAAAATTTAAGAATAGCATAAATTGACATAAAGTAACTTTTAAGGTATAATATAAATATCCTATTTAGAAAGGAGGTATTATGTAAGAGATGGCCAGTCTTACAGATACCGACAAGAAAATCATTTTTGCGAATTCCGGAAGAATTTCCAAAGATGAGAAGGTAATTACCTTCGAAAAGACGCACAAGCCAAGTCGCGAGTGCAAGCGGTTGCTCAAAGAGTTAGGATATGAAATTTCTAACAAATCTGGAGCACCGTATATTCATTGGATGGAGTATGTGCTACGCGAGTAGTACAAATCCATAAAAAAGAGGGGGGCAATAGTCCCTCTCCGATTTTTTTATTGTATAGAAAAATTAAATTTTACGTTGATATATTGCATATCGTAGGGGCGCAGACCAACGCCCTATACTCTTCACAATTTATTTTGTATAGTCTTTCTTTTTAGAAATATTTAAAAATGGATAAAGTTTTTTTAGTGTCTCATCAGAAGAAAGCTTTACCATTTCATTACCTTTTGAAACCCACATTTGAGGTATGTCATAACCTAATTTAAATTCACCTTTATTATATTTTTTTTGTATAATTTCTGGGTCAATGTTTTTATAATCAATGTGTGCAGCAGTTCCAGTATTCGCTTCTATTGCTACTGCTATCGTTTTAAATTGACATTCGATTACTGGGAAAAGTGTAGTATCTTTTATACCAAACTCTTTTGCGATTTTCTTCATAGTTTCTTTGTTTATATAAAATACTCTATGTTTTGCCTTATAGCCATTAGGCTTATCGTGATCATTTTCACGGGTTGTAATACACTTTTCACTAATGCTAGAAAGGAGAAAATCTACTTCTGTTTCGGTAGCTCCAAGAAATTCCATAGCGAATACGTCATCTAATACTTTTTCAGAATCATTAAGTAAAGCACTTTGAGGGGCTTTTATTCTAGCTCTAAATTCAGTAAAGTCTGAAATTTTACTTTTTCCCTTTAGTTCTGTTAACATATCATTAAAATAATACATTATAGCTTTAAATGGCTCTTTATGTTGAGCAACATAGTCATTATATAATTCTAGATAAGCTGAGTCATTTAGTATGTATTTCTGTTTTGCTAATAACTTTTTTGCAACCTCATCAGATACTTCAATACCATTTATGAAATTTGCTCTTTTTTCAGAACTTGAATTACTCATAAGCAAAATCTCCTTTCAATATAAATTAATTATAATACATTTATTGAAATTTGTAAAATTAGGCAAAAAGGGCACAGTGGTGTCAAGGCTCGCAGGTATTCCCTTTAAACGTGCTGCCCCTACAATTTTGCATTATATCAATAAAAAAATCTACTGTTTATCCCGAAGGAAAAACAGTAGATAAATTTATGGGTCATAATTAGCTTAAAGTGGAATGGATTTTCGGGAGCATAGAGGATGTTCCCTCAAATACTATGTAGATAGTGCCGGATACTTTGTAAATTGTGAGTCCATAAATTTTAAGGATTTGCTTATGCAAATCAAAGTCTTGGTTTATGTCTGCTTCAGTAAACCCAAAATCTTTGGGAATAAAAAGCCGCTTAAATGTCTGTGTATTTGTTGGATACATAGTAAGACCTCCAAAAATTTTTATAACATAATTATACCATAAATTAACAAAAACAACAAATTTTACCAGAAAATAAGCAAAAACTTATCGACCTTATTCGACTTTTTCTTATTTTGAAGACCTATTTACATTTTTGTTATATTTATATAAAATAATGTAGATAATAAATTGTATGAAAGGAAGAGTGATTAATATGTTAAAACATATAACAACAAATGAATTTAATGAAGAGGTATTAAACTATAATGGAAAGGTACTAGTAGACTTTTTTGCGAGTTGGTGCGGACCTTGCCAAATGTTAACACCAGTTTTAGAAGAATTTGAAAAGCAAGAGAATGATATAAAAATAGTAAAAGTAAATATAGATGAAGAAACTAAACTAGCTATAGAAAATGGGGTAGAGGTTGTACCAACTCTTATTTTATATGATAATGGAAAATTAGTAAAAAGGCTAGAAGGCTACAGAGATAAAGAAGAATTAAAAGAAGAGATTTTATAAAATAATAAGGAGTAGAAAATGAAGGGATATATATTAAATACAGACAAAGAATATGTAAATAAAATAATAGAAGGAATATACAAAAAAAATGGACATTGTCCTTGTAGAGTTGTTATGGATGAAACAACCCTATGCCCTTGTGACGATTTTACAAAAAATGGGATATGCAAATGTAATTTGTATATCCCAAAAAGTTAAATATAAACCATATTCCATAAAAGGTAAATTATTAATAAATGTGCAGGGTAGAAAATATATAGGAAATACTTGATTTTTCTACCTTGCTTTTTATTATATAGATTAATAAAAAACAAAGAAAATAATGTAAATGCACATAAACAAGCATAAATAACAGCATTACTATATTTATATATGAAATATGTATATTTACACATTGTGCATATTACAAATGAAAAATTCATAAGCACCTTATTATTTCTAAATATATAAAAAAGCAAAATTATCGCAACGCCATAAAAACCATAATCACAATTAATAAGTTCAGAAACTAAAGCAATACCAATACTTATAACTATAGATAAAAACTTAATAGAAAGTTTATCATAAATAATTATACAAAGTAATCCTAATAGCAATGTACCAAAAACGCTAATAGCAAATCCACTTGAAATTAAGTTATGGAAAAGCATAAATGGAATTTGCGAAATAAGTGCAAAAATAAATAATCTAAAAACGTATTTTTTTACATTTTTAGTATGAATATATCCTTCACTTATTTGAAATGCAAAAATAGGGAAGGCAATTCTTCCTATGAAATTAAAAAAAGAAATCCTACCAGCATATATAAGATAACCAATATGGTCTAAAAACATAGTAAAACATGCAACTATTTTCAACGCAAAACTAGACATAAGAATAATCCTCCGTACACATATAATACACTAAATATATCATACAGAGAATTAAAATACAATAATA
This sequence comes from uncultured Eubacteriales bacterium, assembly GCA_949840345.1. Classification (GTDB taxonomy): domain Bacteria; phylum Bacillota; class Clostridia; order TANB77; family CAG-508; genus CAKPQL01. The sequence continues at coordinate 33,982 of CATKWX010000011.1, forward strand.
GATTTTTTATGTATTAGGAAAGTGTAGTAATCAACATATTGCAAACAATGTAGGGAACGACGCCCTCGTCGTTCCGCCTAAGCGTTACCACCTTTTGTCCTAAGAATTAATCTAGTATAAAAGTACAGCATAAATATATATTATTTTTTTCTTAAATCCAATATACTAAAATTATTTTCTTTATAAATCTTGCATATGTTACAGTCTCTACACAAACAAACCCTATTATCAAAAATAAGATTTAAAGTATTAATAAACTCATCTTCATTTGAATCTATTAAGTGGATATAAATTTTCTCAGGGAGCAGAGTAAGTAAAGTGTTTAGAGCATAATCATTTGAAGAAAACGATATATCTGATAAATATTTAGCTTCAAATATATGGTCATCCATATCAATTAAATTATGGAATTCATCTATTAAAATAGACTCTTGATTAGTATAAACCAAATGAACAAGAGAAGTTTTACTTTCTTTAGAATTTATATATATTTTTAAAAGATTTACAAATTCTGCGTACTCTCTTTCAACTAAATACTTACTCACACTGTAATCTACAGCATCATCTAATACACTTATATAGTCCTTTAATCTAAAATTAATAAAACCATCTAAAACCATAGTTTTGTTATATATTATATATTTTAAAAACGAAATAAAAATTATATTTTTTCTATTGGAGAATTCTAAGTTTTCATCATCATTTAAAGCCTCTAGGCATATATTACAAATTTTTGATTTTTCAATATCATTAAAATAAAAATAGTTAGAATTTATTATTCGTTTTACTAAGTTTTTTTCGTAAGAGCTAGTTATTATATTAGAAAGTACTTCTGCAAGTTTAGAGTAGAATAAATCTATACTATTACCTCTATAATGAACTATTACATTTTGATAATTTTTAAAATTATTTTGGGACAAATATATATTATCTAGTTTAATATTCTCTAAATTATTTAGTAGAGTATTTATAGTATTAGAATTATTAGTTTTAATGCATATTGAATTCATAACTTAAAAAAACTCCTCTCACATATATGTAATATTATCTACTAAATAAAAATAGATATACATATTTTATTCTGTAAGAGGAGTTTTTGAAACTTATCCTTAATAATAAATCATATAATCAATGTCTTCGAAAATTTTATCTTTTTCATAAATACTTTTTAAAAATTCTTCATCAACATTATTATTTTTTAATTGATAATATAGTTTGGTAAACCTTCCAATGTGGTCTTTTATACGCTTCTTTGCGTAATCTACCATAGTTCCATTAGTAATTATAAATAACCAGTCACTACTTTGGGCTAAAAGTAATTCTCTAGCACATTGATTTAAAGCGAATTTTTTAAGCTTATTTTTTTCATTAGGGAAGAGATGAGCTAATTCTACCATTCTATCTCCGGCTTTATGCAAATGCCTATGAGCATAATCATTAGTTGGGTTTAACCAAACTTCGCTATATCCATTTGCACCCCAACTTGACCTACAAGGACTACAAATTTGAATTTCTGGGTATTTATCTATATATTCACTAGGAGTAATTAATTTAAAATTAGAATCATCATAATAAATTTTCTTAAACAAAATATAAAGCCAATATGGACCTTCATACCACCAATGCCCATAAAGTTCTGCATCATAAGGGCATACAACAATTGGGGGAGTATCCATAATTTCACTTAATTCTTTTATTTGAGATTGCCTGCAATCGAAAAAGTGACCTGCTTGCTTTTCAGCCGAATCCATTGCCCACTGAGGGTTATAATAGTCTTTAAAATCATTTTTAGATGTAATTCTATAATATTTAATACCAGTATCAACTCTAACTCCGTTAGAAGCTATATATGGTTTTATATAATCATAATCTGCTTCGTATCCAATATCTCTATAGAATTCTCTATAATTAAAATCGCCGGGATAGCCATTTATAGAACTCCATACTTGCCTTGAAGTATCAATATCACGACCAAATGCAACAATACCCTCAGGAGAAACTATAGGTGCAAAAGTTCCATAAATAGGGGTAGGGTCGGCATATAGAATTCCATGAGATTCTGTAATTATATATTCTATACCAAATTCTTTTAAATATTTATCTGCTTCTGGAACATAACCACATTCTGGCAACCAAATTCCACGAGGCTTTTTTCCAAAATATTTTTCATAGGTTTGTACTCCAACAGCAATTTGAGCTTTAACAGTTTTTTCATTAACATATAAAATTGGAAAATATCCATGAGTTGCGCCACAAGTAATAATTTCAAGTACGCCAATATCTTGAAAATACTTAAATGCATTAATTAAATTACAATTATATACATCTTTAAAAATATGCAAATCATTACTATATCTATCAAAATAATATTTAGATAATTCATTTAATCTTTTATCTGACGCTGTTCTTTTTAATTCTTTTTTGCACAATTCTATATGAGATTTTAAATATTTTATATATCTATTTTGTAAAAGTGGACTTGCAAGCATAGAAAGAAGAGGAGGAGTAATAGACATTGTAATTCTAAAATCAACTTTTTCTTCTTCTAGTTTTTTAAAATTAATTAATAGGGGAATGTAAGTTTCAGAAATTGCCTCAAATAGCCATCGTTCTTCTAAATAATCTTCACTTTCAGGGTGATGAACAAAGGGCAAATGAGCGTGCAAAATAAAACTAACATAACCTTTTATTTCTTTATTATTCATTATCTTTTCTCCAATACATTACTTAAATATGGATGTAGGGTTATTCAACATATCCTCATCACTATACATCTTGCCATATAATTTTTTATACGCATCATATATATTATAAATTTTACCCATATTTCTAATAAACGATATATTAGCAATATCCTTTGAATGGGTTGCATTAGTTTTTACATTCCTAAAGTAAACAGTTTTAGCTTGTTTTTCAAACAAAATATGGTCATTAGGACTTTCTATAACATTAGAAGATGCAACATAAATATAATTATTAGGTATAGATAAACTTTTAATTTTAGAGCGACGACCTAATTCAATAGTATATTCACATTTTGCATCATTAATATCTAAATACCAACAATTAGCAAAATCATTTATTTCAACTTCGAAGGTATAGTTTTGAGAATCATTATGAACTATTAATACAGGAACTGTATTATTAAAAAATTCTGTACCAAATTTTTCTACATAATTTTTTCTATCGTCATCAGAAATATCCCAGTAAATAAATAATTTTTTTGGTGTTTGTGCTAAAATTTTAACAGTAGTTTCATTATATCTATATGGTAAATCATAATATTCTAAATTTTCTTCTACTTTATTTTTCTTTGTAGAGACACGGCGTGTTGTAGCTTTTTTCTTTGTTGCTGTTTTCTTTGCAGATGTTGTTTTAATATTTTTTTCTGCTTCTAAGGAAGATTTCTTTGACGTGGTGCTTTTTTTTGCAGGTGCTTTCTTTATGCTAGCTTTTTTTGTTGCCGTTTCTTCTACAACTGCTTTCTTTGTGGACACTTTCTTTGTTGATGTTTCCTTTGCGGCAGTCTTCTTTGTGGTTGCCTTTTTTGTTACTGTTTTCTCTGCGGTTGCTTTCTTTTTTGCAGCTGTACTTGTTTTTGCTACATTTGTAGGGGCACGGCGTGCCGTGTCCCTTTTTTTTGTAGCAGTTTTTTCTTGAATCTCATTTTCTTTATCTTTTGCTTTTCTTGGCATTGAAATTTCCTCCTTAGTAAATACGAATAAATTCTCTAACTTATATTATATCAAATACAAAATAAATTCAATAGAAAAAGATTAAAAAAAATATATTTTTTTGTAAATATTTATTTACTTTTGTAATATTATCTTATACAATGTAATTAAAGAAAAAATAATGCACAAAAGAAAATCATGAAAGGGGCTAAACAGATGAAAATATTGATGCTAACATGGGAATATCCACCAAGAATAGTTGGAGGGATAGCAAGAGTAGTACACGATTTATCAAAAAGATTAATTAAAGATGGTCATGATGTATATGTTATAACATATAAAGATGGAGATGCACCAGAATTTGAAAACGACAAAGGTGTTAAAGTATATAGAGTTAACAATTACATGATAAATCCAAATAATTTCATAGATTGGGTTATGCAATTAAACTTTAATATGATTGCAAAAGCAAATGAAATTATAGCAAAAGAAGGAAACTTTGATGTTATACATGCACACGACTGGTTAGTTGCATATTCTGCTAAAACTCTAAAAAATTCATATGGCACACCATTAGTATCAACAATACATGCAACAGAAGCTGGTAGAAATAGCGGTATACACGATGAAACACAAAGATATATAAACGATACAGAATGGTTATTAACATACGAATCATCTGAAGTTGTTGTTAATAGTAATTTTATGAAAAATGATATACAAAGATTATTTGGCTTACCTTTCGAAAAAATAAATGTAGTACCAAATGGAATAAATTTAACAAATTTTAATGGAGTTGAAAGAGATTACGAATTTAGAAGACAATATGCATTAGACAATGAAAAAATAATTCTATTTATGGGAAGATTAGTATATGAAAAAGGTGTTCAACATTTAATTTCTGCAATGCCAAAGATACTTGAAGGATACCACGACGCAAAATTAGTAATTGCAGGAAAAGGTGGAATGATAGACGAATTAAAAGCACAGGTTAATGCAATGGGAATAGGACATAAGGTATATTTCACAGGATACTTAAATCAAAAACAAGTATGTAAAATGTATAAATGTGCAGATGTTTCAGTATTTCCAAGCACATATGAACCATTTGGAATAGTTGCCCTAGAAGCAATGCTTGCAGGGGTTCCAACAGTTGTTTCAGATGTAGGTGGACTAAATGAAATAGTAGACCATGGAGTAAACGGAATGAAAAGTTATGCGGGAAATCCTAATTCACTTGCGGACTCAATTTTAGCATTATTAAAAAATCCTGCATTATGTGATAGTGTTACAAAAAAAGCAAAAGCAAAAGTAAAAGAAGAATATAACTGGACAAAAATTGCACAAGATACACACTTTATATATCAAAAAGCAATTTGTCAAACAATGGCAGAACGTCAAGCAAACCAAATAGCGCAAGAAAAGGCAAAGAAAGCAAAGAAGGCAAAAAATACAGAAGGCGAGATAACAAACCTTCTATCCTTCAAAAAAAGACATGCCTACGCATAGCATAAATGTATTGCAAACGTTGTAGGGAACGACGCCCTCGTCGTTCCGTTAATTAATAGTTAATAGTGAATAATACAAAATTTGCCTATGGCAAATTTTGATGTAGGGGTCGGCGTCCTCGACGACCCGTTCCCCAAAGGAATACCCTAACAATATTAATAATTAATAAATAGGAGGAAAAACAATGTACGTATACGACCAAGCAAATGAATTAGCCAAAAGCTTAAAAGAAAGCAAAGAATATTTGGAATATAAAAAAGCAAAAGAAGAAGTAAAATCAGTACCAGAATTAAAAGAAAAAATAGATGAATTTGAAAAAATAAGATACGAAACACAAGTACTAGCATTACAAGGAGAAGAACAAAGCGAAGAAAAAATGAAAAAGTTACAAGAGCTATATCAAATATTAATGCAAAACCCAAAAGTAAAAGATTATTTCGATATAGAAGTAAGATTTAATGTGATGCTAGCAGATGTTAATAAGATAATAGGTGAAGCAGTAAAAGATGTGTTGCAATAAATGCAAATATCTATGAGCATAGCTAATTATAATAATATTTTTTATTCCGTTCTCCAAGGCGTTTGTGTAGGGAACGACGCCCTCGTCGTTCCGTTGGCTAAACAAACTTTTTGTGACACACTCTACCATAATTACAGACAGAATTTGACCATAGTCGAACTCGTAAAAAATATTATTATAATTAGCTATATTAAGATATATTGCAGATCTTATGCTTATTTAAAAATTATACATATACAAAAGAAAGGATAAATATGGAATATATAATAATAATTGTAATTTCAATAATTCTTATATTACTTTTAAAGAAAATATTTAGCATAAAAATATCAAACTTAAAAAACTACAAAGATAGTGAAGAGCTAATTGCTCTATCAGATAAATTTCCTAAGAATTTAGAGTTAACAAAAGAAATACTAAAAAAACTAAACAATGAAAATATAACAATAAAAGAAAATTTAGATTCTGAAACTAGCTTATACATATCATTAACAAATACAATATCAATATCTTCAAAGAAAAACAGCTGTGCAAGAATACAAACAATAGCACACGAGTGCATACATTCAATTCAAAATAGATGTATTCATATAGCAAATTTTGTAATATCAAACATATATATTTTATATTTCTTTATAATTTCAATATTAACACTATTAAACATAATAAAAAATCCATTAATATATTTAGTAATACTTGTAATAATAGGATTTATTCAATTTACAATAAGAGCATTTCTAGAAATAGATGCCATGACTAAAGCAAAATATTTAGCAAAAGAATATTTAGAAGCAAAAGAAATAATTTCAAAAGAACAAATAAATTTACTTTGCAATGAATACGAGAAAATAAATAAAATGGGAATACCTTTTTATGTATGGAATTTGTTTACTGGTAATATGATAAAAATAATAATATATGCAATAATCGCAGTAATCTAATTATAAGTTTCATAAATTTCTTTTCAGTGACCAACATTTAAAATTAGAATAGTAATTAATTCGTCTTCTATATTTGCAATCAACCTATAATTTCCTATTCTATATCGCCACTTGCCCGACATATTAGCCGTTAAGCATTTTCCATATAATCTAGGATTAGCACATCCTTCAAGATTTTTTTCAATCCATCCAATTATTAATGCAGACGTATATTTGTCTAATTTTTTTAAGGCTTTTTTTGCCTTATCTGTAAATACTACTTTATACTTCATTTATAAACCCAACTCCTTTTTTACTTCTTCAAGAGTATAGGTTTTTGGATTTTTCTTATACTCTGCTATAGCTTTTTCATAACACTTTAAGTCATATTCATTTTCTATTTTTTCTAAAACAGCATTTCTGATTAAATCTGATAAAGAAATATTATTCATATCTGCGTAGGCTTTTATAAGTTTTGTATCTTCATCAGTTAGTCGAACTGAAATAGTCATAATAATCAACTCCTTTTTTAATATTGTAATACATTGTATTACAGGTGTCAATAGTATTATATTATTTTTTGTAAAAATATGTGATAATATTCAAAAAATATATTTACAAATATAACTCAATAGTATATATTTATAACATAAAAATATTGTAGGGGTCGCATGGTATGCGACCTGCTCTTCAAAGAAGTACTAAAAACCAAAGGAGAACCAAAATTATGCAAAACGCTAGAACCCTTGCTACTGTACACACACACACACACACATTATGTAGCCTAGTAACTGAAAAATCAAATAAAAACATAGATAAAACACGTAAATTCTATGTGTATTTTTAATACGCATAAGTTTACGTGTTTTTTTATGCATAACATATTGCACACTGTAGGGGTCGGCGTCCCCGACGACCCGTTAATGAATAGTGAATAGTGAAGAATGAATAGTGAAGAATACAAAATTCTTCGAATTTTGATGTAGGGGCACCGCTTTTGGGAATACCCTGTAGGGAACGACGCCCTCGCCGTTCCGCAGACACCACTGTGCCCTAATAAAAAATAGGAGGCAAATCATGCAAAAGAAAAAACAAACAAAACCAATAAAACAAATAATAGCATTTATAGCAATAATAATACTATTACTACTGCTAGTATTTGCAGAAGACATAATAAAATTAACAAACAAAAACAAAACAAATCTGGCCGAAAATTCAGAAAATGAACTAATATCTAATGAGCCTAATCCGCCACAATTATCAGCTGGAATGATACCAGTAAAATGGGATGGAGCAAATTGGATAATAACTACAGCAAATGATAAAGATTGGTACGATTATTCTATAGGAAAACCAGCCTACATAATGCTAAATGATGGCTATTACCAAAGTGAATTAATACGAGATATGACAAACAAAGAACTTGCTGAAAATAATGTAAGGGTCGGCGTCCCCGACGACCCGAAAATACGTGGCACAATTTTTGTATGGATACCACGATTTGCATATAAACATAGTGGAGAAATAGGATATATAAAAGAAGAAACAGAACCAGGAGGAGAATGGATAATACCAACTATGTTTTCATACACAGTGGCAGATGAAACAAAACCAAACTTCTCTTTAAGTGGAGTATGGGTTACAAAAGAAATAGATACAAATTATGCAAATAAAATAGTGCAAATGAACCAAGAAGAAAGCATATATGGATTTATTGCAAACACAAAAGCAAGACAGATAAATTCAAACGATACAACAGAATTACAAAAATATGTAGGGAACGACGCCCCCGTCGTTCCGATAATAAACGATATAACCAACCAAAACCGAATAATACTACAAATAATAAATGGTAACAAATACGAGCCAATAAAGGCAAACATAACACAAAATACAACAGAAGAAGGATTAGAAATACGAGTAACATATACATCAAATGGAATAAAAGAAATACTAGATGAATATGGAAACAAAATGCCATTAATAGAAGAAGATGGAATAATATACACAGACACAAGTAATATAACATTAGCAAAAGGAACATACAAATTTACAGTAATAGACAACAAAGGAAATAAAAAAGAATTAAGCATAATCCCAAATATAAATAGCTTATTTAAAGTAGCGTACATAAATGGAACAGACAATATGGATAACACAGCAACATATACAAAAACACAAGAAACAAAAACAACTGCAGAAAATACATTAATAAATCAGTTAAAAGCAGTAGATTCATCCAAAACATACAGTAGAGCAATAACAGATAGTTATGGAAGCATAACGGCAGTAATACAAAGTAAAAGGACAAGTGAAGATGAGGAGATGTATGTGTTAAAAAAATATAATTTGAAACCTAAATATTATGCAGAGAAAAATACAAGATATGTTACAAAAGATACATATATGTATTATTCGAAAACAGCTTCGAACTATGGATCTATGGTATGTTCTGATTATTCTGTTAATCCACAAACTGGGGCAGTAAAACTTGGTAAAATTTCAAAGTCAAAAGCCATTGGCAGTGTTTTGTATTTCAAACATAAAGGATATATATTTAATAATGATGAACTTGACCCAGAATCAATATATACCGAATTTGATGGCGATTTTTATTGTGGTATAGTAACTAAAACAGAATATAGAAATAGTGCAGTAGACAAAGTATATTTTGATGTGTATACTATGAATATAAGATATTTGAACGAATTAAAGGGAGATTATATATCTAATGTGATAGCTAAAGATGGTGAATACAAAATAGGAGAACCAAATAGTGACGGATATTGGTATGATAAAGATACTATTGCACCAAAATACACATTACTAAAATACGATACTAACTTAAACTTACAAAGCACATATGATGTAGATAGCAAAGTTTTAACAACAGCACCAATTAACATATCAAACAAAGGAAACAACAAACTAAAATTAACACTAAACACAACTGGAACAGATTACAAAACATACATATCAAATGACAACACAAACTGGCAAGAGGTAACATATATAACTTCAAACACACCAAAAGAATTAAATGTAGACGGATGGGACAATCTATATATAAAAATAGAAACAAACACAAGTAGAATAAACAATATGGATATAGCATTTTATAAAGACTAATATCAAGGGTGCACAGCAGTGTGCCCTAATTTTTTTATAAAATATCCTAAAAACTCTTTAAAAATCTTCCAAAATAATATACAATAGAACTAAATTGTAATTTTTGGGAGATTTATATGAAGAAAAAATGGGAATTTTATGAAGTAGATGAAACAAAAATAGAAGAGATAAGTAAAAAGCATAATGTATCCAAACTATTAGCAAGAGTACTTGTAAATAGAGGTATAATAGATGACGAAGATATAAATGTGTTTTTAAATCCAACAAGAAAGGATTTTCATGACCCATATTTAATGCCAGATATGAAAAAGGCAGTAGATAGAATTGAAATAGCAATAAAAGAAAAGCAAAAAATAATAATATATGGAGATTATGATGTAGACGGAATAACAAGTATAACAGTATTAAAGAGGTTTTTAGAAGAAAGAGGACTACAAGTAGACTATTATGTTCCAAATAGATTACAAGAAGGATACGGACTGAACAAAGAAGCAATAACGCAAATTGCAGAGAATGGACATAAACTAATGATAACAGTGGATTGCGGAATATCTGGAATAGAAGAGATAGAGTATAGTAATAGCTTAGGAATTGAAACAATAATAACAGATCATCATGAACCACTAGAAGAATTGCCAAATGCAATTGCTATTATTGATGCAAAGAGAAAGGACAACCAATATCCATTTAGAGGATTAGCAGGAGTAGGGGTTGTATTCAAATTAATTCAAGCAATAGGAATGAGGTTAAATTTAGACGAAAAAGAATATTTAAAGTATTTAGATATTGTATGTGTAGGAACAATATCTGATATAGTTCCATTAGTAGATGAAAACAGAGTTATTGCTTCATTAGGATTAAAGTTAATTCAAGTAACAAGAAATGTAGGATTAAAGTCGCTATTAAAGGCTATAGGATACAAAAATATAAATTCAATGGCAGTTTCTTTTGGAATTGCCCCAAGAATAAATGCCTGTGGAAGAATGGGATTTCAAGGAGAAGCACTAAAATTATTTTTAACAGATAATATAGTACAAGCAGAAGTTATAACAGAAAAATTAAACAGCTATAATGCAGAAAGGCAAGCAAAAGAAAGAATTATATTTGATGAAGCAATAGAAAGTTTGCAAAATGTAGATATGAATAATCTTAACACAATAGTACTAGCAGGAAAGGGATGGCACCATGGTGTTATAGGAATAGTTGCATCAAAACTAACTGAAAAATTTTTTAAACCTACCATATTATTAGCATTAGAAGATGATATAGCAAAAGGCTCAGGAAGAAGCATACCGGGGTTTGATTTACATTCAGCTCTATGTACAAGCAGTAAATATTTAGAAAAATATGGCGGACACGAAATGGCTGTTGGACTATCCCTAAAAAAAGAAAATTTAGAAGAATTTAAAAAAGCATTTGAAGAAATTGCAAAAGACTATAATATAAAAGAAATACTTCCAGTAATATATGTCGATTCAGAAATAACAGCTAGTGATATGAATAAAGAAACTGTTGAACAACTAAATAAATTAGAGCCTTTTGGAGAAGCTAATAAAACCCCAATATTCTTATATAAAAACTTAAAAATAGATTCTATAAGAGCGTTATCAGAAGGAAAACATTTGAAAATAACATTAAAAGATAATAATTGTATGGTAAGTGCTATAGGGTTTAATATGGGTAATCTAGCAGATGAATATCTAATAGGAGATAAGGTCGATATAATTGGTACACTAGAAGTAAATTCATTTAACGGAATAGAAACAATACAAATTAATTTAAAAGACATAATGAAGTCTATATAGATTTTACATTAGAAATGCTGTAGGGGCGATTTTAATCGCCCGTTTATCCATAATAAAATGAGGTGAAAAAATGACACAAGAAAATGAAATAACTATAGAAGATGTAATTAATTTAATGAAAAAAAATAATAGAAAATCAGATTCAAGATTGATTATGAAAGCATATAATTATGCAAAAGCATTTCATGGAAATCAATTAAGAAAATCTGGAGAGCCATTTATAATACATCCAGTGCACGTAGCTTATATACTAGCGACTATTGAGTTAGATGACACTACTATTTGTGCTGCCTTACTTCATGATGTTGTAGAAGATACAAATGTAACCAAAGAGGATATGGAAAAAGAATTTGGAAAAGAAATAACTGGTATGGTAGATGGAGTTACAAAACTTAATGCAATTCAGTACACTTCTGCTAAAGAACGCCAAGTTGAAGACTACAGAAAAATGTTTTTGGCAATGGGAAAAGATATAAGAGTAATTCTTATAAAGCTTGCAGATAGACTTCATAATATGAGAACATTAAAGTATTTAACACGTGATAGACAAATTGCTATATCTGAAGAAACTATAAATATATATGCGCCACTTGCAAATAGGCTAGGTATGTATTCATTAAAATGGGAATTAGAAGATTTAGCTTTTAAATACTTGCAACCAGAAGATTATAGAGAAATAGTAGAAGGATTAGATAGAAAAAGAGAAGAACGATTAAAATTTATAGAAGAAATAATGGACGAAATAAGAAAAGAATTAAGACTTCAACACATAGATGCTGAAATAACAGGAAGAGCAAAACATTTGTATAGTATATATAGAAAAATGCAAAGAGACAATAAAGGCTTAGAAGAAATTTACGATTTATTTGCATTAAGAATATTAGTTAGAAATGTAAAAGACTGTTATGCGGCTTTAGGTATAGTGCACGACTTATATAATCCAATGCCACGGTAGATTTAAAGACTACATATCTGTGCCAAAAGCAAATATGTATCAATCTTTACATACAACCTTGATTGGACCTAAAGCTACTCCTTTTGAAGTGCAAATTCGTACTTGGGAAATGCATAGAATTGCTGAATATGGTATCGCTGCTCATTGGGCTTATAAAGAGGCAAACAAAAACAAAAAGACTACTGTTGTAGTTCAAGATGATAAATTATCTTGGATAAGAGAAACTCTAGAATGGCAAAAAGATATGCAAGACCCAGATGAGTTTTTAAACACATTAAAAACAGAATTATTTGAAGACGAAGTATATGTATTTACTCCAAGAGGAGATATAAAGGTGTTGCCTAAAGGTGCCACACCAATAGATTTCGCATATAATATACACGCAGAAGTTGGACATAAAATGGTAGGATGTAAAATAAATAGCAAAATGATGCCAATTGTTACTAAATTAAATAATGGAGATATAGTAGATGTTATAACATCAGACACTTCAAAAGGACCTAGTAGGGACTGGCTAAAATTTGTAAAAAGCACTAGTGCAAGAAATAGAATATTGCAATGGTTTAAGAAAACACAAAGAGAAGAAAATATAGTAAAAGGAAAAGAATTAATAGATAAAGAAATAAAAAGAATAGGAATGAACCATTCAGATTTATTTAAACCAGAATGGGTACAAGTAGCATTAGATAGATACAAATATGCTACACTAGACGATATGTTTGCAAGTGTTGGATTTGGAGCAATATCACCAGTAAAAATAATAGCGAGAATATTAGAAGAATATAGAAAAGAGCATAAGGAAGAAGAAATTGAAGAAAAGATAGAACAATTATCAAAATCAAAAATAACACCAAACAAAAGCTCAAAAACAGGAATTGTAGTAAAAGGAATAGACAATTGCTTAGTAAAACTTTCAAAGTGCTGTAATCCACTTCCAGGGGATAGTATAATCGGGTATATTACAAAAGGAAGAGGAGTTTCAGTACACAGAAGCGATTGTGTAAATGTAAATGATTTATTATCAGAAGAAGGTAGAATAATAGATGTATCATGGTATAATGATGCAAAAGCTGCTTATAATGTAGATATAGAAGTGCTATCAAATGATAGAGATGGACTACTTGCCGACATAATAAGAGAATTATCAAACGTTAAGGTTAGTATAATAGAAATAAATAGTAAAGTTAATAAAAATAAAACAGTTCTTACAGAGTTAACCTTAGAATTAGAAAATCTAGATGAATTAAATAAAGCGTCAAAAGCATTAAGAAAGATTGAGAGTGTGTATGAGGTAAGACGTAGAAAATGATGATAAAATTAACAATAATCAGCATCTAGCTTCGTTATACACAAGAAAAAAAGACTGACTGTTTCGGCGAACCTTGCCTCCCTTGTTTAAGGGAGGTGGCACATAGTGCCGGAGGGTTTTGAAATATAAATAAAAGAACCCTCAGTCTCCTTCGTCGACAGCTCCCTTGAATAAGGGAGCCAAGTGTAACTAAGCTATACATGTTATCAAAATTGAAAAAGGTGGAATAATTATGATACTAAAGAGGATAAAAATTGCAACCATATTAGGTGAAGAAACCAATTGCTATATAATAGTAGATGAAGATACAAAAGAAACTATGGTAATAGACCCAGCAGGCGAATGTGATAAAATAGAAGAGATGCTAAAAACACTAGAGTCAAAACTTAAATATATAGTTTTAACACATTGCCATGGAGACCATACAGGAGCTGTAAATCAGCTAAAACAAGATATGGGTGGAAGTGTACTAATACACTTCTTTGATGAATTGGGCTTAAATGATGCAAGTATAAATGCAACAGAATATGTAGGGTTCAAAAATGAGCATATAGAAGTAGATTCTAGATTAAATGATAATGATTTGCTTCATATAGGAAAGCTAGAATTTAAAGTAATACACACTCCGGGGCATACTAAAGGCGGAATTTCATTGTACTGTAAGGAACACAAAATGTTATTTTCAGGAGATACCATTTTTAGAAGAACTTGGGGAAGAACAGATTTGCCAACAGGTTCTTTTGTAGATATAATGAATTCGATAACCAATAAACTTATGGTATTGCCAGAAGATACAATAATATATCCGGGACACGGAAAAAGCACAATGGTAAAAGAAGAAGAGCCAATATATTTAGATTTGAAGGCAAGTAAATATTAGAAAGTTTGGAAAATAATCAGCATATTGCGTCGTTATTTTTAATGAGAAAATCCTCAATGTACAAACGTACACCTCCGGTATTTCTCATTAAAAATGCCTAGCACTATACTAATTCTTTTCCAAACTTGGGTTATAGATTTAAGAGAGGAAAGTGAATAAATATGATACAAAAACCAAAAGGAACAAAAGACATATTGCCAGAAGAAAGCTATAAATGGCAATACATAGAAAAGAAAATACAAGAATTATTTAAAAATTATGGTTATAAAGAAATAAGAGTACCTGTATTTGAAAATACAGAGCTATTCCAAAGGGGTGTTGGAGATACAACAGATGTTGTACAAAAAGAAATGTACACTTTTGATGACAAAGGTGGAAGAAGCATTACTTTAAGACCAGAAGGAACAGCTGGAATTGTAAGGGCATACATAGAAAATGGAATGGCGTCAATGCCATCACCTGTAAAAATGTTCTACAACATGGCTATGTACCGTTATGAGAACGTACAAAAGGGAAGACTAAGAGAATTTCACCAAATTGGCGCAGAAGTGTTTGGAACATCTTCATATATGGCAGATGTAGAAAGTATAACTATGGCAAACGAAATATTTAATATATTAAACATTCCAAATATAGAACTAACAATAAACAGCATAGGTTGTCCAACGTGTAGAGCAGAGTATCAAAAAGCGTTAAAGACATTCTTACAAAAAAATATAGATAAATATTGCTATACATGTCAAACTAGATTTGACAAAAACCCTATGAGAATACTAGATTGTAAAGAAGAAAAGTGTAAAGAATTAAATCAAGGTGCACCAATAATATTAGATTATTTATGCGAGGAGTGCAAAACACACTTTGAAAATGTAAAAAAATTATTAACAGAATTAGGAATAGAATATAAAGTAGATCCGAGAATAGTTAGAGGACTAGATTATTATACTAAAACAGTATTTGAATTTATATCTAAAGATGAAGGATATACAGTATTAGGTGGTGGAAGATATGATGGTTTAGTAAAAGAATTAGATGGACAAGAAACACCAGCATTAGGATTTGCATTAGGAATGGAGAGAATTGTTGAAATATATGAAAAATATAATAAAGAAAATATGATAAAGCCAGAAGTTCCAAAATTATATATCGCAGAAATAGGAGAAAAAGCCAATAATTTAGCCACAATATTAGTAAAGAAGTTAAGAGAAAAAGGACTAAATGTACAAAAAGATATAACAGAAAAAAGTATAAAAGCACAATTTAAATATGCAGACAAAATAAAGGCAGAATATGTGTTAACAATAGGAGAAGATGAAATAAACAACAATAAAGCAAAATTAAAGAATATGGAAACAGGAGAAGAAACAGAAGTAGAATTAACAGTAGAAGACATATGTGGACATATTAATGAATAATGAATAGTGAATAATTAATAATGAATAATGCAAAATTTGTTTTACAAATTTTGCTGTAGGGCAAACGGGAGATTATCTATGAAGTGGATGCCGAGTGAATAATGAATAGTTAATAGTGAATAATACAAAAATCTTCGATTTTTGATGTAGGGGTCGGCGTCCTTGACGACCCGCACATCGAAGGAATACCCAAGCAAATAATAGAAAATCTGCAATTCCCATAAATTACCAAGAAAAAAGGCTTGATTTTCAGGTATATTTTATGTTAATATAATAAATGTGAGGCAGATAAAAATTGCCGAAGCAATTAAGCACTTTCTGATACAAAAAATATTTTAAAAAATATTTAAAAAAGGTATTGACTTGTAAAATAAAAGGTGCTAAAATAAAGCTTACTTGAAACGCAAAAGAAAACATATAAATAGTTTTTTAGTTAGTAATAGGTAAGACATAAAAATAGGTAACAAAAGCGATTACTAATTTTATTTTGCTCTAAAAAAGAGAAAGATAAAAAAATAATAAAAAAAATTAAAAAATATGTTGACAATTGTTTTAACAAGTAGTATAATAAAACTCGTTCCGTCAAAATAGGACGAAACGAAGAAAAGTACATTGAAAAGTAAACAATAAATATCCTTTAAGAGACCAAGCGGTAATACAAAAGTATTGCCAAAATAATTTAAAATGATGAAATTAAAATGAGTCAAAAACTCAAGAGATATTTGTGAAAAGAAACAAGTTAGACAAGGAAAGGCGAAGAAATTTTATTGAGATAGTACGTTTGTACATCGAAATAAAATTTCGAAGACTTGACACAGTATAACGAAGTTTATTTTCGCAAAGAAAACAAGAGAGTTTGATCCTGGCTCAGGATAAACGCTGGCGGCGCACATAAGACATGCAAGTCGAACGAACTTAATCAGTTTGTTTACAAATTGAAGCGGTTAGTGGCGGACTGGTGAGTAACACGTAAGCAACCTGCCTATTAGAGGGGAATAACAGTGAGAAATCATTGCTAATACCGCATATGCCATAATCACCACATGGTGGTAGTGGGAAAGGAGCAATCCGCTAATAGATGGGCTTGCGTCTGATTAGCTAGTTGGTGGGGTAAAGGCCTACCAAGGCGACGATCAGTAGCCGGACTGAGAGGTTGAACGGCCACATTGGGACTGAGATACGGCCCAGACTCCTACGGGAGGCAGCAGTCGGGAATATTGCGCAATGGAGGAAACTCTGACGCAGTGACGCCGCGTATAGGAAGAAGGTTTTCGGATTGTAAACTATTGTCGTTAGGGAAGAAAAAAGACAGTACCTAAGGAGGAAGCTCCGGCTAACTACGTGCCAGCAGCCGCGGTAATACGTAGGGAGCAAGCGTTATCCGGAATTATTGGGTGTAAAGGGTGCGTAGACGGGAGTCTAAGTTAGTTGTGAAATCCCTCGGCTTAACTGAGGAACTGCAACTAAAACTGGATTTCTTGAGTGCAGGAGAGGAAAGTGGAATTCCTAGTGTAGCGGTGAAATGCGTAGATATTAGGAGGAACACCAGTGGCGAAGGCGGCTTTCTGGACTGTAACTGACGTTGAGGCACGAAAGTGTGGGGAGCAAACAGGATTAGATACCCTGGTAGTCCACACTGTAAACGATGGATACTAGGTGTAGGGTGTATTAAGCATTCTGTGCCGTCGCAAACGCAATAAGTATCCCACCTGGGGAGTACGGCCGCAAGGTTGAAACTCAAAGGAATTGACGGGGGCCCGCACAAGCAGTGGAGTATGTGGTTTAATTCGAAGCAACGCGAAGAACCTTACCAGGGCTTGACATATAGAGGAATATACTAGAGATAGTATAGCTCTTCGGAGTCTCTATACAGGTGGTGCATGGTTGTCGTCAGCTCGTGTCGTGAGATGTTGGGTTAAGTCCCGCAACGAGCGCAACCCCTATGGTTAGTTGCCAGCATGTAAAGATGGGAACTCTAGCCAGACTGCCGGTGATAAATCGGAGGAAGGTGGGGACGACGTCAAATCATCATGCCCTTTATGTCCTGGGCTACACACGTACTACAATGGTTGTAACAGAGGGAAGCAAGATAGTGATATGGAGCAAAACCCTAAAAGCAACCTCAGTTCGGATTGAAGGCTGAAATTCGCCTTCATGAAGCTGGAATTGCTAGTAATGGCAGGTCAGCATACTGCCGTGAATACGTTCCCGGGCCTTGTACACACCGCCCGTCACACCATGAGAGTTG
>CATKWX010000012.1 GCA_949840345.1 uncultured Eubacteriales bacterium
AATATTATTTAACACAAATTTACTATTCTTTGAAATTCTTAATTTCCTCTCCAAATTTCAAAGTATAAATGCTCCATTCCCATATTACATACTACATATTTGTCTTCTCCAATTCTCCAGTACCACCTGACAATTCCTGAACCTACTGTTCCACTAGGCTCACCTATTTCTGATACAAGTTCGTCATAAGTCATATCACTATCAAGATTAAAAAAATAATCTTCTGGAATTTCATTTATTAAATCAGATTTTATATTGTATGGAATCAAGCCCCCAACTCTTTTTGTAGTTGTAGCTGCAACATGTGTCTTAAATTTATTTTTATTATCTTCCTTTTCTATATTATCATCTGCAGGATTAGTATATTTTTCCCACTTAAATACAGTTTTTTTATTTCCATTTGTATATATATAATTATCTACTAATATTCCTTTATTTTTTTTATATAAATTACCTCCATTGTAGTCTTCAGTAAACCTTATAAATGGGCTATTATTAAAAATTTTTGCTTGTAAAGTATCTATTAGCAATATACCTATTAAAATTCCTAAAATAATTAAAATAACACGTAATTTTTTATTCATAATATTGCTTCCTCCGTTTTAATATTCTACAACTCCATAATTCATTTTACTTTTACAATACTAATGCCTTTTTAGGGCAAAAATTTGAACATTTCCCACATCTTATACACTTATCATGGTCTATTGTAGGTGCTTCAAAATCCTTTTGACTTAACGCTCCTACAGGGCAAACATTTACCGCTGGGCACTTGTGATTTTGAGGACAATTTTCTATTACTATTTTTAATTTTTTATCCATAAGTTCTCTCTCCTTTAAAATCATAATTTAAAATAAATATATATACATTTATTTTTAATATATAACTTCTCTAAAAATAGTTTTTACTTTAATACTTTAGTAATTTTTAAACTTACTATATAAAAGACAATTGTTCTTCTTGCTCAGTTCCTTTTTTATATGCTTTTACTATATCACTCATTTCATAAAAAAGTCCATACTTTTTACATTCTTCTTTAAATATTTTCTCTAGATTTCTATTTAACGGATAGCAGAAATAGTTATTTCCGTAAGTGTTTATGTACTTTTCCTTTAATTTTGGAAAAGTTTTATCTAATTGCTCATAAAAATATTCTCTTTGATTTTCTCTTAATGTAACTCCCCCCATTGAAAATACAAATCTGGCTCCGTTTTCATAAGACAATCTTATTACATTTCTAATGTTTTCTTCTGAATCCGTTATAAATGGGATAATTGGTGTTAGTAGTGTTCCCACAAATAATCCCGCTTCAGATAATCGTTTCATTGCTTTTAACCTTTCAGAAGAAACACACACATTTGGCTCTATTTTTCTTGATAAATTATCATCTGCTGATGTAATTGTAAATTTAAGTATTACATCAGCTTTTCTATTTATTTCCTTGAATATATCTATATCTCTAACTATTAAATTGCTTTTTGTTTCTATTGATACTCCAAATTTATAATAGGAAATTAGTTCTAATGCCTTTTTTGTTATTTCGTATTGTTTTTCAAAAGGATTATACGTGTCTGACATTGCCCCTATTCCTATTACTCCTTTTTTTCTTTTCAATTTTAGTTCTTGATTTAATATTTCTATTTCATTTTTCTTTGCTCTAACTTTATCAAAATTATCTACTTGATAACAATTACTTCTACTATCACAATAAATACACTTGTGACAGCACCCTTTGTATAGATTCATATTATAATCGATTCCAAACCATTCTTCACCATGTGTTGCCTTTTGAAGTATTGTTTTTGCTTCTATAAATTCCATAGTTTCTAGTAATTCCTTTCTATACATAAATAAAGTTTGAAAAAGAATCAGTATAGTGCAAGGCATTTCGGATGAGAAATACCGGAAGCGTACTGGTGTACTCCAAAGGATTTTCTCATCTGAAATAACGAAGCAATATGCTGATTACTTTTCAAACTTATTCCTTTTTTCTTATTGGATGCCTTACAACAGTCTTCAGTTTATCTGTTACACATCTTCTTGGATCACTTAAATAAATTTCGTGATGAAATCTAGTATCTGTAATATCTAGTTCATATCCATTTTCTATCATATAATTATGCATTAAATTTATTGTTTCAGGCTCATTATCATAAGAACCTATGTGCATACACTGAACGCAAATTCCTTCATCATAAGTTAAAAATTCTACTTTCGAGAAGTCTTGTTTCTTCTTATTTGTTGCTTCTGCTATTGCCCAGTCGAAGTCACTCTTAGTTACAAAATCTGGTAATCTAATTATCGAAATAAAATTGAATTTGTCTTTCTGCTTATAATCTATACCATCTTTATTCCCATCTTGCCACCAAAATCCTTCAAGTGGCGGAACTACATACTCAAAATAGCCATCTATTTTATATGTTCCCTTATAACTCATTTTTATAGTAAAAGCAATTGCATACAAAAGTCCTATAGAGTCTTTGTACTCACTACTTTCATCATTTGGATTTCCGCTTCCTCTAACTGCAATATAATTCATTTTAGGAATCTTAACAATGCTAGGTTTGTTTTTTGGCATATAAAATTCCTTATATTCCTTTTTATAATCAAAAGCCATCTCTTTATTTCCTTTCTAATCTTTAATCGCAATATAAATATGAATTTCTTGATTTTGCATATCTTGTGAATTATTTTGATATTCTTCAAAATCGCAATTATATTTTCTCTTTAAATCCATACTCCATATTTCTTGCCAAGCTTGTCCTACTGAATTTTGAACATCTCCTGTTATAATAAATTTGGCATATTTACCTTTTGGAATAATCTTAGTTACTATTTCTTTGTTATTTTCTAATTCTTCACTAACCTCTGCTCCTGCAATAAATGTATAAGGTTTTGTATAATCTCCTTCATATTCTGTATATAATCCTATTGTTTTATTATTTACCTTATTTTGTATTTTTTCGTAAATTCCATCTGCAAATAGTTTTTGCCAAGTCATGCCTATGTCTTCAATAGACTTTCCATTTTGATTAGTTGTTTTAATTTTAACTCCTACAACCTTCTTTTCTTCTAATTCTACAATTTCATATTTCATAATATCTACCTCCTAAAATGAAGTATATATTATATAACTTGACAACTGTATGTCATATTAAAAATAATTTTTTAAAGTTTTTTCTAATTTTTCCTTTATAATTTTTTTGGCTTTATCTGGTGATAAAACTTTTGCATATTCTCCAAATGATAGTATATAGCCATATACCCACTCATTCTCTGGATACTCTACTGTTATAATAAAGTCTCCATTTTTATTTTTAGTTATTTCTTCACTTTCAAACTCATCATACACTCTATAAGCCATATCTTTACTTATCTCTAATTTAAGTATTATGCTTTTGAAATTATCTTCTCTATGATAATTTTCTTTTGGTAATTCTCGCTTAAAATGTTCTTCTAAAATTTTAACTTCTTTCATTCTTGTAATTTTAAATATTCTATAATCGCTCTTATTCCTACAATAACTTATTAGATACCAAGACTTATTTTTAAAACATATTTGTAATGGTTCTGCAATTCTTTTACTTTCCTCTCCATTAGAGTTATAGTATGTAAATTCAATTATGTTTTTACTTAAAATCGCAGATTTAATAATTTCAAATCTATTTTTTTGTGTATCCTCTTTACTCCAATTAGAAAAATCTATTCTTATCCAATCATTTATTTCTTTATTAAATAATGTACTTAATTTCCCTAAAATATTTTTTTCATCTTCTCCTCTTACTTTTTTCATTCCTTGCAGTGCAAACAAAATTTGATTTTGTTCTTCTTCTGAAAGAATAGCCTTATTTAGAACATATTCATCCAAAAGCCCTATTCCACCATCTTTTCCCTTAGTTGCATAAATTGGTATATTTGCTGTACTTAATGCTTCTATATCTCTATATATAGTTCTTGTAGATACTTCAAATCTATCTGCTAATTCTTTCGCTGTAACCTTTTTCTTTTGCATTAGTATATATACTATTTCAAATAATCTATTATTCACTTGCATAAATTCCTCCTAGAAGTATTATAGCATATAAATACGACATTTGTCTGTCATATTTATATGCTAATTTTTACTTTTTATTATAAGCATTTTTCTCAATATATGCCATCATTCTATTATTTTCAATAATTCCACTTACAAAGCCTATTACCATAAACAAATATTGAAACCCATTATCTTTTATAAACCCATATATAATAAAAAATACAATTACAAGCATTTCAATAGTTAATTCAAAAAAGTGTTCTTTTTCCCATTTTTTCTTATAAAATTCTATCTTTTCTTTTAGAGTAAACGAACTATTTTCTAAAGCATTTAATAAGTTATTATCTGCTACTTCCTTATATTTTTCATCAATTATTTTTTCTCCTATAAAAAGCTCATTTAAAGTAATATCTAATATTTTGCACAACTCTTGCATAATTGACACATCTGGAAGGTTTAGTCCTCTCTCCCACTTGCTAACTGCATTTTTGCTTATATTTAATTTCTCCGCCATCTGTTCTTGCGTTAAATTATGCTCTTTTCTTTTACTTGCAATAAATTTTCCGATCTTTTCTTGATTCATATTATCCCTTCTTTCAAGAACAATTTTATAATATTAGCTTAAAAAAATACACATACTCTCGGTTTACTTTGCTTCCAAATTGTAAGTTGTGTCTACAATATAGTTCATAATTTATTTTATTATTCTTTTATTTTTACTCCTAATATTCCTATTAAATCTATTGCTTGAAATTGGTTTATTATTGCTCCTTTTATCTCTTCTAAACTTATAATGATTCCTTCAATAATACTATCTGAAAAATCTATGCCATTTAATTTTGTTTTAAAAAACTGTGCCATAGTTAAATCTGCTTGTTCAAATATAATATTTTTTAATTTATTCTCTTGGAAACAACTATTTCTTAACCCTGTATTTTTAAATAAAACATTCTCCATAATTGCCATTGATAAATTATTATAATTCATATTGGTTTCTATAAAACTTACATTATACAATTTACTTTCTGTAAAATTGCAACCTGTTAATTTGCAATTATTAAATTCGCATCTTATAAAGCTACAATTTTCAAAAGATGTATTTGAAAAATTACAATTGTTAAACTCTACATCTATAAATGTATTTTTTTCTAAATTACTTCCTATTATTTCTGTATTACTTATAATTGCCTTTTCTATTGTAATATTATATAAATCAATTTTTTCATCTTTGTAATTTTCAACACAAATATTTTCTATCTCATCATAATCTTTTAGTTCATTTACCAAGTTATCTACATTTCTTAAAGTGTCAAATGACATTTTTTGTGGTTTTAATATACTCATTTTATTTTCTCCTAATAATTTAATAAATTGTTTAAATTAACAATTTTTGTTGCTACTTTTTTTATAAAAGTTTCGTCGTGTTCTACAAAAATAATAGTAGGTTTATATTTTAAAATTGCTTCTTCTATTTGAATTCTTGTTAAAATATCAATATAATTAAGCGGCTCATCCCATATATACACATTTGCTTGTTCTGAAATACTTTTTTCAATTAAAACTTTTTTCTTTTGACCCTCACTTAGTTCTTTTATATCTTTTTCAAATTCAACATTAGAAAATCCCATTTTAACAAGCATTGCTTTAAATATACTTTCGTCTACTTTATTATTTTTAGCAAATGTTTTTAAATTACCTTTTAAATCTTCCGTACTTTGAGATACGTAAGATATTTTTAAATCATTTGCAATTTTAAATTCACCACTGTATTCTATTTCATTTCCAATAATTAGTTTTAATATACTAGATTTTCCTATGCCATTTTTTCCAACTATTGCAACCCTATCTCCGTTTCTTACTTCAAACGAAACCTTTGAAAATATAGGTTTATTATTGTATTTTATTTGAAAATTACTTGCTAATAATAATTCATTTTTTTTACTTTCTATTGGAACTATTTTTAAATCTTCGTTTCTATCTATATTTTTTAATAAATTAGTTTTTTCATCTATTGCTTTTGCAATTCTTTTTTCTATAACTTTAGATTTCTTCATCATTTTAGCAGACTGATGACCTACATATCCTCTATCAATATTAGCTTCAGAATTCGCACTTTTATATTTTGAATTTTCTATTTTACTTGACCAATTTGCAGTATTTTTTGAAGCGATTTCAAGTCTATTTATATTTTTTTGTAATTTTTCATTTTGTGTTGTTTCAAAGTTATCTTGATTTTTCTTATTTTCTTGCCATGAAGAAAAATTACCTTTTTGAATATCAATATTTGTATTGTTTATAGAAATTATATGGTCTACAACTTTGTCTAAAAATTCTCTATCGTGAGATACTAAAATAAATCCCTTCTTTTTATTTAAATATTCTACTAAATTATTTCTAGTTTCTATATCTAAATGATTTGTAGGCTCATCTATAAGTAAAAAATTATTTCCCTTTAAAAATAAACTTATTAAAAGTATTTTTATTTGTTCTCCCCCACTTAATAAGTTAAAGTTTCTATACAATATTTCTGGATCTGAATTTAATAAATTTATTTCTTTAATTATTTCCCAATCCTCTACATTTGGTGCGATTTCATTTACTATTTCTATCGCCGTTTTTTCCTTATTATTTACCTCAAATGGGAAATAATCGAACTCCACATTTTTTGATATTATACCTGTATATTCTAACTTACCTAATAATAATTTTAAAAATGTAGTTTTCCCCTTGCCATTTCTACCTATCAGTCCTAGTTTCCAGTCTGTATCTATATTAAACGTTACATTTTCAAATACATTATTTAGGCTTCCGTCATATCGAAAGCTTAAATTATTTACACTTATTAAAGACATCCTTCCTCCTCAAATCTCGAAGATTTTAGGGCACAGTGGTGTCGCAAGATACGGGTATTCCCCCAAACGGTGCCCCTACAATGTTTACAATATATAAATTTAAAATCCAAACATATGCCCATTTTATACAAATATTATAATGTAAAATAAATCAGTTATCAATATAACTACTCATTTTCAATACTTTTATATATATTAGCATATAAAGTTTCATTGTGGTTATAATACTTTTTAAGAATTAGGAGGTGCTTTATATGAAATTAACAATATGTGAATTAAGCGACTTAAATGAACTAATTACAAGTTGTGTTAACACAATTACATGTATGTCATTATTTAAAAATCAAGTAACTAATGAAGAATTAAAGTCTTTATTATGTACTCATTTTCCAATTCATATTGAGGATTATAACAGAAAAGTGGAATTTGTAAAAAATGCAGATACAGCAACAGGTAAATTAAATGTGCCTGAACTTAATACTTCTATTTTTTCAGAAAATATTGAACAATCTAAACTTTGCCAAGCTGTTACTGTAAATACTAATGTGACAACTTTAACCGACAGAGAAATTGCTTTATCTTATTTTTTAACATTAAAACGAGCAGGAAAAGAATACGCCATTGCTTCAATGGAGGCTACTAACCCAGTATTAAGGCAATTTTTAAAAGATGCATATACTATGAGTTGTAATCATTCTTATGAAGTTTACGAATGGTTGGCAAAAAATAATTATTATCCTATAATTTTAGCAACTGGTGAGCAAACTGGCAATATTTCTAGCATTTATAATACTATTAGTTTATAAGGAAAAAACAGTTTTTCCGCAACAAAGAAGCTAGAAAAAATAATTTCTAGCTTCTTTATTATTATTTTATTGTCATTTCTATACTTTCTTCTCCGTCTTTAAGATTACTTTTTATCTTTTCTACTATAGACATATTTTCATTTTCTAGATAAGTTTTATTTATCATTGATTCAAACATTGAACCTTGATTATTATATTCGTAAATTTCCCATACAGTTCCTTTCGAATCTGTACTTATTTTTCCTTCTAACTCTTTTTCTGTTCCATTATCATCTACAAAAACAACTTTTATTATTTTATCTTTAATATTGTTTACTAATTGTCCATCTGTGGCAGCATTTACAGTAATAAATCCGCCTGATAAAAATAGAATAATTACCGCCGCTAATGAAAGTATCTGCTTCTTTTTATTTATTTTCATTTTTTCCTCACTTTCCAAGTTAGATACAACTATTTTGTTTCTAACCCTCTTTAATACTGCACTATTTAAATCTCTACTTTCCATAGTCGTACCCTCTTTCTTTAAAATTTTTCTTCACCTGTTTTCTTAATCTGTGCAAAGTTACTTTAACTTTAGTTTCTGTTATATTTAGTAATTTTGCAATCTCTTTAACTTTATTTCCTTTATAATAAAACATAGTAAATATTTGTTTTTCTTGCGTCTTCATATTATCAATTAGTATTGAGATTATTTTACTTTTTTCATTTTCTTCAATTAGTTCTTCAATGTTAATATCTGTACCAATTGCATTTTCCATATCATCAATATTCTCTGTATCACGCATATAATTTCTATATTTTTTCTTAATCAAGTTCTTTGCTATTCCTATTAAATAAGCTCTTATGTTAATATTTTTATCTAACTTAAAATAGTTTTTCCATAAAACAGTAAATACATCAGATAGTATCTCTTCTATATCCTCTTCATCTCTTATAGCATTTTTCAAAATCGTATAAATATAGTTATTATATTTCTCTATTACTTTTTCAATATTTAAAATGTTCTCTTCTTCAAAATCTGCTATTTTCTCATTATCATTCAATTTAGATCTAAACCCCTTATTAAAAGTACTTTCACTCATATAATACCATTTTTTATAAAAAGGTTACAAGTTTTTAAAAAATATAGAGATTAGTTATTTTCTAATCTCCATTGTTTTTAATTGTTTAAATCATTTGGATTGACATTATATATAATTTCAACAACGTCAATATCTGCTCTATTTGCATTATTGGTTAATGTCTTCCATTGTTCTTCAGTTCCACCATAATATATTTTTTCGGTATTATAAAAATATTTATAAAACTTATAACCATCATCTGAAGTTTGTAATGTCGATGGAATATATATGTTCTTTAAACGACAACCGCTAAATGTATCTTTAGACATAGTTACTAATCCTTCAGGTAAAATTACACTATCAATACTACTTCCATTAAATACTCTACCTGCAAAAGAAGATATGACATATTCTTTTCCGTCAATTGTATATGAACTAGCAATTCTTACCTTTTTGTCCTTACCAATGTATTTTTTTAAATATACATTGTTTCCATCTAAATAGTACTCAAAACTATCTATTGCTGTAATTTCATTTGCCCAAATTGATGAATTGTCTGAGTTATTGTTTTTTGATCTCCCTAAAAAGCCAATAAGTATCAAAATTGATACAATTAAAAGTATTATCGAAACTATAAGATTTAGCTTCGAAGAATTTTTAGTTTTTGTAACATCTTCATCTGTTAAATAATCATAATTAAATCCACAGCTTTGGCAAACTCCCTCTCTTTTCTGTTTATAATTCGTTCTAGAATTTCTATTTCCCCAAACATGACCTACTCCTAGAAAAGTGGTTCCGCTACCATTTAAGCTACTGTTAGTTTCCACACCAGTTGTCACTGATTGTATTTTTATATCTCTACTACCACAATTAGGACATTCCATTGTGCTTGCTTCTAAATTTTTTGACCTAGAATACATTAAATAAGATAGAACAAAATAAACGCCTGCTATAAATGGTAAGACAAATATTCCTACAGCTATTACCGCTGAAATAGCTATTAGTATTAAAAATATTGATAAGCAACCAGTAATCACTTTAAATTCCTCCTTATTTATTTGTAATGTATATGATTGTCTATTTTTTAATTACTATATTATAAGAAAAGGGCACAGTGGTGTCACGTCTCACAGGTATTCCCGCAAACGGTGCCCCTACGATTTTGCAATATGTTTTTTGTAGAGGCTGGCGTCCTCGACAGCCCGCATTATATCAACGAAAAAGTTGATTTTTCCTATGCAATAAAAAATTTACTGCTCTTTTTATTTCTTCTTTCTGTTTTTCAAAATTTGCTTTTGTAACTGGTATTCTTCCAATCATTTCAGTTTTCAAGAAATGATTTAATATATCAAAAGATTTTAAGGTTTCTTCTGTTCCATTTCCACTTCCACCAGCACAAGCAATACAAATAATTTTTTTGCCTTTTATTTTAGAATTATCATTAAAAGCATCACATCTTTTTAATCTATCAAGGAAAGTCTTTGCAGATTCACTCATTTCCCAGAAATAAACTGGAGTAATGAATATGTAGACATCAAAATTACTCATATATTCATAGATTTCGTTAAAGTCATCTTTCTGAATACATTTATGTTCTTCCAAACAAATTCCCCAACCTCTTTTTCCACAAGCTAAACATTTCTTAATATTTTTTTTATTTATGCAAATGTGTTCTACTTCAATTCCTGATTTTTCTAATTCTTTTTCAAATTCTTTTACACAAGAAAAAGTTAATCCAATTTTATTTGGAATGAAACTCTCTTCATTCACTTGATTTGCACTAAAACTTAATATCAAAGCTTTCATATCATTAACCCCTATTCTTTTATTACATTATAGTATACTTGTATTATATCTTCTTTTTCTTTCACTACTTTTTCTAATTTCAATTTATTTTCAAAATAATTACCTTTAAATATTGGTATACCCTTATTTAATACAAATGGATTATAGTTTAAAATTATATTATCTACTATGTTTTTTTCCATAAAAGCATTATTTACAGTTGCACCACCAGAAATAAATAACTTTTCATATTTCAATTCTTCACATTTTTTTAAACAATTATCTACTGAATTACAATATATAACATTTGGAAATTTACTTTGTTGCTTAACTTTTTCACTTAAAATAATTATATTTATGTCTTTTAAATCTTTTAAATAGTCATCTCCCCAAGATAATATGTTTTCCCAAGTTTTTCTACCCCATATTAGTACATCATATTCTTTTAAAAATTCTAACATTATCTTCCAACCTCTATAAGATAGAAAGTCCTCATTTCCATCTTCTGTTGCAATTAGTCCATTGATAGAACATGCCATTTCAATTGTAACTTTTATCATTTTAATTCTCCTAAATATTCTTTTATATTACTAATAACTTGATTTGTAGCCCTATTATAACATTGTTTCGTGTCTCCTGTAATCATATCAGCATATATTACATTTTCGTAATCTAAAATTTCCTTTATATCTTCATTAACTGTTGGTTTATCGCATATATAATAATTATCCTTATTTTGCAACCATTTTTTTAAAGATTTTATCTCATAACAATAGCCAATTGAAGTATTTACAATTATTTTTCCATTTCCATATATATCTAAATTATCATCCCCTATAAGGCATACATTTCTATTAAGGTTAATAGAAATTATATCTACAGTAGATAATAACTTTTTTAACTCTAAATATTTAATTCCATTTTTTTCTGCATTCTCTTTTCTTGTTCTACTATAGTAATAAACATCAGACCCCAGTAATTGAAATGTCTTCGCAATTCTTGTTCCAATATCGCCTAATCCTAATATCCCTATTTTTATATCTGTCAAATCTAATTGCTCATTTTTCCATCTTTTATTTCCAAAGCCATGTATTAAGTTGATTATTTGAGAAACCGTAAATTCAACAACACCATTATCTCCATGTCCTTTTAAGTATGAAAATGAAATGCCTTTTTCTATAACTGTATCTATATCTACCTTTGAATATTGTTTTCCATAAAAAGAGCAACACATTGCAATATATTTTAAGTTTTTACAGTGATTTATTATATTATTATTTATTACAGTTTTATATGATACTAATATACAATCAGCATCTCCTATTCTTTCAATTGTATCTTCATCGCTAATTGTATCTTTTTCATTATATATTAGTTCTTTGCAATATTTCTTTAATTCTTCTAGTCCTTGTTTAGTTACTAATACTGGTTCTACAATTACAATTTTGTTAAACATATATTCTCACTCCTTAGCCATTTTCGATTATTTCTACTAATATTCCGTTTGGATCTTTTATGAAGAAATATGGTTTGCCTAGTCTCCCAACTTTTATTTCCACATTATTTGATATTTTGTTTTCTATTACAAATTCTTTTGCTTTTTCGATATTTTCTACCCCTAATGCAAAATGTTTTGTTCCAATTACTGGTAAATCTGTTGCTATTGACTTTGCCGTTTCTGGTAACTTTGCATATTCTTTGTAACAGAATATTTCTAATACTGTATCACCTAATTTTAACATATCTATTTTTATACTTCCATCTTCTGCTTCCCATTTTTTAAATTCTTTGAAACCAAACTTTTTATAAAATTCTATAGTTTCCTTGTTATCTATTACACTAATTGAAACATGATTAAAACTAAACATTTTGCATTCCTCCCCAATAAATGTTTTTATTTTATTATTTATGCTGTTTTAATACTTCTATTGCCTTTTCTCTATGTAACTCTTTTATTATTTCAATTTTAGTATTTGCATACTTTGCTAGTTCATCTATATTAGTAATCATTTCTGGGCAATAGTTGTCATTGCTATCTTGTAATGTTGCTGCATATACAATTTTTGAAAATCCCTCATATAGAATTGCTCCCATACACATCATACAAGGTTCACAAGATACATATATTGTTGCACCTTTTAAATCTCCATAAAGATTTTTATTCTTTGATGCACTTTCTATTGCTTCTAATTTTGCATGAGAATACATACTTGTTTCCATTAAAGTTCTATCATCACTTCTACCAATTATCTCATCATCCTTTACCACAATAGCACCATAAGGATATTTGGCTTTTTTAGATATATCTATTGCAATATCAATATATTGTTCATCAGTCATATAGTTTACCTCCTAATAATTCGCTTGTATTAAAAATGAATAGTGAATAGTACAAATGTGCTTTTCTGCCCTTTTATATTATTCACTATTCATTCTTCACTCTTATCTATTAACTCTTGCGTTAGCAAGTTTGGTGTGCCCAGAGGGATTCGGCGAGCCGCGTCCTAAAAACAGTCCACTGGACTGTTTTTGCCTTCACTTTGTTACGGCACGTCCTTTTCGAATCCACCTAGATATCTTCACTTTTCACTCTTATCTATTAACTCTTGCGTTAGCAAGTTTGGTGTGCCCAGAGGGATTCGAACCCCCGATCTCAAAGTTCGTAGCCTTGCATTCTATCCAACTAAACTATGGGCACATATATGTATACGCAAGTAATATTATAATATTTTATTCAATTTATTTCAATAGAAAAACCTAAAAATGTTGAAATCTAAATAAAAATATTATATAATCCATTTATACGCATCTATAGCTCAGTAGGATAGAGCGCTCCCCTCCTAAGGGAGAGGTCATTGGTTCGATTCCAATTAGGTGCACCAAAACTTGTCTCACGACAAGAGTGAAGAGTTAAAAGTGAATAGTGAAGATACTTAAATGGAATCGAAAAGGACGTGCCGTAACAAAGTGAAGGCAAAAACAGTCCAGTGGACTGTTTTTAGGACGCGGCTCACCGATTCCAATTAGGTGCACCAGACTTGCCTTATGGCAATAATTAAATTTGCTTTGTTTAACAAAAATATTGGTATATGCAACGATAGAATTATAATTTATGAATTGAGAACTGATTATTAATGAATAAAATAAAAATGTATTAAAATTAAATTATGAAATTTTAAATATTTGCTTGTCTTTTTGTAAATCGTATGATATAGTATTTGCTATAGGAAATGAATATAAAGCAGATGTGTGTTGCCACTAAACTTTATAGCTTCTAGCTATTAGAAAGCGAGGTGGTGTTTATGAGATTTATATTATTTTTAATATATATTTTAATGTTTTCATTAACCATAAACGTAGCCTTATTAGCATTTATATACATACTTTGGACAAATAAGGAATAAATAGAGACACTACATTATGCTTTGGCAGGCAATGTAGTGTCTTAACGTAAATATATATGGCAACACATTCTAAATGCTTCATTTCCTATATTTATTATACACATATACTATTGATTTGTCAAATAGATTTTTTATACAATGAGAATTATTTTCTAGTTTGACATTTGCTTAATTATTATATATATTATTGGTATTCTAAGTATTTACATTTAGAATAAAAGGAGTGAATTTATATGGAAACTGTAAAATCAATAGAGGATAGAAGAAGTATAAGAAATTACACTGACAAAAAAATATCAGAAGATATTGTAAAAGATATATTAAATTGTGGTAGATTAGCACCATCTGCAAAAAACAGACAACCTTGGTATTTTGTAGTTGCTAAAAATGAGATTAAAGATAAAATAGCAGATATGATGATTGACTACTCAATAAATGCTGATGACACAATAGAAAGTGCAAGAATAGGTCATAAAAGTAGTGTTAACCCCACAGCAAATATAATAAAACAAGCACCTATACTAATATTAGTATTTAGAGAAAAAAACGATAATTGGATTATTGGAGATAATTTATCAATTGGTGCTTGTGTACAAAATATGTGTTTAAGAGCAACTGATTTAGGCTTAGGAACTCTTTGGATTAGAGACATTGTATATGTTGCTGAAGATGTTGCCGAAATGTTAAATCATAGCGATTTAGAGTTAAACTGTGCCGTATCTCTTGGTTATCCAAATGAATCTCCAAAAATGAGACCTAGAAAAAATTTAGAAGATATAATGGAATGGGCTTAATATTAAATACAAAAAAACAGGAGCAAACATATGAAAAATCAAAATAAATTATCTTTCGGTTCAAAAATTATTATATTAGATAGAGCCATTGGAAACATTCTTGATTTATTCTCAAACACTTTTTTAACAGCATATTTTTACAAGCTTACTCGGCGACAATATGATTTATATTTCAACTTATTACATTATTGTTTGGATTGCCGCTACAATTGGAGCATTATTAGTAGGAAATTATATAAAAAGAAAAAACAAAGTAGCATTATATAGATGTGGAATTGTAATATTAACTGTATTCATTCTTTTAATAATTATTTTAAATGAAAAAATATTAGACTATGTGTGGTTAATGGCTATTATATACGGTATATCGGTGTCTACTACTGGATTTCCTTTTAATATGATGGAATCTGAATTAGTTAGTGATAAGGAAAGAACAAAATATATAGGGTATAAACACGCTTTTGGAGAAGCAACAAAAGTAATTGCACCTATATTTTTAGGCGCTTATATTACATATACTTCATACAAAACCGCTGCTATACTCGTATTAGCATTTTCTATTATAAAGTTAATCAATAGTTGCTTTATAAAGAATGTAAATGTAGTAAAAGAAAAAATAGATTTAAGAAAATTTGTAAATACTCTAAAAAAACACTCTCAATATCCAATATTAAAACTATATATAATTGAATTTTTAAAAGGTATCACAGTTAATGGAGTATTAGATAAAATAATCGCATTATTGATTATATACGAAGTAAAAACTGACCTAAATTTAGGAATATGGTCATCAATTTTTTCTGTATGTATGATTATTACTATGTTTGTATTTGCAAAGAAATATAATAAAAATAGCTCAAATACGATATTAACAGTATGTTCTTTTAATATTATAGTAAGTTTTATATTGTTATTATTTTCAATAAATATCACTACTATTATTTTATATAATATTGTGTATTATATATTTATAAAAATAGTTTTCTCTATTTCAGAAATAAATCTATTTGATTATGCGAATAAACCACCATTTAGCAAAGAATTGAATGTTGAATATTTTATTTTTAGAGAGATATTTTTAAACTCAGGCAGAATATTAGGATATGTAATTTTACTACTTATAGGACTTACACGTAATTTGGAATATTTAAAAATCTTTTTCTTATGTATGACAATTGCTTTAATACTTACTATAAGAATTAGCAAAAATATAAATAGAAAAAATCAGGAAAATTATAAAAATACCTAGATTACTTTTTATCTAGGTATTTACTAATATAACTTAATTTATTATAAATTGACTTGCTAATTTATCTATTGTAATTCCACCTTCGTTTTTCCAGTCTATTTCAATATTGTTAAATCTTTCATCTTGGAATTTATTAAGTATTTCAATATCTCTTGAATCTAGGCTAAAACTTAATGATTCTAAATTACTATCTATATTTTGTATTGTATTAGTTTTAATTATTGTATTTAGTCCTTTTTCTTTTATCATCCAATTAAGTAATATTTGATTTTGTGTTTTATCATATTTAGTTGCCATCTGTAGTAAAAATGGATAATTCATTTTTGCAATATTATTTCTTCTTAAAGCTTGGTAACATACAAATTTAATATCATTTTCTTTGCAAAAGTCTATTAAACCTACATTTTCATAATATTTACACTCTAAGTTATAAACTCCCTCGTAGCTAAATAATTTAAATTTCTTTTGAAGTTCCTTCAATGTTTCTAAACTTGTATTACTTGCAGATAAATATTTAACTTTTCCCTTTTTTACTAATTTATCCATTTCTTCATATGTTTCTAACAACGGAATTTTTGATGCATATGATGTGTGTACTTGTAAAGCATCTACATAGTCAATGTTCATTCTTTTTAAATATTCGTCTAATTGTTTTTCTACATCTTCTCTTTTTTCAATATATGGCTCTAAATGACAAGCAAGAAATATATTATCTTTATTTACTTCTTTAAAAAAGTCATTTAAAAAGTTTACTACATTGCAATTATCATATATTAAACTTGTGCTCATAAAATTCTGTCCTTTTTCAAAAGAATGTAATAATGCTTTTAATGTTTTTTCTTTATCCTCCAAATCTAGTTTATATGTACCTATTCCTATAGGATTTATTTTGTTAATTTCCATTTTCTTCACCCTTTCTAATTATTTTTTCCTTTTTAAACCTCACCATAATATTACTATAAATTAACTGATATGTCATTGAAGCTAATTGCCCAATTACTGTGCAAAATGGTGTTGGAATAAATGAAATTATAAATCTAATTGTATCTGCAATTTGCTTATTTATTGTTGTTTTTAATGCAGATCTTTCTATTTGAATATAACACATTTTTATATAGTATAGTGGATACACAATAAAATTTATTATTTCAATTCCAATATATATTAAAGTTATGTCTAATTGAGTTTTATATATTGGATACAATATTCCAAACATTGCTATAATTGATATTAAAATTAGCCCTATTAAATTAAAAGCATTTTTTAAGTGTTCACTATATTTAAATTTATTTTTTACAATGTCTATTCTTGCAGCAACTCCTATACTATGCGTTATATCCCATTGCATATCTGTAATTAGAGTTGAGAAAGACATTGCTAATGCATAATTTTCTCCATATTTAAATGCATTACTTAGTCCAAATAAGTATATTAAAAAGAACATTATAGAAGTTATTAAATCTACAGAATCATATTTTATCCATTTGAATATATTTATAGAAATCCTAAATTTTTCTATGTTTCTAAATAAAATAAATATTACTGTAATAGCAGTAGCAACTAATGCAATTGTAGCAACTATAATTTGATTTTTAATAAAAATTGCAGGAATTATTAAAAATGAAAAATTAACTATATTAAATATTGTAGATAATTTATTTGCTTTTTTATTTTCTTCTTTATAATGTAGCTTATTTATTACTAAATATAATATTAGTTGTAAATAAATTTGTAATACTGAATATATTCCAAAAATTCTATATTTATCTACATCCATTCCCATAAATAATATGTATTTATCAATATTTATGGCAATCGCAATAAACGTAAATAATCCTACTATAATACCTAAAACAATTCCAGAATTTATTGCATTTTTGTTATCTACCTTATATGCATATACGTTTGTACCTACTCCAAATAACGATTTATATATACTCATTATAAATTGCATTGGATAAGTTAAAGAAAATATATTTATTAAACTTGGTTCTATTAATATTCCTAGCAAAAAATAGCTTGCTATTGGAACTATTGATGTTACTAATATATCTAAGCTTATTCTTAGTAATCTTTTCACAAATTTTGCTCCTTTTAATATTGTAAATTTTAATAAACATGATATACTTATACTACAAAAATACAAAAAACACAATATATGGAGGTTTAATGTGCACGAAAAATTTATGAAAATTGCACTAGCTGAAGCAAAAAAGGCCTTTGATAAAGAGGAAGTACCTGTTGGTGCTGTAATTGTTCAAGATGGAAAAGTTGTTGCTAAAGCTCATAATTTAAAAGAAACAAAAAATGATACTATCTGTCACGCAGAAATTTTAGCAATTCAAAAAGCAAGTAAAAAATTAAAAAAATGGAGACTTACAGATTGTGAAATGTATGTTACCTTAGAGCCCTGTAGTATGTGTGCCGGAGCATTAATTAATTGCAGATTAAAAAAATTATATATTGGAACTATGGATACAAAAACTGGTGCTTGTGGCTCTGTATTAAATTTGTTGGAAGATTATAAATTTAATCATGTAGTTGAAATTGAAACTGGTATTTTACAGGAAGATTGTGAAAAGATTTTAAAAGATTTCTTTAAATTTTTAAGGAGTAAAAGAAAGGATTAGTGTATGGATAAGCTTAACGAAAAAAGAAAAAAGTTAATTAAAATTTGTTTGTGTCTTGCTTTATTTATTTTTTTTCTTGCAACAATTATAATTTTAGTATTTCGTTATAGTATAGAAGGAGAAAAAAATTTACCTTTTAATTTAACAAGTATTAAAGTTGCTAGCACAGCCACAGGAAATAATAATGAAACTTCAGAAAACTACTGGGATTTAGATATTATTCAGAAAAATGATTTTTATTTTTATTTTGAAAAAAATCCTGATTATAAAAAGGAAGAATCTATATCTAAAATTACTTTTGAAAACTTTGAGTTTAGGAGAACGTCAGATAAAGGCATAGTAAATATTTATAAACCTGACGAAGATTTAATTAATTATCATTATACAGACGAATATAAAATTGATAATAGTATTTCTTATAGTGGTGCTCTTAATACAAACCTTCACGCTCTAGAAATAGGTAACCAAAATGGATTAATTGGGTTTAGCATTGCTTTAACCAATTTAGGAAATTATACAAAAAACGATAATTCAGATATGGTTTATGATGGAACTTTATTATCAAAATTAGATTTAACTATGGAAGATATTTCTATGGAAGTTTCTTTTGATGTAATAATAGAAACTGCTTCAAATAAAAAGTTTAAATGTACTCTTTACTTTGACTTACCAACAGGAAATATAATTGAAGAAGGTAGGTCTGTTTTAGATAAAAGTAATTCTCCAGATATAATTTTTAAAAGATTTTAATTTTTAAAAAATTATTGCAAAAGGTATTGCAATTTAAGCAAATTCATATTATAATATATAAGCAATTTGGTTTTAATTGCTTATTTCGGGGTGTGGCTCAGTTGGTAGAGCGCGTGGTTTGGGACCATGAGGTCGCACGTTCGATCCGTGTCACCCCGACCAAAAAAATAGGAAGTCCAACCATAAATAGGTACAAAGAAGAAAGACTTAGGATTATTCCTAGTCTTTTTTCTAAATAGAAAGGTATTTAAAAAATGAAAATATTAAACTTTATTTTATCTAATCCGTCGTACTTAGAAGATTTAATTACAAGAAACACCTACCATTCAAATGCTATTGAAGGAAGTACTCTTACTTATGCTGAAACTTACGCTATTCTTTACAACGACAATAGCTTTAAAATTGAAGGGAAAGAGCCAAGGGAAATATATGAGGCTATTAATCATAAAAAGGCCTTAGAGTTAGTTTTTAAGAATTTACAAAATAATGAAGAACTTGATGAGAAATTTATAAAAAAATTAAATGAAACTATAAATAGAGATATTAAAGATACTGAAGGATATAGAACTGTACAAGTATTTATTCAAGGTAGCGAACATATCCCACCAGAACCTGAAAAAGTGCCAAACTTAATGATGTATTATATATATAATTATAATCACAATGGGCAAGATATATTTGAAAAAATTGCAAAATATCATATTGAATTTGAAAAAATACATCCTTTTGAAGATGGAAATGGTAGAACAGGAAGATTACTTTTAAATTATGAATTATTAAAAAACAATTTACCTCCTGTAGTTATAGCAAAAGAAGATAGAGTAAAATATTTTGAATTTTTAAGAAATAATGATGACTTAGGTTTATCAAAATGGCTAAAGGAATTATCTACTAAAGAAAATGAAAGAATGAAGAAATTTGGATATAAAGAAGATTAGAGAATTGTTTCTCTAGTCTTTTTTCTTTTATTTTAAAACGTGTCTCCTCTATAGAGGAGACACGTTGAGGTATTTGCATAGTTGTCTTATAACAATTCCTTCATTATGTCGTATTTTGATTTTGGGGTAAGCATCGCCGGTGGAACATCAAAAACTGTTTTTGCGCCACTCATGCCATATTCTTTCAGTCGTAATGCCGCTCTTGCGTAAGCAACCAGAATGCTACCTGTAAATTCAGGATTTGATTCCAGCTTTAAAGAATATTCGATAACCTGCTTATTTTCGCCTGTGTTACCACTGCGAATTACAAAGCCGCCGTGAGGCATTGCCGAATGCTCTTTTTCGAGAGTTTCTTCGCTTACAAAGTGGACAGTTGTGTCGTAGTCTGCAAAATAGTTAGGCATCTCTTTGATTTCTCTTTCGATTCTTTCAAGATCTGCCCCTTCCTCTGCCACTACATAGCAAACTCTTTTGTGCTTTTCCCTTGTAGAAAGCGTAGGATTTTCGCCAGAGCGAACTCTGTCCATTGCTTCTTCGATAGGAACAGTGTACTGCTTAGCGTCAAGTACGCCATCGATTCTTCTGATAGCGTCTGAATGTCCTTGGCTAACGCCTTTGCCCCAGAAAGTGTAGTCCTTTCCGTCCGAGAGAATCGCTCCTCCATAGAGCCTTGCAAGAGAAAACATGCCGGGGTCCCAGCCTACCGAAATAATCGATACATTTCCGTCTTTGATGGAAGCTGCATTCATTGCTGCATAATATCCCGGTATTTTCGCGTGTGTGTCGAAGCTGTCAACCGTGTTGAAGTACTCTGCAATTTTAGGACCTTGCTCGGGCAAATCTTTTGCGGAGCCACCGCAGAGAATTACCACATCGATTTCGCCGACATAGTTGTAAATTTCATCAATATGAATAACACCTACGCCTGACGCCGGATGGATGTCTTCCGGATTCCGCCTTGTGAAAATTGCAACTAATTCCATATCCCGGTTTGCAGGATTAGAAAGCGCTTTCTCCACACCTCGTCCAAGATTTCCATAACCACAGATTGCTACTTTTGCCATAAAGTTTACCTCATCTTTCTGCCTAATTAGGCTTTTTTATTATAACAATTGCTGTTACGTCAATATTATATTATGTTTCGATATTCTTGTCAAGTATTTATGTAATCTGTATCGTGTGGCAAAACTTTTCTTATTTTCCTACGATTTTGTTTATAAATATTACTAATCTATTTTTTCATAATAATTCCCATACTATATTTTACTAATTCACAGCCCTTTTATTCTTTGGATTTCATATATTTCTCATAATCCTTTTTATTAATTACTTTTTCACCCTTAAAATAATTCTTGAAGTCTTCTTTAGAAATAGCAAAAGACTCTAAAGTAGTCTTTTTCATAAAATAGATACCTCCATTTGCAGAATTTGACAAATTGGCGAATGAAGTATATAATTAAATTGGTGTATATATTTATATACTTCTTTTAAAATAAGATGACTAAATACGTTCCAAAACTTTGGTCATCTTATTGCTTTATAATATACTATTTATCTAATCCTATTACTTTCAATTTTTTATTTATTCTAATAATTTTCTCTAATAATTGTTTATATTTTTTTACCTCTACACTTTCTTCTCCATAAATATCAATTTTATCGTTTATTATTACTTTTAATTTCTGTATTGCTTCTTCCATATTTATTCACATTCCTTTCTAAAGCACAAATCAAGTTTGAAAAAGAATTAGTATATTGCTAGGCATTTTTAATAAGAAATACCAGAAGCGTACTAGTGTACTCTCAAGGATTTTCTCGTTAAAAATAACAACGCGAGATGCTGATTATTTTTCAAACTCTTCTCCCTTCTTTCGACATTTCTTGCCTTATTATATAAAAAAATATCCACACCTTTCTAGTGCGGATATCGAAAAAAATTATTTTTTATCTAATTCTGTAGGAAGATTACAAAATACTTTAAAACTTAATAATATATTGTCTAGTTTTTCTACTATTCTTCGCTGATTTACACCTGTTTTTGCTTCTATATTTTCTAAAGACAGAGATTCATTATACTCATTGCGCTCACGAAATCTCATTTTATAAATATCATATGTCCTTCCATCACCACATGACTTTAATCTGTTTTCAAATTCTAGTAACTCTTCACTATTAGGATAAGTTTCTATGTAATCATCAATTAACTTATATTTTGTTCCTCCTTTAGGCTTATACATAAATCCTTCTTCTAAAAGTTTTTTAGTTGATTTCCTCGGTATTTTACTGTCAGACAAATTTATTGCAGCAAATAGTGTACTTATTAATGCTAACACAAAACTTATTTTCAAAATTAGAAAAATAGATGTCATTACTGCCATTGTCATAAGAAAACACTCATATCTATTTTCATAATGTTTAGCTCCTAATATAGTTCTCACAATCATAAATTCTAAAATTAGTATTAATCCTTCTAGCCAATTATTTTTAAGTATTATATTAATTATTATTAATATAAACATTTCTAATATTGTTATAATCTTATTTAATTTGCAATATTTCTCACTCATTTTTTCTCCTCTTTCGTACAGCTTGTCCTTTTTTACTTTTTTATACTCGCACTTTGATAGTGCGAGATTTTATTATACTTCTTCGTTTTTAATATTAGCTCTTCCGAGTTAATATGTATGCTTCAAATATTGTAATGCCTATTGCTATATTTATATTTATTTTCGCTACTAAAAAAATTGATGTAAAAACTAATGTTGACCACACTAAACACCTTTGCCATTGCTTATAATGAAGCGCTCCTCCTAAAATTGTTCTTACTATTGAAAATAAACACATAATTATTAATATTTCTAATATCTTCAGGTTCATAAGATGTCCAATTAGAAATATTATAATAGTTTCACATAAATTAAAAAATATACTTGGTAAATAAATTAATATCTTTTTCATAATTATTCTCCTGCTTCTGTATCACAGAACCATAAAAATGACCAAACTGGCATATTAGCACCCCCTTTAACAAAATATTTAGTTAAATTTATGAATAATACTTAATGTAGCTAAATATATAAAAAACATTAATACATTAAGTAATATTAAACTTATATTCCTTACACTAATACTCTTAATAGGTCTCTTTTTATTATCATTTCTATTCCAATATTCATTATATTTATTATATATTGTTCTAATTTTTTTCATAAATATAAATGGTATAATAAATAATATTTTGTTAATTAGCAAGCAAATATAATAATTTTCAAGGTTATCTTTCATAAAAAGTGACGGCACTAACGCTGTTAAAAACATATATAACAAAGTAAATCCTATTAAAAATGTATCAGTTATATTAGATTTATCTTTATATACTAGATATATTGAAAAATATATTAATATTATAAACAACGTATAGTAGATTACATCATATCTTTTAACTACCATACATATTATATATGACAATAACACTAATATAAATAGCCATATTTTCTTTGCTCTAATTCTTTTTATTGTAACAATAAAAAACGTTATAAATAGCGTATCTGGTAATATTCCTAATAATATGCTTCTTATTATTTGTAACGCCATATTATTTCCTCCTTTGTATATTTAATCATATTACCTAAAATCAAAAATATTCCTCTTTTTTATTTTAGTTTTAGTTGACATTATTTACATAATGTCTTATAATAAAAATGGTACTATTAAGTATCGCAACAATAGAGGAGGTAGCCACTGTCGCCAAATTGTAGTCTACCTCTTCTATTTTTCAATAGAACTAGTTTATCATATAATTCTAATATATTTCAACATATTTATATAAAAATAACTATAATAGTTATAAAACTTTTAATTATTTATATATAAAAGCTAAAAATCGACTTTTTTCGACTTTGACTTTTATATTTCTATATGCACTGCATTTTTCATATTACTCTCATTCGTATATGTATAATTTGCTCTTCCACACCTTACGTAATCTTTGCATTTAGAAAGTAACTCGGCTTTTCTTATCCCATTTATCCAAATATCTGCGGCTTTTCCTTGAACGTGCTTGCTATTTTTTATAGAACCTCTTAAGCTATCATTGTATTTTTGGCATCTGCAACCACTTGTAACAATGCATGGTTTCCCAAAATATTCTCTAATTTCATTTAGTATTTTAACTAATTTTAAATCTATATTATTTAATCCACAGCCGCATTTACAGTTGAATTCTGATTTTTTAAAATACTTTATATCGTTCCATGCTAAACTTACATTTTTATCATCCCTTGCATTAATTGTAATTGGTCCAACAATACCATCAACTTTTACACCTAATTTAATTTGTTCTTCTTTTATTACTTCTATTAATTTAGCATTTGTTTTAACTCCATAAATCCCATCAATTACAAGTCCATAATCTTTTTGAAAATTTCTATATGCTTGCTTAGTAAGAGCTCCTACTATTCCATCAATTTGTCCTTTATAATATCCCAAAAATTGCAAATTAGCTTGTCTTTGTTTTATCGTCAACATATTATTGTTCTCCTTTATCATTATTCAACTTTTCTTTAATCTTATTAGGTACAGGTATTCCTAATTTTGTGCAATTTTCTGCTAATGATACTATCTCCATATAGCACACATAAATTACCATAAAATACATTATTGCAGCTATTCCAAATGCAAAATTAAAAGCTGTTCCTACTAATATGTAACATAGTTCTGCACACTTTTTCCCAAGTCCATCCCTCATTTTCGAACTTGATACTTCTTTATTTTTCCAAGCATTATAATACCCTGTTAATATGTCTAAAATCATTAAAATTAATGGTAATAAAAATACCCATATAGCATTTAAAAAATGCAAATTCATTAATTCTTCCATAGTAATCCTCCTAACTTTATTTTGTTTGCCATGCTGACCAAGTTCCATTATTTTGAGTTCTAAATTTCATGCCATTTAATCCAAACGATAGTTGACTTCCATACTTAAGCTCGCCATACTGCATACCTAACACGGTGTGAGATGCACCATTTTGTATATAAACTCCATCTTCAATTGGATGATTTGTTATGCAATATGCTTCATAATCTTTTAAATCACTTATAATTTGAGAAACATTGTCGAACTTGTTATCATTCGTGTGTACACTAATATTTTTAAGATACTTCCTTTCTTCTAAATTTGTTATTTTATTATTTAATTCTTCTGTTATTCCTTTTACTGCCTTTGCACTATATATATTTTCTGTAGTTGCCTCTCC
The DNA here is from genome assembly GCA_949840345.1 of uncultured Eubacteriales bacterium. Lineage (GTDB taxonomy): Bacteria > Bacillota > Clostridia > TANB77 > CAG-508 > CAKPQL01. The sequence continues at coordinate 25,565 of CATKWX010000012.1, forward strand.
ACCTTTTTGTATTACTTCTATATTTTCTAATGTATCTAATTTTGCCTTATCTTCTTTGCTCATTAATCCATTTTGTATATCACTTGCTGTTTCTGTTATTATTGTGTTAGATATTTCTTGTATTGCTTCTTCTATATTATCTTGCATTTTATTTAATGTAGCATCACTTAGATACGGAGCTTGTCCGTTTTTAAAACTTATTTTATTCATTACTTGTACCCCTTTCCAATTTTTCTATTCTTTTAATTAAGTTTTCTATTATTTCATTTTTTTGCTTATTCCACTTTTGCAATTCTTCTATCATACTTTGTTGCTCTTGTATTGCCTTTGTAGCTGTTGCGATAATTGGCAGTTCATTTATGTAATATCTTTCTTCTGTTTTTTCTGTTTTCTCTCGTTTTAAAACAAAGTTAGGATCAATCTTTTTCATCTCTTGTGCTATATAGCCTATATTATAATGTTTATTATCCTTTTTCATATCAAATTGTTTATGCCTAATTTGTTTTATTATATTTAGTGCATTTGTTTTACTATTTTTAATATTCTCTTTCAACCTCTTATCTGATGAAATATTTAAACCAAAAACGTAACCATCTGCTGAAATATTCTTGGTCGTATATATACTTCCAGTTATATTAGCATCTCCATAAATATGACATCCTTTATAATCGTTTCCGCCATTACGCCCTATTGTTGCTCCTCCATATAAATATGATACACCTTTACAATCAATACCTCTACTAGTAGATAATTCTCCTGAACAATATATATCACCACTATCGATTATTCTAACATAATTATTATTATTTCCAATTTGAAATGAATTACTTCCTGCTTTATTTTTTAAGAAACTTATTTTATCAAGAATGTAAATATAATCTTCTGTGTCAAAGCTTTGCACAACAAGAAATGTTTTTTCCATATCCATACTTTGGAATCTAAATCCTGATGGTTCTGCCGTCAGCTTTATTCCTCCCATAATAATACCTGTGTTTATTCCGTTAAATAATAAATCACAACTTCCTAACTCTAATATTCCATATGAAGTGTCTGATTGTAATGGTCCATTTCTAAATCCTCTTATATATAAAATTGGATGAAACTTACCATCACTTTTAGTTGTAATTCCCCAAGCCATACCATCTTCACTTGTTTTTCCATACTCTCCTTCAATAGAGAAGTTTATATAATTCTTACTTTTTTCATTGCCGTAATCATCTGTTTCTTTTATTGTTTTTACTCCTAATTCTCCAAATACTGTCCCGTCTTCTTTATAAAAATGTTGTCCCTTTTTATCTAGCGCCATTAAAAGGTTCTTATTTTCATCTAATATAGCAAAACTTGCATTTTTGTTTATTACCATCATCTGTATAAATTCTGATATTTGATTCCAAGCCATCTTTAATGCATCCTTATTTAAAGCTAATTGTGTTCCAAATTCTTTTTTACCAACTTTTTCATATATCTCTGCTCTTATATCTTTTGAGGTCTGATTAAATGAACTATTTAGCTCGGTAACCGACTCTTCCAATTCATTTTGTGTTGCAAAAATATTAGCATATTCATTATCTGTTATATATTTACAGTAATACTTTAACGACTCATATTCTTTTATATAAATATATGTACCTTTATCAAAAGTTTTTAATTTTATATCTTCTAATGCTAAAACTTCTTCTAAATCTAACACATATAAACTTAAATCATCATTTACACCTATTCTTCTTTTAACTATTACTTTCCCATTAGTGATTATTAATTCATCATATACTTCTTCTACATTTCGTAATGGCTCTTCTAGCCAAACCTCATACTCTATCTTATTGGAGCTAGGATTCAGCCTACTTTGACTATCACATACAATAGTAAAATGTTCTCCGTAACGGCTTTAAGCCTTCTTTTGATGTCAAAATATCATTAGGAGATAAATATACAAAGTTTTTAGTATTACCTTCTACCTTGAATTCCAAGATTAAATTATCTGAATCTAATGTATCCTCCAAATAAACTTCACTAATTTGCGTAGCTTCTCTCGTAAAATCTACTATATCTTGTACCTTTTGTCTTATGCTATCAGTTGCTTGTTGTATTTGTGTAATTTTCTCTTGATATTCATTCGATTCTTGTACTAACTGTGTTATTTTTCCTTCTTGCTGATCTATTTGGCTTTGTACTCTTCTATTTATTGTTTTTTGTGATGGAGTTCTTGTTGTTGTTTCTTGCTTTGCTTTGCATTGTATTTTACTAGATATACTCGCTTTAAACTTACCTGCATATTGGCTAGACCCTTGATATATTACATATCTGTTATCTATTAATAGTAAATCTCCAACATCTAATGCGGGGTCTATAATACTATCTCCTTCAAAACTATATACTTCTAAATTATTTAATTTATCATAAATATTATCTATCTGCTCGTTATCTACTATATACATATTGTCTTGATTAATATACACAGTATTTCCCGTTTCATTTCCTTCTTCAAATAACTGCACTCCGTCCTCATATTTAACACGGCTGATCTTAAACTTTTCTCCCCATTCAAAATTCTGAAAGTATTTTATAGATAGGTTTGCTTTATCTTCTCCTATTGTTTTTATATACAACTTCCCATCTCTTCCTATACATGCAAATCCTCCAGCTTGTTCTGATATATAGCTTAAATATGTTCTTGCCGAAATTGTATTATCATACACTGCTATTTGTTTACTCATATTTAAAAAAGAAGTAGAGCCGTAATTCCACTCCTGCTTTTGTACATATATCTTGTAAAACTGTTGATATTTTACATGGATATTCTAATGCACTTCCATCATAATTAAATTCAAATTTAATCATATTATCTAGTAAATTTAATGTAACTGTATAATCATCATTTATACTTATATCGTCTACATTAAAATATCCTATTGGAATTGCTTCTCCGTTTATACCACTTTCAATATACACTTTATTTATAATTTCAGGTACTGCTGTTTTGTATAACTTTAGTTCAACAGCTTGTGCGGTTACAGAGCCTAAAGCAAATTCATCATTGTTAAATAATGTTTGAGAAAGTTTACAATCTAATATATATTTTTTATCAATTTCTACATCATTAATAAATACTTTTAATATATGCCTAGTACTAGGCTCATATATTTTCAATTTATAATTATCACTTGTTTTATACATTAATTTGCCTCCTCTACCGCTACTTTTTGTGCCTCTGTTAACTCCTTTTGCATTAAACTAAAAGATACTTTCCATTTTGTTTCGGAAGTACCTTGTCCCAATTCAGTTTTTATACAATCTACTTTTCTTTTTGATACTCTAAACTTTGCATTTTCTAATACCCCACCATTTACAACTGGAACTTTAATAGTTAATACAAGCGGATTAATATATGTTATTCGTATCAGCTTCTCTGCTTCTTCTTCTGAATTAAAATCCCAATCCATAGAAAGCTTTAATAGTCCAACAGCTATTGGATTATCTATTAAAGAACCATCAATTGCAGATGAATAGCTATCCTTGTCTGTATCCTCTATATCTGCACTATAATTAGATGGCGTTGGTAATATTTCATTTCCTCTTTTCCATATCATAATTGTTATATCCTTTCCATAAAAATAAGACATCTTCTTTAGATGCCTTATTTTTATTATTTTATTTATTCATTTTTTCATATACATAAATTTGTACCTTATTTTAATAATTCATATTTTTTTATACTATACTCATAATCAGTTAATATACCTTCTCTATGTAATCTTTCTAATTCTTCTAGCTTTTGTTCATATCCTTTTTCTTCTATATATCTATGTTCTATTTTTGTTATAGTTCCTTGCTCCACATACTTTTCATTATTTTTAGAAATAATAAGTCTAAATAAAGATAAAATTTCATTAGCCCTTTTTATAACATCCTTATATTTTTGTCCACCTGTATTTAATAATCCTTTTCCTCTTACATTTAATTTAATATTTGGATTGTTAAAATCATCTACTGTTATATTTAAATATAATTCTCCGCAATAATCAGTTTGAGTTGAAATTGTACTTGTTCTAGATTTTATTTTTCCGTTGCTTTTTATCTTTCCTTTAGTATTTCCGTATGTATTACTTATTGAACTGTCATTTTCTATCAATTCACAATCTATTATTTGTGAAAAACCATATTTTTTATCATTTATTGAAATACACTTATCACTTTCATTTATAAATAAACTTGTATATATCTTTCTATATCCTTCGCTTAATAATCTCTGCTCTTTTAATCTTTCTTCTTCCATTATTTGTTTCTTCTTATTATTTTGCTTTATTAACAATTGTATTATTAAACTGACACCGCAAGTAGCTATTGCTAGAATTCCCCATAAAATATATCCAAGCCATTTATTATTAGTATTATTTCTTTTAGAAGTTTTATCATATCTTTTATCAGTATTATTATCCAATTTATTTAAAATTACTTTATAAGATAAAATTAATATTGCCTCAATAATAATACTTGTTATTAAAGTTGAGCTATCTTTTCCTATACAAGAAATAATCCCTAATCCAAAAAATACTATTAAAGTAATAAAAATTGCTGATACTATTTTTTTTAGTTTATCTTTATTCAAGTTAATCCCTCCCTTGAATCAAGTATAACATTTTCATATTGTCGAAATTTGTCGTAATTTGTATTTTAGTTAAATTTTTTTTATATTTTTTCTATATTGTTACCATTGCCGTTCCATTTTGTCTTCTTGCTTGTTGTAATAATTTTTCAATTTCTAGAGCTACTTTTGTACTTCCAAATTGAATTACCAGTTGTTTTAATTCTCCTTTATAATTATTTCTGTTATTTAACTCACGATTTGATAAAACATCTTCAAATGTTTCCCTCATAATATTTTGTGGAGTTGTAATTTCTGGGTTTGTACTTGCTCCAGAATATTCTCCGAATATAGCCATTGTTTCTGAATATGCAACATTACCTTTTGCTAAACGTGGTAGTGAAATTGTATTCAATGTTTGAATATTAAAACCAAATTCTGCTCCACCTAACCAATCTGGCATTTTAAACCTTAACCTATTAAGTGCTCTTATCACTGTGTTTATACCATTTATTACACCATTTCCCATATTTTCGATTCCATTTAATATCCAGTTAATTACAGTTTTAATAGCATTCCATATTCCATTAAATATATTTGTAACAGTATTTTTTAATCCATTCCATATATTATCCCATACTGTTTTTATTGTATTAAGTACATTTGAAATAGTATCTTTTATTCCGTTAAATATTGAACTTGCAGTTTCTTTTATTCCATTCCATATATTAGAAAAGAACTCACAAATTCCATTCCATATATTTGTTATAGTATCGCATATTCCTTGCCATAAATTACTAAAGAATTCTCCTATTGCTGTAAATATCTCCTCTGCTTTTTGTTTTATCCATTCCCATGTGTTTGTTATAGCTTTCATAATGTCATCCCAATTCATTATAGCTAATACAATTAGAGCTATTACTGCTATTATTGCTATTATTATTCCTATTAGAGGTAATAATGTTGTATTTAAAGCCGTTGCAACAATTGTTAGTGCTTCTTTTGCTTTAGTCCATATTGACATTATCGTTGTTAAGGTACTTATTGCTGTTGTAACTACTCCTATAGCAATAGCAATAGCTAATAGTATTTCTGCTAACATTGGATTTTCTACCAGCCATTTAAATATATTTACTAATCCACTTAAAATTTCAAGTGCTATTGTTCCCACATTTTCTCCTATCTTTACTAATGCATCAACTAACGGTTGCCAATTTATAGCTCCTATTTTTTCTGACATATCTCTAAACTTATCTGAACATAATTTTAAAAAGTTTTGAAAGCCTTCATTTTTTACTACATTATCTATTGCTGTTAATAAATTATTAAATGCATTTGCTAAATTTTGTACTATTGCATCTCCATTTCCATTGTAATTCCAAGCATTTTTAAATGCATTTGCTATATCACCTATTATTTTTAATATATTTTCTAAAATTGAATATACTGTTCCATTAGTAATAATGTTTTCAAAACTTCCCCATACTGATGCTATTAATCCGCCTACTTGTCCTGCAGTTGTTTTAACTTGCTCTATTAATCCTGTTCCGTAATTATCCCAACTTTCTTTTAATGGTTTGAAAAAATCATACAGTTTTGTAGCTAATCCACTCATTTGCAAATCCATTTGAGACAAATCCATATTTGGTGCTATTGTTGCACTTCCTCCACCACTATCACCTTCTGATACGTTGCTTATGTCACTATGTATTCCGCCTAATGATTTATTTACTTTACTTGCACTATTCGCAGTTTTATTCATAGATGAAGCTGTTGATTTTGCAAATATATTTATTCCACTAAATGCGTAAACTACGCTTTGAATTGCCTTCATTAATTGATAAACTAGACCTACCACATATTCAATAACTGGTGCAAATACACCACCCATAGCATACTTCATATATTCAATGTTTGCACTTAATTGTTGTGCATCTGAATTCTGGCTTGATAGCCAACTATTTGCAAAATCTTTTAATGTAGAGTATACCTTTTGTAAACTAAATAGCGAAGCCACTTGTTTTACAATATAGCCTAATCCTTTTGCTAATCCACTTCCTATAGCTTTTATTGGTGCAGTTATTTTTAGTACCACTTTTGATACTTGGCTAGCTACTTTTTTAATACTTTCAAAGCTTTCTTTTACCTTTTCTATTTTTCCTTTAGCTGAATTAAAAAATCCGCTAAATATATTTTGCACCTCTGTACTTTTACTAGTTTCTTCTTGCAATTCTGTTATTTTGGATTTTGCAATATCTAACTCCTCACTCTCTACCATTATATCTAGTGTAAATTCATCCTTTTGTAATGATAAGCTTGAATAGTCTTCTTTTTCAAATGAACTTCTACTTAATGAACTTTTACCTCCAGAGTCTCCTACACTTGTTTCTTCTTGCATAAATCCTCTTGTTGTTTGTTCATTAACTTCATTTAATTTTGATGATGTAAAACTTAATTTTATATGTCGTGAACTTATTTTCTTTTGCAAGCTATCGATTTCTTTTTCTATTTGAGTTATTTGTTTTTTTACATTTTCATTATTTATCTTTATTTCTATTTCATTTGTTCTCGAACTATTTTTTAAATCTTTAATTTTATTTTTAATAAATTGTACTGCTTTACCTATCTTATTAGTAACTGCATTCATATTTATTTTTTGAAAATTTTTTTGTGTTTCTTGTACTATTTTTAAAACAACTGGCGTTATTTTTCTAAATTGTCCTATAATTGTTTCCACTTTTGCAGTTACCATCTTTTCTATTTCTTTAGCATTCATTACTTTTCCCCCTTTCCATCTAAAACAAAAAAACACCAGATTTTTTATCCAGTGTTTTTTATAATTTTTAAATATTTTTTTCTCTTTTATTCTAATACATTGAAGCTTCTACAACTTTAAATGTAGCATTTTTCATTGCATCTATTTTATCTGAAGATACCAATTTAAATATATCAAAATTTTGAGTTTGTCCTGCGTTAAGGTTATTTGCATAAACGTAATCGTTCATTATTCTTGAACCATCTGGATTAACCGCTTCTACTTGAATATTGAAAGATTTATTCTCAGAAGTTTTGTTAGTAACTTTAACTGTAAGCTTTGTATTTGTTGTATACTGTCCTTTATCAACTTCAAAATTTCCTAATGTAACATCAACACTATTAGCTAATATCTCTTCTGTTTTGTCTCCTGTCATAGTACCTATTGCATCTGATAACTCTTTCTGTGAATTTATAGTAACGGCAACTGCAATTATCCCTAATATGATAACAGCAATAACTTTGCCTTTACTGTCCTTTTTTGCAAATGCAATAACTCCAAAAATGATTGCTAGTATACCCATAACAAATGATAAATTATTAATTATTGGTATAAAAGAAGTACATACTCCTATAATTCCTAGTACTAGACCAGCAGTACTAAAACCACTCTTTTTTGTTCCTTCCATAATATAACCTCCTATATTTATTTTAACATATGGGTATTATACTATAATAATTTATATAATGTTGTCGAAACTTGTCGAAAAGATAATTTTTTTACTTTTTACTCTTTTTTATTCCATTATTTCTCTCACAATTTAAATCATAATTTCTATATTTTCTTATAACAATAAATATACTTATTATAATTAATATTTTAATAACTCAGTATTTATTTGTCCAATTCTAGAACATATTTCCACATATCTTTCATTTTCTTCTTTAGATAAAGTAACTTTAGTTATTTGCTCATCAAAATTTTTTTCTTGTATTGTCTTTTCTAATTCCGCCATTTGCTTTTCTAATTCATCTAATTTCGCTCTCTTTTTTTCATATGCTTCTATTTCTTTCTTCAATCTTTCTATTTCATTTATATATTCTTGCTTTTCTTTATCTGAGGTTGATGAATTTGCTCTAGCAGTTAACTCTTCGATTTGTTTATTCGCTTCATTCACATTTATATATGGATAAGTACTTAGCAATATTATCTCTTTTTTTAAGGCTACCTTTTGTGCCTCTAATTCACTTTTTTCCATTTCTAATTCACTTCGTTTATGTATTTTGTCTGAATATATTTTGTATTCCTTTTCTAATTCTTCCTTTTCCTTTATTAATTCTCTTTGCTTATTATCTTTTATTGTAATATTTTCTAATTGTTTATATACTCCTTGAACTTTATATGTACTGTTTAATGAATTTACTTTAGCTTGTAAGTCATTTATAATTTGGTCTTTATTTTCATCATCACTTTCAACAGAATCACTTTTTTCCTTTAATATTTCAATTTCTTCTTCGGCTTTTGTTAATCTTTGCTTTAATTCTTCTATCTCACTAGCATAATTAATTTGTTCTGTTTTTATTGTATCTTTTTGATTAGAATTTGCTACAATCATATTATATCCACCTACAACTATAATACTTGCAGCAGTAAGTGTCCCAATTATCCAATATGGTTTTGGAATTTTGATCTTCATAATATAACCTCCTATATTTATTTTAACATATGGGTATTATACTATAATAATTTATATAATGTTGTCGAAACTTGTCGAAAGGATAATTTTTTTTATATTTTTGAGTCGTTTTTTTCTACCTTCATTATTTCCCTCATTCTTTTTGTTATTTCTTCTGGAGATTGTATATTTTCTTCTTTACTTGGAAATAAATTTTTAAATACCTTTTGTAGTTGTATTATTTTAGGTTTTTTGTTACTCATAGCATCTGCCATAATAAGCTTGTCTGTTACGGCTTCTTGCAGTCTAATATCTTGCCTAAAATTATCTATTACATGGCACAAATTTGCCTGTGTATAAATATTTATTTCCCTATATGTACTATTCCAGAACTCATTTGGTTTCATTGAAAAGTAGTAACAAAGTCCTTCTAAAGCATAAATTAAATCTAATAATGTATTTGCTTCTTTTACCTTATTTACAATATCATCTAAACTTTGAAGCCCTGAAATTGTTCCTCTGCTATTCTGCTTATTGCCTTCTCTGCTGATTTTTGAATCAATTCGTTCATATTTGTTCCTGATAAAGGATTTGATATCATTTCTGCTAGTTCCTTCTTGCTTCTCTTCTTTATAAAAAAACCTTCTTCATTTATTACCTCTGTTAATTCCTTAAATATATCTTCATAACTTTTTCCTTTTTCTTTTCTATAATCATCTAAAAATTCATACACTTCTTCTGAACTATTAAATGAATGTTTCCCTTCATTATCTTCTGCCAATGTATATATAATTTTTGATAATGCATTTAAATCATTATCTTGTAATGCTTTAAAATACGCATCTTCAAAATTCTTGTTTTTCAAAGTATTTGTAATATCAACTATCTTCCTTGTTTTTAATACTAATTTTATTGTTTTATTTTTAGTTTCTAATATCATTTTATTTATCTCCTTTTCTTTTATAGAAGAAAAAGGACACTTTGTTTTTGTGCCCTCTTTTCTTCGTATTTATTATTCAATTCTATACTTCACTTGCTGTTGGAAATCCTTTAGTTTCTTCAATTGCAGATGTTCTATATAATGTTACTTTTGCTTTTAACATATCGTCAATAGCAATTTCTGACATTCCAACAAAGCATGTAGCTGTAAAGTTCCATGTAAGTGGTTTTTTAGTCTCACTTGTTTCTTCTGGTAATTGAATAAACCAATATCCATTTGTTTTAGCTTTTTCTATAGCTTTTAATTCATCATATTGTTCTTCTGTGAATATGAACTCAATTTCCATATTTTCTGATTTTTGTCTTCCTTCTGCTTGTCTCTCATCTACTATATCTAAAGCAGAGTATGTTATTCCTTCTGGTGCTGTTAAAAATTGTGGTATGCTTTGTACTAAAGCAATTTGTTTTTTCTCTCCTGTTTTTGTATCTGCATGATACACTTTTGTTAATGTACTTGTTCTTGGTTCCATAAATAATTCCTCCCTATTTTTTATTTTACTGACATAAAAGATTTAACTAATGCATTCCAATAAACTTCGTATGTAGTTATTAAATTATATTTTTCAATTTCCTTATCATATTTAATTGGCAATGTATTAGTTTTTACAAACTTGTATTCTGATAACTTATTATCAGTTTGGCTTACCATTTCCATACATTCATTTGACGAAATCCCAAAATGAGATATGGATATTTGGAATTGCTTTAACAAATTAACTCCTTTTCTATCTGTTTTTTGTACAACCTCTATTGGTGTACTTATAATTCTACATGGAAAAGTACTTCCTATAGTTGGATCAGATAAACTTACTTCTTCTTCTAATTCGCTTAATTTGTTATAAGTTAAATCTGAGAATTGTTTTATTGTTAATTCCTCCACTTAATAACCTCCTCGATTTTATACAAAAACTTTTATTAAGCTTTTGTAAAATATCTGAATACAATTTAAATTTTATAGGCTATAAATTTAAGTTAACACAATAAATAACTATTAAAACACCACCTCTATTCTCATTAAATTTGTTAACTTATTTTATTACCTATTAGCATTTTAGCACCATTTTTTGCTTACTTTTCGCCACCTTTATGCCATTTTTTTAATTCTTTATTTACTGCATATATTAGTTCTTGTTTTCTTCTTGAAAATGTCCTATCAGACAATCCTCTTTCGTCTATTATCTCCCACTTCGTTTTATTTTTTCTGTAATATTCTTCAAATATGTATCTACAATCATCATTAACTATTTGTAAAGCTTGTACTACTGCTTTGTATTCTTTTATAGAATTTTGTAATTCCTCATTTTCTTCTAGTTCCATTACTTTTTTTAATGTCGTATCTCCTATATAATATGGTGTTTTAGGCATTCCATTATTAGGTAATATATTAATACTTAATATATCCGACTGTATATTAAGTATATTTGTACAATTATAATTATATCTTTTTAAACATTCTACAGCTTTATTGTACTCATCTTTGCTTAATCTCTCCATTTCTCTTTCCCCCTTTATAATTGATTTTATATATTCATTTTTTAATGATAAATATATTAAACAGAAACTTAATACTAAGTATGCTAAACCAAACGGCATTACTCACCTCCACTCTTTTAGTTGTTTTTTATTCAACTTTCTTGAATATTTAAAATAACAAATATCACTTGCTACATGGGTTGTCGATGGCTTCGACCTTATAACACTCATAATATGTTCCTATGCAGCAAGCAACTTCAATATTGTTGAAGTTATTATACATAAGTTAATTACTTTAGTCAATATAATATTCAATTTTTTTGAATTTTATCTCTATGTTCTATATTTACATTATAAATAAATAGTGCTATAATTCGAATATAATATGTAGGGAGATAGTTATGGAAGGGAAAAATGATATTGGTAATAGAATAAAGCATTTAAGAGAAACTAATGGATATACTCAAAAAAAATTAGCAACAAAACTAGGATTAAAAGGCGAAACAGCTATTGCTAACTACGAATCTGGATATAGTATTCCAAAGGATAACGTAAAACTAAAAATGTGTGAAGTTTTTAATTGCTCTTTGGATTACTTAATGTGTAAATCTGACGAACCAAAAAATAAAACAAACACTGATGACTTATCTAATAAATTGTTCTTAATACCTGTTTTACAAAAAGTATATTCTAATTTAAATCTTTTTAAAGATGATAATATAGATTTTTACTTACCAATTGATCCTAATATGTATCATATATCTAATCCTGATAACTATTTCTTTTTTAAAGTTTCTGAAGAGGGTATTAATAAATTAGTAAAAATGGGAAGTTATGTTCTTATTCAAGTGCAAGATTATGCAAAAAATGAGGATATTATTCTTTCTTTAGTAAATAACAGTAAAAAGGCTATATTAAGAAGATATAAAAAACTAAATGAACAGTTTGTTATGCTAGAACCTATTAGTGAAGATAGTTCTTTTCAGCCAATAACAATAGATTTAAAAAAAGAAGCTTTTGAAATTATTGGGAAAGTAGTAGGAGACTTTAAAAGTTGGATTTAAATAATATTATTACAAATTGAGATAAATTAAATAATTACTCTATTTGTAGAAGATTTAAGAATATATATTTTACTTTCTTAAACTAATTTCTTTATTCTTATTGCGTTTTCTCTATAAATATGGTATCATTAATTTGTCGAAAAATGTAGCTTTTAGGGAGGTATTTTTATGAAATCAACAGGCGTTGTAAGAAGAGTAGATGAACTAGGAAGAATCGTAATACCTATTGAATTAAGAAATAAACTTGGAATTGTAGAAAAAGATCCACTAGAAATATATGTTGACGGTTCTAATATCGTTCTTAAAAAATTTGAAACAAATTGTGTGTTCTGTGGTAGTTCAAAAAAATTAGTAGAATATCAAGATAAATTAGTTTGTAGCAAATGTATTAAAAAACTTACTTCTTTATCATCTTCAGAAGATTAGAAAACAGCCTATATAGGCTGTTTTTTTAAATACAATCGCTACCCCTTTGAGATTTTCTTCTTACAGCCGAAAAACCAAATCGGAAATGTTCAAATCAAAGAAAAATCTTCGATTTTTCTTATTTGTTCGTAAATAATTTATATATTTCGTTTTTGTTTACATTTCTGTCTTTTGCAATTTTCTTTATTATTTCCTTCTTTTCATACCCTAAATCTTCATAATATTTATAATGCTCTTCTACTGTCATTTCGTTTAATTTATTAGCTTTTATCTCTTTTTTACTTAATTTGCTACCTTCTACTATTATTACATATTCTCCCTTTGGTTCTTGTATTTTTTCTAATATCTCTGTAATTTCTCCTGTCAAAAACTCCTCATGGATTTTTGTCAATTCTCTTGCTAAACATATAGTTCTATTTCCCAATATATTTTGCATTTCATTTAAAGTAGCTATTAGCTTATGTGGTGCTTCGTAAAATATAAGAGTTTTTGTATCTTCTGATACTTCTTTTAAAATTTCATCCTTTTCCTTTTTATTTACTGGTAAAAAACCTATGAAACTAAACTCCTTCGCACTCATTCCAGAAGCTATTAATGCTGTAATTAATGCACATGGTCCCGGAATTGGAACTACTTTTATATTATTTTTTATAGCTACTTTTACAACCTCTTCTCCAGGGTCTGAAATTACTGGTGTTCCTGCATCGGAAACTAGCGCTATGTTTTTTCCCATTATTAATTTTTCCATTAATATTTCTGTTTTTACTTTTTCGTTTTGTTTATAATAGCTTATTAATGGTTTTGAAATTCCTAAGTGGTTTAATAATTTCAAGGTATGCCTTGTATCTTCTGCCGCAATTATATCCGCTTCTTCTAATGTTTTTATTGCTCTTAAGGTTATATCGTCTAAATTTCCAATAGGTGTTGCTACTATATATAAAATTCCACTCATATTTTACCTCCTTATTTAAATGTTACTTTGGAGACGGAACGACGTTGGTCTGTTCCCTACATTAATTATTCATTATAATTCATTATAATTTATTGTATATATTCAAAATCTCCTTCGTATACGTTCCATCTTCATTATAAACAAACAATGGCTCTTGTACATTTAAGAACTCTCTTGCTCCTTTTACTGCTTTTATTAAAACCATATTTGGTTTTTTGTTTATATTTGGGTGTACAAATCTAATTTCTTTTATTTGCATTTTATATTTTTCTAAGTTAATTATTATATCTTTTATTCTCTCTGGCCTATGCACCATAAAAAATTTCCCGTTATTTTTTAGCAATTTACTTGATACTCTAATTACATCTTCTAAATTACATTTTACTTCATGTCTTGAAATTATTTCATATTCATTATCATTTTTAAGTCCTGTATTGTCCTTTTTATACGGTGGATTAGTAACTATTGCATCAAAGCTTTGTAGTTCTAGTTTCTTATCCAATTCTTTTATATCCTCATTAATCACAGAAAACTTGTCTTCTAGGTTATTTAATTTAATGCTTCTTTTTGCCATATCAAATACATCTTTTTGAATTTCTACCCCAATAATATTTTTTAATTCAGTCTTTTTACAAAGTAAAATTCCAAGTATTCCTGTTCCAGTTCCCAAATCTAAAACTTTACTTTCTTTTTTTATTTCTTTAGCAAAATCAGATAATAGCACTGCATCTATCCCAAAGCAAAATCCATTTTTATTTTGAATAATTTTTAATCCTTTATATTCTAAATCATCTATTCTTTCGTCTTTCTTTAATTCAACCTCCATAATATTCCTTTCACTATCTGTAATATTATTACATATTATATATTACTATACTATTATGGTCAATATAGATTGGAGGCAATATGGGAAAAGATAAACCTAAAGGAATTCCTTTTAAAAAAAGAAAAGAGAACCTTTGCAGTTCTCTTTGTGATGTAGAAAGATTTTTACACGATTTAAATAAAAGTTTAAAATATATAAATATATTTAAGTCCTTTAAATAGCACTATCCGTTTTTCTAACAAAAATGTCATTAAACTTTATTTCTCCGTCCTCGAAACACATATTCTCTTCTCCATTTATTAGAATCTTTACTCCACTAACCTCTGTTAATTCAGTTAAGGTATTTACTATAGAATATATTATCTTACTCTCTTCTTCAGCCCCCATATTTCCTACTTTAGTAAATTCCTCTGAAAAATCGATATGTACAATTCCTTTTGATATTTCTACATTATTAATATTAGTTCCTTCTGGTATTAGCTTTTCTAAACTATCATTTTTTGGCCCATCCACTAATAATTTTACCAATTCATTATATGGATTATTTAACAATAATTTAGAATCCAACATTCTTGCCTCTGGCATTAATTCTTTTGTTTCTTTATTTCTAAAATATAAAGTTACCAAAGTCTGTCTTAATTGCTCGCTTGAAATCTCCTCTTGTGGAGTATACTCAGTAATTTCCGGACTCTTTTCTTCTCCTTTTCCATTTTTAGTAACTAAAGCTATAACAACTCCAATAACAATTAATAAAATTACTATTAAAAATATAGTTTTCTTTGTTTTCAATATTATCACCCTTTCTTTAGTTAATAATATTAAAGACAAGTTTATTTTAGAACTATGAGTTGTTATTTTGTCCCTATAATTATAATTTCGTTCATTACATTATATGTATCAGTAGATATTAGCGATTTAGAAATAATTTCTCCATTTAAACTTATTACTTTATATACTTTACATTCATATCCGTTCTTTCCTTTTTGTGCTACTATATTCTCCCCTTTTTTTACATTTCTATTATATTCATATATAGTTTTGTATGGCTTAACTTCCTTTAACACAGTTTGAATTTTTATATCATATTCTGTATCTTGTTTTCTTCCATATATTTTTACCTTTACTACTCCATTTTGCGCACTACAAATAATCTTTATAGGATATTTTCTCGTATTTTTAAATTTAAAGTCTATATATCCATCAGCGACAGTTGCATCTCTTCCAACTTCAATATATGCAGGTAGAAATTGATGACTTTTCCTTTCTATAACTTCTAAATTTGCACATAAAACTGCGTTATACAAAGTTGATGAAACTTGACACACTCCACCTCCTATTCCATCCACTAATTTTCCCCCTATATACATAGGTGTTAGCTTAAATCCATCCGTTTCTGTTCTATATCCTACTGTATTATTATAAGAAAATATTTCCCCTGGCAATACAACCGTACCATTAATTTTAGTTGTCGCTATTTTTATATTTTGACTTCTATTTAATTGCTGTTCATTAAATTTTGTTTCATATTCTGCTAATAAATCAGTATAAAATTCCTCAATTTCTTCTATTCCATCTACAAAAACTTCTTTGCTTATGTATCTATTTTTTACATTCATATATATATAACTACTAATAATTATTATAAGTATGAATAGTTCTATAAATACTCTTATTTCCTTCTTTGAGATATATTTTATTTTCATTTGCCCTCCTACTAAATGTTATTCTTATATCCCTTTGTTTATTACTCTGCAAAAAACACTTCAGATACTGGTTTTCCTAAAACCTTTGCTATTTTATCCATCTTTTCAAAAGATGGATTTTTTCTAGATCCATTCTCTAGATGACTTAAATAGCCTATTGATATTCCTGTTTTCTCTGCCATACTTGTTAAAGTTATTCCCTTTTCCTTCCTTATTTGCTGCATTTTATTTTGGTACATGTTTATCGCCTCCTATTGTCTTAATAACAATACTATATCACAAACCAATTTGACAAGTCAAGCTTTTTATGATATTAATATATAAAAAATATATTTTTTTGTCTTTACTGGTAGACAAAACTAAAATTTTCAGATATAATATTGCTGAAATTAGTAGAAAAGAGAGGTAAAAAAACATGATTGGTGATATGATTGCAAAAGTAAGAAAAGAGAAAGGAATGTCTAAAACAGAACTAGCAAGATTAACAGACATAAATATTGGCCATTTAACACATATTGAAAAAGGAGAAAGAAATCCTAGCCATAAAGCTTTAAAAAATATTTGTAAAGCTTTAGATATCCCTTATCAACAATTAATGTACACATATGATAAAACTATCAGTGAAGAACAAGAACAATATAACCTTATTGAACATATATCATATAATAAAGTTATAGCTATCGATAAAATCAGTGGCTTTATCGACTGTCCATCTTCTGTTCCTAGTTCTTGTGTAGCTATAAAAGTTACAGACGAATCTATGGAACCTACATTAGAAAAAAACTCTTATGCATTTTTAGAGTTTAATTCTCTTCTAAATAATAAAGATATAGGATTATTTAGTGTAAACAAAAAAATAATAATAAGAAGATTTTTCAACAAAAAAGGTAAAATAACTCTAAAGGCTGATAATAAAGAGGTTGAAGATATTGTATTAACAAATGAAGATTCTTTCTTTATAATTGGAAAATTTTTAACAAAATAATACAACTTTTTTAGCAAAAATACTTGAATATTGTAAATTTTAATAATATAATACCAATAACGAAAGATAAATGAGGAGAGAAATTCAAATGGAATTAGTAAAAAATATATTCTTTAACACAGATAAATTAACACAAAATTCAACAATAAAGATATCCTATACTGGTAAATTTTTTCAAGACAATTCTGAAGAAGTTTATATTCATTATGGGTTTGGTTTATTGTGGGAAAATCTTACTGAAGTAAAAATGGAAAAAACAGAAATAGGATTTCAAACAGAAATTAATTTAATAGAATCTGATACCTTTAACTTCTGTTTTAAAAATGGAAACAATGAATGGGATAATAATAATTGCCAAAATTACATATTTCCTTTAGAAAAAATAGAAACAGATTTAGTAGTTGTTCCTGATCAAAACACTTCTTTATCTACAGCAAGAAGATTAAGAAGATCATATATATGGAGCAAAAAAATAAGGATAGCAGTTTATAAAATTATTACTTATTTACCAAAAATAATATCTGGAAATTATAAAAGAAAATTAAAAGAAACTGATGCATAATCAGTTTCTTTTTTCTTAAATTACCATTCCACCATTTACAGAAATAATCTGTCCTGTTGTATAATTATCTTCAATTAACCACTCTACACATTTATATATATCTTCTGGTCTACCTATTTTATTTAAAGGAATCTCCTCTTTTAATTCATTAATTGTATCATTGTCTAGGTTCTTATTCATATCTGTATCAATTACTCCTGGTGCTATTGCATTTACTCTTATATTTGATAATCCTAGCTCTTTTGCCATTGCCTTAGTTAATCCATTAACGCCAGCCTTAGATGCTGAATAATGTGTTTCACAAGATGCGCCAACTTCTCCCCACATAGAAGAAATATTTATTATGCACCCATTTTTATTTTGAATCATATTTTTTGCAACCTCTTGAGATACTCTAAAAACTGAAGTTAAGTTAGTATCTATCATCTCTGTCCAGTCCTTATCTGTTATTTCAGTAAACAATTTTATTTGAGATATACCTGCATTATTTATCAATACATCTATTTTTCCATATTTATCTATACAATATTTAACCATTTTATCTGTTTCTTCTCGTTTTGTTATATCTGCCCTAAATATATCAATATTATATTCTTTTTTTAACTCAAGCGCCTTTTCTTCTGATTTATTGAAATTTGCTATTACTGTATAACCGTTTTTTACTTAAATTTATTGCTATACATCTGCCAATTCCTCTAGATGCACCAGTTATTAGAACCGTTTTCATAAATTCATTCCTCCATTTAAAACATTATTAATTAAATTTTTCTAGGGTATTGCTTCCGAAGCTCGGGCGGACTTTAGTCTCGCCCCTACAGCGTTTGCATTGTGTTTATGTATGTTTATCTGCGGGTCGTCGAGGACGCCGACCCCTACAATATTTGCAATGTGTTTTTTGTGGTCAAATATCATAATACAAAATAAAAGCCAAGAATTAAGAACAATTTCAAAACTCTTGACTTTTTAATGGAGCCGCTAGTCAGACTTGAACTGACGACCTACTGATTACAAGTCAGTTGCTCTACCAACTGAGCTACAGCGGCATTTTTGTTGGTGACCCGTACGGGAATCGAACCCATGTCTCCGCCGTGAAAGGGCGATGTCTTAACCGCTTGACCAACGGGCCATAAATATGAATGAAATAAATTACTTTATTTCATTCATTTGGTGAGCTATCCGCGACTCGAACGCGGGACAACTTGATTAAAAGTCAAGTGCTCTACCACCTGAGCTAATAGCCCATGTCACCAATTATATAAGCAACCATTCTTCAAACAGTTGCTTATATATATTACAACATTTTTTTGCATATGTCAATATTTTTTATAAAAATTATTTTTATTTTTTGTTTTTATGTCTTACGCATTCAACATTTTTAGTAATTCTTCAACATCTATTCCATGTACGTCACATGCCTCTGCTAATGTTTCTGCCTGTGATGCAGGGCAACCTAAGCAATGCATTCCAGCTTCTAGCAATATATTTGCTTTTTCTGGTGCAATTTCTAAAAGTTCTCCTATTTTTGTATCTGCATTTATCATTTAAAAAACTCCTTCCAATAATTCTATTTGTCGAAAAAATGTGTTTTTTGACTTAAATATTTTATCACATTTTTACTAAAAAGTATAGACAAATATAAAATTATGTAATATTATTTGATAAACTTAAATCGAAGGGAGGCATTAAAATTAATAATTTAATTCATTTATTTTTTATATCTTTTATTATTAATATTTTTATTACTTTTTATTCTATTTATTCATTTATCGAACAACATATCTTTCATTCATTACAAGGTTCAAAATTAAAATTAAAAAAATTAAATAATTAATTTGGAGGTTATATGCAATACTTAATTAAACGTATTTTATTTGTAATTTCCCTATCGTCACTTTTTTGCTTTTGTATTATACAATTCTTCTTATCTATTTTCCAAGCGTCCTCTGTGATTATTCCATATTCCCTTAAAGCCTTTGATATATGTAAGGTTGCACCAGATGTATGGTACTTATTAAAATTTCTGTATATTATTTTTTCTTATATTTCCTGTTTAATTATTTCAAATTCTATATTTACTAAATTCTTTCGCAAATCTCAAAAGCATAAAAATCATAGAGATGAAATTCATATTAATAATAATGAGCTTAATTTATATATAGGTACAGAATTCTTGTCTAATAAAACAGTGTTCATTCCGGAAAAAGGTTTGTTTCAAAACATTTTAGTTACAGGAACAATTGGTAGTGGAAAAACCAGTTCTTTTATGTATCCCATAACAAAACAATTAATTGAATATGAAAGTAACAATATAAATAAAAAATTAGGCCTACTTATACTTGATGTAAAAGGAAATTATTATGCTAAAGTTGAAGAATATGCAAAAAAATGTGGTAGAGAAAATGACTTAGTAATTATAGAGCTTGGTGGAAATGTAAAATATAACCCGCTTCATAAACCTAATTTAAAACCAAGCATACTTGCAAATAGATTAAAAACAATTTTAACTTTATTTTCTCCGAACAACACTGAATCCTACTGGCTCGATAAGGCCGAAGAAGTTATTACTGAATGTATTAAACTTTGTAGGCTCTACAACAACAATTATGTTACTTTTATGGAAATACATAAATTAATAAATATGCCAAACTACTATCTTGACAAAATCTCTTGTCTTAGAGAATCCTTTCAAAAAAATATGTTTTCAGTACAGCAAATATATGATTTAAAAACCTCTTTAGATTTCTTTGAAAATGAATTTCATTCTTTAGATTCGAGAGTTCTTTCTATATTAAAATCTGAAATAACAAGAATTACTAATACCTTTATTTCTGATTATGATGTAATAAATACTTTTTCTCCCCCTAAATCTTCACTTAATTTCTATGGATTTAAACAATTAATAGACGAAGGAAAAATAGTTGTTTTAAATATGAATATATCCGAATATAGAAATTTATCTAAAATTATTGCTACATATTTAAAATTAGATTTCCAAACAGAAGTAATGTCTCAACTATCTCGTAATGGTCCCAAAAGAATAACTGCATTTGTAAGTGATGAATTTCATGAGTATGTATCCTCTATTGATTCTGAATTTTTTGCACAAAGCAGAGAAGCAAAATGTATTAATATCGTTGCAACACAAAGCTATACATCTTTACAAAATTCACTAAAAGACCCAGCTTGTGTTAAGGTTATTGTTCAAAATTTAATTAATAAAATTTGGTTTAGAACAGACGATATGCTAACAATAGAAGATGCTCAAAAGCAAATTGGTAGAGAAGAAAAAACAAGGACATCAAATACTATTTCAGAAAACTCTAAAACTACTAAATTTAATTATTTCACTAATTCTTTAAATTCTACAGATTCTAATCTTTCCGAAAGTATTAATACTTATACCCAACTAGACTTTACATATGATACTAATTTCTTTACGCAAAATTTAGAAACATTCTCTTGCCTGTCTTTCCTATCTACTGGCTCTAAAATTCAAAAACCACAAAAATTAAAATTGATTCCATACTTTTTATTTGAACCCACTTCAATAAAAAATTACCATCAACAAAAAAGTTTAAATTCTACACCATATAATACTTTAAAAAAACACAATAAAACAAAAATAATTTAATAAAGGAAAGTGATATTATGAAAAAACACAAAACTATTTTCTATTTACTTATTTACATAGCTATATTTATACTATTTATCCCAAACTTTACCTTAGCGGCTTACCCAAAACTTGTTTCTACAATAAGTTCTAGCTTCACTAAAATTAAAGAATGGATTATTAATATTGCAACGCCTGCTGCTGCAGTTGCTGTAGGAACAGGGATACTTATGAAAAAATTTAGCTTTGGTGATGAAGAAAAAATTAGAACTGGAAAAAGATTAATTAGAGGTTCTCTATTTTCTTATGCTTTTATCTTAGCAGTTGATTTAATTTTAGCTACAATTAAATTACTAATTACATCAGAATAGAGGTGTTTTATTTGGAAGAAGCTGTAAATCTACCACAAACTATTATACAATCTGTTAACACTATCTTTTCTAATTTTTTTACTTCTTTAGATTCTAATATTTACTCAATTTTAGATGATATTGTTTTCATAAATTCCGATGTCTTAAACGATTCTTTCATTAACAATATATTAGGAAATTCTCCTACATCTGGTTTGTTACTCCTTTGTAATTCATTATTATTTGGATTTATACTATACTATCTTATTTCTCTAATTTTATCTCATATAGTTTTGTTCAAATTACAAACACCTTATCAATTTGTATGTAAACTAATAATAGTTTCTATTTTAGTAAATCACACCTATGATATTTGCGCATTTTTGTTAGATTTAAATTCAAATATCTCCTTAGGGATTCGCTCAATTGGCGAGGATTTATTTGAATCTGAAATTTGCTTTTCTGCATTGGAAAGTAGAATTAACCCCTACATTTCTGATTTTTCTAATTCATTTAACTTATTTTCTATACAAGGATTTTTGAAAAGCTTTTCTTCTGTTGGCATATTAAACTTAGTACTTTCTTATTCGTTAAGATATATTATGATTAAAGTTTTTATTTTACTTTTTCCCTTCGCAATAATATCTTTGTTGAATGAAACTACTTCATATTTTGTTAAGTCTTATATAAAATCTTTTATTTCTCTATTGTTTTCCCAGTCTGTTGTAGCATTAATATTGCTAATAACATTCTCTCTAGACTTTACTAATAACATTTTATTTTCTCAAGTTATATTCATTGGCTCAATTTATTGTTTATCTAGAGTAAATTATTTTATGAAAGAATTAATGGGAGGAATTACTACTACCGTTTATTCTAATGCTAGCAATTTAAAAGCATTATTTAAAGGAGGATTTTAATTGAAATTTATATTTCCACAAAATTATAATTTAAAAAATAAGTTTTTAGGTGTTTTAGACTATTCTACTCTTTTTGTTAATTTGGCTTGGGTTTACCTAGTATTTAGTATTAGTCGTTTATTTGGGTTGTCCCTACACCTACAGTTATCACTAGTAATTATACTTTGCCTTCCTTTAATTCTATTTAGCATATTAGGTATAAACAACGAAAGAATTCTAAATGTTATTATTTATTTAGTAAAATATCTATTAAAACCAAAATTATATATTTTTTACAAGTAGATTTATTGTAAAACCTCTAATAAAATGATATAATTTTACAAAATACGTTTTTTATAAGGGGTTTTATTATGAAGATTGAACAAAAAGATACATCATTTATTTTTTCTACAACATCAATTCCAGATATATTCTTCACTGAATACTTATCTTGTGCAAATGGTGATTTCATTAAAGTATATTTATATATGGTTTTTCTATCAAAATATAATAAAGATATAAAAATCAATGACTTATCTAAAGCCTTGAATATTCCTGTTAAGATAATTCAGGAAGCTTGCATTTATTGGGAAGGAACTAAAGTTATTACTAAAAAACCAAATGGATATATTGTTAATAATCTTCAAGATATTGAACTTCATAAATTATATTCACCAAAAGTTACATTATCTCCAAAAGACATTGAACAAAATTCTAAAAATCAATATAGAGCTAAAGCAATTGAAAGTATTAATAATAACTATTTTCAAGGAATAATGTCTCCTTCTTGGTATGGAGATATAGAAATGTGGTTTAAAAAATATGGGTTTGATGAACAAGTTATGATAACTTTATTTGATTATTGTTTTAATAAATCAGCTCTTCATAGAAACTATATTCAAGCCGTTGCTGACGCTTGGTCTAAGAACAATATAAAAACATATTCAGATTTAGAAAATTATGAGCAAGCCCAAGAAAAGCTTGTATCTATAAAAAAATCTATTTCAAAAAAATTAAAACTTACAAGGCAATTAACTCAATATGAAGAAGCATACATTGAAAAATGGATTGTAGACTTTAAATACGATATGGATGTAATTGATTTAGCACTAAAGAAAACCACCTCAAAAACAAATCCTAGCTTCGATTATTTAGATAAATTAATTTCAGACTGGCATGACAGAAACTTAAAGAACCCTAGCGAAGTTGAGCAATTCTTATCTACATACAAAAAACAAACAAGCAATATAAAAGAACTTGCAAAGAAAACTGGATATTCAAACTACGAGCAACGTTCTTATGAAAATTTAGATTCTTTATATGCAAATAATATGTAAGAAACAGAAGGGCGCTAATCTGCGCCCCTACGGTTTGCAATATTTTTATCGTAGGGGCGACCATTGGTCGTCCGCTTGCATTATATCAATATAAAATAAAAGGAGTCGCTGATGGAAAATAATATTATAGTTAAAGAATTATTAAAAGATTACGAAAAGAAACACCAAAAAGCATTAACAGACCTAGAAAACAGAAAACAAGCATTATATAGTAAATGTCCTGAACTTTTAGAAATTGAAAATAGGCTTCATACCCTTGGAATATCTACAGCAAAATTCATCCTTGGCAATAATAATTCTACACATTTAACTAATTTAAAAAATGAAATTGAAAAATTAAAAATAGAACGAGCAAATCTCCTAAAAAAATTAAATATTGATGAAAACTATTTAAAACCAACATATGAGTGTAACATATGTAACGACACAGGATATACTTATCGGGAATTATCAAACTGTTATGTGTTCTTGTTTAAAACAAAAACTATTAGATATTGAATACAACAAATCTAATATATTTAATTTAGGCAAAGAAAATTTTAACAACTTTAATTTTAATCTTTATTCAGATGAAATAAATAAAGAAAAATATAATTCAAATATTTCTCCTAGAGAAAATATTAAAATTATAAAAAACCTTGCAGAACAATTTATAAAAGACTTTGAAAATCCAAATTCAAAGAATTTATTATTTACTGGAAATACTGGACTAGGAAAAACATTTATCTCAAACTGTATAGCAAACGAAGTATTAAAATCTGGTAAAACTGTACTTTATCAAACAGCTCCTGTAATGTTAGACTCAATTATTGATTATAGATTTGGCAAAAAAAATAGCCAAAATATTTGCGACTCAATTTATTCTGTAGACTTACTAATAATAGACGACTTAGGAACAGAAACAATAAACAGTATGAAATTCACAGAACTATTTAATATTATAAATACTAGATTATTAAATAATTCTAATAATGTTACTAAAACAATAATCTCTACAAACTTAAATATGAAGAATTTATACGAAACCTATGACGAAAGAATTGTTTCAAGATTTGTTGGATATTATAATATCTGCAGATTCTTTGGAGAAGATATAAGATTTAAATAAGAAAAGTGGCTTCGCCACACGGAACGACGAGGGCGTCGTTCCCTACAACGTTTGCAATATGTTTATTACAAGCAATTAAATATATTTTTCCTATACTATAAAAAACAAGAAGTGTGGCTATTATATTTCTACCTTTGCCCTAGTTTTATTTGTATTTCACGTGTTTGTTTATTCTTCAGTACAGTTAAAGTAACCGTATCTCCCGGAGATTTCGTATATATATAATTTCTTAACTCACTCATTTTATTTATTTCGTTATTATCAATTCTTGTTATTATATCTCCTACTTTTAAGCCAGAATTTTTAGCAGGTCCATCAAGAGATATCTCTGCTACATATATTCCGTTTTCAAACTCTATAGACGAATCTAAGTATGGTATTACTTCTTTATCATATGCAAATATTCCAATATATCCTTCTTCAAATTTATTTTCACTAATAAATTTTTCTATTATTGGTTTTATTATATTTATAGGTATTGCAAATCCAATTCCCTCTGCAGATGTTATTTTTACTGAATTAATTCCAATCATTTCTCCATTTGAATTTATAAGCGGTCCTCCACTATTTCCGTGGATTAATCGTTGCATCTGTTTGAATTAAATTTTCCATATAAACGGCACTATTTTTTTCTTCTATTTTTATGGTTCTATTAACTCCACTTATTATTCCTGAAGTTACTGTCCTTTGAAATTCATATCCGATAGGATTTCCTATAGCATATACGTTTTGACCTACTTTAATATTATTTGAATCACCCAAACTCATATAGCTTAGTCCCCTAGCATTTATTTTAACTATTGCTAAATCCAAATCTGCATCTGCCCACACAACATTGCCATTATATACTTTTCCATTTTCTAGCGTAACATAACAGTTACTATATTTGTTTCCAGCTACGTGTTTGTTTGTAACAATATATCCATTTTCAGATACTATTACTCCGCTTCCTAACCCTAATTGTTCTTCATTTGTTTTCGTTGAAAAAATTGTACTTCCATTATTTTTTATTTTTGATATCCCTACAACATTTCTTGTTGCGTTTTCTAAAATTTGTGGTGCATCATTTGTGTCATTATTATTTCCTTCTTTTATACTCGGAGTATCTTGTGTTGTTCCATAACTCTTAACTTCTATTCCTAAATAAATATTATATATTTTTATACTAAAAAATGACACTAAAATCATTGCAATTAAAAATATTAAAATATTTCTAAATTTATGTTTTTTCTCAACC
>CATKWX010000013.1 GCA_949840345.1 uncultured Eubacteriales bacterium
TTTATTTTTAATTCTTGTTCAAAAAAAGTTAATATTCCTGTAAGCATTACTAAAAAACTAATTAACAAAAATATATTTATTATATTATCTATTACATTAATTACAATTTTTTTCTTTGTATTAATTGTTTTTTCTAAAAATTCCGGATATGTTTCAATATTATTTTTTTGCATAATACAAAACACTTTATATATTACAAAAGCTATAACCATTGCAGAAACAACAATTCCATATAACCCAAATTCTGAAAATGCATTAAAAAAGGATGCAATTTCCACTCCGTGAAGCAAACCCTGCCCCAATAATACTTCCAATAATTACAAAAACCACTTTACCTATACTTTTTATCTTTACCACCCCTGCTCTTAAATAAATATTCCTGTAATAAATAAATATACTTAAGAATATTTATTTAA
This sequence comes from uncultured Eubacteriales bacterium, assembly GCA_949840345.1. Taxonomy (GTDB): domain Bacteria; phylum Bacillota; class Clostridia; order TANB77; family CAG-508; genus CAKPQL01. The sequence goes on from CATKWX010000013.1 coordinate 417, forward strand.
AAAAGACAGAATTATAAGATTTATGCAGACAATTATAATAATATTTTTTATGAGTTCGACCCTGAGTCGTTTTGTCTTTAATTCAAGTAGAGTGTGTCACTAAAATTTGTTAAGACAACGGAACGACGAGGGCGTCGTTCCCTACACAAACGCCGAGGAGTTCGGAATAAAAAATATTATTATAATTGTCTATATAAAATAGTAATTAAGGAGGCATATATGTATATATATCCATTAATAATCGCATTTACACTCGTATTTATTTCTGAACTTGGAGATAAAACTCAAATTCTAGTTTTATCTTTTTCATCTAAATTACGTACAACCACAATTCTTTTAGGAGTAGCTTTAGGCTCTCTTTTAAGCCATGGAATAGCAATTACTTTTGGAAGTTTTCTTGGAAATATAGGAAATGACTCTATACATTTTTTGCTTGAATTAATTACATACATATCATTTTTAATATTTGGATTTTTTACATTATTTTCTAATAAAAAGGAAAATTCAAATAATAATAATTCTGCTGTAAAAAATATAAATAAATTAAAATTAAATTATATTTTCATAATTGCTTTATCTATAGCAATTGGAGAACTTGGAGATAAAACATTTTTAGCATCTATTGGCCTTGGAATACAATATCCTGCCCAAAAAATATTTCTAATAATTGGTGCTATATTGGGAATGGTTTTAAGTGATTTAATTGCAATTATTTTAGGTAAATTTTTATCAAAAAAATTACCTGAAAATATTTTAGAAAAATTTTCAGGTATATTATTTTTAATTTTTGGATTTATTGGAATTTTAAATATTTTAATTTAATCTCTCATTAATTTCATTTAGCATATTTTTTACAAAAACCTCATTTCCATCATTATCTCTTACTCTTAGATTTGGAAATGTAAATAACATCTTTTCATTAGAAAAACAAAAATCTTCAATATTTTTTATTATGGAATTTCTATTTGTTTCTTCTATTCCATAATACTCATTTATTACTCTATTTTGATATGTATTAACAGCCCAAACTGTAATTAGTGCATCTATTAATAAAAATGAAAATACACCAATATCTATAAAGCTTTTCTTCGTTGCAATTTTAAATTTATTTTTCTTTATCTCTTCAGGCTCTACCTCATCTTTCCCTATTTTATCTATTAATCTATCAATTTTAGGTTTTATTAAGCCTATTAAAACTACTGATAATATCGCCCAAAAAATTGAATATATAATACAAATTCTACCATTTAGATTATACTTTACATACCCATAATCCCAAAATCTCGCTCCATATATAGCCTCTAGCATAAAGCTTAATACATATTCTACTACACTTCCTAATATTCCGCCATACAATGCTAATTTTATTTTATTACTTCTAAATTTATCTAGTGCAAATATTAATATTGCTCCACCTACTCCATATATTGGGCAAAACGGTCCTAAATATAAACCTTTCCTACTTTCTATAATACCCATAGTTGCAAAACCATAAGTAGTTTCTATTATTAAGCCAATTACACTAAATATTATAAAATACCACAACAAATAATGTAATTTAGCTTTAATATTTTTAGACTCCACAGCTTCATCTCCTTTTAGGTTGATTATGAATTACTCTTATTTTACAATATACTTAAAAAAAAGTAAACATACAGTTGACAAAGTTATACAATTATGTTATTATAATCTATGTCAATTTTACTTGGGTCAGTAGCTCAGTTGGATAGAGCATCGGCCTTCTAAGCCGAGGGTCAGGGGTTCGAATCCCTTCTGGCTCACCAAACTTGCTTAAGCAAGAGTTAAGAGATAAAAGTGAATAGTGAAAAGTAATGACTTATATTTAAGGGATTAGTCCTAAAAGCAAGTTTGTACTCTTCACTATTCACTCTTCATTTTTCACTATTAATTAAAACAAAAAAATTACATATAATATAAATATATGAAAAAACAACAGCAATGTCCTAAATAAAGAACACTGCTGTTGTCTTTTACAATTCAGAAGATTAATTATCCTCTTCTTTGTTTGGTCGGGGCATAGGATAAGTGTTTACTCTTGATAACTCATCATCTTCAAGTTTCTCAAGGCACTCAGCTATTTGACTAGATGTAAGTTCAGGTGGACCACCTAAGTATGGTGGCTCCTTTATTTTAGGAATACGATTAGAATAGATACTTAAATTAGGCATAAAAATTTCTCCCATTATATTCTTTGTATTGCCTCGACTTCTACCAAAAGGTTTTATCCTTTTAATAGATTTATTATATTATTCATTATATAGAATGTCAATTCTTGCAAATAAAGCAAAGTTTAACTTCTCTTGTACTTTTAAAAATTAATCTATAATAAATATTGCATAATATATCTTATTGTGTTATTTTAGTTTTAAAGTGAGGTATATATAATGAACTCTAATATTGAACCAATAAATATTTTTGATTTTGATGGAACTTTAACTACTGAAACGTGGCCAAAGTTTTGGGTATGGGTAAAAAAATTTGGATATAGTGGAGAGCAAAGAAACGATAATTTAGAGGCTGCTCTTGCGCAATATAGAAAATTTCACACTGGAAATGCTCTTGAAACATTTTTTGCCTTTTTTAATGATTTACTTGTTGATAATAATGAAACTATAACATACGAAGAATTAATGGAGGGAGAACAATATATTCAATATAATCTTGGAGTAGTAGATTTTCTAGAAAAGTCACCTACAAAAAATTATATTGTTTCTGGAGGCTTAAAAGAATTTTTACAAAATCTTAAAATAGCCAAATATTTTGATGATATTTATGGTACTCCTTTACATCACGACAAAAATGGTTTGATTTCTGGAATTGGTAAAATAATTACAGATGATAAAAAAATATTATCTATTAGAGATATTCTTAAAAAGAATAACAGAAAATATAATAATTGCAGAAATGTATATTATATAGGAGACGGATATAGTGATGCAACTGCAATGAGATTTATACATAATAATGGTGGGAAAGCTATTTTCGTTCATCAACCAAACAAAAATGATGAATTTTATGAGCATAATAATAGAATTTATCAAACATTAAATGCAGATGGAATGGTAGACTTTGCTTGTATTGCAGATTATAGAAATGGCAGTATGCTTTCAAATATTTTATTAAGACAAAAAGAAAAAAAACATAGAAGAAGATTTTTCTAAATAATTTATGATAAAAACCATCTCAATTTACATTACTGTATTTTGAGATGGTTTTTATGTCTTATAATATATAATTATCTAAACAACCTTTTCGTGATATATTACTTCTTTTCCATTATTTATTGCATATTCTATTTCGCTTTTTGTACTGTTTCCAATATATCCATTAATATTAACAACATAAATTGCATCGCTTATATCAATTTTCTTTTTATGCATTTTATCTAAAATACTACCATCTGTTTCATCATAAGTTCCTCCATCAATATTATATATACATTGAATAACGGCATATCCTTTTTTTAATTCTAATTCTTCAGATATTTTCATCATTTCTTTTGAATATCTCATACTTCCACAAATTGTTATTACCTTTATTTCCATATAATTTTTCCTCCTATCTTTTTAGTGATTTCTTCGAAGTGCAGACTAGCAATGCTCGCCCCTACGATTTTTTCGTAGATTACTTTACACTATTTTATATTTTCTAATTTAAACTTTTCATTTCTTCTTCAATTTTATCTTCACTTTCTCGCATTGCTAAAATTGTCTTTTCAAATAAAGTATCTAATTCCCAACCTAAAAATTCTGCTCCTTGTCTTATTACATCTCTTGAACAGCCTGCTGCAAATTTCTTATCTTTGAATTTTTTCTTTAAGCTAGACACTTCCATATCTTTCGTACTTTTTGATTCTCTCATCTTTGCAGCAGCCCATATTAGCCCAGTTAATTCATCAACTGCAAACAATATCTTTTCCATATCATGCTCTGGTTTAATATCTACACAAATTCCATATCCGTGGCTACAAATTGCGTGTATCATTTCGCCACTTGCATCTATTTCTTTTAATAACTCTGGCGCTTTTTTGCAATGCTCGTCTGGATATTGCTCAAAATCGACATCATGCAATAAGCCGCACTATTCCCCAAAAATCTTCGTCATACCCGTTTTCTTTTGCAAAGTATCTCATAACCTGTTCTACTGTAAATGCGTGTCTTATATGAAACTCCTTTTCATTATATTTTTTTAATAGCACAACTGCTTTTTCTCTATCCATAACACTTTCCTCCTTATTGGTAATAGTCCTATTTATTATCTATCTCTTTGATTTATCTGTTCTAGCTCCAATTCTAAATTTGAAGCTAAATCTAATAATGATTCAAATAAAAAGCCTCTTATAGTATCTTTAGTCCAATTATTCCCATTATATTCTTTATCTTTAAATAACTTATCTCCACCATATAAAACTTGACTAAATTTAATTTCATTTCTTCTAGCTGTAGCAACTAATGCTGAAAATTCCATTTCTACTAATATTGGCATTGTTTCTGGATATATTCTTTGGTGTATATCCAAAACTCTTGAATCTATTGTATCTCTCGTTTCTCTTCTAGAAGCATCAGTTGTCCATGTAGCACAAGGAATACAATTAACACCTTGCTCTTTAAAGTGTTTCCTTACTATACCAGCCATTACTTTATCTGCCTCTATAAAATTTCCGTATGTTAAGTTTGAGGATACTCCATCATTCTTTAAGCCTATTACAGGTACATATAAAGCCTTTCCCTCATTTTCTAAAACTCCTGCTCCTCCACAAGCTAAAATATTTTTAACTCCTCTTTTAGCCAATTCTTCCATTAAAATTGCTGAACCAGTGGCTCCAATTAATGCTTGAGTAAATCCAATATCATGACCATTTATATTTGTTTCGTAAACGTTAAATGTCAAACCACGTATATTTATTGGTATTTCCTTACATTTCACATTATTTTTGTATTCATTAAGGACTTCTTCAAAGAAACACATAATAACAGTATTCGGTAATTTATCTTCATTATGAATTTTAATCATTCCTTCTTGTATATCAACTCTATATTGTTCTGAATCATCTGATAATTTATGCTTATTATGGAATTCGTCTTTTAATGCCATATCACTTGCAACACTTAAGGCTATATCCAATAATCTATCTTCAAATTCCTGTACCTCCCCATTTTCTTTTCTTACATATCCAAAATAAATGGTTTCTATATCCCTAAAAATTGATGATGCTAAGGTTGCAGCAGCCTCATACCCGTATATTCCTTGGAAATTATTTCTTCTAATATCTGTAGATAACATTTCCTCATTTGTAATATCAATATTATTTTCATTTAGCTTTTTTATTAACTCCTTATTCCCATCTTCAGAAGTAATAATTCTTTTAGAAGGTCGCACATATTGCATTGATGTTCCATCGCCTCTTATTACAGAAGCTGGAACAACAACTTTTCCTACATCATCATTATTATTAGAATACAAATCATCACAAGCGACAATTGACTTTACTCCATTTGCTACTAGATGTTCAATAGTATTTGTAGTCATTGGTGCTCCTATAAGAGGGTTCAATAGTGCTACTTTTCTCCCTTTCATTTCTACAACGTAAATATTAGTTTTAGTTGTTTCTAAACATAATGTATCGACTATATCACAATTATTGTTATTTATAAATTTTTTAAATGCTCCTTCAAAATGTGTAATTACTGCAACTTTAGGTAAATCAACAGCTCTCTTCGCATTTAATACAGCTACAGGATTACTATCATTTTTCCCTAATGGTATATACATATTAAACTCCTTTTAAGTTATTTTAAATCTAATTTTTATTTATATTTAGTTATACATATGCTTTATTCCTAGTTCCATAATAACAACATTATCATCTTGATCTACCATAAACTTGATAGCTTTTGCTGCTGTATTGATTTCAAGTGCATTTGTTAAATCTTTATCTGGCAAACCATTTTTTGCAAATAATCTAGTTTTAATTGTACCAGGGTAGTATCCTTCTACTCTTATTCCTTGAGGTAAAAGTTCACTTTGCATTGCTTTTGTAAATCCAGTAATTGCCCATTTGGAAGATGTATAAACAGAATATTCAGATTTCCAATTCACACCTGCTGTAGAATCAACATTTATTATTAACCCATTACCTTGCTTTTTCATATAAGGCACAATGATTTTTGTCATATTTATTACACCTTTTACATTAATATCAATTACTTCACTAATTTTATCAAAGCTGTTATCTTCTAATTTTCCAACAATCCACGTTCCAGCATTATTTATAAAACAATCTATTTTACCATATTTGCTATATATTTTAGCTATTGTCTCTTCTGCTTGAATAGGTTTTGTTACATCACAAATATAGTAATCTAACTTAGTAGCTTTTAACCTTTCTTCATTTCTTCCTAAAACAATAACAGTATTTTCCTCTGATAAAATTTTAGCAGTTTCTAAACCTAATCCATCGCTTCCTCCAGTAATAACAATAACTTTTCCCAATAAAGCATTTCGTGTGTTTTCCATAATATTTCCCTCCTATTTTTCTATATATTTTTTAATTTCTTCTCGTACAAATTCCCATCTGTTTGCTATAAACTTATTATCTTTATGAAGTCTTTCTATTTCATTAAAGCTCGCAAATTTTACATCAGAGACCTCTTCTTCTTGCATAATTATATCATTTAAATTAACTTCTTGTTCAATAATGTAAACATCTAACCACACATTCCCAGTTTTGTAATGCTGTATTTTTATCGCCTTTTCAACATCTAAATCAATTCCAAGTTCTTCTTTTGTTTCTCTCTTTATTGTATCTAAAGAACTCTCTCCCTTTATTACAGAACCACCTGTCATCGCCCATAAATTGGGTTCTAGTCGTTTTTTTGGTGCTCTTTTTTGAATTAAAATTTCTCCTTTAGAATTTAATATCCAAATATCTGCACCTTTATGGTACATTCCCTTTGGCAACACAGTTCCTTCATCCTTGTCTATTGTATCTCCTGTCATATTTCCATTTTCATCTAATATATCCCAAATCTCCACTTTAACCTCCAAATTAAGTTTATTTATAAACATCAAAGTAATCAATACCATAAATCTTATGAATATCTTCTGTTCCCATTTCTACTATTTTATTGTTTTCTAAACCTAATTCTTTTAAAACCCCTTCTACTGTATATCCTTCCTCTTTTATATACTCTGTATCTATTTCTAAAAATGCAGGAATTTCTGGGAATTCATCAATATCAAAATCTATTTTACCTAATTCATACGATATTCTTTTAACTTTTACACTACTTATAGGAGAAATCCCTAATTCATAGAAAAAGTCCAAAGTTTCCTTTAATCTGCTAGTTTTAAATTTTATTGCCTTTTTCTCTTTTGGCTTACTTTGATTAACGTGCATTGTAACTTTAATAGTTCCCTCATCTGTGATTCTAATTAACTTATCTTCTTCGTTTAGAAAATGCTTATCTTTAGTATCTAATGCTATAATAGTTCTAGTATCATTGTATACTTCTTTGGCACCCAATTTATTTAATTTCTCTATTAAACTATCTACATCTACATTTAAAACTTTAATTTCGTGTTCTCTATATTCATTTAAATCTCTCATAAATTCTCCTTTTTATATAGCCTACAAACAAGCATTAAATATTTTTACCACATCAACTTTTCTAATATCTACAAATGCCTCTACTTTTCCATTGCCACAAATGCGATTTGCCATTTCTTCAAAATTAGAATTATCTATATTTAAATCTGTCAAATTATCTGTTAAATTTAAATCTTTATAAAGAAATTCCTCTAAATATTCTATAGATTTTTTGGCAACCTCCATTTTAGGTAAGTTACTATCTATTCCCCATACATTTATTCCAAATTGATAATATCTATCTACAGTATCTTCATTTAACACATATTTTAAATATCGTGGTGTTACAATTGCAAGCCCTAAACCATGAGTAATATCATAAAAAGCAGATAATTGATGTTCTAGTAAATGACAAATCCAAGTATTTGGCTCTTTGTCCATCCTAGCAAATCCATTTATTGCCCAAGATGATGCCCACATTAAATTTGCTCTAGCCTCATAGTTTTCTGGCTCTATATATGCAATTTTTGCATACTTAATTACTGTTTTCATTAGCCCTTCCATAACTGTATCTAACATATATAACCCACTATTTCTTGCAAAATATGTTTCCATTATATGTGATAAAATATCTGCACTTCCACAGGCTGTTTGATATTTGCTTACAGAATATGTAACTTTTGGGTTCAAAAATGAAACCTTTGGTAAAAGTAGTGGAGTTTTTACGCTTTTCTTTTCGTTTGTTTCCATATTAGAAATAACAGAAGTTCCGTTCATTTCAGAGCCTGTTGCAGATAATGTTAATATAGTAATTAGCGGTAATGCTTTTTCTATTTTAGCTTTTTTAATTATTAGATCCCATACATCTCCATCATAATATTTACCAGCACATATAAGTTTACAGCTGTCTATTACACTTCCTCCACCTACAGCTAAAATAACATCAATATCTTTTTCTTTGCAAATTTGCACTGCTTCGTTTATTTCTGTATGTCTAGGATTTGGCTCTATTCCCGAAAACTCATATATCTCTATTTTAGAACTTCTAATCTCGTTAATTACTTCTTCATATAAGCCTATCTTTTTAATGGATCCTCCACCATATACTAATAATACTTTAGTTCCATATTTTTCTATCTCTTTACTTAAGTTCCCTTGTAATTGATTTTCTCCAAAATATATTTTTGTAGGTATTTCATAAATAAAATTATTCATTTTCTACTCCCTTCTTTTTAGCTTTATTCCATACTCAATAAGTACATCTGATAAAAATTGCCCTTGTTTAATTATAACTTTTTCGTATTCATCGTTTGATGCATTATTAAACAAATCAACTAATGAAGGAAATTCTCTTCTACGTCTTAATATAAATTCTTCACTATTTCCCCTTTTTTTAAATCTCTCTACATATTCTTCAAAGTCATCTTCTGTTGGAAAAACCAAAACAATTCTAGTATCTTTAGCATTTCTTTTGAAAATATAACTATCAATTGCTTTATAAACGTGTTCTATAAATGGAGATACTATAATTTTGCCTGTTTCAAGCTCTTTTAGAGCGTCCTTAATAAAGTTGTTTGGGTAATCTGGATTTTCAGTACGTAATGAAGTTTGTCCTTTTCTCTTTTCTAACGGCAAGTGTTGTATCGATTCATCATAAATATATTTATAATCTTGAAAATCTAAATCTATTACATTATCATAATGCTTCTCAAGCTCTGTTTTACCAGTTCCCATATATGCTAACACTAGTAATTTACTTTTCATCAGATTCAACTCCTTTGCTACTTTCTAATTATACTATATTACCTTTTAAAATGCTACAAATATTATAGAATTCATTATATAAGTATATATTGCTTGTATTTGCACACACTAACAAAAATAAAGGATGTGATTTTTTGGATAATTCTTTTTGGATAGAAACCACAAATAAAACAAATTACCCTAAATTAGAAAAGGATACTAATGTAGATGTGTGTATTGTTGGAGGCGGAATTGTATCTGCAATAACTGCATATTTACTTATGAATTCTGGTTTAAGTGTTTGCATACTAGAAAAAGACAGAGTATGTACAGGTGTTACTGCTAATACTACAGCAAAAATAACTAGTCAGCATGACTTGTTTTACAATTATTTAGCAAATAATTTCGATTTAGATTTTGCTAAACAATACTTAAATTCTAATGAAGAAGCTATATCTTTAATTAAAAATATTATTGAAAAAGAAAATATAGACTGTGATTTTGAGATGCAAGATTCTTACGTTTTTACCACTTCAAAACAAGAAGCTGAAAAAATTAAAACAGAAGCAGATGTAGTAAATAAATTAGGATTAAATGCTGAATATTTAACTAAGATTCCTCTACCTGTAAAAAACGTTTTAGCTGCAATAAAATTTCCAAATCAAGCTCAATTTCATGCAAGGAAATATGTACTTAAGCTTTTTGATATTGCTTCAAAAAATGGAGTAAAAATATATGAAAATTCTAAAGTAACTGAAATTAAACATAATTCAGATAATTATACAATTAATACAGATTCAGCAACAGTTACGGCTAAATATGTTGTAATGGCAACTCATTATCCAATAAAAAACTTCCCAGGATTTTATTTCTTAAAAATGTATCAATCTAAGTCTTATGCTATTGCAGTAGATACAAAAGAAGCACTTTTCCCTGGAATGTACATCAATAGCTGGGATCCAGTAATTTCGTTTAGAACTGTTCCATATAATAATTCTAGACTTTTAATTGTTGTCGGAGGAGACCACAAAACTGGTGCCACAGATGTAAATATTGAAGATAGCTTTAAAAACTTGGAAAACTATATACGAAATATCTATCCTAGTATGGAAGTAAAATATAGGTGGTCTACCGAGGACTGTATAACTCTAGATAAAGTTCCATATATTGGTGAATTTTCTAATTTGTATAATAATATGTATATTGCTACTGGCTTTAAAAAGTGGGGAATGACCTTATCTCATGTGGCTGGAAAGATTATTTCTGATAAAATTTTAGGAAACAAAAATGAATATTCTAAAATATATACTGCAACTAGATTACAACCTATAAAAAATATTAAGGAATTCGGAAATATATTAAAACAAAGCACATACTCTTTAGTGCTTAATAAAACAAAAACTGCACTAAATTCTTTAGATGATATAACTAACGGAAATGGTGGAATTGTGGAATATAACAACAAAAAAATAGGTGTGTATAAGGATGATTCTGGTAAAATTTATGCAGTAAAACCAATTTGCAAACATTTAGGTTGTGAACTAAGCTGGAACAATTTAGAAAAAACTTGGGACTGCCCTTGCCACGGCTCAAGATATGATTATATGGGAAATATTATTACAGAACCAACGAAAAAAAATTTAGACATTGTAGAATTGTAATTTCTGTCAATTTGTTGTTGACTTTTATGACAAAATATTGTATAGTAACTTTTGTAGGAAATGAGATAGCAGAAATGTTGTGGCTACCACTTTCAATACTCGATTTACTCGAGAGACAAGGAGGTGGTTGTTTATGAAATTTATATCATTTTTATTATATGCTTTCGGGGTCTCCCTAATCATAAACATAGCCTTATTGTGTATTATATACATAATGTGGACTAATAAACAATAAAAAACAACACATTCTGCTTTGCCCAGTACGAATGTGTTGTTACCAAAGCCTATATGGTAGCCACATAATCTGTGGTTCTCATTTTCTACCTTTATTATACACAGTTTATTAATTTTTGTCAATTAGTTTTATAATTTTAATTTAACTGATTCTATAATGCCCTATTATATAATCTTGCCCATATAGCTCTAACACATCTTCTTCATAATTTATTTGTGCAACACCTATATGGTGAATTAAAAACGGAATACCTTTGCGATTTCTTTTATCTGATACTATACCTATGTGGTCTTTAAAAACTATTATATCTCCACCTTGCCATTCTTCAATTTTTTTCAAATCAGTAGTAAGAGAAATACTATTATTTTTAAAATATATATTCAAGTTCCCTACTCTTCTAAAATCAATATTTTTATCTATTATTTCTATATTATAGTTTTCTCTATTATTTTTTACATCTTCGTTTACTAATTCCATTAAATCATATCCCGCATCTTTTAGTCCAAATGCAACCACATCTACACAAACCCCATATTCATCATCTGGATATCCTGTTCCATAGTATTTACTTTTATATTTAGGTTTAGTAGCTATATAATTTCTTACATTATTTAATATATCAGTTTGGTCATCTATTCCATCATTATCTTTATCTACACTGCTAATATAAGTTTCTATATTAAAATCTTTGTTATAATAATACTTATGAGGAATAATATTAAGTTTATATAGTATAATGCAAATACCAACTATTACTATAATTACTATTAAAAATATTATAATTTTCTTCTTCATTTTCTCTCCTAAAAATTTCATTACATGAGTGGTGCAACTAATCGAAGTAGTGCTTGCCATACTGCTTTTAGTAATCTTGGCGTTGCTTCTTTTTTAGATATTTCTTGCGACTTTTCGATAGTGTTTACTAAATCTTTCTTTATGTCTTTAATTACATCTACGTTTTCTAAATATGCTCCGCACTCAAAATGCAAATATAAACTTCTATAATCCATATTTATAGTTCCAACTGTTGCTATATTATCATCTGAAACAAATACCTTGCTATGTACAAAACCTGGTGTGTACCTATATACTTTTACACCCTCTTTTACTAATAATTCAACATAAGATTCTGATAACGTGTATACTATTTTCTTGTCGGGGATTCCTGGTATTACTATTCTAACATCTACCCCTCTTTTAGCAGCCAAAGTTAAAGCATTTACCATATTCGAATCAATAATTAAATACGGTGTAAAAATGTAAACATAGTTGTTTGCTTGATTTATAATATTTAAATATATGTCTTCACCTGTAGCATCATCATCTAAAGGAGTTTCTCCATAAGGCACTACATAGCCATTGTTTGTTGGCTTATCCTTAAAATCATATTTATATTTGAAAAAATCGCTATCTTCATTTCTAAATGCGTTCCACATTGTTAAAAACATAACTGTATAGTTCCAAACTGCATCTCCAGATATTTTAATTGCATTATCTTTCCAATGACCATGCTTAACAATTGCATTTATATATTCGTCTGCAATGTTTATTCCTCCCGAAAATGCTACTTTTCCATCTATTACTAGTATCTTTCTATGGTCACGATTATTCATAATAACCCCAGCTATTGGATTCAATTTGTTAAATACAATACATTTTATTCCCTTTTGCTCAAGCTCCTTAGAATATCTTTCTTTTAGAGTCGCCATACTACCTAGGTCATCATACATAACTCTAACATCTACACCTTGTTTTACTTTTTCTTCTAAAATTTCTAAAATAGAATTCCACATTTTACCGAGGTTGTACTATAAAATATTCAAAAAATATAAATTTTTCTGCCCTTTTTAATTCCTTTAGCATTTCTTCAAATGCTAATTCCCCTATAGGATAATACTCTACATCATTATTTTTAGAAACAGGGTATTTTGCGTAATCTGTAATATACCTTAACTTACTGTTATTTTTAAATTCTTCTTTTATTGTATCATCTTGCTCTAAATATTTTTTGCTATTAGCCTCACTTTTTACAATGTTTTTTAACACCTTGCTATTATGCTTACTATTTCCTATAATTAAATATAATAGAGTGCCTATTAGTGGAAATAGCAAAATAATGATTATCCATGGCAATGTGTATGAATAATTTTTACTATTTCTTATAAGTCCAAGGACTAGAAGAAATCCAAGAATACTATAAATTATATTTATAAAAGCTATATGTTCTCCCAAAAGTAAGTATATTGCTAATGATAATAATATTTGAAATATTAGCCCTAATCCTACTATAATACCTCTTACAACTGCTGTTACCATATAAACATTCTCCTTTAATTCTGTTTTATTTGTAATTTTAAATTTTCTAAAACATTTAATATCATTACTATTTTCTCCTACAAAACATTTACAATTTCTATTGGTGCAATATTATTAGCTTTTAAATTAATTATTGGTCGCTTTACAAAATTTAAGTCTCTTAACTCATTATCCATATTATTTATAATATCATTATAATCGTACCATTTTACATCTAGTATCTCATTTTTGTCATATTTAATGTTTTCGTTTATTAGCTTTGTTGAAAATATTATTTGGATAAAAATGTCATCTTCTAACACTCTATTTTGTATACCAACTACACCTGTTAATTCAACATCACAACCAGTTTCCTCTTTTATTTCTCTTATCGCTCCTTGCATTATAGTTTCGTTAAAATCTAAATGTCCTGCTGGAATATTCCATTTTCCATAGCAACGCTTTTGTGCTTCTTGAACTAATAGCACTTTGCCATCTTTTTCAATAACTCCTCCTACAATTACCTTCATTTTTTACCTCCTATAAATTTTTATTTGTGACTTCAAATTCTCTTCTCCTACATTACAATACTAACATAAAAATAAGCAATTATCAACTAATTGCTTATTTATTATAACCAAATTGTAAAATTTTTACATATTATTATTGACTTTTATGACAAAACAATATATAGTATCTCTTGTAGGAAATGAGAACAAGCAGATGTGGTTTGCCTCCCACATAGGAGGTGAGGCTTATGATAGGTACATCATATTTAATAACAGTTATATACATATTATTTTTTGCACTTATAGGAATAACTATCATAGCAATTGCCTTAATTATAGCATTGGCAATAATTTTGAGCAAAAGCAAATAAACCAATAAAAAACACATCTGTAAACTTTGGCTAGTTAGATGTGTTTTTCATATTTAACTTGGCAAACCACGTTTGTGGTTTCTTCATTTCCTATGTTTATTATACACAGTTTATTGAATTTTGTCAATTAGTTTTCATTCATAATAATTATTCTTTTTTGTGCTAATGTATTTTTATTATGTACTGTAATTTTTTATTTATAAATTTCTCTTATTATCGCATTTAACATTTCTGCAAGTTTTCTATGGCTTTCTTTAGTTAAATGCACCCCATCTGTCCCTGTTGTTAATTCTTCATTGCCTAAAAAATAACAATTATATTTCTCTGCAATGTTCTTATATATTAAATTTAATTCCTTTGATTTTTGCATAGCTCCTAGATATTTAATTTTTTGTTTACAATATTCCGTATTTTCATTTACTATTGGTGGGGTTACTATTATTAATTTAGGATAATTATTTTCTATTTGTGATTTTCTATTTAATATTGTTTTTACAAAATATTCTTCTAGCATATCTCCAATTTCTATTGCTGTTTTATTATAAATATTCTTTAACTCATTAGTTCCTAGCATTAATATAACTAAATCAATAGGGTCGTGAGTGTCTAAACAAGGAATTAAATATTCATATCCGTTTTTGCCTTCTTTGCCCGGTCTTGTATCATTTGAAATTAAAGTTCTACTATTTAACCCTTCTTCTATTACTTCAAACTTGTCTCCTAACAATTCTGACAATATTTTAGTCCATCTTTCTTTATTTCCATATCTTTTATGGTCACTACCAGAAATATATCCCCAAGTGTTTGAATCTCCATAACATAAAATTCTTATTTCATCCATAATGCTCTCCTTCATAAATAATTTATTACTTTTCTATATTTCTAATATGTCTTTCGTAATTCGGGTCATATGCAGGTGTACAGATTAAAATCTGTTTTAAATTTCCTCTATAATAAATTTTAGTTCCAGGGTTAACAGATAAAACATCTCCTGCTTTTACTTCAACCGCTTCGTCATCTAAATAAAATGTACCCTTGCCTTCTAAAATTATATATGTAAAAGTACTTTTATCGTGAATAAATTCCTCAAAATGACCTTCCTCCACAGTTGCCATAACCATTGACATATTTTCGCTAATTGGTCCATATCTTATAAAGTCGACTCCATGTTTGCTAAATTTTGATGTCGCCTCAAAACTTGTTTTCTTATACATTACAATTCCTCCTAAATTGTATATTCTTATTCATTTTCAATAATCTTTTTGCAGTAATTAAAATATTTATAACAGAAGTTGTCAAATTTTTCTTTATTATTCAAAATCATATTTGATATGTTATTTGCAGTACTAATTGCCAAATCATATTCTTCCTTTTGTATTATTTGTTCGTCAAAAGCTTTAGTTAATTCATCAATATCTAAACAAATCTTCTCTCTTGTGGGAAGTATAACAATATCAAGAAATAAATCTTCAAAATATGGGTCTACATTATTAATATGGTTGCACTTTGTAATATCAATATAGTATTGTATTAATTTACTATTATCATCGTACATTGCTGTAATCCAATAATTCTCATTTTCTATTCCTATTTGTAACCAATAATAGTTTTTATTTGCTATAATAATTCTTTTTTTACCATAGACTTTAAATAGTGGTTCTTCTATAGATTTTATATATAATAAACTAGCCTTACCCTTTATGTCCTTTTCTTTAATATCTATCATTGTATATTTTCTGTCTGTAATTCTTTTCCACGAACTTCTAGACATGTATTTTACTTTTAATTTCATTCCCATATCGCCTCTCAAGAAATTATTTAGTCACAATCAAATATTGCTTTGCTCTCAATATATTCTCCATAATTAATTTTCCATTTTTTATGTATTTCTGAATTATCAAATGCTTCTAAAGCTTCTCGAGAAAGTACCATTTCTATCATTAAATCATATCTATTATGCATATTTACATTTGATGTATAAAATTCAACTCTATCAATTCCATTAATGTTTAAAGATTCCTTAAATAATTTTTTTATTGGCTCTACTAAATTATGTACCTCTACATTATCTTTAAATTTAACAATTATAAAATGCTTCATAGTACCTCCTAAATTTTAATAAATTCTGGTTTCCTATTGTGATAAATTGCAACTTCCCTAAAATCTGCCTCTTTTAACATATTATATGCTATATCAAAGTCTTTGCCTAAGTCCTCTATTTTGTGTGCATCAGAGCCTATTGTGATTATTTTACCTCCAAGTTCCTTATATCTCTTTATTATATCTATGTTAGGATGTGGACTGCCTAATCCATATCTTATACCAGATGTATTTATTTCAATACCTTTATCTTTTTTAATTAAATTTATTAAAATCTCATCTAGTATTTCTCTAAATTCCTCATAATCTATTTTCTTTTCAGCGTAATTGCCATACCTAACTACATAATCAATATGTCCATAAACATCAAATTCATTATCGTATAGTTTTATATTTTCTAATACTTCTTTAAAATATCTTAAGTAGGCTTCTTTCCTCGTGTAACCTTCAAAAAAACTTTTATCCATAGCCATATCTTTTTTACAAGTAATATGTGAAGAACCTATTATAAAATCAAATGGATATTGTTTTACCATATTTTTTATTTGTTCAGTTGTATCTGGTTGAAGTCCTATCTCTATTCCAAAATTTGTCTTTACTTTTAAATCATCTTTATGAGTTAAATATTCATTTTGATAATAACTTACATCTAATGTTTTTAAATTTGTATTTAGTCCATCATAAATATCGTAATGTTCAGTAAAAGTTATTTCATCTATTCCCTTTTCTTTCGCAATTTTTAAGTATTCATCAATACTAGAAATTCCATCATGGCTTATTTTTGTATGTACATGACAATCTTTCATACAGTACCTCCTATGACTTACGTATAATATAATTTCCCCATACAGTACCTTTTGTTCCTGGTCTTTTTGTACTTGGTAATGTTTCAAAATAGTCAATTAGTTCTGCATTTATATTTAATTTTTTTAACATTTTTTCAAATTCCTCTTTAGTCATATAGTTATAATATTTTCCATCTTTAATCTCATATCCGCTTCCGTTTTTGAAAGAAGTATATATTATTCCATTTGGTTTTAACGCATTAATCATTTTAACAATTATATTAGGCAACTCCTCTTTTTCTAAATGCAAAATTGATGAACATGCCCATATACCATCATATACGTCTTTGTCTTTTAAGTCTTCGAACAACATACACTCTACATTTTGATTTATATAATCACTTGCTATCTTACACATTTGAATAGAGCCGTCTATAGCTTTAACTTTGTATCCATTTTCTATAAAAAACTTGCTATCTCTACCTGAGCCACAACCAAAGTCTAATATATATGCTCCTTTTTCTATTCTACTTAAAAATTTATCATAATTTTCTTTAAGATTTCCTACTTTAGTTTGTTCAAAATATAATTTTGCGTTCTTGTTATAGTACTCTAAATTATCATATTCTTCTTTCAACTCATACCTCCTATTACAATTTAATATATATTTTTTTCATCTATTCTTTTAAAATTATTAAAAACTTTTAGGGCTTCTTCACTTTCAATATGATGTTTGTTTAAAATATTCTGATTTTCTCCATTTATGTATTCATATATTACATCGTCTCTAAATCCAATATCATTAGCATCTTTTCTAGTATTTGCATAATATACATCTTTAATATTTGCCCAAATTATTGCAGATAGGCACATTGGACATGGCTCTGTGCTTGTATATAATGTGCAATCTGATAAATCATTTGTATTTAATATTTTTGACGCTTGTCTAATTGCATTAATTTCAGCATGTGCAGTAGCATCATTGTTTTCAATTACTGTATTATGAGCTGAAGTTATTATTTTACCATCTCTTACTATTACTGCTCCGAAAGGACCTCCATTTTTATAACTATTTGCCATATTTACCTTTGATTCTTCTATTGCTAACTTCATTGCTTCTTTATCTATATCTTTCATTTTTTACCTCTCTTTTCAATTTATTTACATCATTATACTAGCATAAAAACAAGCAATTATCAACTAATTGCTTGTTTTTATAAATCTCACTCTCCTGCTATTCCCAGTAAAACAATTCCAAGCATTACCAAGGCTATTACGGCATATTGTTTTTTATTAAGAGCTTCTTTTAAGAATATTCGTGATAAAATAATTGATACTATACTATAAGCTGAAATCATAGATGCTGCAACTACACTACTGCCACTAAGTGCATATACATAAGTAAATTGTCCTAGAGTTTCAAAAATTGCTGCTCCAACTCTGTCTTTTTGTTCTGTTATTATTATTTTTTCTTTTTTGATAAATTTAAGGAAAACGAAAATTAATATTGCACAAATTAAGAATGTCAATTCATAAGATGTATTTGCCACATTTTCTAAAGTTGCTTCTGTTACATTTATTAGTGGAGTTTGCTCAAGGCTCTCTAAATAGTATGCATCAAAAAATGTTCCAAGTGCATCAATTATGCAGTAAAAAATAGGCATCATAAAAGCAACAAATCCAATTTTATATTTTTTATTATTTAATTCTTCAAACCCTTTTTGTTTTGATTTTTCTAACATTCCTAGCAAGAATATTCCAACAAAAATGCATATAACTGCTACTGCACTAATTGTATCTAAAGTCTGATGTAAAAATATTAAGCAAAGTAAACAGGTAACTGCTCCGGAGGAATTTTGTATTGGTGAAGATATTGATAATTCTAAATATCTTAATCCAAAATATCCTATTGTCATTGATAATATGTACATTAAAGAAACTGGTAAATAAATCAATATATTAGTAAAATCATAGTTCATATCTGTAAAAATTAACATACATATAGCGTGAATTCCCATAACTATACCAACCATCATAGATGTTTTTAAATGACTATATTTATCCTTTTCATTCGCCCCTTTTTTATAAAATAAATCCGCTACTCCCCAACTTAACAAAGTTACTAATGCAAAAACAAACCACATTGTTCATATCCTCCTAAATTAAAACTAATTTCGTCAAAATAATATCATTAAATGTATAATTGTGCAAGATAAAAAAATGTAGGGACGACCAATGCAAAGCCCCTACATTTTTTTAAAGGGATGTTTTAATTTATTTTTTATTTCTGAACTAATTATATTCATTGCTGTTTCATATATTTTATTTGCTTCTTCTTCATTTATATTTAATTTATTTTTAAAGTCATTTATCATTTTTTCTTTATTCTTTTTTCCAATTAAAAATGTATCTTCTATAATATTGTTAATTTGTAAACACATACCTTCGTTATATCCAGTTTTATTTGATAATTCTTTTATAAACTCAGTTTTATTCATTCTCATCACCATACATCTTTCCTTTAGAGTCTAATTGTATTTCGTATCCATATTCAAATATATAGGATAAACTATATAGTATTATAATGTATAATAAATCCATTAGTCCAAAACCTATATTTAAATCTATTTTCATTATCAATTCCGCTATAACACCACATATATCTGGTAATAGTGTTACTCCAATTAATAAATAAGACATCATTTTAATATGTTTTACATTGTCTATTGTAAATGGTGTATCTCCATTGCGTATATTAACAAATAACTCTTCTAAATGCCTAAATGTTAAATATAAAAGTATTAACGTCGCTACTAAACATGCAAAAGCAACTTCTGTAAATATTGTTATTTTTGTTAATTCATTATTTTCTATTGCATTAATAATTTCATTTACTACTTTTAAATCTTCACTTTTAGTTATAATTTCTTCTCTATTACCTTGTTTTAAGATTATTTTTGTATCTTCTCTTTGGTATTCAACTACTTCATTAAATATAGTTGCTTTGTTTCCATCTACTTTAATATTACTTGTAATTATAGGTAGTGCAATCATTGTTACCAAAACTGCAATGCTACTCGCAATAGTCAGTATTTTTCCAATTCTTGCAACAATGTAAATTATTTTGCTTAACACTTTCATCCTTTTTTGTTTTTCTTTTTTTAATTTAACTACACTCATTTTCACTTCTTCATCTAATGAATCAATATCGGTTAAGTCTTCGTGTACTAAATCGTTTATTTTGCAATTAAAGATATTACATAATATAAGAATATTGTCCATTTCTGGATAGCTTTCTCCATTTTCCCATTTTGATACGCTTTGTCTTGATACTCCTACTTTTTCAGCTAATACATCTTGTGTCATTTTTGATTTTTTTCTTAAATTATATAAATTCTCCCCAAACTTCATTAGATGTTCCTCCTTCAAGTGTTATTTTAGTATAATTTTTATATTTAATCTATCAATTTTAGGTTGCATTTTATCTTTTAAAAAAATGCAACCTAAAATTTACAATGTTTTACTTATTATACTATCTGCCTCTTCTTGTGTCAAATAGCCATATTTAATCATTTTCTTCATTACTTGTTTTTGTCTTTGTTTTGCAAGTTCGGGATTCTTTGTAGGAGCATATATTGATGGAGCGTTTGGTATCCCTGCAAGTAAAATGCATTCATAATCTGTCATTTCGCTAGGTTCTTTATTAAAATATCCTCTACACGCTTCTTTTAGTGTATAATACCCATCTCCAAAATAACTTGTATTTATGTATAACTCTAATATTTCTTCCTTTTTATAATTTTTCTCTATTTTTGATGCCATAAACACCTCAGCTATTTTACGTATAAATTTCTTTTCTTGTGTAAAATATATGTTTTTGGCAACTTGTTGTGTTATCGTACTTCCACCTTCAATAAAATCCATTGCTTTTATGTCATTTATTAGTGCTCTATTTACTGCAATTATGTCAAGACCCTTATGCTTATAAAATCTATGATCTTCTATTGATATTACTGCATTTATATACATCTGTGGCACTTCTTCTATTTTAGTGTAGTTTTCTTTTTCTCTTATACTTCTTATCTTTTCTTCTAAAGGCATCTGTTTTAATGCCTCTTTATACATATTATAACCATTTCCTATAAATAATGCTCCTATGATCATTATAACTAATACTACTAAAATTACTTTTTTTAATATTTTCATTTCTATCACCTTCGTGAATATAAATTGGAGATAGTTCATTGAATGAACGGGCGATTAAAATCGCCCCTACAAAATATATTATAAAATTTTAAAATGACAATTATGTGACAGTTCAAAAATTTTATTTTTCAAAATCCTCCTTAATAATTTGTTTGCTGCCTAAATACGTAGCCAAGAAATAAGCTCCATATATTACTCCAATTACAACAACTGTTGCAATAATTGATGGTATTAGTTCATTTTTACTAGCTAATCCAGACATAACTTCAATTGCAAATTGTATTCCGAATATAGAGTGAATAATTGCAAGTATTAACGGCAATGCAAAGAATATTCCAATTTGTCTGAATAATGCTCTATTTATCATTTTTTCATCACAACCAATTTTCCTTAAAATTAAATATCTTTGTTTATTATCTGAACTTTCTGTTAATTGCTTCAATGCCAAAATTGCAGAACTTGCAATTAGGAATATGATTCCTAAATAAATTGCTATAAATGTTACTATTGTAGCTAATCCTATACTTGCCTCCATAATGCTTATTTTCGTTGAGCCATCTAATTCTAGTCCTTTATTATTCAAATTTTGTACAAAATTAGATTCATCTGTAAGTAAATTTTCTATTTTTTCTTTGTCTTCATCTGTTGTAGCATTATAATTTGCTACTAATAACTTTCGTTCTTTGTCTTCTTCTTTTAATGGACAATCATCTGGAACTAATATAATTCCTGTATTTATATGACTTCCTGACATTAAAACATATCCATCCTTACACTCGTTATATTTAGATTTATACTCAATTCCAGCTATTGTTAATTTGTTTGTTCCATCAATTAGAACTTCGTTTCTTAAATTTTCCATACTATTAAAATTGCAAAGTACTATATATTCATCTGAATTCAATTCATATTCTTGTATTCCATACAATTTTGCTACTTTATTATAGTCTGAGATTTTTATTATTTCCTCTTTCGTATCATATTGAAGCATTGGATATCTTGACCTTATATCATCTATTTTATCTCCAAAAAAGACATGCCAATTTAAATTATTTGTTGTATATATTGGAATTTCTATAACATCTTTTAAATTACTCATATCAAATCCATTGTTTTCCATAGTTTCAATTATTGATATTTTTGAATCCTCTCTTTGCTCTTCTGTTGATTTTACTTCTCTTCCATATTTTTTGTAAGTTTCTTGTAAATTTGCAGTCTTAGTTAAATTCAAATCTACTGGTGTCATTTCTATTAAATTTCTTTCCATTGAATTTCTTAACGCTAAAGAAGATGAAAGAATAGTAATTGTCATAAATAACATTAAGCAGATAACACTCATACTTGCAACCATTGTATTTATTTTATTATTTATTTGCCTTAATACAAACATATTTGTATCTTTTAAATATGTTTTTCTACGCATTTGTACTACTTGTAGAATGAAGCCTGATAAAGACCAAAAAACTAATACTGTTCCTGTTATTCCCATTAAAATTGGTGGTAACATCTTCTCTGCTGTGTCCATTGAATGCATATCTGCTGTTACTTTCCAATAAGCATATCCTAAAATACTTACACCAATTATAAATACCAAAATAGAGATAAATGGATTTTTTATTTTTACTTTTTCATTTTTCTTTGTTGCATTTAATAAGTTTATTAGTTTGTATCTTGAAACTGTTAATGTGTTAAAGAACATTACAGCAATATACATTACAGCAAAATATATACAAGTTTTTATACAAGCATCTTTAGAAAATACAAATGTAAATCCTGTCATATCTGCTTTAAACATCTTTGCTACTAATATAGACATAAATTGTGAGGCAAATACTCCTAATACAATTCCAACTGCAAGTGATATAATACCTATAAATATAGTTTCTAATAGTATAATTTTAGATATTTGCTTTTTTCCCATACCAAGCGTAATATATATTCCAAATTCTTTTTTTCTTCTATTAACTAAAAAGTTATTTGCATATACAATGAGCAAGCCTAGCACAACTGCTACGAAAACAGACACATAACTTAGAATACCTACCATCAATTTTATAATATCTCTTTGTGAGGCTGATACCTGCATCATAGCTTGTTGAGAATCTAAAGAATTGAACATATAAAAAATTGCTACACCTAATACTAATGTTAAAAAATATATTGCGTAATCTTTTATACTTTTTTTCATATTCTTAAAAGATAACCTAAATAACATCGTTTAAGTCACCTCCAAGAAGTGTTTGCACTTCAATTATTTTTTCAAAGAATTGCTTTCTTGTATCATTTCCCTTTGTTAATTCACTAAAAATTTTTCCGTCCTTTATAAATAAAATTCTATTTGCATAAGAAGCTGTAAAAGCATCATGTGTAACCATTAAAATAGTAGCATTTAATTTCTTATTCAAATATTCGAAGTTTTCTAATAACTGTCTTGCAGATTTTGAGTCTAGTGCCCCTGTTGGCTCATCTGCAAGTACAAGTTTAGGGTCTGTAATTATTGCCCTTGCTGATGCAATTCTTTGCTTTTGTCCACCAGATACTTGATAAGGATATTTTTTTAGAATCTCTTTAATACCTAGCTTCTCAGCAATTTCCCCCACTCTTTTGTCAATTTCTTTTGCATTTACTCTTTGAATAGTTAAAGCTAAAGCAATGTTTTCGTAAGCAGTTAAGGTATCTAATAAATTAAAATCTTGGAATATAAAACCTAGCTCTTCTCTTCTGAATTTATTTAACTTATTTCCCCTTAATTTTGTTATGTCCTCTCCATTAACAATAATATGTCCTGCAGTAACTCTATCTATTGTCGAAATAGTGTTTAAAAGTGTAGTTTTACCACTACCACTTGCTCCCATAATTCCAACAAATTCTCCTTTTTCTACCTCAAAGCTAATGTTATCTATTGCTTTTGTTAGGTTTGACTTATTTCCATAGTACTTTTCTATGTTTTTTACCTCTAAAATCTTCTCCATAATTACCAACCTTCCTTTTTACTTTAACTATATTATAATCAAAAACTTAAATAGTTACTATCGATTTACATTACAAAAACCTTACATTTCTGTAAGGTTTTAAATTAGGATTTTGTCAAAATGACTCACGTAAAACAGCTATCATAGCAATTGCCTTAATTATAGCATTAGCAGTAATTTTGAGCAAAAGCAAATAAACCAATAGAAAAAACGCATCTGTAATTTGACCATTTAGATGCGTTTATAAAAACCATTTAAAATAGGCAAACCACGTTTGTGGTTTCTCCATTTCCTATTTATATTATACATTTTTACATTTAATTTGTCAAATAGTTTTTTTACTATATCATATTTGTATATGTTCCTTTTGGAAATACTAATCTAACTTCGCATCCTTCGTTTTGAACAGAATTTAATTCTATTGATATTCCGAAGTTTATTACATAGATTTTTACATAGATACAAGCCAATTCCTGTAGATTTTTTATTTGCTAATCTTCCATTTGTACCTGTAAATCCCTTTTCAAATACTCTTGTAATTTCTCCCTTTTTTATTCCTATTCCATTATCTTTTATATATAAAATAACATTTTCTTTGCCTTGTTTGGCATATATTTCAATTTCTAAATTACTATCTTGCTTTTTGTACTTTATACTATTTTGTATTATTTGATTTAATATAAACTGAATCCATTTGCTATCTGTGTTTACTTGAATTTCTAAATCATGAAGATTTATTGATATTTTTTCCCCAATTAGGCTATTTTTATTCTTTTTGATACTATCATTTACTATTTCTTTTAATTCAACTTTTCTTATATAATAATCTTTTTCTACTGTATTACTTCTTGCATAAAATAAAGCTTGTTCAATGTAATTTTCTACCTTGTCTAATTCCTCATCTATATTTCTAGTAAATGTATTTTTATTATTTTCTATTATCATTTTACTTGTTGCTATTGGTATTTTTATTTCATGAATCCATAATTCTATATAGTCTTTGTAATCTTCTTGAATATATTTATATTTATTAACATTTTCAAGCATTGCCTTATTTATTTGTTCTAATGTTTCTTTTAGTATTTTTCCTTCCGTAAAATTAGGCGAATTTATTATTTCTGTAATTAAATATTTTTCATCTAATTCATTTAATGTATTTAATAAATTAAAGTAAAAACTTTTTTTATTTAAATATTCAATTACAAGCGCTATTAAATAAAGAATAATAATTATTATTGGAATATATAATTTTATAAAATTTCCAACTGGGTAAGTAATTAAAAATATTTCTATTGTAAAAATTCCAAATAATAACAGTGCAATTGAAATTATTTTATCTTTAATAAAATTTCTAAAATTCATAGTTGGTCTCCTTAATACACTTAGATAAACGGGTCGTCGGGGACGCCGACCCCTACAATATTTGTAATATGTTTTTTGTATGCTTGTTTGCGGAACGACGTTGGTCTGTTCCCTACATGGTATTCCCACAAACGGTGCCCCTACAATAACTTTAAAATATACCCCTGTCCTCTTCTAGTCTCTAACAACTCTTTTAATCCTAATTCTTCTAATTTATTTCTTAATCTTGTAATATTTACACTAAGTGTATTATCATCAATAAAACTTTCTGTTTCCCATAAACAGTCCATTATATCTTCTCTTAGAACTATTTTATCTCTATTTTGAACTAAATACCTTAATATTTTATATTCATTTTTAGTTAACTCTATTGCTTTATCTCCCTTTTCTATTGTATTTTTGGAGATATTTAAAATAAAGTCTTTTGCGTCTATTTTTTCACATATCTCATCACTCATATTGCTTCTTCTTAATAATGAAGCAATTTTTGCAAGTAATATTTGTATATTAAAAGGCTTTGTAATATAATGATCTGCCCCATAATTGATAGAAAGTAATTCATCTATTTCACTATCTCTGCTTGTTACTATTATAATTGGAACATTAGAAACTTTTCTTATCTCTTTACAAACATATTCTCCATCTACTCCTGGTAAATTTATATCTAACAAAATTAAATTTGGATTTATACTTAATATATCATTTATAGTATTATCAAAGGTCTTTAAAGACTCCGCTTCATAACCATTATTACTTAAAAATATTTCTAATTCGCCTCGTAATTTTTCATCATCTTCTACAATCAATATCTTTTGCACTTTTACTCACATTCCCTTCAAAATCGCAAACCAAGTTTGAAAAAGAATTGGTATAGTGCTAGGCAGTTTAAATCAAAAAAAGCGGAGGTGTACGTTGGTACATTGAGCATTTTTTGATTTAAACTAACGACGCAATATGCTAATTATCTTTCAAACTTATAATTTATTATATCATAAATAGCACCATAAAACCTTACATTTCTGTAAGGTTTTACTAATTATATTTTTTTCATATAATAAATAGAGTATTCCTCAAATCCTAATTTTTCATATAATGCAATGGCGGGTAAATTCTTTTCAAAAGCATTTAGCTTTAAGTATGTAACATTTTTATTTTTCATTTTATTAGAAAACTCTTGAATTAAATTTTCTCCTATTCCTAGTTTCCTATATTTCTTATTAACACATAAATGGTCTAAATACCCTACTTTTTCAATATGATTACTATTATCAATTATATATCCATCTATTAAGCCTATTATTTTATCATCCTCTTCTGCGACTAAAAATATCTCTTTTCTTGATTTTATTCTTTTTTGTATCTCTTCTTTTTGTTTTTCTGAAACATTATATGTACTAGATAAATTCTTATCAAATATTTTTTCAGCATCATATAACTCTTTGTAAAGTTCTATAATTTTATCATAATCTTCTATTTTTGCTTTTCTTATATTCATTTAACACTTCTCCTCTTTAATTATAGTAAATTCATTATTTCATAAGCTATAAATGGACTTGCATACATTACTAAATATACTAATGTTATCCATGGTTTATACTCGATATAAAATCTCCTAAATGTTAATGACAATGGATGTTTTTTCTTATTTAGACTAATCCTAAAATTATAATTTACTTCCCTAACTTACTATATATAATAAAGGTTAAGACTAAAATCTAGTCCTAACCTTACATACACTAGTATTTAGTCTGGCAAATACATTACATCTATTCTACAAGGTGATATAAAAGTAATATTATTTCTTTCCGTATTTTCAAGTACAATTATTCCTGGTTCATTTACTATAACATTTCCTTGAGATGTTATTTGAGTATTAGTTACTATATTTACCCCTGTAGTACCTACTGGTACTGCATCACGAATAGTAGCTGTACAATCTGCACAGCAATCTGTTGGTGCTGGTACTGGCTCAGGTAAATAGGTAATCGCTTGATTATACGTAGCATTATTTATTGTAATTGTATCTATACTACAAATTGATATAAGTTGTCTTATATTACCTTGCGAAGTTACCAATTCAAATATACCAGATTTTCCATTTGGTCCAAGTGTTATCTCCCCTGGCGTTCCTATTACAGCATCTCCACTATCTAACGTAATAAATAGTTGGTTATCTGGATATAAAGTGCTAATTTGTTCAATTATATTTCTCATTTGCTCTACACAATAACACTCACAACTATCATCACTTTGATTATTATCTGTTACTATTATTGTTAATATAATATTCCATATTAACAATATTGAAATTAAACTAATTATAATAGCAGAATAGCATATATTACACTTTTCTTCACAACAGTTCATTTTCTCGCCTCCTACTATAGTATATGAGAAAATGTCATATTGTGTAGTTATTTTTCATTTAACTTTGTAATTTGTAGTTTACTTTTTAATAATAGAATACATTTTCATATCTAGTATTTTGTTATTTTTAATTGCATTTTTTCTTAATACTCCTTCTAGCTCAAATCCTGCTTTTTCCAAAGCTCTACAAGAAGCTATATTATAAGCAAATGGCTCTGCAAATATTCTAATTATGTCTGTTTCATTAAATATATAATTGCATACTTCTTTTATAACTTTTGTCATAATGCCATTTCCCCAATATTCTTCTGCTATATAATAACCTATTTCTGCTGTATAGTAATGAATATTATCTTTTCTAAATACTCCAACACTTCCTATTACTTTGTTATCTACTAATATTGCCCAAGAATATTGACTATTAGCAGGTGCATTTAAGGTTTGAATAATAAATTCTTTTGCATTTTCTATCGTATATGGATATGGTATTCCATCTCTTAAATTATCTAAAACCTTTTGATTATTTATTGCATTTTTCAATTATTCTGCATCTTCTATTTCCCACTTTCTAATTGATATATCCATACTTTTATTCTCCTTAAAAAATTTTAATATCCTTAAATTTCTACGTCCTCCGATTTAAAATTACTATAATATCTCGCTGAAATAGAAGTAAACTTCAATACACAGTAATCTGGATCTGTTACACCTTTTTTATAATACATTGTGTCTCCGAATTGCCATATCATTTCTTTTGACTCTTTATCTTCTAAAACTTCTACTGTTCCTTTAAGCATTATTCCTCTATAAAATCTCTTATCACAGAAATATACACAAGCTTTTGGGTTATCCCTAAATGACTGTACTTTTAATGAAGATGTATTAGTAGAAAAATAAATTTCCTTTATTCCATTTCTTTTCCTAGGCTTTAGCATTGCTTTTGTATTTGGGAATCCCTCTTTATCAATAGAACTTATATAACAAATGCTTTGCTTATCTATCATATTTCCAATAGTTTTTTCTGCATCTCTCATAATTACTACTCCTTTTTAAATCGTAATTTATCAATTACTTTTATAATCAATATTTGCCAATTTTGCTTGTTTACACAAATCTTTTGTTTGTATTTTATATTGCTTTCCATCTTTTATTGTATAAGTTCCACATTGTCTAAATTCGAAATTAACATTTTTCCTTATACATTGTTCTCTAATGTCTAATGCCCAATCATAATTAAATGCCCTAGCATTTATATCAGATTCTCCACCTACTACAACCAATTCAATATTATCAAGATATTTTTCAATATCAATTTTCTCTAATAATGGCTGTGCTGTTATACATTTATGCTTTATTGGCAAATCTTTAAAAATAGACAATTTATAATCTGCATTCTTTTGATTTTCGATAGTACAACATACAACCACATTATCATATCCATTATTCCAGTCATTTGGAATACATTTCATAAATCTATCAATTCTTTTTGTTAAAAACAAAAAAGTACAGTCTTGTCTTTCTTTAATCATTTCCCAACAGTCATTTCTCCAAATGTCTGCTTCTTCAATTAGAAAATCTGTAGAAAAACATAAATAAACAATTCCAGATTTCATCTTATAATTACCATTTTTTAATTTCTCTATTGGCTTTTCAAAATCTTTTGTCTTTACTATTTCATTTGTATCAACATTTCTTTTTAAATCTCCTTTATGAATATAGCAATGCAAACAACCATCACTACATTTCTTACAACCCCTCCAAGGATTCCACATTGCCATATTTATACCACCTTAAAATTTTGATTTTTCATAATTATAAGGAATACTTGTTCCTACAACTACATCTTCTATTTTCTCGATAATTAACCAATCGTCCATATTCCCTTGATGGTCAAAATCTAATGCTGTAATTTCTTCTACATTTTTAAATTCAACTAAACATAAGCATTTTTTATGCCATCTTTCTTTTTGCTTATCAGTTAGCTGTAATTTATTATTATTATCTTCAATAGTCTTTGTTATTTCTTCGTCACTTAATTTAACATAGTTTTGAACATCTGTCACAACTGCTTTTGCTGTAATTTTCTTTGTTCCTTTTTCCATAAAATAAAGTATTTCATCTTTGAATACTCTGCTATGTGGTATTTTTCTTCCTGCTGCTCCTCTTATAATCATCGTTTTACTACCATCTAAAATTTTTAATAATTCTTTTGACTTATCATCACAATATACTAAATGTACCATAATCTTACCTCATCTTTCTAATTTTTTAATCACTATCTTGTGTTTTGATTATATCATGAAGAACAAATAATCTCTAGGCTTAATTACTTGCTCTACTAATTGTAATTTATCGAAATGATTATAACATAAGAAATAGATAATTAGCAAATAGCTAACTATCTATTTTTACTGTTTATCTAATCTAAACTTTTATTTAATTTTTATAATTATTGATTTTAGTGTTTCTACTAATTCACTTTCTGTTATACCTTGTGTTTCTATATCAAAATATATATCTTTGACTCTAAAACTAGCCATATACATTTTTTCATATTGAGTTATTTTAAGTTCTACATCTCCTATTCTTGAAATTTCATTATTTTCTCCTAAATAATAGTCTCTTATTGGATTTTCTACTGTTGATATCGCTATTCTTATGTCATTTTCCTCATCTTTTTGGTATTCAAATACATAATCATGTAATAAGTCATATTTTTTAATATCTCGATTACTTCTTACATAAATTTTATACATATCTACTAACTTAAATTCTGTAGGAATTATTATCGTTTCCATAAATTTAAGTTCTCCTGGCAATTTTTCAGTATTTATATTTTCTATATCTGCATCAAATTTAGCTAATCCAGCCTCTTTTATTCTGTTTATATTTAAATCAATTTTTAGACTTTCCTCTTCTCCAATTTCTACATTTTCATTTTGAAATAAATTATTATTCAAGTTATGTGCACCTACAAGTATTCCTATTCCTAATATGAATACTGCACATATAGATGAAATTGCATAAGCTATTTTTTTATTAATATTTGTTTTCATATCAAACTCCTCTCTGATGTTTGATATAGCTATATGTTCCTTTATGTTTTTTCTTATTCTTTCTTTTAGCTCATTATTTTGCATAGCCATAACCTCCATCTTCTAAATTTCTTTTTATTTTCTTTCTAACCCTATGAAGAATAACTTTTACTTTTCCTACAGTACAATTTAATTCTTCTGCAATTTGTTTTGTTGTTTTTGCTTCATAATAAAACATTATAAATGTCTCGTATTCTTCCTTTTTTAGAGCTTTTAATGTGTTTTTTATTATTATATGTTGCTCATCTTCTTCAACTTGTTTTTCAAAATTACTTATATCTAAAATTTTTTCTTCATATTCAGATATAGAAACATTTAATTCATTTTTTCTATATTTATTTTTTATAACATTTTTTGAAATCCCTGCCAAATAAGCTTTTATATCAGTTGTATTAGAAAGATTATTACTATTTTTCCAAATAGCAATAAATACATCAGATATTATTTCTTCTATATCTTCATCAGTAATGTATATGCTAACTCCATTTTTTACTATTATATAGACATATCCATAAAAATCATTTAATAATTTGTCTATATCTAATTTTCCTTTTATTAAGTAATCTTTTAAAATTTCTTTTTTCAATTTAGATCTAAATCTCCTTTTATTTCAGTTAACCTTCATCTACATAGTAACATTTTTTGAGAAAAGGTTACATCTTTTTTTCAAAAAATATAGAGATTATTTCTAATCTCTAATCCTTAAAATTAAAATTGCTGTTTAACAATTACTTTTATAACAAGTTTATAACTATAGTTTATCATACTCTTCATCTGTAACTTTCTCACACCATTCATTACTTGTATTTTCTCCTGGTACTTCTTCTGCCAAATAACTAAACTATTTATCTTTTTTAGCTCCGTGCCAATGTTTTACATTTGCCGGAATTGTTACTACATCTTCTGATTTTAAGCTTTGTGATAGTCTTCCCTCTTCTTGATAACAACACTCTCCATCTACACAAATAAGAATTTGTCCTCCACTAGATGTTGCTTTGTGTATGTGCCAATTATTCCTACATTTTGGCTTAAAAGTTACATTTGCTATAAATACATTATCTGCTTTTGGAAGTGCCTTTAAATATGAATTCCCTACAAAATACTTAGCAAATGCTGTATTTGGTTCCCCTTGACCAAATTTTCTCAAACAATGCATCATCATTTAATTCTGCAAATTTAGGTGCAAGATTACCTAAATTATCTCTACCTGCTGTTTGTTTTTTCATATTTCTTAACGCCATATTTTATACTATCTGTCCAAGCTTTAATTTATTATTATTTTCCACCTTATATAAAGCTTATTTGTTTTCCATTATCTTGAATAATGAAGCTACTTGGCTTTGATTCTGTTATTTTATCTGTTTTATTTATATTTCCTAATAATAATGGCGAATTTTTATCGTGTAATTTTATATTTTCTTTTGCTAAATCTGGTCTTTTATTCGCATAACAATATTTGCAACCATTTAAGCAAGTATCATAAGCCCCAATATCTCTACTTGGTATACAATGACAACCTTTTCTCATAGGTTTTGCTTTTACTGTTTTATATTCTACGCCATTTGCCCTCTCTAATATTTCTTTTGTTGTGCAACCTGATACATGGATACCATATTTCTCATTATTTTCATCAGTTCCACAAGTTTGAGTATATAAGTTATATTTCTTTGATATTTCCCCAATACCCTTTAATATTTTTATTTTGTCATCTTCTGTAAGGTCAATAATTTCAGGCATATTGTAGTCTAGTTTCTTATACATTTCTACAAAGCTAAATATACATCTTTGAACATAAGGAGCAATTTGCTTTGCTATATATTCAAATGTTTCTAAATGCTTTCCTACTGTATATTTTTTAGTTAAAAGTATTGGGTCATATCTCCATAAAACTTTTTCTTTTCCAACAATTTTTGATAAATCTATAAGCGTTTTTATAGATTTATCAATACTTGGTACATTTGGCTCTATTGTTTTATCATAAGCTGTTATTGTATAATGGCATATAATTCTATACCTTTCGTTTATTTCTTTCATATTCTTTAGCATAGGCTTATAATTTTTTGAGCAAAACATTAAACAGTCTACATCTTCTGGTTTTAGGCTTATTTTAGAAACATTATTTTGAAATAGAGGATTTCTTGAATAAGCAAATCCTTCGTTTATTCTGTTCATTAGCCATTCGCTATAATAATTTACTATATCTGTTCTTCCACCTACATTTACTATCATTGATATTCCTCCTGTTTGTGTTACTTTTAAATTGTAATTTATCTCTCTAATCTCATATATAGAATTGGATATGGGTTTCCTTGTTCATCTAGTTCTGTTCTCTTATAAGTTCTAAATCCCATATATTCATAAAAGCCCTTTGCATTTGGATTTTGTTCATTTACCGTTAACTCATTAACATTATAATTTTCTATTCCATAATTTAATAATTGCCTTCCTAACCCTTTTCCTCTTTTACTATTTTTAATAAATAACATTTCTAATTTTTGATTTTCAATTCCCATAAATGCAATAGGCATATTATCATCATTTTTAGCAACAACCAAATGAGCTATTTTATTTAATGCTTGTGGTACATATTTCTTAATGTTCTCTATTTCTTCATTTGACAAAAATAAATGTGTTGCTTTTACTGAATTTTTCCACACTTCTAGTAATTCATTTATTAGTATTTCTGTTCTTTCTTTTACTTCAATTATTATCATATTTATCTCCCTCGTAAATTGTAATTTCTTGTTATGATTTACTCAACATTTCTATTGACTCATCTTCATTTGAAACAAAGAAAATATCTTTTCCTTTATTGCTTTCATAAATAAAGTCTTTTAATGGTTTGCTCGTGTATTTTGAATAATCTCCATATATTGCAAATTTTGTTTGGTAATTTATAAATTTTTGTAAAATCTCTCCTGCTAAACCTTTACTTAATATAAAGAAGTCCTCTACTATTGCACTTTTATTCAATGCTATTTTATTACAGTTTGTTTCATATTTTATGGTCATAATGAAATCTATTGCTGTTTGAACATCTTTTATTATAAGTTCATTACTATTAACTACCACTATATCTTTTATAACTTTTGTTTTCATATTCTCTCACTCCCTCAAGATTGTAATTTTTTAGTTAATATAATTTAACAATGGTTTTAGATATTCTTTATCAGTCCAATCACATCTTTCTCCTACTGCACTCATTAGTGCTTTCATCCAAGGTTCATAAGTTTTAGGATCCTTCTTTGCTATTGCCTTTTGTAACATTTTGCATAAAGTTCTATCTTTAAATGACATACTTTCTTCATCCCAAGCACCTCTACCATAGAATGTAGGAATATCTTTCAAATCTTCTTTAAGATTATGTGCTTTCACTTCATTAAATGCTTCTTCTTCAAATGGAGATGCACCAACACAAAGTATAGCCAATTTCTTGTCTTTTAGTACCTTATAATTTTTTCTTAAAAATGACAAACCTGCTATACCAGAAGCATAAATTCCACCACATAAAATTATTGTACTATATTTTTCAATATTTTTTATCTTTGCATTTGGTGTTTCAATACTATCAAATTTTGTTTCTTCAATTAACCAATCTACATACTTTTTTGTTGCACCATACTTTGATTGATAAATTATTATACCTTTTTTCATTTTTTACATCTCACTTTTAATTTACTAATCGTAGCGACAAATTACTATTTGTCTTACAAAATAATATCATAAAGCTAAGTAGTTTTCAATTACTACTTAGCTTTTTTCTATTTAACTTCTAATGTATAATTTGTTTTTTCTCCATTTATATATAAATAATATATTCCGCTACTTACTTTATTATTGCTTATTATTAAAGTTTTAAATTGCTCTTTTGCCTCAAAAGAAATAATTTCTTCTTCATTTTCGCTTATTACACTGATTTTATTTCCTTTGTCTACTTTGTTTGTTAATGAAACGCATATTGATTTTTGTTTAGAAGTTGTTTCTGGTTTTTCTAACATATCTGAGCCTAACGCAATTATATTTCCACCATTTATTTCAAATCCATCATCAGTATCAATTCCTGCATCCCCTCCAGTAGGCGAACCTATTGTATATATGTTTCCTCCATTTATAATTAAGTTCTTATTTGAATCTATTCCATCTCCTTTTGCATTGATAAATATGTCCCCACCATTTATTGTAATTAAGCCACCATCTCCTCCTGCATTGATTCCATCATCTTGACATTCAATATTTATTGTACCGCCATTTATTGTAATATCATTTGTTTCAGTTGCAATTCCCTCGCCTTCTTCTTGATTTCCATATACATTTAATGTTCCATCACCTTCTATTATAAGTTTACCATTAGAATATATACAAGCATCATATTCACTCGCTCCACCATCTGACAAATTATTTATAGTATTTTGTGCTAATTTAATTGTTAAATTATTACTACTAATATTTGAAATTGCTGCGGTGTTTTCACTCTCAATATTAACTCCATTTAATATTAAAGTAACATTTCCTTCTGCATTTACTAATACAGATTTTTTAAATTCTCCTGTTAATGTATATTCTCCTGATTTAGTTATTGTTATATTTGTATCGTATTGGCTTAAATCTATTTTACTTTGTGAAACTCTAGTTCCTTCATCGATATCACTTGCAAGAGTTTCTTTAACAGATTTCTCTCCTTGTCTATCAAACATATCTGGTGGCATTTCGCCATTTTCCATCATATGTGGTCTTTCCCCATTTGGCATATTGTTTTCATTTGTATTTAATTTTTCATATACAAAAAAAATTGCTGTCATAATAACTGCGCCTAATATTAGTCCAATTATAAAAGTTAATATACTATTTTTCATTTAAAAACCCCCTTTGTTAAATTTAATGTAACAAATAAATATTGAAGAAATATTGAAAAAAAGAATGATAATTTCTTATCATTCTAATCTGTTAGCTTCACTATAAAATTTGTAATTCCATCTTTGCAAATTACTTCTATTACCCCACCATACTTTTCTACAGTTCTTTTAGCTATTGCTAAACCTAATCCATATCTTTTTTCGTTTCTATTTCTTGCTTTATCTACTCTATAAAATCTTTCAAAAATCTTTGCTTGTTCCTCTTCTAGTATTGGATCTCCCTCATTTTTTACTTGTATTTTTATTTCATTTCTTTCCTTTGTCAATTCTATTATAACTTTCTTATCTTTTTTAGTATGTTTAATTCCATTATCAATTAAAGTAGAAAGTATATGTTTTATATCTTCTTTGTCGCAGTTAAATTCTATATCTTCTTGAATGTTTGTAACTATATTTACTTGGTTTTCATAAGCCATACTTTCAAAAGCTGATACTATAATCTCTATTTCTTTTGATAAATTAAATGTTACATAGTTATCAAAAGATGTATCTTCTATTTTTGCTAATAATAGCAAATCATTTACTAATTTATTCATACTCTGTATTTCAGTTTGAATATAAGTTATCCATTTATTTTTTCCTACTTTGTCTTCAAGAACATCTGAATTTGCCTCAATTACTGCAAGTGGTGTTTTTAATTCATGTGATGCATCTGATATAAATTGTTTTTGCTTTTCTAAAGTTTCTTCTACTGGTTTTACTATTGTCTTAGATACCTTTTTTGCCAATATATATATGATTACGGTTGATATAAGTCCTATACTCATACAAAGAATTATTTTAAGTTTTATATTAAAAACTATATCTTCATTTTCCATCAATGTAACACTTATTTCATTATTTCCCATTTTTCTTACTTTATATATGTATTTATCAATGATTCCCATTTCAGATTTGCCCTTGCTTATATCAATAGCGTGATTTCTAATTTCATTGCTTGGATCATTTGTCTCCCTAAATATTTTAAACTCATTATTAATAGAAAATCTATAAATGTCATAAGCCTCCGCTTCTATCTGTTCTCGCAGTTCCTGTGGTCTTTCAATTCTTCTTCCATCATCTCCTGTTAGTCTATCCATCATAATTGTTGCTGACATTATGGAATCTCTATAACTTAGAACAGCATATAATATGGTAATTACTAATATAATTGATGTTAAAGAAATTTGAATAATCCAAAATATTTTTCTTTGTAATTTATCAATCATTTTCTTCCTCCAATTTGTATCCTATTCCTCTTACTGCTTTTATTCTTACTTTTGATTGCAATAAATTTAATTTTCTTCTTAGAAATGTTACATAAACCTCTACATTATTATATTCCGCTTCACTTTCATAGCCCCAAATTCTTTGTGCTAAATTTTCTCTTGTAGATATTTGGTTTTTATTAACAAGTAACTGCTCTAGCAACTCAAACTCTTTTCCGCTTATTTGTATTTCATTTTCTCTACATTTCACTTTTGCATTTTTTACATCTAATTCCAAATCTCCGAATTTAAAAACATCTATTTCTTCTATATTGTTAATTCGCTTTAATATTATTTTTATTCTTGCCATAAGTTCTCTTGTAGAAAATGGTTTTGTTATATAATCATCTGCCCCATTTTCTAGTCCATTTAATTTATCTTCAATTTCCGATTTTGCTGTTAGCATAATAATTGGTGTTTTTATTTTTGCTTCCCTTAAATTTTTTAAAATTTCAAATCCATTTTTTATTGGTAGCATAACATCTAATAAAATCAAATCATAATTACTTGTTAGCGCTTCATCTTCTCCCTCTTCGCCATTTGTTTTAATATTTACATTAAATTTCTCTTTTTTTAATGTTTCCGCTATCGCATCAGCTAAACTGTATTCATCTTCAATTATTAGAATATTCATGTAAACCACCTCAAAACTCATTTTATATATGTTTTATTGAAAACTCATTGAATTTAATTAAAAAGGGCACAGTGGTGTCTTCGGAACGACGCCCATCTGTTCCCTACATACCATTATTCACTATTAATTATTCACTCTTTCCGTTAGGCAAGCAGTGCCCCTACAGTTTGTAATATGTTTATTGTAATTTGCTATTTATTTAATTCTTTTTCTAAATCGTTCATATATCTTTTTTGCTGACTTTTTAGATATGGTTTTGCTAATAGTTTCATTATAAAATTATTAGTTTCTATTTCTTCTGTAAAATCTAATAACACATTACCATTAGCTAATTTTTTAAATATACCTGTCCATTTACCTTTAATGTTAGTATTTTCAATATCAAATTTATATTCTTTTAAATTAACTTTTGAAGTGATAGTAAAATAAGTAGGATAATTATTTTTAGCATATTCGATAAAGTGTCTATCATCAGTTATTTCTATTTTTGACAAATCACTTCTCCAAGCATATTTTGTATTATCAGTTATAATATTCCATAATTTTTCTATATCACAATTAAACTCTTTTTTTATATTTGACTTAATCATATTTAGCCTCCTAAATTATAATTTATTATTCTAAACTATCTATATATGGTATCAAGTAATTGTTTATTAACTCTGTTCTAACTTTAGGATTATATACTAAAGAACAAGTTAAGCATATTACAATATTTTTTTCTGGTATTACGCTAATTAGAGATCCACCAACACCATTCGCACAATATGAATCATACTTTCCTGTGTTATATTCCTTTGTAATAATTTTCATTGTTTGATTTTTAGGATATATCCACCATAAATAACCATAGTTTTTTTCTCTTTCTTTAACCATTTCTTTTATATATTCTTCTGATACAATTCTTTTACCATTATACATGCCATTGTTTAATACTAACAAACCTACTCTTGCCCATTCATCAGTTGTAAGTGATATTCCCCAACCAGTTGTATAATTTCCACTTGGGTCTTTTGCCCAACCTCTTATATTTCTTGTTTTATAAAAATGGTCTTGTGATTCTTTATCGTGTACTGGTGCAACAGGAACATCTTTAATTTCTAATGGTTCAAATAAATATTTTGTAGCAAATTCTTTTAAGTCCAGACCACTTGCTTTACGAATTATATTTGATAATATTTGAATACCAATAGTCGAATAATGAAATTTCTCTCCAATTTGTTCTTTACCACCAACTTGTGTTAAAACAAATTCTCCCCAATCATTACTTGAAAATGCTTTTGTATATGGTTCACATTTATACTTATAAGGAACTCTCATAGTTAAAAAATCCTCTATTGTTACATCTTTTAATTGCTCTTGATTTCTCTTTAATTGATAGTCTGGAAAGAAATCTAAAACTTTTTGATTAACACTTTTGATATAACCTTTATCTATTGCAATTCCTATAAGTATTGAAACAACACTTTTTGCTATTGAAAAAGTATGAATTGACTCATCTTTTGTTGCATTATTAAAATATTCCTCATATACTTCTTTATTATCTTTGTAAGCGACTATTCCAAGTGTATTGCTATATTCATCACAAACTACTTGTCTTATTTTATCTTTCATTTAATCCTCCATAAAAATTGTAATTTATCTTAATATTCATATTTCAACAATATGTATTTCATTTCCGTGTTCTTTTATAATATCGATTAAATCTTCTACTTTTAACCATATAGTTGCTGTATTGTCGTTTGGATGTACTCCTATAAGGTGCAAATCACTCATAAAACCTTTGTCTATATAAAAAGTTACTTTTAATTCTTTATCGTTTAATAAACCTAATGGTGTTACAGAGCCTGGTACTAAACATATTATATTCATCAACTCATTTTCTGAAGCAAAACTCAATGCACGAGTATTATTATTTTGTCTAAAATCCTTTAAATCTACTCTTTTATTCCCCTTTACAGTTATAAGATAGTAATTCCTTTTTTTATCATCACGCACAAAAAGATTCTTTGCATCCGCTTCTGGATATGGTATATCGATTCCAGATAGTTCTGCCATATTATAAACTGCTTTATGCTCTGTAATTTCGTGCCATATATTTCTTTCTTTTAAGTAATTGTATATTTCTTGTTTGTTCATAATTTAAACTCTCCTTTAATCAAATTGCGTTTGCCAATTTTCATTACTAACTGCTTTAAAACACATTTCTATTTGCTCTTTATTTGTTTTCTCTTCAGCCAAATTATTAGGTATTTCATCTAACGCAAAGTATTTAATTTCTGTTGTTTCTATGTTTTCTATAAAATTACCACCAATAATGTTGCACAATACAAATATCTTGCATACTCCATAAGCATATATTGGCTTATTGTGTTTGTTCCTATCTTGAATAGAAATTATCTTAATTGCTTCAACATCTAGCCCAGTCTCTTCTTTAGCTTCTTTTATAGTATTTGATTTAACACTTTCTAATACATCGCACCAACCACCTGGCAATGCCCAAGTTCCATTATTTTCGTGAACTAACAAAATTTTATTATCTTTAAATATAACTGCTCTTGTATCTATTTTAGGTGTTTGATAGCCTGTTTCATTACAAAATAACTCTTTTACTTTGTCTAAACTTATATTACTCTTTTCTGATATCATTTCTGCTGATATTTCTCTTAATTTCTCATATCTTTCTATATCATAAACATTGTCTGTATATTCTAATCCTGATTGTGCCAAACTCTGAATTTCAATTGCCCACTTTAACCACTTTTCCATATATATCACCTACAAGTTCTTATTGATATTATAAAATAATATCATAAACTTAAGTAATTATCAATTACCGCTTAGCTTTATAAATTGTAATTTATATTACTCCTTAATAGTTTTATTTATAGAAAAATTGCATAAATAAGTGGTATTATGATTAAACTCATAGCTTACAACAGCTTACTAATTGAATTTTTTGTTTGATTTTATTTGATAAATAGAAAAATGTATGTTATTATTTAATCATAATAAATGAACTTTGAATGTCTCTAGTATTCAAGTCATATCTGTATGTGGACCACGAACCCACATACTTTTTTTATCAAAAAATATAGAGTGGACCACGAATCCACTCTACGACTAAATACTGATAATCAGTCTTAACTTTGTCGTTATCTTGCACTTGGTAATTTTATTGTTCAAATGCAAGTAAATATTTTAAATTCATATATTACTTACCAACCTATTTATTTATTAACTTAACATATCCTATTTCTTTATTATAGCCCAATTTTTCATAAAAATATTGAGCTATTTTATTGTCTTTTTCCGCTATTAAAGAAATAAAGCTACAGCTATTGCTTTTGGCATACTCATAAATATATTCAAACATTTTCGTACCAATTTTCTGTCTTCTATACTCCTCTTTTATTCCAAAATTCCATACGGTTAAAAATGGTTTTAATTCCTCAACTATATCATAATTGATTATTATAGTTGCAAGCCCAACTATTTTGCCATTTATTTTAGCAACAATATTATGATATGCTGAATTATCATAAATTTTATCATATATACTTATAAGTTTATCATAATTAGTTGTTAAATTATGATTATTATCATATATAGAAATTGCTTCCTTCAAATCTTCCTTTTTTAATTTTTCAATAATAATTTCCATATACCCTCCTATTTTGTTAGTACTTTTTTATTCCAACTTTTTTTATTACATTTAGGACATTTCATATATCTTGTTCTTCCAGAGTGCATTGCTAAAAATACACTTTTATATGTTGGCACATATTTATGATGACATTTAGCACACTCATAATACCCTGCTGTTTGTTCAATTATTAAAGCATGATATACTCCTATAATAAATGTAATAAATCCAAAAGCTATAAGCAAAACTCTTATCCAAGTTTCCATTTCTACAAAAGATGCAACAAATACTGATACTAAGAATATTAAAGTTGACAATACACCTATAATAATTTCCATTTTTAATAATCTTTTATCTGCTTCTTCTTTTTGTTTTTTTATTTCTAATAAATTTTGTTCAGCTTTTATATTATAATTTTCCATTTTTATTACCTCCCCACTTAATAATTCATTTACACTAATATCAAGTTTGCTACATAGCTCAAGCATTATAGAAGAATCTGGCATACCTTTTCCAGTTTCCCATTTTGATATTGCTCTGTCTGTAATGTTTAGTTTTTCTGCAAGTTCTGCTTGTGTCATATTTTTATTTTTTCTGCATTCTGCAATAAACCTGCCTACTTTTACTTGATCCATATTTCTACCTCCTTTGATATTATTGTAAAATCCTTGTATACAAAAGTAAACATACTAATCGTTGAGTGGGAAGAACAACGATTATCAAGTTCAAGTTTCCCTATATAAAAAGCATTCTTTATCGTGTGAATATATAACTCCTATTGCTTGTAAATATGAATATATTATAGTTGACCCTACAAATTTCATACCTCTTTTCTGCAAATCTTTAGATAACATATCTGATAACTCATTTGTAGTTTTATCTATTTCATATATAATTGTATCTTCTGTAAATGTTTTTAAATAATTATAAAATGTGCCATATTCATTTTGTATAGCTTTAAATATTTTACTATTATTTATGGCTGCATTTATTTTTAATTTGTTTCTTATAATATCTTTATTTGTTAACAATTCTTGCACTTTTTTATCATCATAATTACATATTTTATCTATGTTAAAATTATCAAATGCCTTTTTAAAACTCGCTCTTTTATTTAATACACATTCCCAAGAAAGCCCTGCTTGAAAAGATTCTAATATTAACATTTCATATAAATATTTATCATCAAAATTTGGCTTACACCATTCATTATCGTGATATTCTACATATTTTGGATTCTTTAAATTACACCATTTACATCTTATCATAATGCAGTACCTTTCTGTGGAATAAAATACTTACTCATATCGTTATTTTCTAATTTTAATAGTTCCACTTTATTTTTTATTCCTCCACCATAGCCAGTTAAACTTCCATTTGTTCCAACAACTCTATGACAAGGAATAATTATGCAAATAGGGTTCCACCCAACAGCTCCTCCAACTGCTTGAGCAGACATCTTTTTTATTTCTCTATTTTTAGCAATTATTTTAGATATATCGTTATATGTTAAAGTTTTTCCATAGGAAATAGTATTCATTATATCTATTACTTCTTTTCTAAATGGCGTTAAATTTTCTATTTTATATTTAGGTGTAAAATCTGGTACTTTACCACTAAAATATAAATCTAACCATTTTTTCGTTTCATTAAATACTGGCAAGTTTTTTTCTTCACAATTTATTTTATGTTTTGAAGAATCTCTTGAATCCTCAAACCATAAACCAGTTAAATATTCTCCATCACTATTCATTATGATATTTGAAAATTCCTTTGGAGTTTTATAAGTACATTTATATATCATAAACTACCTCCTAAATATTCATTGTAACAATAATTATATCTTATTAAAAATTACTGTTTTTTCTTTCATTGATATTTTACCTACTTCATATCCGTATTCTTTGGCTTCTTTCTTATAAGTTAAAAAAGAATGGTCTATATCAAAACCCAAAATATCTCTAATCTCTTCATAAGATAATTTATAATCATCTTTATTATTATCCTTTAAATACTTCCATAATGGCTCATATTTACTCATTCTCAAACCCTCTCATAATTTATTTAGTTTTTTTATAAATTCTTTCACAAGATTTACAAGTAATTTTCATTTCGTAACTTGACACTTTTTTATCTAATATTGTAATTAAAGGCTCATTATCTTTTGGACAGCAAAATCTATTTTTTATAATAACTAGTTCATCGCCACAAGTTTGACCAATCTTACTATCTGCAAAGTCTAACAACGCACTACCTATACTCCCACAATTACATTTATATTTTAATTCTAACTTATCATAAGTTGAATAGCACAAATAGCCT
Organism: uncultured Eubacteriales bacterium; assembly: GCA_949840345.1. Lineage (GTDB taxonomy): Bacteria > Bacillota > Clostridia > TANB77 > CAG-508 > CAKPQL01. The sequence goes on from CATKWX010000013.1 coordinate 44,489, forward strand.
ATATTTTCATTACACTTGTCGCAATACATCCATCCCCCATAATTAGTTGCTAATCTTGTATTTACTAGTTTCTTATTTTTCAATACTCTTGCCATAAATTTATCCTCCCTTAAAGTTGTATAATTCATCCAAAATTATTTCGCAATAAATCTGTAAATTGCATATACAACCCATATAATCCAAGAATATGCCCAAGACTCAAACGCAATACTTATTGTTAAATATGCAATAACAACTATTACTGCTATTGTCCAGTTTACTATTCTTTTCTTATCCATAGTTGTTGCCTCCAATTAAATTATTATTTATTTACTAATATATTATCATAAAAGCTAAGTAGTTTTCAATTACTACTTAGCTTTATAAATTATAATTTATTTTTCTACTGGCATATATTTTTCTAAATATTCCTCAACCGCTTCCATATATTCTTTATATACCTTATTATCATTTTGAAGTCCATGCCCCGAATGAGAGCACTCAAAATATTTATAATCTACATTGTATTTCTTATATGTTTCTAATAATCTTTGTGACCCCTTAAATGGCTGAACTTTATCATATTTTCCATAAGCTACTACACTTGGAACTGTATTTTCATCTACCCACATTACTGCTGATATAGGCTTTAATTTTTCTATGTAAGAACCATCGTTAATCATCTCCGGTGTTAGTTCTACTCCACCCATAACTCCAAGTAAATCACTAGCGCCTTTTCTTGCCTCATCTGTATCTCTATCAAAACCATATACATCCCAATCTTCTGCATAAAAACTTGATGGTCCTACCGCTCCGAATAATAATTTTACTGGAACTGGTGATTCTTTAGCATCTCTATAAGCATATATCATTGCTAAACAGTGTCCAGCTGACCCACCAGCTATTGCCATTTCATTTATGTTATAACCATATTCCTTTGCCTTTTCTATAACAATAGGAATAGCTTGTTTTATTTCATTTGCTTGTGTTAATACACTAGCATTATTTGTTTCGTTTCTTAAAGTATAATTGATGCCACATGCAACATAGCCTTTTGAACATAGCCAAGAAAGCATTTCAACATCTCCTGATTTATCTCCTGCTGTAAATCCTCCTGCATGTAAATAAACTACTAATCCATAGTTGTTTTTTGAATTATCCTTTGGCAAATATAAGTCAAACTTATTTGCTTCACCTTCTCCATAAGAGATATCTGTATATCTTGTGCCTATATCGTCACTCCAAGCAACATTATATTTTTTAGCCCAGTCCGGTTTTATAAAACTTTTTGATGCAATTCCTATAACAAATGAAAATATAAATACTAATATGCAAATAAAAATAAACATTCCTTTTCCTCTTTTCTTTTCCTCACTCATAGTATATTACCCCCAAACATAGTTCCACCCATTAGCAAATTCAAAAATGCTCTAAAAGCTAAACGTCCTAAAACAAATCCTATAATTGCTATAACTCCAATAATAAGCAGTCTTTTCCATGTCATAATAAATTACCTCCTTTTTAGTTGCTTTTATTCCTTGACATTTTTAAAAGTAACTGTTATATTACTAACAGTATAAAATATCTTAAATAGAAAATCAATAGAAAAACGCTCAACTGTTAGAAAGATGGTGGAATTATAACAATGGAACTTCGAAGTGAGTTGTCAAAAAAGTATATTTCAGAAGCTCTTATATATTTAATGAGAAAAAAAGATTTTGCAGATATAACAAATAAAGATATTACTGATAAAGCTGGACTTTCGCATATTACCTATTATCGTAATTTCTCTAGCAAAGAAGATATTATAAAATATTATTTAGATGATATAACAAACGAATTTATTAAAAAGAAAAAAGTAAATTATAATCCTAATTATTTTAAGGAATATATAATTACTTTATTTACTCATTTAAAAGAACAAGAAGAAATAGGTTTACTTTTATACAAAGCAAATCTAATTCATTATATTAAAGACGAATTTGATAAAATATTTTCTAACAAAGCTAAAAATAAAAAAGAAGAATACAACTATTATTTTGTATCTGGCGGTCTTTACAACATTTACTATAATTGGCTTATTAGCGGTTGTAAAGAAACACCAGAGGAGTTGGCTAATATGTTCATGGACTTTTTTACGCTTTAAATAAAATTTATTTTTTTCTTTTTGGTTTTGGTATTGGTGTTACTTTTTCTACTTCTATAATAACAGATTTGCAAAAGTCAGCATTATCGATATCTAATACATAATGCTCTTTTGCGCCTTTATATGGACAGCCCACTTCTGCATTTTGCATCATTTCGCTAATACAGTCTAGTTTTTTAACAAAAGGTATATTATCGCATACTATAATAACTGGTTTATCATTAACATATACCATAAACTCACCAAACATTTTCTTATATCTTATTTCTCCAATACCTTTTATTTGTTCACATACATATTCTATGTATTCATTTGTTGTTGCCATTTTACTATTTCCTTTCAA